>CAYUUO010000001.1:0-35272 GCA_964447945.1 uncultured Oscillospiraceae bacterium
CAGGCAATAGGGATTCAAGTTCCCTTTGCCTACGCCGTCGGGACTCAGTTTGTTCATTCTGCATCTAAATCCGTTCAGCCTCCAATGGGGCTGTCGGCTAAATGCGCCAGCCTCCGTATCTGCTATGAGGTATAAGCCTCAATATCCTCAAAGGTAATGTCCTTATGCAGCGCCAGGTTAATGCCGTTTGCCACCACCTTAGCCACCCGGTCAATGAGCAGATCGACATCCTTCGGCGTCACAATAAAGCCGTTTAAGGCTTCCGGCAGCGCCCCCTGCAGCAGGGCATACTGCTGATCCCGATCCAGGTCGGACAGAGCTTCATACAGCTTGCTGTTTTCCTTGGCCTTTTCCGTGTCGGCGGCCATTTGCAGGGTGTCGGCGGTGATGGTGGCGGCGTCGATGACCGTGGGGACGCCCACGGCGATGACCGGCACCCCCAGACTGCTCTTGTCCAGCGCCTTGCGCTGATTTCCCACCCCGGCGCCGGGGCTGATGCCGGTGTCGCATAGCTGGATGGTGGTGCTGATTCTATCCATGCTTCGGGCGGCCAGCGCGTCGATAACAATCACCGCGTCCGGCCGGATTTTATCCGTCACGCCCCGCACAACCTCACCGGTTTCCATGCCGGTTATGCCCAGCACACCGGGGGAAATGGCGCAGACCGGACGGATTCCCTCGTCAATCTGGTCGGGGATATATTGCAAGAGATGCCGGGTGACCATCAAACGGGACACCACCTTTGGCCCCAGAGCGTCCGGGGTGATGTTCCAGTTTCCCAGCCCCACTACCAGCACACTGCTTTTTTCCCGGAGCGGCAAAAGAGCGGCCAGCTCGCCGGCCACCGTGTGGCACAGCCCCTCATACTCCGCCCCTTCGGCAATGTTGAGATCGGGAAACTCAATGGTGATATAGCTGCCGATGGGCTTACCCATTTGCGCTTGTGCCCGCAGGCTTTCAATTTTCACGCGGGAAATATGGGCGCCCGCCTTATCCTCCTGCTTCACGGTCACGCCGGCCAATTCCTTGGCGGCCTCTGTCAGCATTTCGTGTATTTCAATGGCTAAATCTGTCCGAATTTGATTCATTTTATCCTCCAATGTCATATTTTTCTTTAGTATTGCAAAAATTTTTTCTAAATATGCGGAACAAAATCAAAAAAACGCCGTCTATATAGTGTAACAAAAATACATAACATGGAGGATTGCTGTATGAAAAGAAAGAACATAGCGAAAATTTTGACATTCACGTTAACAATGAGCATGCTGGCGGCCGGAGGCAGCTATGCATGGGCCGAGGAACTGCAGGTGATGCCTGTTTCTGAACCTGTGACAATAGCGGACAGGCTGCCGTCATACACATCGACCCAGGGCGTTATTTCGGAGACGGCTGCGGATTACATTGTGACAGGGGAGACCCGAGAGGATCAAAAGCGGTTTAACATCAGCGAGCAAACCGTGATTCTGCAGGCAGACGGCACACCGGCTTCTCTGGCAGACTGCAAAGAAGGCACAGCTGTCACCGTCTATCATTCCATGGCGGCCACCTTCAGCATCCCGCCTCAGAGCGCAGCACAGGTTATCGTTCTGGCCGGTGAGAATCCGGCGAATGTGCCGCTGTACGGTGTTGTTGAATCGGTAACGGAAACGGAAAAGGGCGTTGAGATTTTGACGGAGGACGGCCTCTATCTGTTTTACGGCACAGCGGACACCCAGGTGGTTCCCTATAAGACAAAAAATATTGTAACCCTTTCAGATATTCAGGCAGGCAGCCGGATTCTGGCCTGGGCTGACGTTGTCACCCTGAGCCTGCCCGGTCAGGCTCATCCGGATATGATTATGCTGCTCCCCGGTGAGACGCCGGAGGCTTCTGCCGCCGGTATCACGGTTAACGGTGAGCTTTTGGAAAATGCGGCCATTGAGGCAATCGACGGCGTTTTGATGGTGCCGGTGCGGGCCGTAGGCGAAAAGCTGGGCTATGCCGTTGCCTGGAACGGTGCAGAAAGAAGCGTCAGCCTTTCCAAAGACGAGCAGTCTGTTACCGTGGCCCTGGGCAGCAAGGAGTTGAGCGTGGCCAGAGCCGCTGCGAACATGGAGCAGGCGCCCACGCTGATCGGCGAACTGACCTATGTTCCGGCTACCTTCTTTAACACCCTGCTGGGGGCAGAGGACGCGGTGAACATCATCAGCGCGGACAGCATTGCCATTAACCGGTAATAGATTATTAGACTGGGAAGTTTTGTAAAGACTCTTTAAACAAGTGTATCAGGGGCTGTCGCATTAAGGCGACAGCCTCTTTGTTTTGCTTTTTCGGCAGATTTTTATACGGCGATATTGAATTTTAAATAATTTTATGATACAATATAAAAATAAATATAACAATTTTTTGAGGTTTTTATGATACAGCCCAGAGAGCTTGCCCTGCAAATTTTATATGATATTGAAAAGCATCAGGCCTATCTAAATATCAGCTTTCAGAATCACATCGACCGGGCGGCACTGACCGGCCGGGACGCTGCGCTTGCCAAGGAATTGGTCTACGGCACCATCCAGCGCCGACTCACGCTGGATGATACTCTAAGCCGTCTGTCCTCCGTCAAGCTCCGTAAGCTGGCGCCCTATGTGCTTTGTATTCTGAGAATGGGGCTGTATCAGCTGTTTTACATGGATAAAATTCCCGCCAGTGCCGCCGTGAATGAATCAGTCAGGCTGGCGGGGAAGTATGCCCAACGGTCACGGGGGTTTATTAACGCCGTTTTGCGCCGTGCGGCCGCCGAGGGGCTCCGGCTGCCGGAGGGCGATGGGGACGAGGCTCTTGCCGTGCGATATTCCCATCCGGCGGCATTGGTGCATTGGCTGCGCCATCGGTTCGGTGACGAACAGGCCCTGCATATTCTGGAGGAAAACAACCAAACGCCGCCCTTAAGCGTTCGGGTGAACACCCTGAAAACCTCGCGGTCGGCGCTGCTTGACCGGCTGCGTGCCGAGGGGGCTCATGTTCGTGAGGGCAGCATGACAGACGCGGCCATTATCTTTGACGGCGGCGGTGTCCGGCAGTTGGCGGCTTATCGTGAGGGCCTTTTTACCATTCAGGATCAAAGTGCACAGCTGGCGGCGCTGGCCTTAGCGCCGGAGCCGGGTCAGCTGGTTTTCGATGTTTGTGCCGCGCCGGGCGGAAAAACCACGCATTTAGCGGAGCTGATGGAAAACAAAGGTTCCATTCTGGCGCTGGATTTGTATGAAAAGCGACTTTTGTCCGTTAGGGATGCCGCCAAACGGCTGGGTCTTTCCATCATCACCACCCAAACGGCTGATGCCCGGCAGCTGCAGCCGCCGGATGCCGCAGACAAAATTCTGGTAGACGCGCCTTGCTCCGGGCTGGGTGTGATTCGCCGCCGTCCGGACATAAAATATAAGGAGCATCTGACGGCTTTTGACGAGTTGATTCAAACCCAGACGGCCATTTTACGCCGCTGCGCCGCGGTTTTAAAGCCGGGCGGTGAGCTGGTCTACAGTACCTGCACCATTAACCCCGGCGAAAACGAGGAATTGATTCACGCCTTTTTGTCCAAGCAGCCCGGCTTTTCACTGCAGCCGATCACCAGCCCCCACATCACGGGCACAGCAGCGGCGGTTTTAAAGACGGGTATGGGTACCTTTTACCCGGACCGGCAGGGGGGCGACGGATTTTTTATTGCCAAGCTGAAAAAGGAGTAGCCATGGCTGAACTGTATGATCTGTATTCCATGACACAGGAGGAGCTTTGCGATCTGGCCTGTACGCTGGGGGAAAAGCCCTATCGGGGCGGGCAGATTTTTAGCTGGCTCTATGGCGGTGCGGCCGCCATTGATGATATGACGAACCTGTCCAAGGCCTTTCGGAGCGCCCTCAAGGCCTGCTGCACCATGGCGCTGCCCACTGTTGAGAGAAAGCAAACCGCCCGGGACGGTACGGTTAAATATGCCTTTCGTCTGGCTGACGGTGAAATCATTGAAAGTGTTGTGATGTCTTATCATCACGGTTACACCATCTGCGTGTCCACCCAGGCCGGCTGCAATATGGGCTGCCGTTTTTGCGCCTCGGCTGTGGGCGGCAAGGCGCGGGATTTAACTGCCGGTGAAATGATTGGGCAGATCATGGCGGCACAGCGGGATTTATCCTGCCGGATCGGCAACGTGGTGCTGATGGGCATGGGGGAGCCGCTGGACAATCTGGAGCAGGTGCTCAAATTTATGGCGCTGGCCAATTATGAAGACGGTTTTCACATCGGTTACCGTCATTTTACCTTGTCAACCTGTGGATTATGTGATAAAATTGATATATTGGCAGAAAAACGGCTGCCGATTACCCTTTCGGTGTCGGTTCATTCGCCCTTTGACGAGGAGCGGAGCGAAATGATGCCGGTGAATAAAAAATATCCCCTAAAAGAGCTGGCCGCCGCTTTAACGCGCTATCAGGCGGCCACCGGACGGCGCATCAGCTTAGAATATGCGTTGATTCGGGATAAAAATGACAGTCCGGCGCATGCCAAAGCGCTGATGGAGCGGTTTTCAGCTCTTTCTTACCATGTTAATGTCATTCCGGTCAATCCGGCCCGCGAGGGCTTTGAAAAAAGCAGCCGGGATAACGTCCGCCGCTTTTTGGCTTGCTTTGCATCAGCCGGTATTCCGGCCACAGCGCGGCGGGAGCTGGGTGCGGATATCAGTGCCGCCTGCGGCCAGCTGCGGCACCGGCTTAAGGAACAGAGGGAATAGACGATACAAGCAGAAGAAGGAGATCAGGAACATAAAGTTGAGGTGATACTATGTTAAAATGGGGCGGCTGTACGGATTTGGGTAAAACCCGTCCGATCAACGAGGACGGCTACTACATTTCCGCATACAGCGAGGAGCTGGACGCGGCCTATGCCATGGTTGCAGACGGCATGGGCGGTCATCAGGCCGGTGAGGTGGCCAGCACCATGGCCATCCGGCAGATCAGTGAATTGATTAATGAAGGCTTTTCCGGCGATATGACCATGGCCGATGTTAAGGAACTGCTGGGTCGCGCCGTGAAGCAGGCCAACAGCATGATTTATGAAAAAAGCCGCGGGGACACGACCTGCCGCGGCATGGGCACCACGCTGACGCTGTGCTTTATCCTTGGCAGCAGGGCTCTGGTGGCTCACGTGGGCGATTCCCGGGCATATTTACTGCGGCAGGGGGTTCTGCATCAGATCACAACCGATCATTCGCTGGTGCAGGAGCTTTTGCAAAGCGGCCGGATTACCGCGGCAGAGGCAGCACACCATCCGCAGAAAAATGTGATCACCCGTGCGCTGGGGACGGATTTCGATGTTGAAATTGACATTTATGAATTTTCCATCTGCTCCGGCGATATGCTGCTCCTTAGTACAGACGGCCTGACGAACCTGGTGCCGGACGAGGATATAACGGCGATTTTAACAGGCAGCACCGGCGGCTCCTTAGAGCAGCTGGCCGGCAAGCTGGTGGCAGGCGCCAACGAACGCGGCGGTTATGATAATATCACCGCGGTACTGGGGAAAAAGGAGTAGCGGCATGAAACTCTTTTTATACCAAACCAAAGAATTTGGAATGTACTGAAAGGATTGATATAAATGATGAACGGGAGATTAATCGGCAACCGCTACGAGATCGTTGAGACCATCGGTAAGGGCGGCATGGCCATTGTCTATAAAGCAAAATGCCTGATGCTGAACCGTTACGTGGCGCTGAAGGTTCTGCGCCCTGAATTTCGCGAGGATAAGGACTTTATCAGCCGCTTTCAGGCGGAGGCGCAGTCGGCCGCCAGTCTGTCGCACCCCAACATTGTATCGATTTATGATGTGGGGCAGGACGGCGACCTGGACTATATCGTCATGGAATATGTAGAAGGGGTAACCTTAAAGCAATATATTGACGCCCAGGGCGTGATTCCCTGGCGGGAGGCCGTAGATTACGCCGCGCAGATTTGCGCCGGCCTTGAGCATGCTCATAAAAAGGGCATTATTCACAAGGATATTAAGCCCCATAATATTATGATTACCAGAGAGGGCACGCTGAAAATCACCGATTTCGGTATTGCCAAGGTGATGAGCTCCAGCACCATTGCCACCGGCAGCACAACGATGGGCAGCGTCCATTATTTCTCACCGGAGCAGGCGCGGGGCGGCTATACGGATTATAAAACCGATATTTATTCTCTGGGCGTGGTGCTTTATGAAATGGTGACCGGACGGCTGCCCTTTCAGGGCGATACCGCCATTGCCATCGCCATGCAGCACATAGAAAAGGAGCCTACGCCGCCCAGAGAGCTGAACCCGGATATTCCCGAGGCACTGGAAAACGTGATTCGCCGCGCCATGTGCAAGGAACAGGCCATGCGCTATGATTCCGTCACCCAGATGCTGGTGGATCTAAAGAAGGTCTATACCGGGAACAGCGTTCCCTATCAGCCGCCGGTGACCGGCGACACGGTGGTCACTCCCCGGGTCAGCGCCTATCATCACCCCAACGTGATGCCTGAGGAGTTGATGGGACAAAAGGGCAAGGGCAAGGAAAAACCGGCAGGCAGCCGGAAAAAGGATATTTTAGGGGTCGTGGCCGGCACGCTGACAGGCCTGGCCGTTGTCGTGATTCTGTTTCTGGTGGGCTATCACTTCATCGGCGGCGCCGGTGTGGCCGAAATCGAGCTGCCGGACTTTACCAATATGACGGTGGAAGCAGCCAAGGAAATGGTGATTAACAGCAAGCTGGAAATTGTGGTGGATAAAGAAGAAAAAAGCGATACCGTTGATTCGGGCAAGATTATATCCCAAAGCCCCACGGCCGGTAAAAAGGTGAAGGAAAACGCTAAGATTAAGGTGGTTGTCAGCGCAGGGCAGGGCGAGTTCCCCATGCCGGATCTTGTCAACCGCAAGGAATCCGACGCGCAGCGCGTTTTAGCCGAAAAGAAGCTGCAATATTCCATTGTGGGTGAGCCCAGCGACACGATTCCGGAGAATTATGTGGTGCGGCAGACGCCTGTGGCGGGTACCTATATTGACGCGGCCACTTCTGTTACGGTGTATGTCAGCACCGGCAAGGAGCAGGTGACAGTGGTGGTGCCGAATCTGCTCGGCATGAGCGAGAGCGGCGCCAAAGCCGCCCTGCTGGATAAGGGTTTGACCTGGGGTCAGATTGTGGAGGCGGAAAGCAGCAAGGATAAGGGCACGGTTATCTCCCAGTCCATCCGTGCAGGCGTTGAGGTGAAGGAAAAAACCAGCATCGATCTGAAAATATCCGCGGGTCACAAGGCAACCGAGGCGCCGACTCAGGCACCGGCTACCAATCCGCCGACCCAGGCGCCGACTCAGGCACCGCCTGCGGAGAGTAAAACGCCCATTGTAATCGGCCCGCCAAACGCCGGGGCGACAGAATAGGCGGCGCTATGCTGACAGGAACCATTGTAAAAGGCATTGGCGGTTTTTATTACGTTCAAACGCCGGCAGGCTGTATTGAGTGCCGGGCCCGGGGGCGTTTCAGGAAAGAAGGAGAAACGCCCTTAGTCGGCGATCGGGTGCGGATTCAGCGAACGGCAGAGGACGAAACAAAGGGCAGTGTTGAGGAAATTCTGCCCCGCAAAAATGTGTTTGTCCGGCCGCCGGTGGCTAATATCGATCAATTGATTATCACCATAGCCGCAACCAATCCGGAGCCGAATCTTTTGCTGGCCGACCAGCTGACCGTAACGGCGGAGGCCGCCGACGTCAGCCCGGTCATCTGCGTCAATAAGCGGGACTTAGACGAAGAACGGGCGCGGGCCATTGCAGCTGTTTACGAAAAGGCGGGCTATCCTGTGTTGTTGGTCAGCGCCCGGGCGGATCAGGGGACAGACGCCCTGCGGGCGGTGCTTGCAGATAAAATCACAGCGCTGGCCGGTAATTCCGGCGTGGGAAAATCCAGCCTTTTAAATCGTCTGTGCGGCTATTTGGGGCTTGAGACAGGCGATGTGAGCGAAAAGACCAGACGGGGCAGGCATACCACCCGGCACACGGAGCTGTTTGAGCTGCCTTTTGGCGGCTATGTGTTTGATACGCCGGGCTTTTCCTCCTATGAGGCGGCGCTGCAGCCGGAGACCCTGGCATCGCTGTTTCCTGAAATTGCCCGCCATACGGAGGGCTGTCGCTTTACGGGTTGCGCCCACATAGCAGAGCCGGGCTGCTCGGTCAAGGAGGCACTGCGAAAAGGCGACATCGCGCCGGAACGATATGAAAGCTATTGCACCTTGTATAAAGAAGCAAAAAATCAGAAAAGCTGGTAATTTAAATTAAGAAAGGTCTGAAATATATGGCAATTACATTGGCGCCGTCCTTGCTGGCGGCGGATTTTACAAAACTGGCAGACGAGGTTCGCGCGGTGGAAACAGCCGGTGCGGAATATCTGCATCTGGATGTGATGGACGGTCATCTGGTGCCGAATATTTCCTTCGGTATCCCGGTGATTGCGTCCCTGCGCAAGGTGAGCAACATGGTGTTTGACGCCCATTTGATGATTAGCGAGCCCCATAAATATGTCGAAGCCTTTTCTAAGGCCGGTGCGGATATTATCACCATTCACGTGGAAAGCGACAGTAATATTGATGAAACCATTGCGGCCATCAAGGCTCTGGGCAAAAAGGCCGGGCTGGCGCTGAATCCGGACGCACCTTTGTCCCGGGCAGTGCCATATTTAGATAAAATTGATATGTTGCTGATTATGAGTGTATATGCAGGCTTTGGCGGGCAACAATATATTATGGACGTGAACGATAAAATCAGCGAGGCTCGCCGCATGATGGGGCCGGATTTTGATATTCAGGTTGACGGCGGCATTTATCTTCACAACCTGCATGTTCCCGTGGAGGCCGGCGCCAATGTGATTGTGGCGGGCAGTGCCGTGTTTGGTAGCGGCGACCCGGCTCAGGCGGTTCGCGACTTTAAGGCGGCCGGCCTATGAGAGCGGTTGTGATAGCAGGCGGCACCATCCGGGAGCCTGCTTTTTACAGGTCGAAAATAAAACCGTCGGATTTCATTGTATGCGCTGACAGCGGGTATATCAACGCGGCGAAAATCGGTGTAACGCCCCATTGGGTCATCGGCGATTTTGACTCATCGGATCGCGCCGGTGTACCGGAGGGCGTCAGGGTGCGCACCCTGCCGGTGGAGAAGGACAGAACGGATTTGCACGAGTGTATTCTGTATGCCATTGAACAGGGCGCGGAGGAGATTTTGCTGCTGGGTGCCCGGGGCACACGGCTGGACCACAGTCTGGCGGCCATATCTCTTGTTTACATGGGACTGGAGCAGGGCGTGACCATCCGTTTGGTGGATGAACATAACGAGCTGTTTATGTTCCGGCATCAGGCGGAAATCCGCAGACAGGCGGGCTGCAAGCTGTCCCTGCTGCCGGTAACGCCGGTTGAGGGCATTCGCACGGAGGGTCTGTATTACGGGCTGGACGGCGGGGCCATGGACTGGGGCAACCCCTATGGCGTGAGTAATGAATTTACGGCCGATGTGGCGCGGGTCACCATCAGCAGCGGCGTTATGATGGTCGTGATCAGCCGGGATTAGGAGTTTTGCATGATTAAACTGATTGCATTTGACATGGATTACACGCTGCTGCGGACAGGCGGTGCGCTGTCAGCGTTTACAGAGGAAACGCTGCGGGAAGCCCAAAGACGCGGGATTGTCACTGTGCCGGTTACCGGGCGCTGTCTGCGGGAGCTTACGCCGCTGTTGCCAAAGCTTTCTGCGCAGTATGCGGTGATGGTGAACGGTGCGGTTGTGCAAGCGCTTGAACAGAAAACCATTCTATACCGCGAAACAGCGGAACAGACGGCCATGCTGAAAATGCTGGAAAAAGCCCTTTCCATGGATATTTATACGGAGGTTTATAGCGGCGAGGTCTATACCAATCCCTATTGCTATAACAACATGGCGGCGCTGGGAATGCCGCCGGATCAAGTGCCTTTGTTTCAGGCTACCCGCATCGTGGTGCCGGATTTATTTGAGGCTATGAGTCAAACGGATGGCATTGAAAAGCTTCATTTGGTGTTTCGTGATCCGGACGATAAGAAAAAAAGGCAGAGCACCTTTTTGGGGCATCCCGATTTTTCCTATACGGCCGCTTATGTGAATAATCTGGAGCTTTGCTCCAAACGAGTGGATAAGGCCTCGGGGCTGGCGGCACTGGCGGGGTTTTTGAATCTTTCGGCAGAGGAAGTCATGGCCATCGGCGACGGCGCTAACGACGCCTGTATGCTCCGGTGGGCCGGCCTGGGCGTGGCAATGGCCAATGCGGTACCGGAGGCCAAGACGGCAGCCGATCAACTCACCCAATCCAATGATGAGGACGGCGCGGCGGCGGCCATTTGGAAGTGGGCACTGAAGGCGTAATAAATCAGGGGCGAACACAAAATGCGCACTGCATTTTGTGTTCGCCCCTTTTTAAGTAAAGGGGCTGCAGCAAAACAAATTGTTTGCTGCAGCCCCACCAGTCTTAAAAAATCTATATTAGGCAATATAGATAACAGGGATTTTACAGGGAAACATAATGGCCTGTGGTGCTGGATTCGTAAACAGCCTCCACAATCTTCTGGTTGAAGATGGCCTCCTCTGCGGTCACCGGTGCTTCGGTATCGTTAAGGATGGCATTGCCGAAACGCTCGATTTCCTTGGTGTACATGTTTCCAAAGGTTACATCCAGTTCCAGGTTCTTCACATCTACCCGATCCTGCTGTGCGTCATAGCCCAGAGAATCGTCAGAAATGCAAATATCCACCTTGCCGCCTTCAACCTGGCTGATGGTGCCCTCGGCCAGGATGCTGCCGCGGGTGCCGTAAATCTCCAGACGGCAGCGGGCTGCAGCGTCGGGGATGTTAAAGTTGGCGTCAATGTACATAACAGAGCCGTTGTCCATCTGGATCACCGCATTGCCGGAGTCCTCAACCTCATAGCCAAAGGTCAGGTTGGAGGCAAAACCGGCAACCTTCTTGGCCTTTAAGCCCGTGATGTATTGCAGAACGTCGATGCAGTGGATGCCCATATCCATCATGGAGCCGCCGCCGGCTGTCTTTTTGGCCTGCCGCCAGTTGCCCGGCATTTCAGGATACCAGCAGGTCAGCTGGCCGCGCATGGAAACAATGTCGCCCAGCTTGCCTTCGGCAATCAGTTTTTTCATTTCCTCGTGATAGGCATGGAACCGCATCATAAAGCCCACGCCCAGCTTAACGCCGGCCTTTTTGCAATAGGCGGCGATTTCCTCCGCGTCAGCGGTGGTGAGGGAAACGGGCTTCTCAATCAGAATGTGCTTCCCTGCGTCAGCAGCGGCCAGAGCCTGCTCCTTGTGGAAGGTTACAGGCGAGGCGATGTAAACAGCCTCGATCTCGTCTAAGGCCAGCAGCTCGTGCATATCGGTAAAGGCATATTTCGCGTTATATTTCTCCCGAACCTTTTCGGCAAAATCGGGATTGGCGTCCATAACGGCCACCAGCTCTGCGTTTTCAGCCAGCATCATGCCCGGAATGGTTCTTCTGTCGGCAATGCCGCCGCAGCCGATAACGCCCCATTTTATCTTCTTCATAATGGCCTCCTTACTCATTTTAACGCATTATTGTAATGTTACGGCGCGGAGACATGATGCCCCCGCGCACGCAATTGTCAGTGTCCCCGACAAGTGCGGGAACGTCTTAAAATTATTTCAGGTGCTTAGCCAGTACGCTCTTTAAGCCGTCGATGCAGCGCTGGATATGTACTTCCTCCCAGGTCGGATGCAGGAACAGAGAGAGGGTCTCAAACCGCAGCTTGTGTGCATTGGGGCAGGAAACCTTTGTGTAATCCACGGTAGCCGGATCCGCATATTCCTTGGACTCGAAGGGGAATTTAGCCGTACCGAAGCCGCCATGCTCAACATAGGCTTTCTCCAGATAAGCCTCAGGCCACTGAATGCCGTAGCAGGGGATTTTGGCAGCGCCCAGCTCTTTGATAATGGCCGGTGCGTCGCAATCCAGCTTGGACAGGTCTAAGCGGATGGGGTACCACCAATAGGAATTCTTTCTTTCCGGTGTGTTCAGGGGCAGAGATGCAATACCGGGCTGATCCTTGAAGGCCTCATCATACATTTTAGCATATTTCAGTCTTCTGGCCAGGTTCCAGCTGTCAAACCGCTTTAACTCGTTTAAGCCGATGACAGACTGCATTTCCGTCATTCTGTAGTTGAAGCCAACACGGTTGTGGATGTAAGGCAGAGCCTCTTCCAGCGCCAGCATGTTCATACGTTTTCTCACGTCATAGCCATGGTCGCGGAAGGAACGGCATTCCCAGCCCAGATCCTCGTCGTTGGTAACAACCATGCCGCCCTCACCGCCGGTGGTGAAGTGCTTGCTCTGACAGAAGGAGAAGCAGCCCACATCGCCGATGGTACCGGACTTTTTGCCTTTAAACTCACCGCCGAAGCACTGTGCGCAGTCCTCAATGACCTTCAGGTTGTGCTTCTTGGCAATATCCATAATTCTGCCCATGTCGCACATGGTGCCATACAGATGTACCACAACAATACCCTTGGTTCTCTTGGTGATCAGCTTTTCAACACAGTCGGGATCAATGGTGTGATCGTCTGTTACATCGGCAAACACCGGAATCGCGCCGGCCTGCACAATGGCAAAGGAGGACGCAATAAAGGAATAGGAGGGGACAATCACTTCATCGCCAGGGCCAATACCCAGGCTGGCAATTGCAATGTGCAGCGCGGCAGTACCGTTGGTGCAGGAAATCGCCATTTTTGCGCCAATCCACTTTGCCCAGGCCTCTTCAAATTCCATACCCTTTTTACCGGTCCAGTAGCTGACCTTACCGGTCTTTAAAGGCTCCAGAACATCCTCAAAGGTCTCCGGTGCAAACTGCGGCCACATGGGGAAACCGATTTCTTCGATTCCAGCGCCATTCATGACAACTTTTTCGTCTTTCATTTTACAACATCCTTTCATAAAATAATAAATATATTAATTCAGTGGACTAACAAATTAATGTACAACAACCCTTCTGTGCTGTCTGGCGGTAAAAAGCCGCGCCGGCGCTACTGAAAGCGGACGTCAAAGGCATACCGCGCACCGCCCAGGGTGACTGCGTTTCCCTCCACAGAGGAAAACTGCACCGGAATCTGCTTGCCCGGCAAAGCCTTTTCGGCCAAAAATCGGGTCAGCGGAACCAGCAAGGCATCGCCGAAGGCTTTAACTTCGCCGGAGAGCACAATCAGCTCGGGATCCAGCAAATTCAGCATGCTGTTCATGCCGAAGGAAAGCACACGGGCGGTTTCGGTGAGAATATCACGCACCGCCTGATTGCCCTGCTCACAGGCCTGCCGAACCGTCTCCGGCGTCAGGCTCAGGCCGGTTTGGGCCTTGATTTTCTTTAAAATCGCCGGGATACTCACCATGGATTCAAGGCAACCGTAGCTGCCGCATTTGCATTGAGGGCCGTTTAAATCCACGCTCACATGGCCAAATTCACCGGCCATGCCGCCGCTGCCGGCGTAAATACCGCCGTCGATTACGATACCGGAGCCAACACCCTCGGATATATCAATAGACACCAGATTGCGCGCGTGATTGCCGAATTCCTTTTCGGCATAGGCAATCAGGCTGGAATCGTTGCACAGTAAAATCGGGATTTCGGGAAAGGTTTTCTGCAGCTCGCCGATGACGTCCTCCTCCGGGTCAAGCTGCTCTAAAACGGTGGAGGAGAGAATCCGGTTGTTCTCCGTGTCGATGGAGGCAGGCACGCCCACCGTCAGTCCCAGCATGGCACCATGCTGCTTAAGATCCGGCGCCAGCTTCTTTAAAACGGAGGCAATACATGCCGCCAGCTGCTTCCAATCGGAAACCGGCCGTTTTTCCCCGGCAATGCGCCTAAAATTCAGATCATACACATCCAAACACAAAGACTGGCCGATTTCAACACCGCAAAAATAACCGCCGTTGGGGTTAATGCTCAGCAAAATGGCCTTGCGGCCGCTGGTGGCGCTTTCCTTCATGCCGATTTCTACAATCAGCTTTTTTAAAAGAAGCTCCTCGCAAAGGGTGGACACTGTGGTGGCAGAGAGGCCGGTCATTTTCTTCAAATCAGCTCTGGAAATCGGTTCATATTCGCCAATCAGGCTAAAAATCAGCTTCAGATTCGCGTCCTTGATCATTTGCTGGCTGCTCTTGCCGCGTATTTCCATTTTGTGCCTCCCTGTTTGTTGATTTATTTATCCAGCGGATGAACAAACCTACAACTTCATTATATACTGCCTAGCAATCTTTGTCAACGGTTTTTTATTGGTTACATGCAATCGGTTGTTTATAGTGGGGGTATTGACAAAATTTGTATTTGACAGAAGACTGCAAGATCCCTTGTCTATATGTGCGGGCAGCCATCCAAAGCGCAGGGGTGGGGCACAATCAATTCCTATGTGCCGGTATGGTTTATTTTTTTTGACAAAATTGGCAATCAGGTCTTGCAACTTGCTGCAAAATCGGATATAATAGACGGGAATGAGCCGCAGTAAAAGACTGCAGACTCATTACAAAATTTGCTGTTTCCGCAAATTGTGAAAGGAAAGATTAGAATGTTTGATCTGCAGCAAGCGGCGCAGAAAGACCGGGACTTTATTAACGGCGTTTGGGAGAAGCTGGATAAGAAACTGTCTGTGGTGGCAGAGCGCTCCCGGGACAAAATCCCCTACACAACTGTCAACGGTGTGCACGACAATCATGCTGATAAGGACATCTGCTGGTGGACCAACGGCTTTTGGTCTGCTCTGATGTGGCTGATGTATTATGGCACCAAAAACGATGCATACAAGCTGACAGCAGAGCGCGGTGAAGAGCTTTTAGACGGCGCGCTGGCAAATTATGATGGTTTGCATCACGATGTGGGCTTTATGTGGCACATTTCCGCCGGTGCCAATTATCGTATTACCGGGAACAAGGCCGCCCGCAGCCGGGCTCTGATTGCGGCGAATATTCTGGCCGGGCGCTACAATCTGCAGGGCAGGTTTATCCGGGCGTGGAATTCCGAGCCTTGTGTGGCCATCATCGACTGTATGATGAACATCCCGCTGTTGTACTGGGCGTCCCGGGAGATTGGCGATCCGCGGTTTCGGTATATTGCCATGAGTCACGCCGATACCACCATGAAGAATCATGTTCGGCCGGATGGCTCTGTGAAGCACATTGTGGTATATGACGCCGAAACGGGAGAGTATGTTGAAAACCTTGCCGGTCAGGGCTACAGCGTGGATTCCTCCTGGTCCCGGGGTCAGGCCTGGGCGCTGCATGGCTTTGTGCTGAGCTATATTCACACCGGGAAGCAGGAATATCTGGATACCGCCAAGCGAGTGGCTCATTATTTTATTGCCAATGTCTGCGATGATTATATGCCCCGTGCGGATTTCCGTGCGCCGGAGGAGCCTGTGATTTATGACAGCACGGCCGGTGCCTGCGCGGCCTGCGGCCTTTTGGAGCTGGCGCGGAACGTTCCGGAGCATGAGGGACGGGTATATTACAACGCGGCTCTGAACCTGTTAAAGGCGCTGGATAAAAACTGCTGCAATTACAGTCTGGATGAAGACTCTGTGGTGCAGCTGGGCACAGAACGCTGGCTGGCAGAGGGTGAACAGGGGAAGGGCGTACATATCCCCATTATCTACGGTGATTACTATTTCACGGAGGCAATTTATAAGCTGAAGGGCTTTGATCTTTTATTTGAATAGGGAGCGGCCGGGGGCTTTGCACAAGGCGCCGACTCCAAAAACAAAAGAAGGGGCTGCATTTTTGCTGCAGCCCCTTCTTAGACTGTCGAAAAAGTTTTTTCTGCAAAATACTGTTATTTTTTTGGCCAGGCCCCGTTCCGCCCGCCGAGCCCGGGCGGCCATTCGTTCCCCTTCGGGGAACTCAGGCAAAGGGGCTCCGCCCCTTTGAAACCCCGTAATCAGGCCGTGTAGGCAGGGTTTGGCAAGAAAATGTGAATATTTACGCATAATAAAAAGTTTATCGACATGGGGCTGTCGCACTAAGTCGACAGCCTCATTTTTTACTTTCCGTTAATCAGATTCTTCATGTCATATAAGCCGGCAGGCTGTCCCGCCATAAAAACAGCGGCCTTAACCGCGCCGGCGGCAAAAATTTCCCGTGAGGCGGCGCTGTGACGCAGCTCAATGACCTCGTTATTTCCGGCAAAAATCACCGTATGATCTCCCACGATGGTACCGCCGCGGACGGCATGGATACCAATTTCATTTTTTTCCCTCTTTTTCCGTACACTGTGGCGGTCATAAACGTACCGGGCGGCGCCGTCCAGTTCTTCGTTCACAGCGTCGGCAATGGCCAAGGCTGTGCCGCTGGGGGCGTCCAGCTTCTGATTGTGATGGCGCTCCACAATTTCAATATCAAAGCTATCCCCCAGAAAACGGGCGGCCTTTTTGGCCAGCTCACAAATCAGATTCACGCCCAGGGACATGTTGGCGGAAAAAAATACGGGAATCCGTTCCGAGGCCTGCACAAGCCGATCCTTCTGCTCCTTTTTCAGGCCTGTTGTTGCCACAACCACAGGCAGACCTTCCTTTTCCGCGTAATCCATCAGATTATCAAAATTGGCAGGGTTGGAAAAGTCAATAATCACATCGGGCCGCAGATCTACCGACTGAAAGTCGGCGTAAATCGGAAAGCCTTCGGTGCTGTCTGTTTTAATATCAACGCCGCAGAGGATTTCAACCTGCTCTGATTCGGCCGCCAGATGGCTGATGGCCTTGCCCATTCGGCCGCCTGCGCCGCTCAGCAGAATTTTTATCATATGTATCGTCCTTTCCAAGTCGGATTACAGCAAGCCGTGTGCCGCCAGCGCCTGCCGCAGCACAGCCAGATTCTCCTCGGCCATATCGCACAGGGGCAGCCGCAGACTGCCGGCCTTCAGCCCCATCAGGTTCAAAGCGGTTTTCACCGGAATGGGATTGACCTCGCAGAACAGAGCCTTAGCAAGATCCAGCAAATCCAGCTGCAGCTTTAAGGCGCCTTTTGTGTCGCCGGTTAAATATTTTTCGCACATGTCATGGGTTTCTTCCGGCACAACGTTGGCTAGCACCGAAATCACGCCCTTGCCGCCCAGACTCATGACCGGGATAATCATATCATCATTGCCGGAATAAATATCTATATCCGGACAGGCCGCCGCCAGCTGCGCGGTGTATCCGATGTTGCCCGTGGCATCCTTTACCGCAACAATTTGCTCGGTTTTTGACAGTTCCTTCACCGTATTCACGTCAATCCCCATGCCGGTACGGCCGGGGACATTATAGAGAATAATCGGCAGGTCCACCGAGGTGGCAATGGCATTGTAATGCTGAATGAGACCCTTCTGTGTGGCCTTATTGTAATAGGGAGTGACCAACAGCAGGGCATCGGCGCCGAGATCCTGTGCCGCACGGCTCAACGCAACACCGTGCGCCGTGTCGTTGCTGCCGGTTCCGGCGATGACCGGAATCCGTCCCGCGGTACGCTCCACAGCATAGCGAATCACCGAGAGGTGCTCCTCATCCGGCATGGTTGAGGCCTCGCCGGTGGTACCGCAAATGATAATGGCGTCTGTTTTATGCGCAATCTGAAACTCAATCAGTTCGCCTAACGCTTCAAAATCCACGCCGGTCTCGTTAAACGGCGTGACCAGTGCAACGCCGGAGCCTGTGAAAATTGTATTCTTGCTCATAGCTTTATTTCCTTTCTGATTCGTTCCATTTTCACATTTTTCATGTTTCTGTCAGCGGGTGATTTCACCGGATTCCCACATTTCAATCAGCTTGCCGGCAATCTGGACGGCATTGGTTGCCGCGCCCTTCCGAATGTTATCGGCCACAACCCACAGGTTTACGCCGTTTTCGATGCTCTCATCCCGACGGATTCTGCCCACGAAGGTTTCGTTCTTCCCCTTGGCATTTACAGCCATGGGATAGAAGCAGTTGGCGGGATCGTCCTGCACAACGAGCCCCGGAGCGGCCGAAAGAATGGTTCTGAGCTCTGCCAGATCAAAGGGCTTTGCAAGCTCCACGTTAATGGACTCGCTGTGGCAGTCAAACACCGGCACGCGGACTGTTGTCGCCGTAATCCGGATAGAATCGTCGCCCAGAATCTTTCTGGTTTCGTTGACCATTTTCATTTCTTCCTTGGTGTAGCCGTTGTCTAAGAAAACGTCGATTTGCGGCAGACAGTTATTATAAATAGGATGATTAAACTTTTTAGGCGCCTCGCCCTTCATGCCGTTTTCCAAATCCGCATAGCCGCCCATGCCTGCGCCGGATACCGCCTGATAGGTGGAATATACAATCCGGCGGATGCCATAGGCCAGCTGCAGGGGGCGGAGCGCCACCATGGCCTGAATGGTTGAGCAGTTGGGGTTGGCAATGATGCCCTTGTGCCACTTAATATCCGCAGGATTCACCTCCGGCACCACCAGCGGCACCTGGGGATCCATGCGCCATGCGCTGGAATTGTCAATGACAACACAGCCGTGAGCCGCAGCAATGGGAGCGAATTTTTCGCTGGTGCTGCCGCCGGCGGAAAACAGGGCAATGTCAATATCCCGATCAAAGGAATGCTCATTCAGCTCCTCCACCACATAGTCCTTGCCCATAAATTGTAAGGTTTTTCCGGCCGAACGAGCTGAGGCGAACAGATAATAATTTTCGGCGGGCAGATTCATTTCCTCCAAAACCTTTAAAAACGTTCTGCCGACCATGCCGGTAGCGCCAACTACCGCAATGTTGTACTTTTTCATGTCTAACTCCATTTCTGCCGCGCAGCATACCCTCGCGGCCTTTTAAATTGTAAATTTTCTCACTGCTCCAACACACTAAAAAAGCCAAACCTCCGGTTTTTGGAGAGTTTGGCTTTTGCATGCAAACATGTTGAAAAGCAGTGATAGCTCCCCATCCGTCCGGTGTCGGATGACAGTGACACGGCTCTTTGCCGCGCCCCCAGGCAAATGCGGGCGGAACCGCACGACCTTCGGCGTTTTTTCCTTTCCTGGCAGTTTCAACAAATCTCCGCATTCTCATCTGCCGCTACTGATAAAAAACGCACCTCTATCTACAATTACTATATTATCATGGAATACAAGTGTTGTCAATATTTTTTAGAAATTTTTTGTCAATAGGCTGAAATTTAACATACATGCCGCTTTGAACCCTGTATGTGCCGGGTCTGCCGGTCATAAAATATTTGTAAATTCCGGCAAAATCCGCTTGCTGCGGCGGAATGACTCTGATTTTACATATATTTTACAAAAACAATCTTTTACATTTGACATACAAGAATTAGAATAATATTTGTCAAGGAAAAAGAAACTAAGATTATAAAGGAGAGTTGCACAATGAAAAAAATAATTGCATCCATGATCTGCATGGCACTTACAGTTGCTTTGCTGGCCGCCTGCAGCGGCAAAACGGAGTCCAAAACGGTATCCACCGATGGCTCCACCTCCATGGAAAAGGTGATCGGCGCCCTGGGTGAATCCTTTCAGGCACAGAACGCGGGCGTTACCTTTACCTACAATCCCACCGGCTCCGGCTCCGGCATTACAGCTGTCAGCGAAGGACGCTGCGATATTGGCCTTTCCAGCCGCGCACTGAAGGATGAGGAAAAGGCTCTTGGCCTTCAGGAAACCGTTTTGGCCTACGATGGTATCGCCGTCATTGTCAATCCGCAAAACAGTGTCGCGGATCTGAGTCTGGAGCAAATTGCACAAATTTATACGGGCGGCATTACCAACTGGAGCCAAGTGGGCGGACCAGACGGAGAAATCGTTCTGATCGGCCGCGAAGCGGGCAGCGGCACCCGGGACGGCTTTGAAACCATCACCAAAACAGGGGACGCCTGCAAGTACCGGCAGGAGCTGACCTCCACTGGGGATGTGATCACCACAGTGGCGCAAAACCCCAATGCCATCGGCTATGCTTCCTTAGCATCGGTTAAGGAAAGCGTTAAGGTTGTGTCCGTCAATGGTGTTTCTCCCTCGGAGAGTGCGGTAAAAAGCGGCGCCTATGTGGTTCAGCGTCCCTTTGTCCTCGTCACCAAGAAGAGCACGCCCCTTTCAGAGACCGCGCAGGCATTTTTTGACTACATCACCTCGGGTGACGCGGCGTCCATTATCAGTACAGCCGGCGCAGTAGCGGCACACTAAGCCTTTAGGACGGAGACTTCATTGGGCGCCGCCCTGATTTTGCGAAGGGACATATAACATGAAAAAAACAAAAAATAAAAAACGACTCCTTGAAAACATCATACATGCCGTTTTTCTGATTCTCGGCCTGATTACCGTCGGCTGTGTTTTGCTCATTACCGTGTATCTGATTGTTGCCGGGCTTCCGGCCATCCGCAAAATCGGTCTGCTTCAATTCATGTTCGGCAAAACCTGGGCGTCTACGGCCGCACAGCCGTCCTTTGGGATTCTGCCCTTTATTTTAACCAGCATATACGGCACGGCGGGTGCTGTGGTCATAGGTGTTCCCATCGGCTTTTTAACGGCGGTTTACCTCTCCAAGGTTGCGCCGAAAAAAGTAAAAGCAGTGGTGGAGGCGGCCGTTAGCCTGCTGGCCGGTATTCCCTCGGTGGTCTACGGTCTGGTGGGCATGCTGGTATTGGTGCCTGCCATCCGGCGCTTGTTTCATGTGCCTGACGGCGCCAGTCTGCTGGCGGCCATCGTGGTTTTAGCCGTTATGATTCTGCCCTCTGTGATTAAGGTATCCCTCACGGCGCTGGACGCGGTGCCGCAGGAATATGAGGACGCGTCACTGGCCTTGGGCGCCACGCCGGTGGAAACCTACTTCCGCGTGTCGGTGCCCGCGGCCAAAAGCGGTATTGCGGCGGCCGTTGTGTTGGGTGTGGGCCGCGCCATCGGTGAGGCCATGGCGGTGATGATGGTGTCCGGCAATGTGCCGAACATGCCGTCCCTGTTTCAGAGCGTCCGGTTTTTAACAACGGCCGTGGCCAGCGAGATGTCCTATTCCGCCGGCCTGCAGCGACAGGCCTTGTTTTCCATTGCCCTGGTGCTGTTTTTGTTTATTATGCTGATTAACGCCCTGCTAAATTTTTTGCTGAAGCATAGCAAGGAAAAGAAAGGGTGAGCCGAACAGGGCTTGCCCCAAACCGGGACTGCCGTTTTTAGCAGCCATAAAGGAGAAGACCATATGATACAAAAATCCATTTCCAAAAAAAGAAAAGCATATATTCTCACCCTGCGGCTTTTAATGGGCTTGTCCGCCGTTCTGACCGGCCTGTTGGTTTTGTTTTTGTTGTTCTTCGTGCTGTGGCAGGGCATACCGAACATCAGCTGGCGGCTGCTTTCAACCGCCCCCAGCTACCTGACGGCAAGCATCGGGATTCTGCCGGACATCTTAAACACCGTTTATATCCTCCTTGCCACCCTGCTGATTGTGCTGCCGCTGGGGGTGGGCGCTGCGATCTATCTGACGGAATATGCCGCCAACAAAAGAATTGTGGGCATGATTGAATATGCGGCGGAAACCCTTTCCGGCATCCCGTCCATTATATACGGTCTGGTAGGCATGCTGTTTTTCTGCCAGTTTTTAGGCCTGCAAACCTCTCTTTTGGCCGGCAGCCTGACACTTGTCATTATGAATCTGCCCACGGTTATGCGCACCACCCAGGAAAGCCTTAAAACCGTTCCGCAAAGCTACCGGGAGGGGGCCTTCGGCCTGGGCGCCGGCAAGTGGCGGGTGATTCGCACGGTGGTGCTGCCGGGCTGCGTAGACGGCGTGATTACAGGGTGTATTTTGTCTGCAGGCAGGATTTTGGGCGAATCGGCGGCGCTGTTGTTCACGGCGGGGTTTGCCCATGCGCTAAACGGCGTGCTTACCGGCCTGACAAGTGCCGGCGCGACCCTGACCGTTGCCCTGTACGTTTATGCCAAGGAGCAGGGCGAATTTGGCGTGGCCTTTGCCATTGCCGCCATTTTAATGATTTTAACCCTGCTCATTAATCTGGCTGCCGCTTTAACCGGCAAATATTTTGAAAAGAGGAGAGGCGTATGAGCAATATTATAACCGTCCGGGCGCTTTGTCTGTGGTATGGCAGCACCCAGGCACTGAAGAACGTCAGTCTTGACATTCCCGAAAAAAGTATTACCGCACTGATCGGCCCGTCCGGATGCGGTAAATCCACCTTTTTAAAGACCTTAAACCGCATGAACGACCTGATTCCGGGCGTTAAGACAGAAGGCAGCATTATCTATAAGGGTCAGGATATTTTCGACCGCGCCGTTGACGTGAATGAGCTGCGGCGGGAGGTGGGTATGGTGTTTCAAAAGCCCAATCCCTTCCCTATGAGTATTTATGATAACGTCGCCTACGGGCCGCGGACCCACGGCATTAAAAACAAGGCGCACCTTGACGATATTGTGGAAAAATCCCTGCGCGGCGCCGCCATTTGGGAGGAGGTTCGGGACAGACTGAAAAAATCTGCCCTGGGTCTTTCCGGCGGTCAGCAGCAGCGACTCTGCATCGCAAGAGCGCTGGCGGTGGAGCCGAAGGTGCTGCTGATGGACGAGCCCACCAGCGCCCTCGATCCCATTTCAACCTCGAAAATTGAAGAGCTTGCAAGTGAGCTGAAAAAGTGTTATACTATTGTTATCGTAACACACAACATGCAGCAGGCCGTCCGTATTTCCGACAACACAGCCTTTTTCCTGATGGGTGAGCTGATTGAACACGGCGATACGGAAAAGCTGTTTGCCAATCCGCGGCATAAGAAAACGGAGGATTATATCACGGGGAGGTTTGGATAATGAGAAGCAAATTTGACCGGCAGCTTTCGCAGCTGAATCAGGAGATGATTGAAATGGGGGCACTGTGCGAGCAGGTGATTGCCATGGCGGCCAAGGCGCTGTCAGAGGGCAACCCGGCCCTTGTATCGGATATTCCCCCTCTGGATATGGAAATCGACCAGAAGGAGCGGGATATTGAGGCACTGTGCCTGAAAATGCTGTTGCAGCAGCAGCCCGTTGCGCGGGATCTGCGCCAGATTTCAGCGGCACTGAAGATGATTACGGATCTGGAGCGAATTGGTGACCAGGCATCGGATATTGCGGAGATTTTGGGCTATATCGGCGTTTATCGGGACCAGGAGTGCGCCTATATTGCCGACATGGCCCGGGCAGCCATTAAAATGGTGACGGACAGCATCGACGCCTATGTCCGGCAGGACACGGCGTTGGCAGCTGAGGTCATTGCCCGTGACGACGTTGTGGATGATTATTTTGATAAGGTGAAAACCAGTATCATCAGCCTGATAACGGATAATCCTCAGGAGGGGGAATATGCCGTTGATCTTTTGATGATTGCCAAATATTTTGAACGAATCGGCGATCACGCCACCAATATTGCGGAATGGGTTGAGTTTTCTGTTACGGGTATTCACAAAGGAGTCGATGCCTTATGAAAATCTGGTGCGTGGAGGACGATGTCGGTATCCGGGACATAGAGGTTTACACCCTGACCTCCACCGGCTTTGAGGCCGCAGGCTTTGCCGACGGCCAAAGCTTTTTTGAAGCATTGAAACAGGATACCCCCGACCTGGTTTTACTGGATATTATGCTGCCTGATATGGACGGCGTTGCCATTTTAAAAAAGCTGAAGGCAAGAGAAGAAACCAAGGAGCTGCCTGTGATTATGGCAACGGCCAAGGGGATGGAATATGATAAAATCCAGAGCCTTGATCTGGGTGCTGATGACTATCTGGTGAAGCCCTTCGGGATGATGGAAATGGTGTCGCGAATCCGGGCGGTTTTAAGGCGTTGCTTGCCGCCGGAGGAGGACTGTCACCTGTGCTGCGGCGGCCTGACTGTTAACACCCGCGAGCACACCGTTACTCTAGATGGGGAGCGGCTTTCAATGACCCTGAAGGAATTTGAGCTGTTAAGGCTTTTTTTGTCTCATCCCGGTATTGTTTATACAAGAGAGCAGCTGTTTAGCGCCGTGTGGGGCATGGACTACTGCGGCGAGTCACGCACTGTTGACATGCACATCCGGACGCTCAGGCAAAAGCTGGGCGCCTACGGCAGCTTAATTGAAACGGTGCGGGGCGTTGGCTACCGTTTGGAGGTAAGACAATGACAGGAAAAATTTTCCGTTCAATTCTAACGGCCTCTGCGGCCACCTTACTGGCGGCGCTTGTCATCGTCTTCGGCGTTTTATACAGCTATTTCACGCTGGCGCTGAACACGCAGATGAAGGCGCAGCTGCACTTTGCCGCCCGGGGTGTTGCCTGCGCAGGGGAAAGCTATTTAGAAGGGCTTGCCGAACAGAATTACCGGCTGACCTTAATCGATACGGACGGCCGCGTTTTGTATGACAGCCGTGCTGACGCTGCAACCCTGGAGAACCATGGAAATCGGCCGGAGGTGCAGAGCGCTTTCCAAAGCGGCACCGGGGAAAGCGCTCGGTTTTCCACGGCGCTTTTAGAGCAAACCGCCTATTTCGCCGAGCGGCTGCCGGACGGGCGGGTGCTGCGGATTTCGACTGCCAGAGATTCGGTTTTAACTCTGGTGCTGGGCTTTATGCAGCCGATTATTCTGACTTTTGTGTTGGCGGTCATCCTGTCCGCGGTTCTGGCCAGGCGTATGTCTAGGCGCATTGTGGAGCCTCTGAATACACTGAATCTGGACGAGCCGCTGGAAAACGAGGCATATGATGAAATATCCCCCCTGCTTTTACATATTGAGCAGCAAAACCGGAAAATTAACAGTCAGATCCGGGAGCTGCAAAGAAATCAGACGGAGTTCGCGGCGGTGACGGAAAACATGAAGGAAGGGCTGGTGCTGCTGAGCCGCAGCGGAACGGTTTTATCCATTAACAGAGCCGCGGCGGCGCTGTTCGGTGTCGGCCGGGACTGTGTGGGCGGCAGCTTTTTAGCTGTTGAACGGCGGCCCGATGTGGATAAGGCCATCCGTCTGGCGGGCGAGAGCGGCCACAGTGAGCTTTCTCTTGAACGCGGCGGCCGGGTCTATCAGCTGAACATCAGCCGGATCGGCTCGGCGGAGCATGCCACGGGGACGGTTATTCTGGCCTTTGACATTACGGATAAAATTTTTGCAGAGCGGAACCGCCGGGAATTTACGGCCAATGTCTCCCATGAGCTGAAAACCCCGCTCCAGTCCATCATGGGCAGTGCGGAGCTGATGGAAAGCGGACTGGTGAAAAAGGAAGACATGCCCCGATTTACGGGCAGCATCCGCACAGAGGCCGCCAGACTGGTCACGCTGATTGATGATATCATTCGGCTGTCCCAGCTGGATGAAAAGACTGATATGCCCTTTGAGCCTGTGGATGTTTATGCGGTGGCCGTGCAGGTGGCCGGTGAACTGCAGCAGGCGGCGGATCAGCGGCACGTCACTGTCCGTGTTACAGGCAGCCGTGCGGTGATCAGCGGTGTGAGCCGGCTGGTGCATGAGCTTGTGTTCAATCTTTGCGATAACGCGGTGAAATATAACCGGGAAGGCGGCCGGGTCGATATAACGGTGACATCTGCAGAGAACGGCGTCAACTTGGTGGTGGCCGATACCGGCATCGGGATTCCACCTGCGGATCAAAGCCGTGTGTTCGAACGGTTTTACCGGGTGGATAAAAGTCATTCCAAGGAAACCGGCGGCACCGGGCTGGGTCTTTCCATTGTGAAGCATGCCGCTGAATATCTGGGCGCGCACATTACCCTTGTCAGCGAGGTGGGGCAGGGGACGACAGTTACCATTCTTTTTAGTCTTGACAATCACGAAGGAATGTGCTAAACTGAGGATGTTTTCAAAATTCAAGGTTATTTGCTTTAAGGAGGATGCGTGATGACTGCTGTTGTTGAAAAAATCCGGGAGACTGTCGAGAAAAGCCGGGATCTGATTTTGGAAACTCAGAATTATATCTGGGCAAATCCGGAAACAGGCTATCGGGAGAGAAAAACCTCAAAATATCTGGAGGATGTGTTCATCCGTCTGGGCTATGACATTGTCCGGGCCGGTGACATTCCGGGCTTTTATACAGTGATTGACACAGGCCGTCCCGGTCCGGAAATTTTAATTCTGGGTGAGATGGACGCCTTGCTTTGTGCAGGCCATCCGGACGCCGATCCGGAAAGCGGCGCGGTTCATTGCTGCGGACACAGTGCCCAGAGTGCAGCCCTGGTAGGCATTGCGGCGGCTTTGCGGGATCCGGCGCTTTTGGAAATGCTCTGCGGCAAAATTCGCCTGTGTGCCGTTCCGGCGGAGGAACTGCTGGAAATTGAATACAGAAGTCAGCTCAGAGAACAGGGCGTCATCAAATATTTTGGCGGAAAGCCGGAATTTTTGCGGCGCGGATACTTTGACGGTGTCGATCTGGCGCTGATGGTACATACAACGCCCGGGAAAAACTTTACGGTTAATGTGGGCGGCGTCGGCTGTATTGCGAAAAAGATTATATACAAAGGAAAATCGGCTCATGCGGGCGGCAGTCCCTGGAACGGCTGCAACGCCTTATACGCTGCAACCCAGGGGCTCTCGGCCATTAATGCAATTCGTGAAACCTTCCGTGAAGCGGATATCATCCGCGTGCACCCGATTATGACCGCCGGCGGCACCGCGGTTAATGCAATTCCGGAGCGGGCCTTTTTGGAAAGCTATGTGCGGGGCAGCAGCTTTGAGGCTATAGCGGCGGCCAATAAAAAGGTGAACCGTGCGCTTTGCGGGGCAGCGCTGTCTTTGGGCGCTAACGTAGAGATTCAGGATATCCCCGGCTATGCGCCCTATAAAAACAATCCGGGTCTGATTGCCGTTGCAAAGGACGCTCTTAATGCCCTGCTGCCGGGCGAAACGCTGAAGGAAAGCGGCGTGATAACCTCGGGCAGCACGGATATGGGCGATCTGGGCTGCATTATGCCAATGATACATCCCTATGCGCCCGGTGCGGTCGGGACCAGCCACGGGGATAACTATTATATTGAAAATCCCGATGCGGCTTGTGTGCGGTCTGCCCAGTGGCAGCTTATGATGCTGAGCCTTTTGCTGGCTGACGAAGGCCGCCGTGCCCGGGAGATTATCGATTCTTTTGAAACGCCCTTTGCTTCAAAGGAAGACTATTTTGCCTATCTCGACAGCTTATTTACAACCGGCGACCGGATTTCCTATCAGGCTGATGAAACGGCCACCGTTAAGTTATAACAACAATATCCTTTGCCCGTTTTTACAACAAGACAACAACCGTGTGATCTTCTTCATGAAAATCACACGGTTTTTTATGTCATGCAGACTGTCAAACGCAGCCTTTTTTGTTTTTCTCTCAAAGTTTTTTCACAAGGCATCCACTGTTTCTAAAAGGGGACAAAAAATGTCGCATATTCCAAAAAAATGACTCCGGCGCTTTTGTTGCGCACCTCGTTTTTTTATGATATACTGCAAACGCTATGATTGCAGAATTGGGAGGTCGAAGTGATGGATTATTCACAGATTTACGCAGGCGGCATTTTATGGCGCGCCGCACAAGACAAATATTCGGACTTCGAGCAGGTGCATCCCCTGTCCTTTGGCTGGCGGCACGAAAACAAGACGCTTAGGCCGCGCTTTCGGAAGGGGGCGGACGGATATTGGTATAACCCTTCCGATAACGATTCCGGCAAGGCCCAGCTTAGCTGTACGGGTGATTTAATGTGTGAACCGCGTCAGCAACGGGCATATCAATTCGGCGACAGCTATTTTTTCCATCCCGGCTTTCGGTATGTGCGGGAGGTTTTGCGCGCCTCCGATTTGACCATGGGGAATTTGGAAACGACCCTGACCGACTGTACACCCTATGCCGGGGAGCGCCACCGTGTCGGCGGCAAATATCACTGCAATGCGCCTGCGTCTTATCTGGAGGCCATCCGCTATGCGGGCTTTGACGTGCTGGTTAACGCCAATAATCACGATTGCGATTCGGGCGTGGAGGGCTTGATTGATACGCTGGACGCGTTGGATCGCTATCAGTTCATGCATACGGGCACCTTTCACCCGCAGAATGACGAACGGCTGCTGCTCATTCGTGTCAACGGCATTCGTCTGGCGATTCTGTCCTATGCGACCTATTATAACAAGATGGACGCAAATTTCACCGAGACGGGCCGCAATCGGCTTTTGAACATGTACAGCCCGGAAAAGGCGGCAGCCGATATGGAATTGGCCAGGAACAACGGCGCAGAATTTATTCTGGTGTATATCCATTGGGGCAAGGAATACACCCATGAGCCCAATGACTCCCAGCGGCAGTATGCGGCGGAGCTGGCAGAGGCCGGCGCGGATTATATTGTCGGTTCCCATTCGCACTGCCTGCAGGGACGGGAAACGGTGACCACGGCCGACGGCCGTACGGTTCCGGTTCTGTATTCCATGGGGAACTTTATCACCAATGAGAAAAAGGAAATCAGCAAGCATACGGGAATTTTGCAGATTGTCCTGCAAAAGCAGCCGGAGGGCGTGACGGTACGTGAGGAATACTTCATTCCCTGTTATGTCTTTAAACAAATCGGTACCAGCAGCTTTGCACCCGTTCCTGCGGATTTTGTGCTGAACGGCGGTCTTTACCATGAAACACTGGCAGAAGCGCGACGCTATATTGAAGGCGTTATGTGCCGGCAAATGCCGCTTTTGCAAACATCTGCCTTTTCCGTTCAAACCCTGTGTGACATATTGGGAAAGGAACCCATATCGCCTGCCGCCTCAAAGCAATATTGCACCGGCCTTTGCACGGCGGTAGACAAGGTCAGGGAGGGCTGCGTATATTTTGACGTGGAGCACAACGAGGAACATGTCCTTCAGGCATGGCAAAATGGAGCGGCCGCCGTGGTAACGGAGCAGCCGGGCAGCTTTTCTGCCTGTATTCAGGTACCGGAGATACAGGCGGCCTGCGGACAGGTGTGTGCGGCACTCAGGCAGCGCTTTTCCGCGGGACAGGTTTTGGTGGCCGGTTTCTGTGGGCGGGAAAAGGTTCTGCGCCTTGCAGAGGCCGTTTTAAGCAGCACCTTTACCGTGACGCCCCTGACAGAGCAGGAGGCAGATGTGGTGGATTTTTCAGCCCTCCGGCCCTATCATGAGGTTTGCCTGCAGGAATGGAAGCAGGAAAGCCACATGCAGGCAGCAGTCTTTTCCCAAGCCATTGCGCCTGCGGCCTGTGTGATCACAGGCTTTGTGCCGGCGGCACAGACGCAGGAAGAGCTGCTATCCTGGCTGACAGCTCTGACAGCAGGCTTGGCACCGGGAGGACTGCTTTTGATTAACGGTGACGACGCGGCGCTGGTCAAAGCTGTCGGAAAGCTGGCGCGGCGGGATATTTGCATCCGGTGCTACGGCATACAGGCGGAGCAGCTGACCTATCGCGGGACGGATATCCGGGCAGACGGCAAGCAGCTTGTCTTTGATATGGTTTGTGACGGCGCCGCGCTTCGGCTGAGCTATCAGACACCGTCGGAGGAGCAGATCTATCACATTCTGGCCGCAGCGGCGCTGGGGCTTAATCTGGGCGTTCCGCCGGAACGGGTGGAGCCGGGGCTGTGGCGATGTGACAATAAAAAAATCCGCCCCTTCGTCTTTTCCTATTGCGGTTTAACCGTCATGGCAGACTGTGACTGTGAATCGGCAGTGTCAATGCAATTTGCGCTCAAATCCTTTGCCCGTTTAACGGTTCGGGGCAAACGCATTGCGGTTTTGGGCGGGGGGCAGGCATTGTCCGGTGAACCCAAGGCAAGTCATGTTCTGGGACAGGCAGCGGCTGATGCGGCCATTGATCACATCATTTGTTACGGCGATGACGGCAATCTTTTGAAGGATGCCATTCTGGCGGCAGGGGGCAGGCAGAGGATTGACTGTGTTGCAGACAGGGAAACGCTGGAGGCGCAGCTGATGGGGCTGCTGCAGCCAATGGACGCTCTGCTTTTGGAAGGGGGAACGGAAACGCAGCTCCATACAGTCCTCCGCCGCTTATTTGGGATAACAGACGGCAGGATATAACCGGGCGCGAATTCGCCCCGTTGCGGGTGTTAGCGCTGTAGACACTGTTTTTTTGGCCTTGTGCCTTTACAAAAAATATGTCCATTATTAAAAAAGTGACTCTTGTTAACGGTGAGAAAAGCTTTTATAATAGAATTAGCATACGACACGGCTTTAGCCGGTATGTGCAATAACAATGGAGGTGTTATCATGAATTTTAAAAAAAGAACCTGCAAGCTTTTGGCGCTTGCAATTGGAATTTCCGCTCTCAGTGGTTGCGGTGGCAACAAAACAACATCTCAGGACAGCGATGTAACACTTCGCTACTGGACAACACTTACATCCTATGCATCCACCGTGGTCAGCAATCTGGGTGAAACGCCGCTGCTACAGGAGGTGCAAAAACGCACCGGAACAAAAATTGAATTTGAGCATCCACCCCAAGGCCAGGCAAAGGAAAAGTTTAACATTTTGGTTGCCAGTGACAATCTGCCGGATATCATTCAATATAATTGGGAGCAAGGCTATCCGGGCGGACCGCAAAAAGCGGTTAACGATAAAATCATTATCGACATCAATGAATATAAGGACAATGCGCCGAATCTGTATGGCTTCCTGAAAGAAAATGAAATGGTTAGAAAGCTTTCCACCACAGATGCCGGTGAGCAGTTCGCTTTCCCGTTTGTTCGTACGGATATGGGTCTGCGCGTTACAAAAGGCTTGATTGTCCGTCAGGACTGGCTGGACGATTTGAACCTTGAAATGCCTGAAACGATTGCAGAATGGGAAACCGTTTTAACGGCCTTCCGGGATCAAAAGGGCGCGTCGGCACCGCTGAGCATTTCGCTTTACGACATGAGGGATACAACGGTCTTTGCCGGTGCCTATAATATGATGCTGGGTTTTTATGTGGACAACGGGAAAATCAAGCATGGTTATTTAGAACCGGGCTTTAAGGATTTTCTGGTGACAATGAATCGTTGGTATTCTGAAAAGCTGCTGGATCAGGACTTTGCATCTTTAGAGTCTGCCACGGTTGACTCCCACATTTTAAACGGGGATTCCGGTGCGGTCGTTAACAGTATTGGCCGCGGTGTGGGCCGTTATATGGCGGCGGCTCCCAATGCAAGCTTTAAGCTGGGTGCTGCAAAATATCCTGTTTTGAAAAAGGGCGAAACGCCGCAGTTCAGTAAGCTGCATCTGGTTGTGCCGCCCATGAACAATACATACGCGGCGATCAGTGTTGACAGCCAACATAAAGCGGAGGCTGTTAAGTTCCTGGATTACGGTTATTCAGAAGAAGGCCGGATGCTGTACAATTTTGGTATTGAAGGCGAAAGCTACGAGATGATTGACGGCTATCCGACCTACACGGAGCTGATTACCAACAATCCCGATGGACAGGATATGACAACGGCGCTGTCACAATATACATATGCCTATGATGCCGGCCCCACCATTCAGGATGTCCGCTACATGGAGCAGTATGCCAAACTGCCGGAGCAGAAGGACGCGTGGGAAAAATGGTCTATCACGGAAATGGATAAGCATTTAGCGCCGAACCTGCCTGTTACCTCTGAGGAAACAAGCGAATTTGCCAGCTTAGATAATGCCGTTACGACCTATGCTGACGAAAAAATTCTAAAAATGATTATGGGCGTGGAACCGCTGGATCAATTTGACGATATGGTTGCACAGCTTAAGGAAAGAGGTCTGGAAAAGCTTATCGCGATGAAGCAGGCTTCCTATGACAGATTTATGGCAAAATAAGAAGTAACTGCTTCTTTCCTGCCCGGCCCTGTGAGCCGGGCAGGAAAGACAGTATCGTGTTAGCAGCAGGAAAGGAATAGGTTTTACCAAATATGAAACTATCAGTGAATCATGATGCACGCACAAGCTTTATAAGCGGATGGCAAAAAGATTTCCGGCGGAACTGGACGCTTTATCTTTTAGTTCTTCCGGTTATTGCTTACTATATATTATTCTGCTACAAGCCTATGTACGGCGCTTTAATTGCCTTTAAGGATTTCACGCCCCGTATTGGCTTTAGCGACAGTCCCTGGATTGGCATGAAGAACTTTAAGGATTTTTTCCAATCCCCGGACTTTGGAAAGGTGATGTTTAACACACTAAACATCAGTTTTACAAACCTTTTATGGAATTTTCCCTTTCCCATTATTCTGGCACTGTTTTTAAATGAAATGAAAAATATGAAGCTGAAGCGTTTTGTGCAAACGGCTTCTTATCTGCCCCATTTTATTTCCCTTGTGGTTATTTGCGGTATGGTGAAAACCTTTGTATCAAGCAATGGTATTGTTAGCCTGCTTGTCAGTGTATTTACCCATGAAAACGTTAATTTGCTGTTAAACCCCAAGGCCTTTGTCCCGATTTACGTAATTTCCGGGATTTGGCAGATGATCGGCTGGGATTCTATTATTTATCTGGCGGCGCTGAGCGCGGTGGATGTGGAGCAGTATGAGGCTGCCGATATTGACGGTGCCGGCCGTTTCCAGAAAATGCTGCATATAACGCTGCCTTCCATTCAAATAACAGTTGTCACCATGCTGATTTTAAAGGTGGGCCGGGTGATGAACCTGGGCTATGAAAAGATTATTCTTTTATATAATCCGGCCATTTACGACGTGAGTGATGTAATTTCAACCTATGTGTACCGGATGGGCTTTGAAACACAGAATTGGGGCTATAGTGCGGCGGTTGGTCTTTTTAACTCCGTCATTAACCTGATTCTATTATTTGTTACCAATCAATGCAGTAAGAAACTGGCAGAAACAAGCCTGTGGTAGGAGGAAGGACAGCAAAATGAAAATAAAAGAAAGTGCAGCAGATAAAATATTTAACATTATTAATAATACTTTGCTGCTTATACTCTCGCTGATTATGATCTATCCGTTATATTATGTCTTGGCGGCTTCGTTTTCCAATGCACAGGAGCTGGTTGCTCATAAAGGCATTTTGCTGGCGCCGCTTTCACCGACAACCCTTGCATATCAACTGGCGTTTAAAAACCCCATGCTTCTCAGAAGCTATGCAAACACCCTGTTTGTGGTGGTGGTGGGTGTGGCTGTCAATTTAGTACTGACGACCATCGGTGCCTACTTCTTATCCCGTAAGCAGGTCAAGCTCCAGAAACCGATTATGATTATGATTGTCCTCACCATGTTCTTCTCCGGCGGTATGATTCCGTTTTATTTTTCCGTACGTGATCTGGGTCTGGAGGACAGTCTGTGGTCGCTGATTTTCCCCAGCGCTATTAATACCTTTAACCTGATTATTCTGAAAACCTCATTTTTGGGTGTGCCGGAAAGCCTGTCTGAGTCGGCTTGGCTGGACGGCGCCGGGCATTTGACGATTTTGTTCCGGATTATCCTGCCGGTTACGGTCTCCAGCCTCGCGGTTATCGGTCTTTATTATGCGGTTGCGCACTGGAATGCTTGGTTTAACGCCATGCTGTTTATCAAGGATCGGACGAAATTCCCGCTGCAGCTGATTATCCGGGAGATTTTGATACAGAATAATATGTCAGAAATGGCCGACGGCGGGGATTTGGCCGGTCGTGCCTTTATCAGTGAGACTATTAAATACGCGGTTATTATCATTGCAACATTGCCTATTTTATGTGTATATCCGTTTTTGCAGAAGTACTTTACTAAGGGCGTTATGATCGGAGCGGTTAAAGGCTAACGCTCTTTCCAGGAGGAGAGGCTTATGAAGTTTAAAGGATGTCTAGCTGTTTTATTATGCACCGCCTTGCTTTCTACACCGGTCTGTGCGGCCGGTTCGTTTACCGTTCGGTATGAGATGGATCGGCTTTCCTGGCAGGGCGTTCACGAGGCGGAGTTTGTTAAGCTAATTATTGCGCCGCGGGGCGTGGATGTGACAGAGCTGACGGAAGCAGATCTTAACCGGCGAAATGATATTTTAATTGTTGCGGAAGAAACCGATGAGAGCGGCTCGTTTTCCGGGACGGATATTGAGCTGCCTGCATTTCCTAACGGAACCTATATCGCCTCAGCAGGCAGCCTGCAGTGCAGTGACCGAAGGATTTTTGTAAAATCTGACGCGGCGGTGCTGGCGCAGGTTGCCGGTGCGTTTTTATCATCGGATAACCGCTATCAGCTGCTTCAAAGCCATCTTGATGCTTTGGGCTTTGATCCGGCGGTTTTCAGTCAGTATGGTAACGAAATTGTTGCACTTCTTTCCTATTATATACAGCATAACACACAGGGTCTGTCCTTTGACCAGCTGTATCTTTTGAGTGAGCAGGTTGTTTTAATGCAAAAGGGAAAGCTTTCGGTTGCGGATATGCTCATGCTTTGTTATGACTTTACCGGCATCGACTATCAAAACGACTATCAGTCCTATCCGGCTGAGGTTCTGACAGCATTGGAGCAGACGGCACCGGCGCAGAGCTACACGGATACAAGCTTTGCGGCCGCTTACCGGGAGGCACTGATATTGGCGCAGGCTAATGCTCTCGGGCGCGAAATGGCAGAGGCTGTCATCGGTTATTTTACGGATAAAAATGTAGATTTGAGTCAATACAACTTATTGTCTGACTATGAAAAAAGCAGTGTATTCGGACGGATGGAGGCATCGGCACCTTTTGCTTCCGTCAGTCTTTTACAAACGGCCTTTCAGACGGCCGTACAGCAGCAGCTTGCAGCCCGCAACGCCGGCAATAGTCCGGGTTCTTCGGCAGGCGGCGGCTCTGGCGGCGGCAGCAAACCGGCTTACAGCGTGCAGACTGATGCAGCGCAGCAGGGGCAGCAGGCAGGCTTTTCGGATGTTCAGGGACACTGGGCAAAAAGCGATATTAACACAATGGCAAACAAGGGTGTCATCAATGGCTTTGCCGATGGTTCCTTCCGGCCGGAAGCCAATGTAACGCGGGCGGAATTTGTTAAAATGCTTGCCGGACTTCTTGGCCTTTCGCCGACCGGAGCAGACCGGCAGTTTTCTGATGTTGCCCCCGATGCATGGTTTTATCCCTACGTCTCTGCGGCTGTGGGCTATGGCCTGATTCAAGGGGTAACAACCGGTGAATTTGCACCGGACGCCTATGTAACGCGTGAGGATGCGGCTGTGATTCTGCATCGTCTCTTTGTGAAGCAGAACGCTGCGCTGACCTATAGCGGCATGACCTTTGCCGATGATGATGTGACAGCGGACTACGCCAAGGAAGCCGTTTCACTTTTAGCAGGCAACG
>CAYUUO010000001.1:35282-103021 GCA_964447945.1 uncultured Oscillospiraceae bacterium
GGCGTGATTCAGGGTGCCGACGGTTTGTTTATGCCGAAACGGTGTTTAAGCAGGGCAGAGGCAGCAGCGCTGCTATGCCGCACCTTGGATTATTTGCATTAGAACAGGAGGGGGTCACGTGAGAAAATATCTTTGTTATATTTTGTCTGTCCTGTTGCTGGTATGCTGTCCGGCAGCGGTTACGGAAGCGGCGCAGACAGCCGCCCCGGAGACGGACATTGCCTATCAGCATGCAGCAGCGCTGCTGCAGACGCTGACCGATATCGATGTGGCCGGCTGGGAGCCTGAGGCTCCGATCAGCCGCGGCGATTTTATACAGCTGCTGAGTGAGGCGGCCCATCAGACGAATATTGCAACCTATAATGGAACGTTTGCCGATGTTCCCGCGGCGCATCCGGCGGCCGACGCCGTTTACGGCGGCTTGGCTCTGGGCTTTATCGCTGCTGCGGACAGCTTTTACCCGGAAGCGGATATAACCGGTGCGGCGGCTTGTAAGCTGGCGGTTTGTTATGCAGGCTATCAGCCGGTTGCGGAGGCGCGGGGCGGCTATCCCTCCGGTTATGTGATGGTGGCGCGGCAGGAGAATTTTCTAAAAGGTACAGACATTTCGGCCGATACGGCGGTGAGCTGCCGGGATGCAGTTGTTTTAGTGTTTAATTTGCTGATGGCGGACGCCATTTCGCCGTCAGTTGTCGGTGCGGAAACATCCTATTATAAAACAGGGGAAACAAATCTGGCCGCCTGGCATGGCATTTATTCGGCAGAAGGTGTTGTGAATGCAACGCCTTACAGTTCTTTAACGTCCGGCAAACGGGTTTGGGAACGTCCGCAGATTGAGGTGGAGGGCGTTGCTTACGAAGCGGATTCTGTCGATGAAGCCCTCCTTGGCTTTCATTGCACCGCGTATTATCGCCTGACAGAGCAACGTAATCGTCAATTGGTTCTGCTTTGGCCGAAAAATAATACGGAAACTGCCTTTGCGTTGAAAAACTATAGGGATTTGCAGGGCAGAAAACTGGAATATTATGATGAAGAAAAAGATAAAAACAGTCAGCTCACGCTGGCAGACAGCCCTGTCATGCTTTTTAACGGACGCTATCTTCCCTTTGATGCGTCCTATTTCTCGTTGACGGAGGGCAGCGCCCGGCTGGTGGACAATAACAATGACGGACGGGCTGAGATTGTATTTATCAGCAGCTATCGTTATCTGGAGATAGACCACATCAGTCCCGTAGGTGGCACCATTGGTGACGCATATGACAGCAGTCAATCCCTGAATTTAAATGCCCGGGATACGATTTATCGGCTGTTGGATATGGACGGTAATCCTTTAACGCTCTATGATCTGCAGGTGGGCGATATTCTGGCGGTTCAGGCCTCGGCCGACAATCTGTTCATCACGCTTTGGCTCTGCGAAAATTCCGTCAGCGGCACTGTAACGCAGGTAGACCTGCAGGATAACATGTTGTGGCTGGATAATGAAGCGTATGATGTATCGGATTATTTAAAGGCTCATGACAGCAATGCCTTAAAGCCCGGCGTAACCGGAAATTTCCGTTTGGGTCTTGATAACCGGCTGGTTTCCTATACCGAGGCAGAGGGCACCATGCAATATGCATACCTGATGGATTACACAAAAAGAACCGGCAGCTTTGCTTGCGGCCAGCTGAAGGCCTTCACACGCAGCGGTGAGATTAAAATTTTGAATCTGCCGGACAAGCTGACAGTTGACGGCGGCAGTGAAAAGCTGAAGCAGTCAGATTTCATCGAACGCTTGCGTAGCGGCAGCTATCCCTGCCCCTCGTTGGTGAAACTGGCCTATACAGCCGATGATGTGTTGCTGAAAATAGATTTTCCGGCACTGTTTGCTGAGGGGACAGACCCCAAAACGTTACCGGAGGATAATTCACTCCTGCAATATCGGTTCTTTAATGATGAAGGACAGCAGCAAAAGGTTTTCCGGTACCGTTCCGCACCAAAATCCTGTATGCCCTATTTTAATCTGCTGGATACGGTAGTTTTCAAGATCCCGGCGGATTTGTCGGATGAAGAAAGCTTCTATGTCGGCGACAACAGCGGACTGCTGGATAATTCAGATTACGCCCTGTCTGTTTACGATTTGAACGAGGGCGGCTCTGCCGGCGCTGTTCTGTGGCGACGCAGCGGCAAAAGCGAAAGCTTTACCTATCACGACCCGACCTACATTGTCGAGGCCGTTACGCAGGGCGTGGATGATGAAGGCAATCAGGTGCAGCTGGTAAAGACCTGGTCTTTGGGCACATATAAAACTCTGTATCTGGATTATGGCTTTGACGTTTCTAAGCCTTCCGGCGCGGCACTGTGCGGCGGTGATATAATCCGGGTTAAGCTTGATAATCATAATAAAATAACGGCTATCTCAGTGGATTTTGACGCCTCCGGCGGCATACCGGTTCCCGGCAGTACAGACAGCAGCTTATACGGCGGCGCCAATATCAACCTTACGTATCAGTTCGGCAAGCTGTATCGGGTCTATAACGGCTATGCATATTTATCCGATGCAAAGGATGTATTCGGCGATTATGATTATTCGTTTGCCAATCAGAAAAACTTTTATGTGCAAACGCAGAACATTATTAAATACGATTCGCAGACTAAAAAGCTCAGACCAATCAAGCTGGAGGAGCTAAAGTCCTATGTTTCTGCCGGCCGTGATAACCATTATGTTGTGCTGCGGCAAAGTATCTTTAACATTAACAGCATATACGTATATGAATAAAAGGAGGGAACAGCATGAAAAGATGTTTTTTCGGCATTCTGCTGGCCGGCATTCTGCTGCTGCAGCTGCTGCCTGTTTCGGCGGCGCCTGTGGGCGATGCGGTGATTGTCAGTGAGGGCTTTAACAGTCTGGTGACCAACCAGCGTACGTCCTTAGGCGCTGTTACTGTGCAGGGCACAAGCGGCCGGGTCGTTGAATGGAAAAAAGGCGATAAGGCCCTTTATGTTGCGGAAAGCGATTCCTCCACCAAAACGGCGTCCGTTTCCTTTACAAGCGGAGCCTTAGCGTCGGAGTTTGTCTATTCCATGGACATTAAAAAAAGCCGTGAATCCCAGTCGCTGACGGCTACCATCGGTCTGGCCGGCAGCACCACCAAGTATCCGGCTGTTATCATTGAGGATAATGTTCTCCGTCTGGCAGACGGCAAGGAGCTGGGCGGCATTACGGCCAGCGGTTTTACAAACCTTACCTTATTATATAATACGTCTGCTAAGGTGTTAACGGTTTATGTGAATCAGAAAAAGGTTGTGGAGGGCTGGATATTCAATAATATTGGTACGGTGTATTCCACAGCCTATATCACCTCACCGGCCTCCGGCGGCAGCTTTTATCTTGACAATATTCAGCTGTATCAGGGCCGTGAGCCGCGGCAGGTTGCCGTCAAGCCCTATACGCCGGAAACAGTAGACGATGTGTATATTGATGAGGATCCTTCTGATTTTACATATTTCCGCAGTAACTCGGTGCTGACGGCGGCAAAAAATTACTATAACTATACCGCCACACCGAAGGACGGCAATAAGATAACAGCGGAACGGTTTGATTATAAAAATCCTGAACGCGGCTCCGACATTGTTTTCAGCAAGGGTTCCCTTTCTAACGACTGCTATATTGATATCACCACAGTGAAGCCCAGCCAGTGGGAGAGCGAGAGAACCTATCAGTATTTCTATCTGGCGGCGGATGTCTGGATGGAAAACGAGGACATGGATGCCAACTTCTTTGTCATTCGGGATAAGGAGGCAACCGGACAGCCGCTTTCCTATCTGCTTCGCTCAAACGGCAGCACGCTGATTACAAACAGCAGCAAGCGGTATGCCGGTAAGCTGAAGAAACAGGAATGGACCACGATAGAAATCTATCTGGATTTAAATGCAAGAGGCGCCGATATTTATATTGACGGTGTGCCGCTGGAGGCAGGCGTGTCCTTTAACAACCTGACCAAAAAGCTGGGCATGACCCGTATCGGTCTGATGAGCAGCTCCGGCCTGGGAACTATGCGCCTGCGCAATGTTGAAGTGACGGGTCTTGTGAAAAAGCCCAAGGACGCGGTGATTGAACGCACCAGCGTTTACGGCGACACGTCATCCATCACGGAATATTTAAGCAACAAGATCAGCTTTCATCATTATGCCGAGATTTTGTATAAAAACAGTGTCAAAACACCGCTGACAGACGCGACAGTTTATGAAAATGATGAATTATATGTTTCAGAGGCGGATTTAAAACAGGCTTTTTCTGTCGATTTTACCTATGATTCCGCAAAAGACGCCGTCACGCTGAACGGTCAGGAAATTGCGCTGGGAAAAGCGGCGGTCAAGAATGAGGCAGGCATTTTGCTGATTCCGGCCAAGGCCTTTGGTGAGAAAGTCTTGTCTAAGCATGTTTTGGACGATGGCTACGGCATGGTTATCTTTTCCGACGAGGCCATGTACTGGGATTTGGACAGTGAAGTGCCGCATTATATGCAGGAATATGTTGTCGGGCATTTCACCCGTCCTTCCGTGCTGCAGCAGATCAACGCCTATCTGACCTTTGAGCGTCCCCCTGCCGCAACGATTCGGGCTGCCTTTAATGAGAAAACAAACGGCGGCACGGTTCATCCCCGGTTAATGGGCACCCGGGAAGATTTTGAAAATATTCTAAAGCAGGCGGAAACAGATGAGGTGCTGAGTCGGCTGATTCAGCAGGTGGTTAAGCAGGCGGATGCCATTATTCCGAAAACTCCGGTTTATTACTATTATAATGATACCTACAGAACCTGGAATATGGCGTTTCAGTTTATGCGCCAGATGGAACAGCTGGGGCTGGCGTATCAGCTGACCGGCGACCAGAAATATGCAGACCGCGCCTGGCTGGATATTCAAAGCGTGTGCAGCTTCCCGGATCTTAACGAAGCCCACGCCATTGACTGCGGCATGTATATGACAGGCCTGGCCTTAGGCTATGACTGGCTGTATCACGCCCTGACCGAGGAACAGCGCAGCATTATGTCTGAGGCGACGTTCCGCATGGGTATTAACGTTATGGACAGAGCCTTTTACATGGGTCTGCCCGGCGGTGCGATTTATTCAACAACACAGGAATCCATGCAGGCCACCTCTTATTTCACTAAATGGCGCAGTAACTATGTGCCCTATATTACGGTTGGCTTAATCGGCGCCGGCCTGGCTTTTGCCGAGGAATCGCCCGATGTTTGCTTTGATTTAATTGAAAAAGCATTGCGCGCCACTGAATACGCCATGTTCGGCCTTGTGCCGGACGGCGCGTGGATTGAGGGCGTTGATTACTGGGAGGTTACCGTTGCCAATACCTGCCGGATTATGTCCTTCCTGCAAACCTCGGTGGGCACGGACTATAACATCTGGAAATGCCAAGGCTTCCGGGAATCTGCCCGGGCGAAGGCCTCTGAGGAATCCTTCCACGGCAGTATTGCCCACTCCGATGCCACGCAAAACGGCGGCGCCGTTACCTCCTATTGCTATCCCTGGTATGCCAAGGTGCTGGGACAGAACGATCTGGCGGCGCTGCGGCAGCTGTATCTGCTGGAGGACTATGCGGCGCAGTATGGACTCAGCACCCCGACGGTGCTGGGACTGGATATTTTATATTACACCCAGGCGGATTTGGAGGATGCAAAGCATTTCCCGGTTGTGCAGACCTTCCGGGGCCTGGAGTCCTTCAGCGTGCGGGAAAATTATGCGGACCCCACCTCATTTTTCTTCTTCTCTCAGGCAGGGCAGGCCTTCCACTATCACGGTCACAACGACTGCGGCAGCTTTGCTTTTGAGATGGATGACGTCCGCTGGGCCATTGATTTGGGTAAGGATGATTACGGCCTCAACCAGACCGGTAAATATTATCTGGTGTACAGAAAGCGTACAGAGGGCCATAACACGCTTACCATCAACAATAACGATGGCTGGAACCAGAAGGAGGATGAATATTCGGCGCTGATTCGCTGTGAGGAAGGCGTCGGCGGCGCCTATGCCGTTTATGACATGTCTGACCTGTATCAGGATGCCACAAAGGTACAGCGCGGATTTTATATTGATGAGGATTACTCGGTCGTGACGGTTCGCGATGAAATTGAGCTGACGAAAAACAGCGAGGTTTGGTGGTTTATGCACACCCAGGCCGATATTGAAATTCTGGATAAAACCACGGCGCTGCTGACCAAGGACGGGAAAAGCCTGATTATGCAGTTTGCCACAGACTGCCCGGATTTTGAGCTTTCCGTCATGGATGCCGCGCCCCTGCCCGGGCCGTCGGCAGCGGAAGGACAAAACGCGAACAAGGGCATCCGCAAGGTGGCTCTGCGGTTAAACGGCAGCGGCACTATGAACATTACCGTTCGCATGAGCACACAGGGCAGCGGCGTTATTAAGGATGAGCCCATCAGCCAGTGGCAGGCACCGTCAAGCCACGCCGGCTCCCAATACGATTTTGGCTATCAGCTCTATGTTGACGATAAGCTAATGACCGATCCTTCCGTGATTCCTGTTTTGGATCCGGGGACAATACCCTCGTGGCGCATCGTTCCCAACGACCCGTCCATGCAGGTAACCGTGGAAAGAGATCCGAAAAAGGCCGGTGAAACCGTGGCGCTGACCCTCACCAGTGCCGACGGCTCTGCCGCGTCCTATAAGCGTTTGACCTATGCAACGGCTTCGGCGGCCATGCTGGAATTTTTCACGGTTCATAAGCCTGTGACAGCCAACGCCAGCGAGGAGCCTGAGCCGGCCAACAACGCGGCGAATCTGACAGATGGTAGTACCAACACCAAATGGTGCGGCAAATCGGAGGGTGCCAACGTGGTATTGGATTACGGTGAGGTTATTACCTTTGATACCATGTCCATTGCGTACTGGAAGGGCGACGAGCGGCAATATACCGCAACGATTTACGCATCTAATGACGGCGTGAATTACACGCTGGTGGATACCCTTGTTTCCGGCGGTAAGAGCGACAGCTATGAGCTGTACCGTCTGGGTAAAACCGTCACGGCCCGCTATATTAAGCTGGTCAGCGGCGGCAGCACAGCCAACAAATATACCAATCCGACAGAGATTTTGATTTTACAGTAGCCGCACATGGCCGTGCAGACGTCAGGCCTGCACGGCTGCGGCGGGGCTTTGAATGTTTTATGGAAGGAGAGGAGTTATGAAGAAGCTATTTTGTTTTCTCCTGTGCGCGTTAATGGCACTGTCATTGTGTCCGTTGAGCCTGGCGGCAGAAACACCAACGATCCCGAAGATTGTGTTGTCGGATACGGATTTTTCTCATACGATCAGCACAAACAGCTCAAACCAGAGAACCTTTAACTTTAATTCCGGGCTCATCGCTCCGGAATATGGCGGTGTTATTGAAACGGTGACTCTGCCCGGCGAGGAGGATCGACGCGGAACCAGCCTGAAAATTGGTCTGGTGCAGCAAAGCGCGTCACTGCCCAGCCTGAATGTCCCCATCACTTCTCTGTATGGCAGCAGTGACGATGGAGAGCTGACCTTAGATTATGATTTATACATTAATGAAATTAAAGAGATGGTTACGGGCGAAATGAAAGCCTCCACCGTCCGTTTCGGATTCTACGGCGCAAACAGCGATGTGCTGCTGTATTGGTCCAAGCGAACCGACGGTCGCAACTTGCGCGCCTATGCCAACGGTGCATCGGGGTATGGGCAGTTTTACGAGTTTGCCGAGAAGCAATGGTATAAGCTTCGCTTAGAGCTTGCCTGGACGAAAGCAAATGGAACCTATAGCTATACCTACAATATGTATTATGCGCCCTATGAGGATGGTTCGGATGTTTGCGAAGAGGATGCTTTCACGCAGATTCTGGCGAATGCTTCTGTTTCAACAGCCAAGCAAATCACGCAGCTTCGTATCTATTGTCCGCGCCTTGCGGCAGCAGCAACATGGTTTGCCATTGATAACGTTACGGTGAAACAGCCTGTGCCGCCGCCGGATATTGCCGGCCTGGGCTATGAGACAGAAGACGGCATCACATGCGCGGTGGAAACCGGCGGCAACATCCCCCACACGGCGCAAAAGCTGGCGGTGCGGCTGACAGACTCTGTTTACCGCGTGAATAACGGTGATGTGCTGGTTAAGGTGAACGGCCGGGAGCTTGCCGTTAGTGAAACAACGTATGACGAGGAGAGCAAATCTGTTTGGCTGACGCTGGCAGAACCGCTGGAGGAACCGGCTGCCGGTCAAGTTGTTCTGACAGAGGCTGTAGAGGTCAGCGAGGGCGTTTATCTACCGGTTGTACGCACAGCGGGATTTACGGTTCCGGAGGCCAAGCTGCAGCTGTCACTGCTGGTAGATGGCGACTTTGCCGTTGCCGAGGAAACCAGCACCGACAGCGCCGGTCATTATCTGGTCTTAGAAAACGGTATGACGGCATATGACGGCGCTGGCTATGCGAGCGTCAGCACCACTGTGCCGCAAAGCGACGGCCCCTGTCTTGTGGTGGGCCTGGATGCAGTCGATCCGGATCGGCCGACCAGTCTGCCCCGTGCCATTATTGACCTTCCCGATCTGTCATCCTACGGGGCAGAGAACCTGACGCTGGATTTTAAAATTTATATTTCGCAGAAAACACATAACGGTGACGGCAATAATTTCAGGCTGATGTTATACGGCAACAGTGCAACGCCTGCCCTGACGCTGGGCAGCACAGTTAAAGCGGGCACGGCGAATCAGGGCTATACAGCGGCAAGCTGGCACAGCGTTCGCCTGAAGGTGCGCTGGACGGCAACCGGTCAGGACACTTACCAATATACCTATGATGTGTATTGGGACGGTCAGCTGCTGGCAGAGCAGGCGGCGGCGCCGGCTGCGCTTACAAAGCTGACAGCTTTGCGGTTCTATGCACCGTATTATGAACCATATACGGCCTATATGGCGCTGGATGATATATCCCTGCAGACGGAGAAAAAACGCCCGGACATTCTGGGCTTTGGTTTCGGAGGCAACCTGTGCGAAGACGGTTTCATTGACTACCGCACCAATATCGCAGAGGTTTATCTGACCAATTCCGTAGAAAGCGTTTCGGCCGATCAGGTGCAGCTCAGCCGGAGCGGCATTCCGGTGACGCTCACCGGCGTCGGATTGGATATGTCAGGGCGACGGCTGCTGCTGCGTACGGCTGAGTCATTTTTGCCCAATACAACCTATGAGGTGGTTCTGGGCGAAGATATTGCGGTTATGCAGGGTACGCCGCTGGGACGGGCGAGAACCGGCAGCTTTATCACCACAACAGAAGCCGTTAATATCACGGATGTGACAATAACGGAAGCAGCTGACAGCATTCAGATAACAGCGAAGGCAAAAAACACCCAGACGGAAGAACAGACGGCTTGTCTGTTGGGCGGCCTGTGGCGCGGCAAACAGTTTTTAGGCGTCCGTGCCGTTACCTGCCGGTTGGCGGCCGGAGAGGAAAAGCCCTTATCTCTGGAAATCGCAGATTTAGCGGCAGGCGACCGGGTGGAGCTATCCGGTTGGGACAGCCTGGCAGGGGTTAAGCTGTTCACCCGGGGCGTAACCGTTTACGCAAAGCCTTAAGACTTTACGTTATCTTTTCAGCTTGTCGGAAATTCACCCTGACCGCGGCTTAAGCTCTTTCCTGCAAGGGGCGCATACCCTTCCGCTAGAGGGACACCAAGCCTGTCAGCCCGTGTTCTGATAGGGCATGGCAGACAAAGGGGCGGTAAGCATATGGCAGGGTTGATCGACACGCTTCATATACATTTAAAACTTTAGAAAGGATGACTCCCATGAAAAAACTTTTATCTCTTGCACTGGCGTGCATCTTTGTGATGGCCATGGCGGTTATGCCCATGACCGGTGTGGCGGCGGAAACACAGGTTATTGACTTTAACGACGGAAGTATCAGCGGCTTTACGGGCGGTACAATTGTGTCGGATCCGAAAACGGACAACCCGTGTTTATCAATTGAAGAAAGTGGGGTCGCGTCTGTTTCCCTATCCAACGCTCTTACCGTTGATTTTAAGCTGAAAGCGGCGGATAAGGAAAAAAGCGTAAGCATTGCCCTTAACGGGGCGAACGCGTTGACCGTTTCGGGCAACAAAATACAATTTACAACAGCTGCAGGAGAGCAGAACAAAAATTTTGTAGCGGGGCTGTGGTACAGCTTGCGCCTGACTGCGACGAATGACGGTGTGCAATTGTATGTCGATGGACTGGACATGGGTCTTTTGACCATAACGGCGTCCCCCTTTACGGCATTTTCCGTTGCAGGTGCGGCCTGTTTGGATGATGTGAAATCCTATGCGGAGGCGCAGGAGGGCAGCACAAACATGGAAGCGACGCTGCTGGACTTTAGCTTCGATGGGTTCTCAACCACTACCAATACAACAACGGGTACTTCCTCCGGCAAGGAGTATCCGATCCAAAACATTACGGTTAATAGCTGTGAGGCGACCAAAAATGTTGGAAACGAAAAGCCGGTGTTTGCTAATTTTCAACGTTCTTTAGACTTTAAATCCAATGTGAGCGGCGTGTACGGAAAGGCTACGGAGGATCAGAGCGGATATTTTTATCATACAAAGAATGAGAGTTCGGCCGGCAGCTTTGATTCCAGTGTGGATTTTAAGTTGGGAACCAATGCAGTTTTGAATAATCCCGGCGATACACAGGTCATTTCCTTTAATCTGGCATTTCCTGAGGACGCATCCAATCGTGCCATGACGGTAAGAGGCCACGGCCTGTTCCGAAGTTCTACCAACGCAGGATACCCTTCCAGCGGTACGGTTTATGCTCATGATAAGATCGGTGTAGGCGGCGATACCAACAATCAAACGACAGGCAATAAGGGATGGATCATCCAAATAAAAGGCGACCGTGTGTACTTTTTCGGTGATACCACTTTTTATGCCATTATACCGGCTCTGATGCCCGAACAATGGAACAACTTCCGTCTGGAAATCAGCATGGGCGACGGCACGGTAAATGCCTTGACGTATAAGGCTTATATCAACGATATTGAAATCGTTTCCGACGGAGCTGTAGCAGCAGGTAATTATTATATTCGCAAAGTCGATACGCAAGGTAAAAGCACATACAATCCTAGACAATATTTCTGGGGCATCCACCGGCTCTCCTTTAACTATTACTGGGGCACATCATCGGACTACAACACAAGCGGTGGATTTTATCTTGACGATGTCAATGTAACCAATTATTATGGGGGAACTGTGCCCCAGCGGCCCGCATCGCCCCTGCTGACGGATGCAAACTTTACAGATGCCGCCAGCACGTCTGCCAATCCGGCCTCACAGGAAGGCTGGAATCATGATAAATGGGTTACCGGCAATGTGGTTTATGTTGACAGCGCTATGACGCTTGCCGCCTATCTGGATCAACTGGCAGCGGACAAGCGTGTGGGCGATGTTATCTTCCGGGATGCAACCGGCGCAGTGGTGTCGGATCTGAACACACCGATTGGCGACATCACCTATATGGAGCTTGTTAACAACAACTATGAGCGCCGTTGGGTCGGCCTGGTGGGTAAGGTCACCACCATATCCGATTTTGATGAAAGCGCCGGTGATTCGGTGCCAACCTCGGCCGCAGTCGGGACGTGGTATAATTCCGGCGGCAACGCAACGATAGCCGCCACAGAAGCCGGCGGCGGCTGCAGCGGCACGGCTGTGAGCTTAACATCAAACGGGACGTCGGCCCAGCCTACGCTTCGATACGCCCTGTCAGCGCGCAACACTAGTACCAGCTATATTTATACATCGGCAGACCGCTATCGCCCGGTGACCTTTGAATTTTCGGCCCTGATGCCGGCAGCAGAGGACGGCTATCTGCGTTTTTGCGGCCGGTATTTAAACGGCCCATCCGGTGCGGCAAACAATAATATGACCAGCCCCATTGAAAGGAACTTTATTATTTTGGAAAAGGGTGAAATTAGAGCGCAGCAGCGGTCTACCGACAAGGACAATACTACGCTGCTGGGCACCTATACACCCGGGGAATGGAATCATTTTGCGGTCACCTACTATCCGGGTATGCAAACAAACCGTGTTGACATCCGGGTTAACGGCGAATTTGTTAAGACCACCGGCAACATTACAAGGTCGTGGTCCGGCGCGCTGATGCTGGCGGGCAGCAATGTCAAGCTGCAGAGCATGGAGGAATTTGTCATTTATTATTATAATGCGGCTAGTTCCAGTCAGCCTGTTACAAGTCAGGTGCTGCTGAACAACTTAAAGGTCAGCGCCGGCTATTATCAGGCGCCGGAACAGCCCGCCCTCTCCTATGAAGGGAAGGCGCTGAGCGTTTCTGACAAAACGGTTACCATGTTCAGCAAGCCCACGGCCGCATCTTTGACCGAACAGCTGCAAGGCAGCACAAACGGAACCGTTGCCGTTTATGCAGACAATACCTGCACAGCACCGGCAACAGGTTATGTGGCAAGCGGCAACAAAATTGTCGTGCAAAAGGGGAATCTTCTGCAATATTACAATCTGACCATGCCGGTTTTGACCATTAAACAGAGAGAAACCGTGGCAGCAGATTCTGCACAGGTTCCGGTTACAGGCACCGTGGTTGAGCCGGGACGCGAGGTCATTGTGACAGCGCCGGGCGTTGAAAAGGGTCAGCTGTTTATGGCGGTGTATGAAGACGCGAGCTGTCAAAAGCTTGTGTGGGCCAGAACGGATTACAGTGTGTCACAGGGACAGCCCCGTGTAGGGATGGCGGCCAGCGGCAGCGATCCGGGTGTTGTTTTACAAGAGGGTCAGGTCATTAAAATTTTCTATGTAGCACCCGACAACGTCTTACAGCCGGTGCTGCCGGTGACCACACTGACAGTTGAGTCACAAGGCGATTGAGATAACTTGAATTGTGCGGAGCATTATGCTACAATATTCTTGTCGGAACGGCTGAACAATTTCGTGAGTTGTCCGCTTTTCTGACAGGATTGATTTGCTCCGGCCGTTGTTTTCGGCTCTCCTGCAAAGTCCAGCTTTGGGGGAGAGCCAAAATGCGGCGAGCGGGCCCGTCAACGCTTTTGATGCCACGGCGGGATGGTCACGAGATCATCATATAAAAAATCAATCAAGCAATTTGGCCTGCGGGGCCTTTTTGAGGGCTTCCGAAGGCAGCAAGGATGTGTTTTTTTGTTTTTTAGAAATATATTTAACCGAAAAAGCGTTGCCTTATCTTGGTTTATTTCTTATATGATTATCTTAGCAGCGGCTATTCTAATGAATCTGTATAGCTATCAAGCCAGCTATAAGAGTTTGACAAAACAGCTGGAGCGAGTGAATACAGAGCTTTTGGATAACCGCCGGCAACAGCTGGACAGCATGCAAAACAGCTTTAATGCGCTGGTGGTGGAGCTTTCTAAGGATCAGACCGTTTTAGATACAATGAATAAATCCGTTGTCGATGGCAGCTATTTGTATGACATGCTGCATATCAAGCAACGGATTGATACATGGGCGAATTTGGAAAAAAGCATCCAAGATCTGTATATCTATTTTCATAAAACAAACTATATTGTGTCCTCCAACTCGGCTCAGCCTGCAGATCGGTTTTATAAGCAGCACTATCAAAACAAAAAATCAGCTATGACGATTATCAGAAGCTTTTGCAGGAAAAAAGCGTGGGGCGCTATATCCAGATGCCGGATCGGGAACAGAATGTGCTGGAAAGCGATGTGCTTTACACGGTTTCCGTTTTCAGCGCGGATTTGTTTCTGCCATATGCCACCATTGTGATTGAAATTGCCAACGACTCGTTGGTATCGGCGGCACCGGAGCAACAGACAGGTCGGTATTTTTGCATTTTAAATAAGGATCAAACGCCGTTTCTGGTTGAGGAGGCAAACAGCCCCCTGGTGCAGACGGCCTTGCAGGCTATGCAGGAAAACGCAGGCTCTGCCAAGCTGATGACCAAGGAAGCGGCGGTTTTTAGCTGCCCCTCGGAGCAGAATCAGTGGCAATATGTTTATATTGTGGATAAAAAGGAGTTTTTTAAGGAGCTCAGACTGGTGGTTTACGTCTTTGCCGCCACCATTGCGGTTTGTCTGGTGCTGGGAATTTGCTTTGCTTATTATATGACAATCAAGAACCACAGGCCGATTTTGCGGCTGATGGCGCAGCTGGACAAGACAAACACAACAGATAGCAGGCCGCATGAAAATGAGCTTCAGTATATTGATAAACGGATGACGCAGCTGTTAGAAGACAGCGAAGAGCAGAACCGGAAGCTGGTGATTCACAACCTGGTGCTGCGGGACGCGGTGTTTTCCCGGTTCCTGCAAAACGAGCCGCTTTCAGACATATCCATGGAGGAGCTTTTGGAAAGTATCGGCATATCCTTTACAGAGCCCTATTTTGCTGTTGTGATGTTTTATATCGATGATGTGAAGGATTTGTTTTTTGAAGAAGCCACAGAGGAAATGCTGGCAGATAATTATCAGCTGGCCCGACTGATTATTTCCAATATTTTAAGTGATGTTCTGCCTTCTGAGCTGCATTGCGCCTTCTGCAATTTAAACGGTATGTTTTGTTGTATTATTAATACGGCGCAGAAGGAAAACGGCGGGGACAAAATTAAACAGTCGCTGCTGCAAACGCAGGATTTCACGCGGGATAATTTCGGCCTTAGCTTTATGGCGGGCGTTTCCCGGTTCTATGAGGGCTACGAGGGCTTGTCCGGCTGCTACAAGGAAGCGCTGGAGTGTATGGAATATAAGCTGTTGGTCGATAACGGGGTTGTGGAATACAGCAACATCAGCGAATCGCAGACCAATCTTTATTATTTCCCCATCGAGAAGAAAATTCAGCTGATTAACACGTTAAAGGCCGGCGATTATGAGAAGAGTCAGCAGCTTTTGCAGCATATTTTTGAGGTGAACCTGCATCAGGCCAGACCGCAGATTCAAACGGCCAAATGTCTTGTGTATGATGTTATGGGTTGTGTTATGAAGGTGCTGAATGATCTCGGTGACTTAGACAGCAACAACGTTTTTGAGCAGTTTAAGGTTTTTGAGAGGATTGACAGATGTAAAACGGTTCTTTCCATTCAGGAAGAGCTGACGGATATTTTTAAGCAAATTTGTGAGAGCAGCATGAATGAAAGCGTTGAAAAGACGCACCGGCTGATTGAGGGGATTAAAACCTTTGTCGGCAGCTATTATGATGATCCGAATTTGTCCTGTGAGGTTATTTCCGATCACTTCAAAATTAATCAGAGCTATTTATCCACCATGTTCCGAAAATATACCAATCAGGGTTTGCTGGAATATATTGTGAAAATGCGGGTTGAAAAGGCAAAGCAGCTCCTTGAGGAGCAGGAAATGACTGTGGATCAGGCGGCAAAACGTGTTGGCTATATCAATACGCGTACCTTTACGCGCGCCTTTAAAAAGTATATGGGTACAACGCCGGGTAAATATCATGAAATGGCCCTTCACCAGTCGCAACAGAAGGCATAAGGGCTTCATGTTATTTATATTAATATTAAGGAGTGTTTTTTATGAAAAAGAAAATGTCTTTTTCAGCGGCCGGTGACGCCTTGAGCGTCCGTCGGATTACGCAGGGACAGGAACGTTTCCGGCCTTTGGCGGAATTTATTCAGCAGGCTGACGCCCGCATGGTCAACTTAGAAGCGGTGATTTCAGATTTTACCTGCTTTCCCTCTGCTTTTTCCGGTCAGCCTTGGGTGACTGCGGAGCCGGAGGTGTTAGACGATCTTTTAAAGTATGGCTTTAACCTCATCGGCTGTGCCAATAATCATTCTATGGATTATGCCTATGAGGGTTTATATCAGACTATGGATGCCTGCAAGCGTGCCGGCGTAGCCTATGCGGGCATTGGACGGAATTTGCATGAGGCAGAAAGCCCGGCTGTTCTGGAGCTGCCGCAGGGACGGGTGGGGATGATTTCCGTCACCTCCAGCTTTAACATGGCGATGCGTGCCGGTACGCAGGGACCCATGCTGCCCGGACGCCCCGGCGTGAACCCGCTGCGGGTGGCCACGGAGTATACCGTGACCGAGGAACAAATGGCCGTTCTTAAGGACATTGCGGAACAAACGGGCATGAACGGACAGCATAATAATGCCATTGAGGCCGGCTTTGTTTTGCCGGAGCCGGAGGGTGTTTTGTCCTTTTCCCTTAGCAACTTCCGTGTCGGCGAAAAGACGGAAAAGCATACAAAATGCCATAAAGGTGACTTAGAGAGAATCACCAAAATGATTCGGGAGTCAGTCGATTATCTGGATTATATCGTTGTGATGATCCATAGCCATCAGATTAAGCACGTTTCTTATAACGAGCCGGCTGAGTTTTTAGAGGCCTTTGGCCGGGCTTGTATTGATGCCGGTGCGGCGGCTGTTATCGGCGGCGGTACTCACCAGTTTAAACCCATTGAAATCTATAAAGGGCGGCCGATTTTTTATTCGCTGGGCGATTTTATTTTCCAAAATCATCTGGTTAAGGTGCAGCCGCCGGATTATATGGAATTTTATCAGGTGTCTTCCTATGCTTCAACTGTGGAAGCAGTCCGGGCCAACCGCTCCTACGGCACGCTGCCGCTGCAGTCGGATCGGGGTAATTATTTGTCGGTTATCCCATACTTTGAATTTGAAGAGGATCGCATGACTAAGCTGTTGCTCAAGCCCATAGAGCTCGGCTTTGAGCTCTCTGAAACCTTAAAGGGTGTTCCCGGCGAGGCCGATGAGGAAACCGGTCGGTATATTGCAGACTTTTTAACAAAGCTCAGCGCGCCCTATGGTACCCAAATGACCTATCAGGACGGCCTGATTACGGTACAGCTGTAAAAATAAGCCGGGTTTTCGGGGCGGACTGCCCCGCTGACCGGAACAGAACATTGGTTTTTGGCAGACGGAACGGATAAAATGAAAGGAAGTTTTAACAAAATGAGTGAAATCTATCAGGCAGAAATTTGTGAATCGGCTGTTGCAGACAGCTATACGGGGCTGTATGCTTTGTATGATGAGCTGGTTGCAGCTCATCCTGAGTATGTTACCATGCATGTACTGGGTACGGACAGCTGGGGCAACGAGGTCAGGGAATATGTGTTTACCACGCCCAACTACAATTCACGAAAGGATGCGCCGCGGAAGCTGGATAAGGAGATACAGAAGCCGGTGCTTCTGGTGACCTCCGGGATTCACGGCGATGAAAAAACCTCAGTCGCCGGTGGATACATCTTTTTGAAGGCGCTTTGTGAGAATAAAGGGCCGGACAGCATGGCCACCCTGCGGGAAGCCATTTGTATCAAAATGATTCCCTGCGCTGTGCCGACAGGCTATTCCAACTGCAAACGCTTTAATCAGGACGGCGTGAATCTGAACCGCAATTTCTATATTGGCTGGATGCCTTTGGGAGCACCGGGTGAGGCCAATTATGGTGGGCCAAGGCCGGCATCTGAATGTGAAACCAGATTGATTCAGAACTGGATGGAAGCGAATGTGGATCATGCGTTTGCCTTTTTGGATTTACATAATACCCGCGGTTGCGAAACCGACGTCACATGGATTGCTCTTGTGGATCACGGCGTGCAGAAGCCGGAGCTGATTCAGGCCTATAACGGTTGCATTAATTCTCTGGCCCGGCACTGGCGGCAGGATTACGGCTTGCCCTACGATCGCAATTTAGGCTACGGCGGTCGGATTATTGCCATTGCCTGCGCCGCCCGATATGCCAATTATCTGGGCATTCCCTCTGCCATTTTGGAAAGTTCCTGGCAGCAGAAATTTACAACGGATACCCAGCAGTACGGCCCGGTTACCAACGCCATCAGCGCGGAGTATTTCGGCAACCTGGTGCTGCGGCTGGCAAAGGAATATTTGTAAAACAACAAAGGGGCTGTCGCATCAAGTCGGCAGCCCCTTTAGTGTGTCGATAAACCTTATATTATGTGTCAATATTCACATTTTCGTGACGAACCGCCGGCACCGGCCGGGTTACGGGGTTTCAAAGGGGCAGAGCCCCTTTGTCTGAGTTCCCCGAAGGGGAACGAAGAACCGCCCGGGCTCGGCGGGCGGAACGGGGCCCGGCTAAAAAAATTAACAGCATTTTGCAGTGAAAAAACTTTTTCGACAGTTTGAACGGGGCTGTCGCATCAAGTCGACAGCCCCGTTTTATGATGGGTTGCTACAGGGAACAAGACAGCCGTTTTAACCGGCAATTATGAACAATCAGACAAAAGCTGATACTCATTACACATCAGCAAAAAGGCGCCGACACCAATGAGCATATTCGTTTCAACGGGACGGTTTACATAGAATTTATAATCTCCCAAACAGGTACCGATACAGATGCGGGGCACAGATAAATAGGTTTCGCCGTCTGTTTCAACCATTTGAATCAGGCCCTCAAACCCCTTGTCTGCGGCAGCCTTATAGCTGCTGTCCAGCCAGCCGAGGCGAACCGCCTTAGAAAGAGCGTAGGTATAAAGCGCAGAACAGGAGGATTCCAGCCAATTATCCGGGCGTGCTCCCTGATCGACAACCTGATACCACAGGCCGGTTTGCGGTTCCTGATATGTGGCCAGTGCCTTCAGCAGGCTGACGGCAACATCGATAAATTTCTTGCGTGACGGATGCTCTGTAGGCAGATATTCGGCAATATCCACGGCGGCCACGGCGTACCAGCCCATGGCGCGTCCCCAGAAAACAGCGGAAAGTCCGGTTTCCGGATGGCTCCACGGTGCCGTTTTAGACTGATCCCATGCATGATATAAAAGACCGGTTTTATCATCACGCATGTGCTCCCACATCAGCGTCATTTGTCTGCAAGCAATATCAATCAGCTCTTCGTCATGAAAGCGGAGCGCATAGCGGACAAGCATAGGGGAGGCCATATAAAAGCCGTCCAGCCACATTTGATTTGTGTGATGGAGCATATGCCAAAAACCGCCGTCCGGAGTCAGCTTCCAGTTTTTAAGATTGCGGATAAAAACATCCAGGGGCTTTTTATAGCGTTCGTCTCCGGTTGTTTCATATAAGTCAAACAACAGAACACCGGCCATCATGCCGTCCAGCTCGTAGTCGCGGTAGTTAACAACGGTGCCGTCGGGCGTTATCAGGCTGTCAACCCAATCCCTGATATATTGGGCATAAGCTTGCTTCCGGGTAGAATGGAAGGTTCGCTCAAAGCCGGATAAAAGAACCCCCTGGTGGTAGTGAAAGCGACCCCGCGGCGGAAGATCAGGCGCAGGGATTTTTTTCATAATGCTGTCGCAGCACAGCGCTGCGTAATCAACAGGTTTTTTATTGGTTATTTGCACTTCAATTTCCTCCTGATGCTCTTTATGCTGATTTTATTATACACAAGGGTGGGGATGCGGACAAGAGTCATTTTTTTATCCTACAGTCTTTTTATTATTAAAATACTGACCGTTGACGTGTCAGAACCATTGTGGTATGATTTGCCGCACTAAATTAATGTCGTGCACCTAAAAATAGCATTTTAATGCTGTTTTTAGGTGTGAAATTGTAAATTTCACACAAATGGTTTCGCAAAACCATTTGTTCAGTAGACATTCAATTAGGTAGTATACATAGATCAAAAAGGGTTATTCTGCGACCTTTTGTGTGGCTTTAGTCCTGCAGCATGCGTCTGCGGCAAAAAAACAAGCGGGGCTGCAGCAAAACGGCAGCCCCGCAAAACATATAATCAAGAATAAAATATTCTCCAATAACCGAAGGGGCTGTAGCATTGTCGACAGCCTCTTTATTTATTTGCACTCTTAAACTGCCCCGGCGTTACGCCCTCTAAGCCTTTGAAGGCGGCGATAAAGCCGTTGCTGTTGGTAAAGCCCACATTGGTGGCGATTTCCTTCACACTCAGATTGGTTTGCAGCAAGAGTTCCTTGGCAACGGCCACCCGGTACTTTTGAATATAGGTCGACAGCGTTTCGCCGGTTTCCTGCTTGAAAACTCTGGAAATATACTGAGGCGTCTTATTCATTTTATATCCGATTTCCGCCACGGATAGGTTCACGTTCTGATAGCTGTCCTTGATAATCTCCATAATCCGGCCGCTGATTTTAAAGCTGGCGGCCTTGTCGGAAAAATAGGTACACAGCAGCACGGCAGATTCCTTGATGTTTTCCCTGGAGGCATCCAGCGTTTGCGCGTCGGACAAATTGTCCATCAGCTGATTCCGCAGTTCCGGCAGCGTGATGCCCTCTGAGAGGCGGAGGAGAGCCGTCACCAAATCGTAAATCAGCATGGTAGCGGCGTCGGCGGAAATGCAGCGCGCCAGATTTTTATCAAAAATTGCATCAATATATTGCTTGGCCTGCTCCGGATCACCGCTTGTGATGGCGTTGGTGATTTTGGTTTCATCCGTTGCAGAATAGCTGTACCGCGGATCAAGGGCGTCGATATCGTCAAAGGACAGAATATCCGTTTTTCCGAACATGAGCTGGTGCCGCAGCACGGTCATACATTCGTCATGGGCGTGGCTCAGCTCATAAGCACTGCTATGACTTCGGCTCAGGGATACAACGGTTTCAATATAGGCATATTCCGCCAGCTTGTCCCGGGTGTCCTTTAAAATATGTTTCAGATTTTCGTCTGTTGACTCGTCAGTTTTAATAATAAAGTAAACATCCTTATCCACAGAGCAGTCATAGGCCTCGTAAGCACACAACAGCGTGTCCTGGGCCACGTTGCGGATGACAAACAGAACGCTTTCAATCGGCGGCTGATCACCCACGTAGTCGTTATCGGGAAACAGGCCGCTGTAATCGGATACGGTAAACATCGCCACACGGATATACGGCTTGTCGAACAGAATGTGATTTCGGGTCAGCAGTGACTCAGAACAGGCATTTTGGGGAATGTGGCCTGTCAGCAACCGCTTGAGCACCATGTTCTGCGTCAGGTTTTCGTTTTTAGTCTCCAGCTGATCCCGCTCCCGTATCAGGCTCTGGATGCTGCTGGTGATATAGGCAAAATCGTTTTGCTCCCGCCCCTTCTTTTTATCAAACAGTGAGAGAATTGCCTGCATGGGTGTGTAGTTCTTTCGAGCCAGATAATAGGCCAGCAGGAAGCACAGCACAATACCGACGATGTTGGTCGTCAAAATGATGTTGCTCAAAGCGTTCATTTGGCTCCAATAGTTGCTGTAGGGGACAAAAAATACATATTTCCAGCTGGTATAGCGCGAATCGGCAATCAGGACAATATACCGCTCGCCGGTTTTGCGGTCGGTGTAGGCGGCGGGATCGCCGGTAAGCGAAAAGCCCTCCACGGGGAAACCTTGATTTTTAAACAAAATATCCTCATTGCTTTGATAAATTGTCAGATTGTTTTTGGTGATATAATCGTGCTTTTCGGCCCAGGAGGCAGACAGCCGGGACATCAGCACCACGGTGTAGGCTTCACCGGCAGCCGTCCGAGCGCTCCGAACGCAAAATATAAAGGGCTGATAGATGGAATCGCGATACATCGCATAGTCTGCGTAAAAGGAAAAGGCGTCCTGCCGGGAAATCATATATTTCCATTCTTCGGCAGACAGATTGCCCTGGGCATGGTAGGTGTTATAGGCCAGCTCCGGTGACATGAGACTGTCAGCCGAGAGCAGGCGGCTTCGTTCCGGAAAATAAATATAAAACCGATCCACAATACCGGAAATGGCAGCCAGCCGGTTAATCTCCTGCACCTGCGGCCGGAAGTGATACAAGTGGATATCCTCCGGCGCAGCGTCCGGCATGCTGTCAAACAAAGACGCAGATACGATGGTCTGGGCGCATTGATTCAGAATGTTCAGATTCGCGTCGATGGCCCGGGCAGTCTGAACGGCGGAATCGCTCTGCATATCTGTCAGCATTTTTTTAAAGGTATTTTTATAGACAATAAAGGAAAGATTGCAAAGAAAAATGGCGACAAGGGAGATGAGGCAATAGGACAAAAGCCATTTGTATTTAACGGTCAGGGTGTTTTTGATCATATGTAATCCTTTCTGCGTGCGGCCTTCCGCTGTGCCGTGCGCCCGTATGTGTACCTTTTTATCATACGCTTATTTTTGCTTCCTGTCAACAGGATTTTCCTGTCAAGCGCCTGTGCTATACTTCACTAAGGCGCATTGTGCTGTCATTGGGCGTTTTCAGCGGTGGCATCTTAATTTAGTTATATTGTACCAATAAAAGGCCATATTTTCAATGTGTTGTTTTCAAATCCGATATAAATGCCAAATATTCGATATTGAATTTTTTGCCGTTGTTTCTTACAATAATATTATAGATGGTACGACTTATCGTCTGTCAGATGAAAAACAGACAACCAATTTTTCACAGAAAGGAAAGTGTATTATGAACAGAGTATGGAGACATATCGCCCTGGCTGCTGCATTGACGCTGTGTCTGTCCGGCTGCGGCGGCAAAACGTCAAACAAGGCTACAGGCGGAGAGCTGACAGCACCACAGTTGGGCGATACCTACCCGGTCAAGACGGAGGAAACTCTGACCATGTGGGCCGATGCACCGGTACACGCGTCCTACGCCAGCTATAAAGACCAGCCCTTTTATCAGGATCTGATGAAAAACACCGGCATCAATGTGGACTTCCGGTTCCCGCCCCAGGGACAGGGTCAGGAGGCCTTTAACCTGCTGATTGCCTCCGGCAACCTGCCAGACGTGATTTTGTATCACTGGATTCATGCTTCCGGCGGGCCGCAGAAGTTTTTAGACGAAAAATATATCATCCCGCTGAATGATGTGTTTAAAGCCTACAGTCCCAATATTACAAAGTATCTGGCCGAACATCCCGACGCCGACCGCATGATTAAAACAGACAACGGACAGTATTACTGCTATCCCTTCCTGCGCGGCGATGACTGGCTAACCGTTTACTCAGGCCCCGTTGTGCGGCAGGATCTTCTGGAAAAATTCAATATTCAGGAGCCTGTTACCTTAGACGGCTGGCACGCCATGCTGACAACCTTTAAGGATAACGGCGTGAAAATTCCGCTGACGCTTGCCAACAGCAGTTATACGCTGGCTAGCGGTGTGAACGGCTATTTTAACTTTTACATAGACGGCAGTAACGTGAAATACGGCCCGATTGAGGAGAGCTGGAAGGATTATATCAACGTTATGAATCGGTGGTATAACGAGGGACTGATTGATAAAGACTACGGCAGTCTGGACAGCACCGTACTGAACCAGAAAATGGCCTCCGGTGACGTGGGCGCTACCTTGGGAAGCGGCAGTCAAATCGGCACATGGATGTCCTCCGGTACTAAAAATGATCCGGCTTACAATTTAAAGGGTATTAAGTATCCGGTTCCCCAGGCGGGAATGCAGCCGGAATTTGGTCAGAAGGATAATATTTATCCCGGCTACGGCTGTGCCGCCATCACTACCAGCTGCAAAAATCTTGAACTGGCGGCCAAATTCCTGGATTATTTCTATACGGAGGAAGGGCAGCTGTTTTCCAACTTCGGTACAGAAGGCGTCAGCTATGAAATGAAGGACGGCCAGCCCGTCTTTACCCAGGCGGTCTTTGATGATAACGGCACGGCGGCCAACATCGGCAAATACGCCTGGAGCTATTCCACAACCCTGTCCATTCAGGACAGAAGAATGTATGAGCAGCGTCTGTCCTGGGATCAGCAGAAAAAGGCCATTGATGTTTGGAATCAGACTAACATGGCAAGCCATCTCATCCCGCCGGTGCTGCCGAACAGCGAGGAGGTTTCCGTTATGGCGGACATTACCTCGCAGCTGAGTACTTACATGGAGGAGTTTTTCTACTCATCCGTCTGCGCCAAGGAGCCGCTGAGCGACGAGGCCTTCCAGGCTTATGTGGAGAAGGTTAAGGCCCTGGGCGTCGATCAAGTTATTTCGATTTATGAAACGGCCATAGGACGGTATAATCAACGGTAAATAACCTGTAAGGCTGCCTGTCGGCGGGAGCCATTCCCGCCCGCCTGCAGGCAGGCAATTGTCAGACTTTCGGAAATCAGGCGAAGAAAGGATTCTTTTTATGAAACTTGCGGCAACGGCGCCCGGTACACATAAGGAAAGCTACCTTCGTGCACTGGGTAAAAACATTGTTAAACATAAATATGCATATCTGATGATGCTGCCTGTTATGGCTTTTTACATCATCTTTCATTACGCTCCCATGTACGGCGCGATAATCGCCTTTAAGGATTATTCGCCGACTATGGGTATTCTGGGCAGCCCTTGGGTGGGGTTTAAGCACTTCATCAGCTTTTTCACGGGGATGTATTTTACGCGTCTGCTGCGCAACACGCTGCTGATCAGCTTTTATGGTCTGCTGTTCGGGTTCACAGCACCGATTTTGTTTGCTCTGCTCTTAAACGAGCTCCGCAGCAATCGGTATAAGCGGGTATTGCAAACAGTTTCCTACTTTCCCCACTTTATATCCATGGTTGTTATCTGCGGCTTGATTAAAACCTTTACCCTGTCAGACGGCATTATTAATGACCTGATTGTTCTGCTGGGCGGCGAGCGCAGCTCTCTTCTGCAAAAGCCGGAGCTGTTCCGTCCCATATTCATTATCAGCGGCATCTGGCAGAATTTAGGCTGGGACTCGGTGATTTATCTGGCGGCGCTGGCCGGCATCGACACCCAGCTATATGAGGCCTGTGAGGTGGACGGCGGCCGAAAATTCGCCAAAATGTGGCATATCACGCTGCCGGGTATTATGCCGACAATTGTGATTATGTTCATTATGCGAATCGGCCAGCTTTTAAATGTAGGCTATGAAAAAATTATCCTGCTGTATAATCCGTTTACCTATGAAACCGCGGATGTTATCACAAGTTTTGTATATCGAAAGGGCCTTTTGGAGCTGAACTGGAGCTACTCCACAGCCGTGGGGCTGTTTAACTCGGTGGTTAACTTTATTTTTCTGATTGCAGTGAACGGCATCAGCCGGAAACTAAACGATGTAAGTCTTTGGTAGGGGAGGGAAACGAATGAAAGACAACAGAACTTTTGGCGAGAAACTTTTTGACTGGGGCAACGTACTGCTCATGACAATCATTCTGATCCTGACCTTTTATCCCCTGTATCATGTGGTCATGGCCTCCTTCAGCGACCCGGATCTGGTGGTGGGACATTCCGGCCTGCTGCTCTATCCGCTGTCACCCAATATTAAGGCCTATAAGGCAGTGTTTACCTACCGGATGATTACCCGCAGCTTTCAGAACACCCTGTTTATTATTGTGGTGGCGCTGTCGCTCAACATGCTTCTGACCTGCTTCGGTGCCTATTTTTTGTCCAGAAAGGATATTATGCTCCGCGGGCCGCTGATGAAGCTGATTGTTGTGACGATGTACCTTTCCGGCGGTATGATTCCTTTTTATCTGACTGTTACCGGGTTGGGACTGGACAACACGCTGTTTTCGGTGATTCTGCCCTTTGCAGTCAACACCTTTAACCTGATTATTATGCGGACCAATTTTGCGGAGATTCCCGACAGCCTGCTGGAGGCGGCGGAGTTGGAGGGAGCCAACGACTTTACCATTCTGTTTAAAATCGTCATTCCCGTTTCCAAGGCCACTATGGCCGTTGTGGCGCTCTACTATTTGGTGCAGCACTGGAATGCTTGGTTCTACGCTTCTATCTTCATCGACAAGCGCGAACTGATGCCCTTCCAGGTGATTCTGCGGGAAATTCTGATTCAGAATTCCACCGACACCATGAAAAGCGCCGGGGATACGGAAAACATGTATGAGGTGATTAAATACGCGGTCATTGTCGTGGGAACCATTCCGATTTTAATTGTTTATCCCTTCCTTCAGAAATATTTTGTCAAGGGTGTTATGATTGGTTCGGTGAAGGGATAAGACGCGTCAAAATGAGTATTACAGTGCTTTCCTGTGGCACGGCGCCGCAGACAAAATTCCCCGCGGCACAAGGGCTGCGGATAACGTTAAAAAAGGAGCGATATGATGATGAAAAAACTTTTTTCGGTTATGCTCAGCGTTTTTCTGGTAACGGCTATGGCGGTGGCGCCCATAACGGCCGGAGCGGCTTATGTTTCAGGCGATGCCATATTTGACATGTTTAAAACGGATTTTGCTTCGTTTGTGCAATCGGCAACCGCCACCTATCAAAAAAGCGAGACCGCAACCGCAACGGGCAATCACGGCGGCTTAATCGGCGACGGGACTACATGGGTTTTTGCGGAGGGGAACAATATTAACCCGGTGGAAAAAATAGATTCCTTTAACGGCCGCCAAAACGTCCTGCATTTAGGGCCGAATTTGTATGGTGGCTCATACCAGAAGGGCGATTTGAATTTTGTCAGAGAGGGGTTAAAATCTTCTCTGGCTGTCGGCAATATGGCACGCTGGGCAACGGGACTCTATATTCCGTCGCCGGAGGGAGGCGCAGCCTTATCAAAGGGTATTCACAGCATTGGCCTTTTCCTGGCGGTTATGACCGTTGAAACGTTACAAGACAACTATCCGGCGGCAACCTGGAGCAGCATGTATGAAGGGCTGAACGCTTCGGATCTGATTCTTTGCGTCTATCATGGAAATGCAAGCACCGGTTTCTGCAAGCCTGTCTGCAAGTTTACGATGGACGAATGGCACGACATAGAGCTTTCCTTTGCCCTCACGGCCACTAATGCGATAACCCCCCTATCATTTCGGTATGACGGTGAGCTGATTTCTAACTTTATGACAGGCGCAAGCATCCAAACAAAGGTTGGCGGCGGCTATTGGACCGATACGAACTTTGGATATGCGGCCTATGGCACTTCAGGGAATGTTATTGCCATAGCTGCCGGTTCAACAACGCCGAATTATTACTTTTCCAATATGCTGTTTGAAAAAATTGTGGAACAGCCCCTTACGCTGGATTCCATTACCTTAAACGGCACGGAGCCGGCCGACTATGACAGCACGGCCAATGCCCTGCCCTCTGCCAGCGGCGTCATTGCGGCTCATTTCTCCGAAGCGCCGAACACCGTAGAGGTCACCATGACGGAAACAGTCGGCGACACAACCTACACGGGAAGAGTTGCGCCGGAGGGAACGCTTTCGGGAACGGATTACACGATTAATCTTCAGGATGCGCCCCTGCATCCGGGCTCGGTTTACACCCTAACCTTCACAAGCGGCACGGCAACAGAATCGGTGACCTTTACGGCGGCCTATGACGGCTATTACATTAATGAAAATTTTGAAAGCTACGCAAATGTCAACGTTGCCGGCACGACTGCAGTTGATAAATATCCCTATGTGAACGGTTCCGGCCATAACGGCATGACTAACCAAATTTTCAATGTGGCCGGTGACCGAAACTATCTGCAAATGAAGCTTTTAAACGGCAGCGCGTATTATGGAACGAGCCAGCAGCGCGCGGTTAGCATTCAGGGCACCTCGCTCCCGGCTGTTCCGGAGGGCTATGCCGATATCCGTTGCGCGGAGGTGACCTTTACCTTTGAGCCCATGAGCGCCAATACCCGCGTTAACCTTTGGATGCAGGCGTTTTATGTGCAAAAGGCTTCAGCGGAAGACACAAACTACACGCTGTACGCGATGATGGGCGATGATGTAGGCCATCCGATTTGTACACTTTCCGCAGGCACGGAATATACGGCCCGGTTCGTTTTTTCCGGCAGCGGCAGTGCCCGGTATGTACACAGCATCGAGCTCCGGCCTGCAGGCGGCGCGACAACGGCCTATAAGCAAACTCAGGACGGCATAAGCTTTTCCGTTTCCGGCGGCGCGGCTCAGACCGCCGGCGGCCGGATGACAACGGATAACGGCTATTTGCTGGAGTTAGATAACACGGTGAGCCTGTCACCGCAGCTGATGGGTATTTATGCAACCTCCGTAGGCCCCACGGGTAAATATGTAAACGCAAGCGCCTCCTGTCCGACAACAAGTGAACAGGCAACCAGCCTGACCGTTTACAGCATGAAATATTATCCCTACAGTGCCGGCACTGCCGGTACCTTTGCGGCCGCAGCACAGCCGGGCGCAGAGCCGGGCACGCTGGCGGTTACGGTTACCGCCCGGGACAGCCTGGGACAGGGTGAAACCGTTTTGGTTGCGGCCTATAACGGTGACAGGCTTGTGGACGTGCAAAGCCTGACTTTATTAAAGCTGTATGATATTAATGAAACGGTTACCCTGCAGGCCGACAGCAGCTGCACCGTTACGGTGTTCCGCTGGAATGGGCTTTCCTCCCTGCAGCCTGTTGCGTCGGCGGTTCCTGTGATTATAACAGGGGCGTGACGATCTATCCGGAAGGCGCCGTTTGCGGCGCCTTCCGGAAAATTTATAAAAGAGGACGCCGCCCGCTCCGGCGGCTTTGACGGCGCCTTGTTTCACACAAGTTTTGTCATGCCCCGGCAAAAGGAGAATGATATGAAAAAACTTTTAACAATTCTTTTATCTGTTTTTATGCTGTTGCAAATGGCGGTGTTCCCGGTCATAGCGGCAGACACGGCAAAAAGCTATGTCTATTATGATTTTGAGTCCGTACCGGCGTCGGAGCATGCCGTCGGTACGCGGACGCACACGGCGCAGAACGGCAAAACGGTGCAAATGACCAATGTGGCGGCACGGCTTTACAGGGAATATGCCACGGTGAAAACAATTGACGGCGCACCGGCCTTTTCGCTGGAAAGCAGCGCTGCCATGAAGGTGCAAACCGTTTCATTTTTGCTGAATTCGGATCAGGAGGCGGATTATTCGCCGACAAACCGCATGGTCTCCCTGCGCTTTCGCTTTACAGCCCAGGCACCTGACCTTGTTAAGCAGATCTGGCAATCTTTGGCCATTACCTCCAAGGCAACGCTGGAGGGGTATGGCCACACGCTGCCGGCAGAGCTTGCGGCGGATGCGCAGATTTTATATTTCTACAGAAATTTCAGCGGTCTGAATTATTCCGTGCCGATTTGCGTCATCACGGCGGATGACTGGCATGAGGTGACCTATTTGTACGATGAGGAGAACTGGCAGGCCGTGGATTTATATCTGGACGGCGTTCGCGTTTCCGAACTGCTGGATGGCTCGGCTCTTGCGGGTACCGATCTGATTTACCGGAACAGCTACAAATTTCTCCCGATTCAGTTTATTGACGATGCGGCCACCCGTGTTCCGATTATGTCTATCGGGAAGTCATCGGCAGCTACAGACTCTCTGCAGTTCAGCCGCATACGGTATGAGGGCTACACTGCGGAGCTTGACGGCCTGACAACGAACGTTGACAGCGGTGATAATGCCACGTCCTTCCCTGCAGACGGCACGCTGTCGGTGCAGTTTACCCACCCCATGAATGCGGACACGCTGGACAATGGCACAGTGCAGCTGCTGGATGCAGAAGGCATGCCGGTTTCCTATGCCGGCGGCGCCTACGATGCGGCATCCCGGTGCTACACCATTGATTTATCATCAGCTCCCTTGGCCGGGAACAGCGCCTACACCCTGTCCGTTACAACGGCGGTGAAAACAGTATTCGGTGACGCCCCCACCCAGAGCGCAGAACGCCGCTTTTTCACGGCAGACGGCATTTATGCACAGATTACGGATGTGCAGGCGGCTGCCGGGACCGTAACGGTTACGGTGGAAAACGTGAGTAATACGGCTCAGAATGTGACGATGTACGGCTCTGCGTATGCAGAGAGAAGCGGCGGACGACTGGCCTCTTTTCTGGGCAGCCAGGCCAAAACCATCGCCCCAGCCGGCATAGAGCGCTTTACATTTGCGGGCTTTGATCCGGCGCAGGGCTTTGCCAAGTTCTTTATCTGGGACGGTATGCAGGTGTTAGGCCGCTGCGTGCGGTTTGACGGCGAGGCCTTCTCCGAGGCGGATGAAACCGCGGAAACCGAGAGAGCGCCGGAAACGGATGACGGCATCACCCTCGAAACGCCTGTGGTTAATGTTAACACCGGGTTGGTCACGGTGACGGGGTATTACCATGACTTGCCCAAGCGTTCCGTATCGGTGCTGCTAAAAAATATGGCAGAGGATCAGGTTTTATATACTGAGCAGTGCATGACGGACAAAAACGGTGCGTTTATCCTTACGATGGTCATGCCGCAGGGAACAACGGCGGGGGCCTATCCGATTTATTTGCAGGCCGGCGCTATGACAGAGCCTGTGAGAAAAACGCTGGAGCTTGACTTCACAGCGGCTGAGCCTGCCGTAACGGATCTTTCTGTGAGCGGAACAGTCTTTGTCGGCGAGCCGGTTGCGGCGCAGTATGTCTATACTCATATGGCGGCGGTTGACGAGGGCGATTCCGAAATCATTTGGTATGCCGCCGACACAGCCGACGCCCCCTTTACGGAGGTGATTCCCGGTGCAACCGGCAAAACGCTGAGTCTGCCGGAGGCCTATGCTTACCGGTATATTGGCTATCAGGTCACGCCAAAGACAATCGGCGGCGTAACAGGCGAGACAGTGACCTCCGGCGCCTTTCGGGTTTATGCCAGACCAACTGTCACCGGGGTGACCCTGCAGACGGAAAACGGCGCACTGGTGGTTAATTATTCCTACAGCCATATTAGGGGCTACGGAGAAAAGAATCATCGGTTCCAATGGTTTAAATCCGCTGCGGCAGACGGCGATTATACGGAAATCAGCGGTGTTGACTCGGCGCGGTATCAGCCGGCGGCGAGTGACAGCGGTTCCTATTTTAAAGTGATTATGACGCCGGGAGCGGATGTTCCGGCGGATGAAGCCGCTGCGGCTTACGGTAACCCTACGGAAAGCACTGCCTGTCTTTGGAAGGGCGGGAGCAGCACAGGCGGCACAACCGGCAACAAGAACACCGGCGCCACCGGACGGGGCGGCGGAAGCAGTACACCGGTGAGCGGCAAGCCGTCCGATCCTGTTACGCCACCGTCTGACGGGAACAAGACATTTTCCGACGTGCCGGCGGATCATTGGGCAAAGGCCGCTATCGACCGACTGCAGGCCATGGGCATTGTCAGCGGTGTTTCCGATAGAAGCTTCGAGCCGAACCGGCCGGTAACCCGCGCCGAGTTCATTAAAATGCTGCTGTTGGCCATGGGGCTTGCGCCTAAGGCTTATGACGGCTCATTTTCCGACGTGACCGCCGACGCCTGGTATGCAGGTTTTGTACAAGCGGCCTACGAAAACGGCCTGGCAGACGGCAGCGACGGCGCCTTTATGCCGGATCAGCGAATCAGCCGGGAGGCCATGGCTAAAATGCTGGTAACGGCTTATGAAAATCTCAGGGGCACGGTGGCGGCAGAGACCGCCGGCTTTACAGATCGTGAGGCCTTTTCCGACTGGGCAGCGCCCTACATTCACAAGGCTGTGGCCGCGGGACTGATGCAGGGCATGGATGACGGCAGCTTTAACGGCCGGGGCGCGGCTGACCGGGCTCAGGTTGCGGCTGTGATTGCCAGATTTTACGATGGCGCTGTGAAAGGAGGAAACAGCCAATAATGAAAACAAATATCGGAACAAGAAAAAGAATTTTTACATGGCTCCTTACCGCTATTCTCGTGCTGGTCACAGTAGCCTTTCCGGGGGTGCTGGCCGCCGGGGAGGCGGACAGCGCCCCAACAGAACAGCTGATGCTGTTAGAGGCGCTGGGCATTGCGTCCGCGGATAGCTATAGCCCGGCGGCCGGCCTGACTAAAGGCGAAATGGCAGGCTATCTGTACCGTCTGGCCGGAGCGCCGGAACCGCCGGCAGACGCGGAAACCGTTGTGTTTTCCGATGTGCCGGCAGGCAGCGACAACGCCGGTGCCATCAGCTATTTAAAAATTATGGGCGTTTTAAGCGGCGATGACACCGGCGCCTATCATCCGGAGCAGCCGGTTACCGGCGTGCAGGCCGTTAAGGCTACAGCTGCCCTTTTAGGCTACGGGCCGCTGGCGGAAAACTATGGCGGTTACCCCGGCGGCTGGCTGCGGGCGGCTAATCAGAACAAGCTGCTCCGCGGGCTGACGGCAACCGATCAGGTGATTACGCAAGCGGACTTTTTCCGCCTGATGTATAACGCATTATTTGCAAAAAGCCTGACGGCAACGGTGATTTCTGCAAAGACAGAATATGAATACAGCGATGATATGTTTATGTATGAGGCTCATGATGTTTATGAATACACCGGTCGGGTAGAGGCAACGGAATATACCGGTCTTTACAGTGTGGCATCCAAGGCGCCGGCCGGCCGGGTTGTTATTGGCGGTACGAACTTTACGGCAGGGCAGGATATGTTCCATTATATCGGCATGACGGTTACCTGCTATGCCCGGGAAAATCAGGCGGGCGGCCCGGACAGCATTTTGTATGTTCTGCAAAACGCGGATTACGAGCCGCTGGTGGTGCAGGCGGCCGATATTCTGTCCGATACCGATAAGAGCACACTGCACTACTACGACACGGAGCGGGATAAAACAGACACCATGGCCATATCCCGCGGCGCCGCTGTCTTTTATAACAATGTATTTTATTGTGAAATCAACCGGCTCTCCCTGTCGGAAATCCTGCTGCGGGACGAAAACGGGCTGCCGCTGGATGCGCAGCTCACCTTAGCGGATGCCGACAATGACGGCACGGCGGATATTGTCAAAATCCTGCAATATGAAATTGTCACGGTGGACAACGTCAATGCCGATGAGGGGCTGGTCAGTGATAAATATACCGGCAGCGTTTATCGGCTGGATACAGAAAACAGCAGCAAAATCTGCCGTTTGTACCGGGACGGCGAGCTGATCCCGGTGTCGGATTTAAAAACCTGGGACACAGTTTCGCTGGCGCGCAGCAAGGATGAAACCGTTATCTTCGGCTATGCTTCGGTGGCGCTTGCCAAGGGCGTCATTGAAAGCGTTTCGGAGGCGGACTGTCAGGTGACGATTGACGGCCGGGTCTATGACTATAGCCACTATTTCAAGAAGCTGCTGGACAACGGTAAGCTGCAAAAGCCGGCGGCCGGCCAAACGGTTAGCCTTCTGCTGGATATTTTCGGCAATGTTGCCTGCTATCAGCAGGGTAGCACCGCCCAAAACCAGTATGGCTATCTGGTGGCGGCGAAGGATGGGCAGGGCTTGTCCACGGAACTGCAGTTCAGGCTTTTTACCACAGCGGATACCTTTGAAGTGTTTGACGTTGCCAGCCGGATTAAAATCAACAATGTTACTTACAAGGAGACTGACTGGAAACAGTGCAGCGCCATTTATCACACGGCGCTGATTCCCCAGATGGTTCGCTATACGCTGAACGAAAAGGGTGAGCTGCACAAAATGGAAACGGCAGACGACACCTATGTGAACACCAATAAGGGCTCTAATTCCCAGCGTTTTTCTCTGGACTTTGATGTGTCGCGGATGACCACGGGCCGCACCTATCGCTGGAAGTCAACCGGAAGCGTCAGCGGTGAATACCTGCTGCCCGGTTCTGCAATTTTGTTCGGGATTCCCGACAATGTCGCCAATGAGGATGATTTTTATTGTTCCACGCCGGCGCAGCGGCTCAGCAATGATGCCACGGTGCCCGGACTTAAGCTGTATGACTGCACAGAGTATAAAACCGCCGCGGTAGCTGTTCTGCCCGCATCCAGCGGCAGTGAAAATTTCAATGGTATGCCGGCGGTGATTACAAAAGTCGTGCAGGCGGCTAACGATGCAGGCGATACCGTTCGGCGGGCTTACATTTTGCAGGAGGGGAAGGAATCTGCGCTGGATGCGGCTGATGCGGAGCTGCTCCGTGGCTTTGGCACGGGAGATGCCTTTAAATTTAACACAAACAGCCGCGGTGAAATTAAATCGATTGCAAGCAGCGACACAGCCCGATTCCATTACGAGGGCGCGGCCAGCCGCCTGTTCGGCAGTGACTTTTCAGATAACTACGGCGCGGGTTCAGCGAATTTTATGGCATTTGTCATTCCCTACCGTGTTTCCAATGATACGCTGGAGGTTACCATTAACCCCGCGCTGACGGCAACGGGCGCCGCGGAAACCCGGGTGTATCAAGGCAGCAAGGCGCTGGAGAGCGGCATTTATGTGCTGAATACAAACACCGGTGCGGTCCGTAAGGGTACAAGAGCCGATATTAAGCCGATGGCCAGCTATGGCGCGGAGAATGCGTCCCGCATGCTGATCACGGGTACCTATTACGGTTTGAGCATGATCGTATTGTATGAATAAGGTGGGAACGCTATGAAAAAGCTAGCTATGAATCAAATACTGTCTGTTTTGCTTGCCTTGCTCCTGTCCCTCGTCCCGGTTGCCCCGGCAACAGCGACGGATACCTATAGCGACATTGCGGGGCATTGGGCCGAGGCAGATATTCTTTCCCTGTCGGCACGGGGGATTATTGAGGGTGTGGGGGATGGTCTGTTTCTGCCGGCGGGGACGGTGACCCGGGCAGAGTTTCTGGCTCTGGTCGTCCGTGCCTTTCAGCTGAAGGAAAATTCGGAAACGCCGGACTTTTCCGATGTAACACAGGCCGACTGGTTTTACAGCACGGTGGCTGCCGGGGGCAGTCTGATTCCGGAAGCCATGACGCCGGGAGGAAGGCTTTTGCCCGATCAGCCCATAACTCGTGAGGAAATGGCGGTAATTTTGTCCGGCGCTGCCGGCGGGACGGATAGTGCAGACCTGACCTATACAGACAGGGCAGATATTTCAGACTGGGCGCTGGCCGCTGTGCAAAATGTCACAGCCCAAAGCCTTATGAAGGGCAGCGAAGGGCAGTTCATGCCCCGGGGTCTGTCCACCAGAGCGCAGGCAGCGGCGGTTTTAAACCGCGCCGTGCCGGCGCCGGCAGCAGAACCGGACGTGAAGGCAATTTTGGCGGGACATGATTTTTCTAATCTGCCGGTTTCCACCCCGGAGGGCCGTGCGGCCTATCCGGCGGCAGATATTGATGTGGATATCCGCAGCGTGGAAACGGAATTTGGCACGTTGCCCGCAACAGAGGAGGAGTTTGCCCGGCGCTTTCCCATCAGTCAGCAGATGCGGCCGATAGCAGATATGAAATATATCAGCGGCGTGGGCATGCTGGCCTATTTTGAAGAAGGCGGCCCGCGGGAGGTCTATATCCGGCGGGAAGCTGCGGCGCAGCATAACCCGGCAACCACCCGGTTTAAGCAATTCTGTACCGCCCGGGTCATCGATCCGGACGGCGAGGTGGTTTGCTATTACGATTTTTCCGAAAAGGATCTTTTGGATGACGCCGTTGTTTTCCGGGTGCCGGAGGGCAAGGCAGGCATTTACCAAATTTCCTATAAAAACGGGCAGAACAATGTGGACGATATCACCATCGGTCTGCCGGAAAGCCGTGCCTGGGCTATCCGCGGCGAGCCGTCCCTGTGCTTCACGGAAAAAACAGCGAAGGAATGGTATTTGTATGTTCCCAGAACCTCCAAGCACGTGGTGGTGTTTACCCGGGGCAGCCAGAAGGCGCAAATCGACCTTTATGATGAAGCTGGTACGCCTTTTTCCAAGGATACGCAGGCGCCTTTAAAGAACTTTGACATTACGGTGAACAAAACCGATGTTGTTTGGAAGCTGGTGTTTTCCGGTACAGAGAATGCGGCTGTTACCTTTGAACGGGGCGTGCCACAGATTTTGTGCCCCACGGAGGAAATGGCCCGGTTTTTAAAGGGCAACACCCGGGAGGCGGAGGGGCTTTTGGTATCCGGTGATTTACAGGCGCAGGTCCGGGAAATTGCCTATAGCATGAAGGATCATAATTTTGATGTGGATTTAACCTTTTTAGAGGATATTCCCGAGGACGTTACGGAATACGACATTGAAAATCTTATGTTCGGCGTCTACAGCGGTTTAGGCTGCCTCAGTGAAGAAACGCTGAAAAACCAATGCCTGGATCCGACGCATCCCTATTACGGCGGTACGAACACCGACGGCATAAAAATCACAGAATATGACACCTGGGAGGATTTTGAGCCGCCTCGCCGCTGGTCGTTAACCACGGCGGCCTCCTTAGCGGCTATGAGCAGCATTCCCACCAAGCTGAATGCGGCCTATGGCAACAGGGCGCTGATCGATCGGGCGGTACTGAATGCCTTTTGCCATTTCGCCTCAATGGACAATCAGTTCCTGATTCGGGAAAGTAACGGATCCCCCAACCAGTTTTGGCCCAGTGAGCATTCCTTCTTTATTTATCCTTCGCTGGCTACCTGCTATAATTTGCTGAAGGATAAAATTGACCCGGAAACACAAAAGGTATTCCGCCGGGCACTGATTTTGGTAGGGGACAACCTGGCGAACAACATAAACTCTCAGACGAATCAGTGGAGCGAGTCGATTATGGGGCATTTGGAAACCTACCTTGCCACCGGCGAGAAACGGTTTTTAGAGTATTATGAGCGGCATGTCGCCGCCATAACGAGTGATAATGTAGACCGGGCGACAGGCTCCTACGGTCAGCATCCCGCCGGCTATTTCATGGAGAATCACGGGCCGGAGGGAAGCTATCAGGAGCTTTCCATGCATAAGGTGGTGGGCAGCTTTCTGTATTATAAAAATCTGCCGGAGGCAAAGCCCGAGCTTGTGGAAAAGCTTACGGACGCTATTGACCGGGCGGTGACCTTTGAAAGCCTGTTCTGGCTGCCCCAGCCAAACGGTGCGCTGGTGTCGCCAAACGCCTTAAACACCCGTAGCACTATGATGCTGAGCAATCAGGGATATCCCGGCTTTACCATGGCGGCGACGGTTAACCCGCTGGCAGCCAAAGTGCTGGAGCTCTTGCCGGTCACACCGGAAAACGTCGGATCGGTTGCCACCATGCCCCAGGGCGGTTTGAATAAGCCGGATGTATCGAAATCCAACATTTTGCAGGGACTGGCCGGCAAAAACAACAGGTGGCCCTCAAGAGTCGGCTTTAACGGGTTTTTTATTCCCATGGTGTACAACGCCTACCGCCAGCCGGAACGCGTGGCGGCCGCCGGCACCGCGCCGGTTCATGAAACCGATAAAATATGGGATCTGCAGGGATTGATGGCCTTTAAGCGGGGCAAGCTCTACGGCATGACCTACTATGACAGCTACTGCACAAGTCCCTATGCAGCCTATCCGGCGGCCAGAAGTCCGCTACCCTTTGTGCTGTGGACGGAAAAGCTGGGCGCTGTGGTGCTGGCCATGAACAACAAAAATATTGCTGAGTCGGAGCGGCCCCAGATGGGCTATTCCGGCGTGATGCTGCAGCGTGCGGACGGCAGCTGGGTTAAAACGCAAAAGGAAAACAGTACCTTTCGATGGATTAAGGAAGGCTATGAATATGTGGCCGAGTGCGCGCTCCCAGAGGTAAACGGCAGCATGAAGGTGCGCGGAAAAATCACAGCTGCCGGGTTGTCTTTGTCGGTCACGGTGTCTGCCGCGGATCCGCTGCAGAGTGCCTGGCTCAGTCTGCCGATTAATATGATGCTGGAGGACGCGGTGGTTACTGGGCCGGAAAACGGCAGTTTTACCTTTGCGGCAAACGGTGAAACCCTCCATATTGACTACCCGGAGACAGCCAACGCCTATTTTGACGATTTTGTGATTGATTCGGGGACAACACCAAAGATCAGGGCGCTGAAAATTGAACTCCCCCTGTATAATCGGCCCCTTAATCTAAACTTCCATGTGGAGTAAAGGAGAAGGCAATGAAAAAATATCTTTCCCTGTTCTTTCTTGCACTATGGCTTTGCGTACAAGTACCGGTGAGCGCCCAGAGCGGGGCGCTCACTGCAAAAGGCGGCTTTACCAGCCGCCTTTTATCCCGTTCGGGCTGTACTTTTCAAGCCGATATCAGCAATCCTGCCGGCGGCGAAGCAACGCTGCTGCTGATTTTTGCCAGCTACGCGGGCAGCCGTTTGCAGCAGGCGGAGGTGCGCACAATAACGGTGAACGGAACGGCAACGGCGGTTTCGGAAACGGGTGTGCCGGCTGACGCGGATACTACGCGGCTTAGTGCCTTTTTGCTGGATGATCTCACCGCGGTATCGCCCTTGTGCCGGGATGATGGCGTTTTTACGGACTATGAGCCGATTACAAATGACTACGGCAAAAGCAATTTGGTCACCGAAACAGCTGCGGCAACAGAAGCCGACCGGGCGGCCTTTACTTTGTTGCCGACACTGTCCTCCGGTGCCGATCAGGCAGTTGTCAACGGTCTGGGTGTTTTGGGCCTATTTCCCGAGGGCGGCCCCGGCCGGATTTACTGTAAGATGGAAAAGCGTCTTGGCGCCACGGCAGTGCGCTATGAGCAATTCCGCACCCTTCGCGTGATTGCGCCGGACGGCGAGATTGTTTGCTATTATGATTTTTCAGAGTCGGCCGACAGCTTAGAAGAGCTGATTTTCACAGTGCCGTCAGGCCCGGCCGGTATCTGGACGGTGTCCTACACCGGCGGACAGAGCACCGGGGATCTGCTCACGGTGGGTCTGCCGCCGACTTGTGAGGCCTGGGGTGTCCGTGGCGAAATGAAGCTGGTATTCCCCACGGGACGGGCGGCCTCCACCTGGTATACCTATGTGCCCCCAACCTCAACGTCCTGCGAAATTGAGACCGGCGGCTACAGCGGTGGCATTCAGCTGTATTTGCCTGCGCAGGATGCGGGGCAGGTGAGCCACGTACCAACAGCCGCCGAGGAGGAAGCGGCTGCGGCGGCAGGAGAGCCTCTGACTGAGGTGGCGCTGAAGGCCCAGCTTGTATGGGGCGAGGCAGCGGCAGATGGCCGATGCCGTTTGGATAAGCAGGATTCAACACAATATGGGCGATACTTTGATTATCGCCTTTCCGGATATACGCCGGACAGCGTTTGGAGAATTGAAGTATCCGGCGGTGCATCGGTGGGCATGAGCAGCCTGTTGTTTGCAACGGGCATCCCTGGCCTTTTATGTCCAAGCGAGGCATCGGCACGGCTCCTTGCCGGCGGTACGGCCAGAAGCCGGGACGGCCGGCTGTTGGGCGGCGCTTATCAGGCGCAGGTGCGGGACGCCATGCTGCAGCACAAGGATGACGATTTATCCGTACAGTTGTCGTTTCCCACATCCATTCCGGCAGAAATCAGTCCGGAGGACTACGACACAGAGGCGCTGCTTTATGGCCGGTACGGTGGATTGACGACGCTGCTGCCCGGCCTTGAGAAGCAAAAGCTGGATTCTGAAAGCCTGTATTACGGCGCTTTTCCCGACGCCAACGATTTAAGCAATGAACAGGAAATTGAGAATTTTTGCTACGGAGGCCGATATGCCATGCATGCCACGGCGGCTTTGGCCGCGGTGGCCGGGGTGCCTGCAAAGCTGAACCCGGGCTATCATAACGAGGCGCTGGTCACCCGCAGTATGTTGGCATCCTTCTGTCATCTGGCGGCATTGGCGCCGGATTATCTGCTGCGGGAGAAAATGACGCCCCGGGGGAATTTCTACCCCATGACCCATGTATTTTTTGTCTATCCCTCGCTGGCTGAGGCCTACGGCTTGCTCAAGGATCAGATCAGCCCGTCAGAGTCTGTTTTGTGGCGGCGCGGCCTGCTTCTGCTGGGGGATAAGCTGGCTAACTATATATCATCAGAGACCAACCAGTGGAGTGAAATCATTTACGGACATCTGCTGGTTTACCGGGCAACCGGCGAGGAGCGGTTTCTCCGATATTTCGAGCGGGCGGCAGAGGCCATCACCCATGATAACCTGCATTGCAATGGCTCCATGGGTCAGCACAGCGCCGGATATTATCTGGAGGAGCGGGCGCCCAGTGGCTCTTATCAGGAGCTGTCACTGCACAATATTGCGGCGGCCTATTTGATATATCGGGCAATGCCGGAGGCAAACAGCTCTCTTACAGCCGCTCTTTATGACTCCATCCGGCGAGCAGCTGTTTACGAAAGCCTGTATTGGATTCCGAACGCGGCGGGGCAGCCGGTTTCGCCCACCTCCATGAATCTGCGGGCGCCTACAGGGATGATGTCCAACTGTGGCTATCCCGGTATGTTTCTGGTGGCATTGGCAGTTCCGGAGGCCAATGGACTTTTATCCCTGTTGCCCTACAGTGCAGAAAATTACGGCTATGCCACCACAATGTCCCATGTCGCCCTGCATAATCCGGCAGTAGCGGAGCAGGTGATTCTCTGGGGTCTCGGTCAGCAGGGTACGGTTCCCTACGGTCTCAGCGGACAATGGACGCCACGTCTCTATGAGGGTTATGCCCTGACAGAGGGGATTACAGAAACCGTAACGCCGCCGGTTCGCACCCATGCCGGTGTGTGGGATTTAGACGGTATGCTGGCGATTAAGAAGGACGGCTGGTATCTCCTGACCCATTATGCTGCGCCGGCAACCGGGGGCTCTCTGCGCAGCGGCCTCCCTGCTGCCGTTTGGCGGGAAAGCTTTGGTGCGGCTGTTTTGTCCATGCATATTTCAACGGACGCGCCGGATTACGGTCAGGCGGCATATAGCTGCTTTACGGCGGAAAAGGCAGACGGTACTGTCTGTCGCACAGCGCTGGAAAACGGTACTCTGACAGCCCGGACGGACAGCGGCTATCAGATTACCCAGCCGCTGGAGGGGATTGGTACGGTGTGCTATACGGTAGAGATTGTTGACGAAACCCGGATGACAGTGACTGTTACGGCAGATATAACAGCGGAGGATGTAACCGGCGCCTACGTGCGTCTGCCGGTCTATGAAAGCGGCGCCACCGTTTCCGGCAGTGCCGGTGTTCTGCATTACGCCGCCGGTTCCGGCAGCCTGGAGATTCAGGCAGAGGGCGCGGCCATGGGCGATACTTTATATATGGCCAGCAGCGGCGGTCATGCCGTCAGACCCTTGGACGTCCCGGTGACAGACGGTGTTCCCACGGTCATATCCTTTGTAGTGCCGGGGGCGTAAGACAATAATAAAACAAAAAAGGCAATAATAAAACAAAAAAAGGCAATAATAAAACAAAATAATGGACTTGCCAAATCGATGAAAATGTGGTACAGTATAGGAGTTATCAGTATTCTTATGATTTAATGAAACTGTTTGAGGAGGACATTACCATGACCTATGAGGAAGCATACAAGCTGTGCGGTGAAAAGGCACGGCTGCATATGAAAAGCATGAACGGGATTCCGTTTGAACTGGGGGAATGCCGCGACGGCGATTATTACAAGCATGTTAAGGACAAAGAAAAGTCGGCTCTTTCGGGACGCTGGAGCTGGGTGACCTCCTTTGTAACCGGCATGGCGCCTCTTTTGTTCCAGACGGACGGGGACAGCCGTGCACTCCGCTGGGCCAACCAGTTTGCTGATGATTATCATGACAAGGTGTTCCGGCCCTACACCCAGACTATGCATGATCTTGGCTTTTTATATCTGCCCTACAGCGTACATATGTATCAGCTGACCGGTGACAGGGGTCACCGCGACACGGCACTCCAGGCGGCCAATGAGCTGGCTAAGCGCTTTGATTTAAACGGGCGGTATATTGAGGCTTGGTCTGAAATGAATACCTTTGAAAAGGACGGGCGCATGATTATTGATTCCTGCATGAATCTGCCGCTGCTGTTCTGGGCCTGGAAGGAAACAGGCCATACCTTTTATCATGATGTGGCGGCGGCTCATCTGGAAACGGCCATGCGCGTTCTGGTGCGCGAGGATGCTTCCGTTTGTCACGCCTGGCGTCTTGATCCGGCCACCGGCAAGCCAACGGAGGAAGTCAACTCCTGCGGTTTTGCCAACGGCTCCCACTGGGCGCGGGGCACGGGCTGGATGGTTTTTGGACTGGCAATCGCTTATGAATATACGAAAAATGAAACCTATCTGGATACGGCTGTTAAAGTTGCAGAAAAATATCTGGATTCTCTGGAGGACAGCCCGGTTCCTGTTTGGGATTTCCGCCTGCCCGCCGACCAGCCGGCCAAAATCTGCGGCAATGTGCCGGGGCTGGGCGCCGATTGGGATGAAAGTTTGCTCGAAAATAAAAAATATAATGTGGATACCTCCGCGGCTGCCATTATGGCCTGCGGTCTGCAGACAATTGAGCGGTATCGGCCGTGCGACCGCTTCCATCAGCATGTAGAGGCGGCGCTGTCTGTCCTCAGCAATGAATATCTGAATACCGATCCGACGGTACCCGGTATGCTCAAACGCTGCAACGGCCGCAACGCCTTTAGCGTTTACGGCGATTATTATTACATGCTGGCGCTGGCTATGCGCTTATATGACGTCAGAACCTGCTGGGGTTGTTCCGAGGACGCCCCGGCAGTCAACCAATAACAACAGGGAGGCTTTCCATGTTACAAAAGGAACAAAATTACGAGTTTAGAAAGCGGATGCTGGCTATACATGAAAAGGATGTCCGGGATCCTGCGCTTTTGCCCCAGGCAGATGAATTTGTCATCGAGGACGGACTGTATGTGGTTGTGCCGGAAACAGCCAGCGACGTTATCCTGACGGCAGGCCGGGATTTTATTGACTACCTTTTCACCTCCATGGGGATTTCCGCCATGCTGAAAAAGGGCAGTGCGCCTGCGGAAGCGAAAAAAATCACGGTGGATCTGGCTGCCGATACCGGCGTCGATCTGTTAGATGCAGCTTCCTATAAGGGCTTTCGTATTGACGTTTTACAGTCGATTGCCATAAACGCCTTTGACGACCGGGGTGCGGCACAGGCTCTTTACTATCTTGAGGAGTGTATGACCCTGCGCCGTGCGCCCTTTATTCCGCAAAAAACGGTGACGCAAAAACCCATGTTCTCACCGATGATGGTTCACTCCGGCTACGGTCTGGACGAATACCCCGACGAGCATCTGGCAGCCATTGCCCACGAGGGGCGTGACGCTATCCTGATTTTTGTCGAGGATGTGGACACAACGCCCTATGGCTATCTGGATTTTAACGAGCTGATTTACCGGGCGGCTAAATACGGCATCGACGTATATGCCTACAGCTATTTGGAAAGTGACATGAGCCCGGAGGCTGAGGGCGCCGAGGCGTATTATGAAAAGCGCTACGGCCGGCTGTTTGAAAAGTGCCCAGGTCTTGCGGGCATCAGCCTGGTGGGAGAATCTGTGGGCTTTCCCAGTAAGGATCCGCATGTTACCCCCAGCCATAAAAGTGATCTCGACGCCGACGGTCTGCCCGTGGGTAAGCCCCGGGCCGGGTGGTGGCCCTGTGAGGACTATCCCCGCTGGCTGAATCTGGTTAAGGGCATTATTCGGAAGCATAAGCCAGATGCAGACATCATTTTCTGGACCTATAACTGGGGTCGCCAGCCTGCCGAGGCACGGCTCCGGCTGATTGAATCGCTGCCTACGGATATTAGCCTGATGGCGACCTTTGAGATGTTTGAAGGCTATTCCGTTGAGGACTGCCGCGAATTTATTGCGGACTATTCTCTGAAATTTGAAGGCCCCGGCTTTTACTTCCGGTCAGAGGCGGAGGCCGCGGCCAAACGGGGCATACGCCTATATGCTATGACCAATACCGGCGGCCTGACCTGGGATATCGGCGTTATTCCCTATGAGCCCATGCCCTATCAGTGGATGCGGCGCTACGCGGCCATGGCTGAGGCTCACGATCAATGGGGTCTTTGCGGCATTATGGAATCCCATCACTATGGCTTCTATCCGTCCTTTATCAGCAAGCTGTCCAAGTGGATTTTCAACGATTCGAAAACGCCTATGGAAACGCAGCTGCAAAGAGTGCTCGTCAGCGAATACGGCGAAACGCACGCGCCGGCGGTAGATGAGGCGCTCAAGCTCTGGAGCGAGGCCATCCGGCACTATACCCCCACGGATAACGACCAGTACGGCGCTTTCCGCATCGGGCCGGGCTTTCCCTTTTCCTTTTTAATACCCGTGAAGAACCAGGAAGCGCCCTATGCCATGTTTGGGAATCGTATTTATCATTCTTATTACACCCACTGGTATTCTCATGAGGTTATGTTTGATAAGGGTACGCCTGTGGCTGTCCGCCTGGCGGCGGAGATCCGCTCCTTAGAGGTTATGCTGGATTATATGCAGCGCGGTGTGGATATTTTAGAAAAGCTGGATGGGAAAAACGACAGACTGCTGTATCTTGAAAATTTGGGACGGTATATCGTTTGCTGCATACAAACCGGTATTCACGCAAAAGAGTGGTTCAAGCTGCTCAGCCGCTTTAACAATGCGGAGACGAACAGTGAGGCGCTGGAGATTTTGGACAGTATGGAGGCGCTGCTGCAGCGGGAAATCAGCAATGCAGAGGCCGCCATTCCGCTGGCGGAACAGGATTCCCGATTGGGTTGGGAGCCCAGCATGGAATATATGGCGGACGCGGAGCATATCCGCTGGAAGATTCGGCAGCTTCATTATGTCATTAATACGGAAATTGCCGCGCAACGGCGGGCGGCGCATTAAGTGCCCGCCGAGGCTGTCGCATTTAGTCGACAGCCTCTCAGACTGTCGAAAAAGTTTTTTTCTGCAAAATAGTGTTAATTTTTTTAGCCAGGCCCCGTTCCGCCCGCCGAGCCCGGGCGGTTCTTCGTTCCCCGTCGGGGAACGAAGGCAAAGGGGCTCTGCCCCTTTGAAACCCCGTAATCAGGCCGTGTGGGCAGGGCTCGGCAAGAAAATGTAAATATTTACGCATCATAAAAGGTTTATCGATACGCTGAGGGACTGTAGCTTTGCTACGGTCCCCTTTTTCTAGGCTTCGTTTCCGATGAATCTCAGAAAACAGCAGGTTATTTTTGACTGCAAAAGGTTTTCACCATGTTCCGGTATGCAGCATCGGCAATTTGCAGATAGCCTTCCGTTTTAGGATGCACGCCGTTTGTATCAACGATTTCCGTCTGCGCATTGCGAACGTTGACCGGTTTTTCGGCGCTGGGCATGTTGTAATCCGTGTCAAACTGCCCGGAAATATTGATAAATTCCATAAAATCACGGTATGCCGGCTCTTGCGTCCAGGCCTCATAGGCCATGTTCAGCTCCATAACGTAGCGGGTCAGACCGTAATCATCGCAGTAGGGGAGGGATGCGCCGTAGCTTGCAGCTGTACCGCCCTTCACAGAGGGCACCTGCAGACCCATAATCCGCACAGGCGCCTTTGGATAGGCTGCATGAAGCGCATCCACCAGCCTTTTGCCTTCTGCCACCAGATGCTGGCAATGTTCGGGAATGGGACAGGTTACGCCAATCAGGCCGTTCCAGCCCAACAGAATATAGGCGGCATCAATTCCCGGAAACCGGTTCTTTGCACAATAACCGGCAAAGTCGATGGCATTAGTCTGACTGTTATAAAAGGGATTCAACGGCTCGGTTGCCGTGCTGTCAATCCGGATGGGTGCCTTGTGGGCGGCGTTAGCGGCATGGGTCAGCGTGCCGCTGACGGGAATGGGGCCGGTATGCTGCTGATAGCGGGTCAATTTAAGACGGGTATTTTCCAGTGTTTCCAGCTGCCACAGACTGCCGGCCTCATCCTGCCAGAGGGAATGTTGATCTATGGTGGTTTTATCGTGGGTGCAGGTTACCCAAATGGCGCCTGATGCATCGGACAGGTAATTTTCCCATCGCCAGCCGCCGTAGCCTTCGAACAAAACGCCGTCTTTTTCACAGGTGCCGATGAAATGCAGGTCGTTAAAGCCCAAACCGGCCGGCTGGCCGCCTGTCTCCGTCAGCCGCCGATAAGCCTCATGAGGCCATTGACCACCGGCTGTCAGCGAATCACCGATACAGAGAATGTGGGCAGGTTTTTCAGGGGCGGCGGGTGCCACGATGTTTAAAAGGGTTTCCGCCTGTCCCAGCAGGGTTTTATCCTGTGCATACACCGAAAGCGTCAGGGCGTACTGTCCCGGCTCCTCCGGGCAGTATTCAAAATACCGCGGATAATTCTTGCCCTTTTTGCAAACGGCAACAATATCATAATGAAACGGATCCGGCGCTTCAACAACGCCGCGGAAAAATAGCTGGAAGGTATCGCCGACAACCAAATCATACTGCTTTGGCAAAATGACTCTAATGGTTTCTGTCATACTCGTCACGTCCTTATTCTGTGTACATAAACACACGCGCCGGACTTTGTCCGGCGCGGGCATCGTTATGATTTTGTGCTTGTTGATTAATATTTAGGTCTTTCATGATAATGGGTGTGCAGAAGCTGATGGGCCTTATGACCGCAGGGCTCACCCAAATATTCCTCATACAGCTTTTTGATATAAGGATTATCATGAGATTTTCTGAAGGAAAGAGCCTTATCCTCAGCGTAAAGCGCCTTGGCACGCTCAGCCTTCAGGTCAATTTCCGCCAGAACCTTGGCAGACTGAATGGGCTGTCCGCCGCCGGTTACGCAGCCGCCGGGGCAAGCCATAATCTCAATAAACTGATAGTCCGCCTTGCCTTCCCGCACGGCCGTCAGCAGCTTTCTGGCATTGCCCAGACCGTGGGCTACGGCTACCTTAATATCCATGCCGGCGATGTTAACGGTGGCTTCCTTAATGCCCTCCGTACCTCTCACGGCGTGATATTCAATGTCCTCTAAGGAGCTGCCGGTCAGAACGTCAGCCACGGTCCGCAGAGCGGCCTCCATAACACCGCCGGTTGCACCGAAGATAACACCGGCGCCGGTGGCCTCGTCGCCGAAGGGTGAATCAAACACCGCGTCGGGCAGCTTCGCAAACTCAATGCCGGCTTCCTTAATCATTTTGGCCAATTCGCGGGTCGTGATAACTGCGTCAACATCCGGATATCCGGTGCCGGACAGTTCCTCACGCTGTGCCTCAAACTTTTTGGCAGTACAGGGCATGACGGATACAACGTAAATATCCTTAGGATCGATACCGGCTTTTTCCGCATAATAGGATTTTAGAATCGCACCGTACATTTCATGAGGTGATTTGGCGGTGGAGAGATTATCCAGAAAGTCCGGGAAATCGTGCTCACAGAACTTAACCCAACCGGGGCTGCAGGAGGTAATCATGGGCAGCTTGCCGCCCTCCTTAATTCTGTTAATCAGCTCGGAGCCCTCCTCCATAATGGTCAGGTCGGCACCAAAGTCTGTATCAAACACCTTGTCAAAGCCCAGAAGCTTCAAGGCAGCAGCCATTTTGCCGGTTACCGGCGTGCCGATGGGCATACCGAATTCCTCGCCCAGAGCGGCTCTGACGGCAGGTGCAGTCTGCACCACAACGTGTTTGCTTTCATCAGCCAGCGCATTCCAGACAGGTGTTAAGCCGTCCTTTTCGCGCAGAGCACCCACAGGGCAGTGAACAATACACTGACCGCACATAGCGCAGTCTGTGTCTGCCAAGGACTTGTTAAAGGAGCAGCTGATCCGGGTGTTAAAACCTCTCTCTGTTGCATCAATAACGCCGACGGTCTGCAGCTTTTTGCATACCGATACACAACGGCGGCACAAAATACATTTGTTATTGTCACGGACAATGGAGGGAGAGAAATCATCCACGGTGTTTTGGGACATATCGCCCTCATAGGGGATATCCGTAACGTTCAGCTCGTCTGCCAGCTTCTGCAGCTCGCAGTTGCGGTTCCGCACGCAGGTCAGACACTTTCTTTCGTGGTTGGAAAGCATCAATTCCAAAACGGCCTTTCTGGCCTTTCTGACGCGCGGTGTTGCAGTGAACACCTCCATGCCCTCGCTGACGGGGTAAACACAGGCGGTCACCAGTGACTTGGCGCCCTTGACCTCAACAAGACACATTCTGCATGCGCCAATTTCATTAATATCCTTTAAATAGCAAAGCGTGGGGATGTCAATCCCGGCCTGACGGGCTGCCTGCAGAACGGTGTAGTCCTGCGGTACCGAAACGCTTTGGCCATTAATTGTAAGTGTAACCATTTCCATTGTACAAGCTTCCTCCTTTCGTTATTTCACCATGATGGCGCCAAACCGGCATTTTTCAATACAAGCGCCGCATTTAATACATTTTTCGGGATCGATACGGAAGGGACTCTTTACCTCGCCGTAGATCGCGCCGGCAGGACACTGTCTGGCGCAGAGACTGCAGCCCTTACATTTATCCGCCTCAATCACATAGCTGAGCAGTGCCTTACAAACGCCGGCAGGACATTTTTTATCCACAACGTGAGCCTCATATTCATCCCGGAAATAACGCAGGGTGGAAAGAACCGGGTTGGGAGCCGTCTGTCCCAGACCGCAGAGCGCAGATTCCTTAATGTTATAGGCCAGCGCCTCCAGCTTGTCCAGATCCTCCAGGGTGCCCTTGCCGTGGGTGATTTTGTCCAGAATCTCCAGCATACGCTTGGTGCCGATACGGCAGGGCGTACATTTACCGCAGGATTCATCAACCGTAAATTCCAAGAAGAACTTAGCAATGTCAACCATGCAGTTGTCCTCGTCCATAACAATCAGACCGCCGGAGCCCATCATGGAGCCGATCTGAATCAGGGAGTCATAGTCAATGGGAACATCCATCAAGGAAGCGGGGATACAGCCGCCGGAGGGGCCGCCGGTCTGAGCAGCCTTAAACTTTTTGCCACCCGGGATGCCGCCGCCGATTTCCTCAACAATCTCACGGAGCGTTGTGCCCATCGGCACCTCCACAAGACCGGTGTTATTGATTTTGCCGCCCAGCGCAAAGACCTTGGTACCCTTGCTCTTTTCTGTACCGATGGAGGAGAACCAGTCTGCGCCGTTTAAAATAATCTGGGGGATGTTCGCATAGGTTTCCACGTTATTCAAAAGCGTCGGCTTTTCCCACAAGCCCTTAACGGCCGGGAAGGGCGGACGGGGTCTCGGCTCGCCGCGCTTGCCTTCAATCGAGGTCATCAGAGCGGTTTCCTCACCGCAGACAAAGGCGCCGGCGCCCAGACGAATTTCCAGATCAAAGCAGAAATCCGTGCCGAAAATGTTTTTGCCCAGCAGTCCGTACTCGCGGGCCTGATCAATGGCAATCTGCAAACGCTTAACAGCGATGGGGTACTCAGCACGAATATAGATGTAACCCTGCTCAGCGTTAATGGCGTAGGCCGCGATGGCCATGGCCTCAATAACCGCGTGGGGATCACCCTCTAAAACGCTTCTGTCCATGAACGCGCCCGGGTCGCCCTCGTCGGCGTTACAGCAGACATATTTGCCGATGACGTTGGGGGACTTAGCCGCCAGCATCCATTTGATGCCGGTGGGGAAGCCGCCGCCGCCGCGGCCGCGCAGTCCGGATTTTTTAATTTCTTCAATAACGCCCTCGGGGGTCATTTCCGTCAGAACCTTACCTAAGGCCTTGTAGCCGTCCAGCGCAATATATTCGTCGATGTTCTCCGGGTTGATTACGCCGCAGTTGCGCAGGGCAATTCTCTGCTGCTTTTTGTAAAAGTCAACCTCATTCAGTGATTTAATCTCATCCTCATGTACGGTTTCATCATATAAAAGACGGGTTACAATACGGCCCTTTAACAGATGCTCGGAAACGATTTCCTCCACGTCCTCAGGCTTTACCATGCTGTAAAAGGAGCCCTCGGGGTAAACAATGACAACAGGGCCCAGCGCACACAGACCGAAGCAGCCTGTTTGTACCACCTTGACCTCTTTTTCAAGGCCCTTTGCCGCCAGCTGGGCTTCAAATTCTTCCCTAATCTTCTGGCTGCCGGACGAGGTACAGCCTGTACCGCCGCAGACCAGAACGGTTGATCTTGCAAAATCCATGTTCCGTTATCCTCCTTTATTCTTGTGCTGCGCCAATGGTGTATTCTGTGCAGACGCGGCCGTTTACGATATGCTCGCTGACAACCTTCAGAGCCTTCTCGGGGGTCATCTTAATATAGGTTACCTTTTCCTTGCCGGGCATCATCACTTCAACGATCGGCTCAAATTTGCACATGCCGATGCAGCCGGTCTGTGCCACGGTTACGTGTGCCAGGCCGCGCTTGCCGATTTCCTCTACCAGTGCGCTCAGCACGGGGCGGGCACCGGCGGCGATACCGCAGGTTGCCATGCCGACAACAACGCGGGTTGCATGGGCGTCGTCATCCTTGCGCATGCCCACCTGATTTTTCATTCTGTTCTTTATTGCCTCAAGCTCTGCTAAACTTTTCATCATCAAGCTCCATTCCCACAGCGGCCGGGCCGCCGTGTATTTAATTTGCCGTGCGCCCCGCGCACGAAAAAAATTCTAATCCTTATGTAGGCTGTGAAATTTCCCGCAGGCCCTCCGTGATATAATCTGTCAGCCACAGGATAATTTCAGGCTGTGACAGTTCCACATCACCCAGCACCTGCCTGACCTCCCGGGTGTCCAGCAGAAATTCTCTGCCGTCAACGGTGTGACGGTATTGAAAATCGATGGCCGGATTACCGGACAGCACGGTGGTAATGGTTTGTGCCATATCCCCCAGCGGCTGGCGGTCAATGTGATTATAGACAAAATCGGCGCGAACCGCAGTCCCCTTGCCTTTTTCCGATTCAATGGCAAAGCTGCCGCCGGCAGCTTCGGCCGCCGCCTTAAAAAGGGACAGCCCCAGTCCCACCTTCCGGGTGGTGCGGGTGGTTTTAAAGGGGTCGGTCACGGAGCGCAGAAACGCTTCATCCATGCCGCAGCCGTTGTCAGTGATTTCGACCGACAGCCGGTTGCCCTGCCTGTCCTCGCAGACGGTCACGCCAATCAGGCTGGCGCCTGCCTTAACGGAATTATTGATTATGTCCAGAATATGGAGTGAAATTTCAAGCATAGGCCGGATTATTCGCTGTATTTCGCCAGGATTCTCTCCACATCATCTACCGTCAGCTTGCCATATACATCATCGTTCACAGTCATGACAGGCGCCAGACCGCAGGCACCGATGCAGCGGGTTGCGTCGATAGAATACTTACCGTCGGGCGTACATTCGCCCTCGGAGATGCCCAGCTTTTCCTTAATCTTGTTCAGAATATCGCCGGAACCCTTAACATAGCAGGCGGTACCCAGACAAACACCAATTTTGTACTTACCCTTGGGCTGGGTGGTAAACTGGGTGTAAAAGGTGACAACACCGTAAATTTCGGCCATGGTAACATCCAGATTCTGTGAAATGATGGCCTGCACTTCAGCGGGCAGATAGCCGTAGATTTCCTGTGCCTCGTGGAGGACGGGAATCAGCGCGCCGTCTGTGCCCTTGTAGCGGTTGATGACTTCCATCAGCTTTGCTTCCTGTTCCTTGGTGCCCTTAAAGGCGACCGTTTGTTGTTGATTCAACAAAAATTACCCCCTTGTCTTATTTGTGCGGCATGGAAAAGTGCCGCCGTATTTATGTTTTTGACAGGTTTTGGAGCCAATTTGTTAATCTCTTAACAAGAAATAGTCCAAAACCTTATTAATTATACCATTTGTTCCGCTAAAAGTCTATAGGAATTATCATAATTTTATTAATTTTCTTGATTTTTGGCGGTTTTCCATAAAAAAACGCAGTTTATCTGTTTGATTATAAATAAATTTTTAAACTTCTGTAAATAAGGCTTTTTTTTATGGAAAAATTGTGATATACTTATTATATAGATAAATCGGTAAGTTGTCCTGATTTTATATCTATGCATCGGTTTTGTAATTATGATTGGCGGGAGTGGTGTTTTGCTCGGCATTATTAATTTGAATAAACCGACGGGCAAAACCTCTCATGACATGGTATCCTTTGTCAGGCGGACGCTGGGCATCCGGCGTGTTGGCCACGCGGGAACCCTGGATCCGGAGGCGTCCGGTGTTTTGCCGGTTTTAGTGGGCAAGGCCACAGCCCTGTCGGATTTATTGACGGAAAAAACCAAAACCTACACGGCCATTGTCCGTCTGGGTCTTGAAACGGATACTTATGATCTGGCAGGAACGGTATTGGATTGCAGCGACGTCCGGCCGTCGCCGGAGGCAATTGAACGGGCAGCCGCCGGCTTTACCGGGGAAATCAGTCAGCTGCCGCCCATGTATTCCGCCGTTAAAATGAACGGCAAAAAGCTGTATGAGCTGGCGCGGCAGGGGATAACGGTGGAGCGGCAGCCCCGCCGGGTGCAGATTTACAGTCTGCGCTGCTTTGATTTCACGGCGGAGGGCTTTTCCATGGAGGTGGAATGCTCCAAGGGGACCTACATCCGCTCTCTGTGTCACGATTTGGGCAAAGCATTGGGCACCTGCGCCTGTATGGCGTCTCTGGTGCGCACCCGGAGCGGTCCCTTTACTCTTGAAAACGCGGTTACGCCGGAGGCGCTTAAGCTGGCGGCGGAACGTGGACAAACGGAAACGGTGCTGCTGCCGCCGGAAACGGTGTTGTCTGCTTATCCGGCTGTAGAGGTGCCGCCTGGGGCGGCTGCAAAAATTCGGAACGGTCTGCGGCTGCGTACCGGTCAACTGGGAATCAGCGGCGCGGCGGCGGATGACCGGTTTCGGCTCTACGAGGGCGCGACGCTTTTGTGCCTTTCAAGAGCAGTGCCCGGGGAGGGCGGGCTGGTTCTTGCCATTGAAAAAAGCTTTTACTGATTTGGCGGTCTTTCTCCGGCAGTTCAGCTGGCAGCAATTTCATGAACTGCGGGGGTGTCTATATCAATAACACAACAAAATCAAGGGAGGTAATTCAAATGAACACGGTTTGGTATGATTACAGCAGAATCGCAGCCCGGAACGGAACGGCGGTGGCCCTGGGCAACTTCGACGGATTGCACAGGGGTCATATGAAGCTTCTCTCCATGCTGATGGACTTGTCCCAGGACAACGGACTGCACTCTGTGGTCTACACCTTTGACAAGCATCCGATTAATGTGATTAAGGGCGAGAATACTTTAAAGCTGATTGCGGATAATGAATATAAGCAGGAGCTGTTATCCACCTGCCATCTGGATACGTTGTTTTTTGAAAGCTTTGAAGCAGTGCGTAACCTTTCTCCCGAGGAATTTGTGCGGGATATTCTGGTGGAAAAACTGAATATGAAAATTGCTGTGGTGGGACTCCATAATCACTACGGCAAGGATTCTGAAGGCGATGTGAAGATGCTCAGAGAGTTTGGTCAGAAATACGGCTTTCTGGTGTATATGATCAAGCCTTTATATTTTGGCGATTTTCTGTGCTCCAGCACCAAAATCCGGGCACTAATTGAAAACGGCGAGGTGGAAAAGGCTGCCGAGCTGCTGGGACGCCCCTTTAAAATCAGAAATACCGTGGTGCAGGATAAAATGCTGGGCAGAACACTGGGCTATCCCACGGCCAACATGATTCCGGGCGCGGGACAGCTGATTCCGAAATTCGGTGTTTACGGCACCACAACCTGTGTGGACGGCGTGGCCTATAAGTCCATTACGAATGTGGGGGACAGTCCCACGGTGGGCGACGGCGCCGTTCGGATTGAAACCTATATCATCGGCTTCGACAAGGACGTTTACAACGAAAAGCTGGAAGTGGAATTTCTGTTTAAAATCCGCGACCAGCGGGCGTTTACCAATTTAGATGAATTAAAGGCGCAGCTGGAGGAGGATGAAAAGACTCGGCTGGCTTAGCCTTGGGCAATAGGGTTCGATATTTTCCTTTGCCTAAAGTTTACGGGGGCTTGTCGCAAAATGATTTTTCAATCAGAGGGCGACAGGCCTCTTTTTGCTTGCTTTTTGCGGCGGCCGGGTTTTGATACACAAAAGCCGGTTTCAGATTTGGTCTGTCAGCCGGCAGCAACCTTCCTGCCGGGCAAACCGGAAACGTCTTTTTGAAAAATATTGACAAACAGCCAAAAAAATGATACAATGTTTTTGATTTTTTCCAAATATATTCTGGTTTTTTCAGTATGGGAGGAAAATTCAGAGTTTATTAACAATATATTCACACTTATATTATAGAATAAATATGAACAATTGTTTTGTACGAAAGCGAAAGGATTTTGGAGATGAATAAGAAAAAGTTCTTTTTATCAATGCTGATAACGATTTTGGTCGTTGCCATGGTAGGCGGCGGCTTAGCGACGGCTAATTTTTTCTTTGGGACCAATCTTTCGGAGGAAATCGCCAAATATCTGGATAAAACAACAACGGATAAGGTCAATGTTCTCTTAATGGGTCTGGATAAGGATAAAACCCGGGCAGACGTGATTATGGTGGTGTCTGTGGATCCTGCGGAAAATACGGTGAATGTTTTATCCATCCCTCGGGACACGCGGGTACAATACTCCGAATCGAAGTATGATAAAATTAATCATGCCATGGGATATAAAAACCCGGAGGAGAGGATTATCACGCTGGTCAAGCAGGTGACGGGCATGCCCATTCACTACTACTGCGAGGTGGATTTTGAGGGCTTCCGCAATGTTATCGATATTCTGGGCGGCGTGGAATATGATGTGCCGATTAACATGAATTATGACGATCCGGCGCAGGATCTGCACATTCATGTGAACAAGGGTTTGCAGGTGCTGAACGGTAAGGATGCGGAGGGCGTTGTCCGGTACCGCGCCACCTATGTCAACGGCGATAATGACCGGATTGCTCTGCAGCAGGACTTTTTAAAGGAAATGTTTGCGCAAAAGCTGCAGCCGGAATATATTACCAAGGCGCCGGCTATCATCAAGGAAATCTATGCCCATGTCAAAACAAACTTTTCCGTGGCGGACGCTACGAAATATCTGGGGATGCTGAAAAAGATGACGCCGGAATCTCTGTCCACTCATATGTTGCCCGGTGAGGGGAAATATATTAGTAATGTTTCTTATTTTGTCTATGATCCTGAGGAAACCTATCAGCTGATTTTAACGCAATTCGGCTATCCTGAGGAGGAGGCTGCTAAGCTGAAGGCCAGCGCCTCTGCATCTCCTGCTACTTCGGCGGCGGCTCGATGAGCGGGCGTGATTTTTCCAGGCAGTCCGTTCGGCGGCAGTTATCCGGCGAGGGACTCCGGCCGAAAAAAGGGCTGGGACAAAATTTTTTAACCGATGAAACCGTGCTGGCAGATATTGTGGCCGCTGCGGCCCTGGATGCGGACACCTGCGTGCTGGAAATCGGCCCCGGTATGGGCGTGTTGACCCGGGAACTGGCCAAGACTGCTGCCTGCGTTACGGCGGTGGAAATTGACAGGACAATTTTGCCGGTTTTGGAAAAAAATTTACAGGCTTTTCATAATGTAACAATCGTGAATCAGGATATACTAAAGCTGGATATGCAAGAACTGTTTCGCACCCGCTTTGACGGTCGGCGCGTTAAGGTTGTTGCCAATCTTCCTTATTATATTACAACACCGATTCTGATGAAGCTGCTGGAGGCACAGGTGCCCATTGACGCCATTGTGGTGATGATTCAGCGCGAGGTGGCCCAGCGCCTGGCGGCTCATGCCGGCACGAAGGATTTCGGCGCGGTAACGCTGGCTGTGCAGTATCGAGCGCGGGTTGAACATGTCCGGGATGTATCGCCTGAAGCCTTTGAGCCCATGCCTAAGGTCTGGTCATCGGTTATCCGGCTGGTGCCTCATGAAAAACCGCCGGTTGATCTTTTGGACGAGGCTCATTTCTTTCAGCTGATTAAATGCGCTTTCGGCCAGCGCCGGAAAACCTTTGTGAACGCGGTGGGTAACGGATCGATTCCGGGCATCGGCAAGGAGGCGGTTAAAGGAATCCTCACACAGCTGGGTTTTAGTGAAAATGTACGAGGGGAAACCCTGAATCTTGAACAATTTGCACAAATTTCAAATGCGATGGTTCGGCAAAGATTGTAAAAATAGACGGAATTTTTTTGTAGTAAAAGACTTTGCTTTTTCATAATTATGGAGTATAATAAATAACATCGGTTTGGATATACGGTTTATTATATTGTTCGGAGCAGTGGGATTGTATCGGAAAGCAGTGATAATTCCCCCTCGACAGACATATACTATCCATGATACTGAATATGAGCGAAGACACAGCGTCTTCGTCTGCCTTGGGAATCGCCGTTTTCCCGCAGAACGCGGTATTTTTAGAGAAAACATCGCGGAAAAGGCGCAGGGCGATTGACTTTGTTTAATACATTCTAAAGATAAGTGTTATGATGAAAGGAGTTTAAGAAAATGACTAAGAATCAAGCGGTACTGTCCTGGCTGGATGAAATGATTCAGCTGACAACGCCGGATCAGGTGATTTGGATTGACGGCAGCGAAGAGCAAAAGCAGAAGCTGTATGATGAAGCCTGTGCAGAAGGTGAGCTGATCAAGCTGAATCAGGAAAAGCTGCCCGGCTGTTATCTGCACAGAACAGCTGAAAATGATGTGGCACGTGTGGAGGACAGAACCTTTATTTGTACAAAAAAGCAGGAGGATGCCGGCCCGACCAATAACTGGGAGGATCCTCAGGTTATGTATAAAAAGCTGGAGGATTTGTTCCGCGGCAGCATGAAGGGCAGAACCATGTACGTCATTCCTTACATGATGGGTCCCTATGGCTCGCCCTTTTCCAAAATCGGTATTGAGCTGACGGACTCCCGTTATGTTGTTTTGAACATGATGATTATGACCCGTGTGGGCGCCCGCGTTATGGAAGAGCTGGGTGACAGTTCTGATTTTGTACGCTGCCTCCACGCGAAGAAGGATATTGATCCTGAGAACAGATATATTGTACATTTTCCCGAGGACAACACCATCTGGACGATCAATTCCGGTTACGGTGGAAACGTTCTGCTGGGCAAAAAGTGCTTTGCACTGAGAATTGCCAGCAACATGGGACATAAGGAAGGCTGGATGGCTGAGCATATGCTGATCTTAGGCCTTGAGAATCCGCAGGGCGAGATTAAATATATCTCCGCAGCATTCCCCAGCGCCTGTGGCAAGACCAATCTGGCCATGCTGATTCCGCCGGAAGCCTTAAAGGGCTATAAGGTGTGGACGGTGGGCGACGATATCGCCTGGCTGCGGATCGGTAAGGACGGCAGACTGTGGGCCGTTAACCCGGAGGCCGGATTCTTCGGCGTTGCACCCGGTACCTCTACCAAGACGAACCCCAATGCGTTGGCAACGACCAAGAAAAACACGATTTTCACAAATGTTTTGTTAAATACAGAGGATAACACTGTTTGGTGGGAAGGCCTGGACGGCGAGCCGCCGAAGCAGGGCATCGACTGGAGAGGCAATCCCTGGACGCCGGAAAGCGGCGTGAAGGGTGCTCATCCCAATTCCCGCTTTACCGCACCGGCTAATCAGTGCCCCTGCATTTCCAGCGAGTTTGAGGCTGCCGGCGGTGTTCCGATTTCCGCTATCGTGTTCGGCGGTCGCCGTGCGAAAACCGCGCCGCTGGTATATGAGGCCTTTGATTGGCAGCATGGCGTGTTTGTAGGCGCCACCATGGCTTCTGAAACAACGGCTGCTGCTGCAGGCGCTGTCGGCGTTGTTCGCCGCGATCCCATGGCGATGATTCCCTTCTGCGGCTACAACATGGCTGATTATTTTGCACACTGGCTGGAAATGGGTAAAAAGATTCCCAATCCGCCGAAAATTTTCCATGTAAACTGGTTCCGTCTGGATGAAAACGGCAAGTTTATGTGGCCGGGCTTTGGCGATAATCTCCGCGTTCTGAACTGGATTTTAGACCGCTGCGAGGGCAAGGCCAATGCTAAGGAAACCGCCATTGGCTATCTGCCTGAGGTGGAGGATATTAATATCGAGGGTCTGAAGCTGGATAAGGAAACGCTGGAGCAGCTTTTGAGCGTGGATACAGCGGTTTGGAAGGAAGAAGTTGCCAGCCAGAAGGAATTCTTCAAGAAGTTTGGTGACAGACTGCCTGCCGGCATTAAGGAAGAACTCGATAAGCTTGAGGCCAGATTAAACGGCTAAGTAACCATTGTTAAATAGACGATTATCGTCTGTTGAATATTTTTGGATCATTTTTATGAGGAGGAAAATCAAAATGAAAAGCAAACTTTTGTTAGGCGCCATTTCTTTAATGGTAGTTGCCGGCGCTTTGGTTGGCTGCAACGGTAGCAAGAACCCTGCTTCTTCAGCGGCCCCCAGCGCTTCTGCAAGTGCATCTGCGAAGCCCTCTGCTTCTGCTGCTGCATCTGCTGATGCTTCTGCTTCTGCTGACGCTTCCGCTTCTGCATCTGCTGATGCTTCTGCGGCTCCCAGCGCTAGCGCTTCTGCAAAGGCTCAGTAACATTACTTCATAAAAAAATAGACAAAGCACTTTGTGCTTTGTCTATTTTTTTATGGCTCTTTGTCAATAGTTGGGGTCAAAAAAATCCAGAAAATGAATAGCCCGTGCAGCCGCCGATTAGGCGGCTGCTTGTTTATTAAGTTGTTTTAGGGAAAATATATGTAAAATACGGTTTCTGAATCTTTTAAAATTTATTTGCTTCAAGAAATCTTTGAAGTATGGCCGCAATCTCTGCTCTTGTCGCGTTATCCTGCGGATTGATTGTGGTATCAGTTTTGCCTTTCATCAGTCCTGCACCTACCGCGTACTGTACAGATGCAACTGCATACTCGGAAACACTTTCCACATCGTCATAGGATAGAATATTGGTATTTTCGCCTACAGACACATCATATCCCTTGTACCTGGCATATCTGTGTATAATGGCCGCAATCTGTTCTCTTGTAATGTTATCCTCCGAACCAAACGCTGTTTCAGAATGTCCCTTAACAATGCCTTCGCTGGCCGCCCAGCGTACCGCCTCTGCATAGTAGCTGCTTGCTTGAACATCATGAAATGGCATGATGTAATTTACCTGGGGTTTGCCCTCGGCTCTCCAGAGAACCGTGACAAGCATGGCGCGGGTCAACAGTCCGTCAGGCTCAAAGGTTGTGTCGCTCGTTCCGCTGAACAGCTTGTTGTTCACAGCGTAGGCCACATGCTGATAGAACCAGTCGCCTTCCGCAACATCCGTAAACGGATTTTTCCATCCCTCCGTCTGCGCAGTTCCCTCAATCCATTTTGCATACAGTGTCAGATTGCCGGTGACCTTCCGGCTGAAATCATAAGGCTGCGTACATGCTGCATCCGTAAACCAGCCGGCAAAGGTATAACCCTCTCTCGTGGGATCCTGCGGTTTTGAAAGCAACGCGTTTCCGTTCACGCTCACGTTATCTGCCGCGCTGCCGCCGCGGGTATCAAAGGAAACGGTATAAGATGTGTTGCTGCCGCCTCTGCTGCTGCCTGAGCTGCCGGAGACCGTCACGCTGATTTCCTGCGCTTTAAGCATGCTGTCCGGAATCATCTCCCGCATATCGCCCACCTGGGTTGAGCCATCCGACAGAACGGCAATCCATTCCGTTTTCGGAACAACGCAGGCTGTAATGACTGCCTTGCCGTTTCCGACAGCCGTAACGGTGCCGTCTGCGTTGACGGCCGCGACCGACTCATCCGAGCTGGTGTAAACAACCCGATTGCGGTCGGAACCTACTTGTTCTGTCATCTCTGCCGTCAGCTGCGCGGTTTCACCCTTTTTCAGCCGCAGTGCGGTTTGCTCCACGCTGAAGGTTTCCACCGCCGCAACGTCCGCCATGGCTTCCGCATTATATGCAACACTGCCGCCGGCTTCGGTGCTGTAAAAAACTCGGTCATCTTCCAAAATCTCAATTTGTAACCGGAACGCGCCCTGACCTTCTGCAATGGTCTGATACTGTTCCGGAATTTCCAGCGGGATGCTCTGCCGGGTGTTGGCCAGAGGTAAAATTTCCCCTGTCTCTGTGCGCGTCAGCTCCGTTTTGTTTCCGTCTGCGTCCAGCGCATAAATCACAACAGTGGGAGTGGCCGGGATGTTGCCGCTGTTGCTTAAGACAAAGTTAACAGCCGCGCGGTTTTTAGCCTGATTGACCACCTCCAGCTGTCCCAGATTCAGCTCCGTCTGCTTAACAACCGGTCTGGTTTCGCTGCAAATCTCATTGCCTGTTTCCGCATCTGTGACAGAAATGCGCAGATCCATATTGTCCGCCACTTCCTCCGGAAGCCAGGTGCAGCCGGCAGAAAGGGTGGTCCCCACATTCCACACGGTCTCCACCTCACAGGAAGCAATCTCCGTCGCCGTGCCGTCCGTCACGCTTTCAAAGGTAATGCGATATTTTCCGGGCAGTGCCTGCCAGGTATTGCCCGTCCCGGATTCAACCATCTGGGTTTTTTCCGCCATCAGCCCCACATTGACGATGTCGGCCGTCAGGTTAACCGGTTCGCCTTCATAAATATATTTGGTATCGTAAAGCTTCTCGCCGAAAACAAAGCCCGCATAAGGTGCGCGAAGAAGGAATACCAGCTGCGGCGTTTCGTCAGCGGCTGTGCGTTTGGCAACGAATACGATGCCGTCGCCTGTGATGCTTTGCGCCGTAAAGGCGTTGTAGCTGCCGTAGATCGGCGAAGTCAGCAACACGGGATAACTCCACGTTCTGCCCATGGCGCTGATGTTTTCCTCCGCGCCTTGCGTCCATGCCGGCTTTCCGTTGTAAACGGAGGCATAAATTTGAATACCGCTTGTGCCGTCATCATTGACGGTGTTTTCATTCCACAGCACATAGATCCGTTCGCCACGGTCTGCAAATACCGTATAGTTCTGCACCATTCCCTCCAGCAGCACCGCGTCCTCCGGCGTGTAGGGAATCTCAACCGCTTCGCCGTTCTCCACGCCCGAAATCACCATCCGATAATAGCCATTTTCACCGTCAAATGAGGCGGTATAGATTGTTTTTTCAAATACCTCCGACAAATTAATGTAGGAAACGCCGCCCAGGTTTTTCTTCTCACCGTAAGCCACACCCTTTGCCTTATCCGTCTTGAACATCAGCAGCAATTCCGCGCCGCTGTAGCAGAACTGCAAATCATCATAGGCGTCCTCTTCAGGCGTGACGCATACCGGGGCGTCATAGGCATCAAAGAGCAGGAATACCCGGCGGTCGCCGGTCGTCTCCAGACTGCCGTCCCGATCTGCAATAAAGGCAAAATAGGTCCAGCTGTCGCCGCAGATATCCGCTTCCAAATCGGTCACGAGCGGCCACGCTCCACTCATGCGCGTATCCGCAAAATGCTGTCCGTACCACTGCGCCGCAAACTGTTCGACACTGCCGCCGATTCCGGCGATGTTGTCCTTTTCTTCCTGCGTCATTTCCTCGCTCCAGCTGCCGCCGATATAGTCACGATAGGCAATGACGGAATTGGCCGCAATCAATTCATTAACACAACTCGGATTCTGCCTGTACTGCGTTTTTGTGTAGTAAATTCTTGCGTTGCCGTTTCCGAGAGAGGTGATGGCAATGTCGCCCTCCGCGCCCCAGTCATCCTCAGTGGTTCGCGTTACGTTGTAAATTTCGCTGAAGGTTTTGCCGCCTTATCAAAGAATACCGCATGAATATTCAGCGCATTCAGCGACTGACGAACGGTTTCTAAAGAATCCTCCGCTCCGTCAAAGGTCTGATCGGCCGTCAGCCAGGCAATGAGCAGACGGTCGCCCATGTCATAGATAACCGGTTCGCTGTCCGCAGTACCGTCATCCTCCAGGGCGGCAGGCTCTTGCCAGGTTCCGTCCTCGTTGGTGTAGGTATAATACGCGCAGCTTCTGTCGTTTGCGCCCCGGCTGCCGCCTGCGTCATCAATATAGACCACAAACATCGTATCTTCGTCAAGCATCGCTGAATCCATCTGCCCACCCGGCATTACACCGTTTTGCAGCAGTCTATCCAGCGGATGATCTTCATCCAGCGGCTCGTCTGCCCCAAACAGGCTGAACAGCTGAACATCATTTTTTGAATTGTTCTCATTCCATTCTCCGCGCTCTGCAAGATAGCTGCGGTCAGCCGCTTTCACCGCTGTGTTGCCATCGGACAACGCATTTTGCAGTGCCCGATTCATGGGGGCCGACATCAGCGAAATGCCGCCGCTGATGGGTTCATCCTGCCCGAACAGATGCACCTTGTCGTTTACCAAACTCTTGTCGTACACCGAAAAATTCAGAATCAGAATATTAATTCCCGCATCATATGTCATGCTGCCATAGGTTGCCGTTCCATGATTGTCAAACCGAAAGTCCATGTCAATGTCAAAGGAAGCGTTCACATCCACCTCGGCAATGGCAACCTTCACGCCTGCAGCAATGGCAACCTTTGGATTTAAGAAAACATAGCCCGCACGGTGCATATTGTCGCCGAAATCCTTAAAGAGTCCAAAGCTGTCCGCTGAGTACTCAATGGCTCTCTCTGTCCAAAACTTATCGCTGCCGTAATCGGTTTTCATATAGTATGCAGCTTCCACAGAGCCGGAAAGTGACGGCTTAATCATAATGGAAATACCAATCGGGAAGGAGATCTCCGTTCTGGGGGCCGCTGCAAAGGTCAGTCCGACACCCAGTGACATCTCTTCAAAGTAGTGCTTGTAGTTCACGCTGCCATCCGCTGCCGTTACGGGGCGTACCGTGGTAATCAAGTCAAAGCGAATGGATGGAGAAAGCTCAAAATTATATTGTGAGGCAACGGTTGCCTTTTTGCTGTTGCTCAGTCCCGCTCCCTTTGGTTTCTGCTGATCTTTTGCCTGCTCTCTGCTGCCGGCGGTTTCCTCCTCAAGTTCAAATTTACTGGGTTCGCCGCTTTGCATCTTTCTGAGCAGTTCGCCATGCTGCGCATTAAACTGCGATGAATCAATGTCGGCTCCGGAATCGTCGGAGGAGCCGCCGGCAGAACCGCCCGCAGCAGCATCTCCCTGGTCGGGATTTTTTGCGCCGTCCGCGGTCGTACTCCAGTTTCCAAAACCATCCGATGCCCACCGATAGCTATAGAGTGTAGCATCATACTGATACACCGGATTGCCGTTGTCATAAAGCTGTGCGTCCGGCTCAAGGACACCGGTAGTTGTGGTAAAGCCGCTGATTTGTCCCATGTCAAAGTCGAACAGCGGAGCACCGAGCAAATCCACGACGGTTTCAGTCGTATCCGCTACAGAGGAAGAGCCGATGGCTCCTAGAATAAAGGTACCCAGATCCAGCTGCTCTAAAAATCGGTAACCCAGATTCATGGCACGGTGCACCGCACCGTTCTGATCCATAAATTGTACATAAATCTGATCGCCCGATACCATATCCGCTTTGGGATTCATTTTTAAAGTCGCATAACCAAAAGTTCCGTCATTGGTATAGGTGATTTTATAGCTGCTGTCCGGCTCTTTCGATTTTTCATCGCAGTCCAGCACCTTTTTTCCGCTGCTGTCGGCAATATAGAACAGCGCATCCTTGATGTACGTTCCGTTTTCCTCGTGCTTTACCTTAACCGTAACGGTCAGTTCCTTATCCGCCACCTTAAGTCCGCGCGCCGTAACAGGGGATTCATCTTTGTAAACCGCCGTTGCGCCGTAATGCTTAAAGGTGTCGCAACACGGAATGGAAATGTTGTTTTCCACATTGGACTGGATGTGCGTGATGAAACTGCCGTTTTCCGTACGAACTGCCGCGCTGACACGCACCGCATCCGGAACACCGTCCATTGCAATTTCATACCGTCCGTTTTCATCGGTTACAGCTGTGTTTTCACCAATCTGCACCACTGCACCCGCGCACGGTACCAAATCCTTGTACCGCGCTTCACTGCCATCATAGTCTAAAATTGTGCGTTTATCCTGCTTGACATAGCCCACGTGCGTCTGACCGTTTAACAGTCGGGATGGGTCAAATTTTGTAAACCGATAATAGTATTTCGGATTGACCTGATTCACCTGATAGACAAACTGGTTGCCGTAAACAGGGATATACAGGCTGTCTACCTTCGACTGGCTCATACTGCCGGCATGCTCGTTGTCAATCACGCCGTCCTCGTTAAAATCCATGGTGCCGTTTACCCATTCGGTGATATATCCATTCGGAGCAAGGGAATTCAGGGTGAAAACAGCATTGCTGTTGACGGAATCAAAATAAATTTGTCCGGTTTCATCCGCCGCAATCTGCCCGGCGCCGTCCTCTCCCTCACTGAAGGCGCGGTTTAAGAAAATGCGTCCGCCATACGTGACCTCACGTTCCACAGCCGCGCCCGTTTCCGGGTCGGTCACTGTTTCATATATGGTTTCGTTTTTCGTGCTGGGATGCGGCTTGATGGTCAGGCCCTGAAATTCCGTCAGCGGTACAATGTACACATTTGTAAACTCAGGCGGTACAAAGGGCACAAAGAACAGACTGCCTTCGCCGCCCAGCAAGGACGAATCCTCCGGGTGACGGTACACGCTGATAAGAGTCCGAGGCGATGCCATGCCGAGATGCTGGTTGTGGCCGTAAACAGCATAACCCGTAATCACCTTGTTGGCACCGGCATAGCCCTTTCCCTCTATTACCGAACCGGTTTTGGTGTAAAAATAATCTCCTTTCTGCGAGTGAATTATCGTTTCTCCGTCGTCGGCGGATTCCAGCTTTACTCTCGTATATACCGTGCGGAAGTCCGGATAAAAGTAATAGGTTTTCGCGGCGTCTGTTACCTTTTTAATAAGGTCGGCACCGCTGATTTTAAACTCGTCCCGCGTTAAATATGCGGTATAAGAACGCTTGATGCCGCTTTTTATGGAGAAAAGCTCGCTGTCGCTCAATTCGCGGTTTGAAACAACGACTCCGTTTAGATTCATGCCGTGCAAAGCCGCTTCGTTTTCGTCGCAGACAATATTTATCATTTCATCTGTGGGATAAAATGCGTCTATGCTCTTGCCGTCGACTGTTTGCAGCTTAAGACTCGGCGGCTGATAATTTACCGCGTATTCATCGCCGGAGCCTCCCGTCGTATTTAAGTTGAAATACGACACCGTTTTTACTTCCTGCGCCTCCATCGTTTTTACGGCGTACTTGTCTTTAAACTCATATGTGCACCCTTCAACAGCGACCTTCAAATCTCCGGGAAACCAGAATGCCGGTTCTATTACATAGGTATAGCGGTAGGAGGAGCTTGAGGAGGTCGGAAATTTGCCAATGTCAAAGGTTCTGCTTTCCCAATTCTGCGAAACGGGAGCGTTTATATTGTATTCATACGATTTTTCCCATTTTCCCTTCATACTTCTGTCCGCGTTGGATAGGTCATAACCGTACACCTGTTTTGTTTTTATATCCAGAGAAATATTTTCAATGTTGGTGTTGGCCGTGCCTAAATCGAGGTTGATTTTAAGACTTGTTAATCCACGGTATCTACGATAACCTCCTCGCCTAGCTTTATCGTCCTGCGGTCTTCCGTACGTATTTGATGTGTCCAATCATGACCCACACTGCTCAGCCACATATTCAAATCTTTCACACGGTAAAACTTGGACCCCAGCACACCGTCCCATGCTTCATTCCCTGCGGAAGCAAGCGAAACCGTATTGGCTCGCGCCGCAAATAGTTTTGCCGTGGAAGCAGTCTCCTCAGGATCTGTTTCCCTCGGTTCGGATTTTTCACCGGAAATATGTACAATCGTGCGGTCATTTTCACCGATTTGGCAGCTGCCGTCGCTGACAATACGCACCAAAGCTGCCGGAATAGCTGAAATTCAGCGCCTCTGCAGTCACCGTATGCTCTGTCTCGCCCGGCACAAACACCAGCTGATGGTTGTTAAGGGGCGTAAAATCTGCGCCGGTTTGCGCCGTCATGGAATAGGTCGATACCAGCACGGTGCTGTAATACATCTCGCCCGATGTGCGCCGTACGGTCAGTTCAGCCTGCGGATGATAAACATCCAGCGTAATATCGCTTTCTGCCATCTCAAACATCGGCGACTCATAGGGCTCATCATCCATGATGACCAGGCTCGCCGTTGCATTGGGCGCAATGCTGCCTGCCGATGCACCCGGCAATGCAAGAAGAACCGTTTTGTCCGATCCGCCCATATCATTATCCACCGGCACGACGGTAAAGCTCTTCCGGGTTTCGCCGCTTGCAAAATGCAGGACGCCGGAAATGCCCTCCGCGTCAAACAATTCGGTGTTCATCGTTTCCACGGCGGTTTGGATTTCATCCTTCACCGCTTGCCGTTCCGCGTTATCGGCATCAATGCCCAGCATGGTATTGCGGACTTCAAAAAGATCGCTGTGTCCGCTCTCTGCCGGTGTTTCCTGCCGTTCGTTCTGCTGCGCCGATGCAAGTCTTTGCATGTCTTCCGGTGCAAGCACTGTTCCGCTTGCCTTCTCCAGCGGATTGCCGTTTTCGTCTAAAATGGTATAATCCTCTCCGTAAACCGCCAGGATGTCGATAGCCTTAAACACCACGTCTGCCGGCTCGTCCGCACGGCCCTGCCGTTCCACGAAAATCTCACAGCTTTCGTCCGTTTCGGACGTCACATATTTAGCAGCCGAAAAATTGAACACACCGGCATTTTCTTGCTCCCCGGCAGCCGTCTTGTCGGCGCCGGTTTCGTTGTTGCCCGGCTCCGAGGCTTTTGCAAAGGTTCTGACTTTTCCTGCGCCTCCAAAGAGTCGCTTTCGTCAGTCTTTGCTCCGTCAGTCTTTGCTCCGTCAGTTTCAGTGCCGGTCAATTCTCCGGTTGCAGCAGGCGCCTGCAAATTTTCTTCTTCCTGTTGTGCAAAAGCAGAAAAACCCGATACCTGCAAAACCATGACAAGTGCCAGCAGAAACGCGGTCAGCTTATGTTTCATCTGATTCCCTCCTTAAAATATTCCGGTTGACTCCGTTTTCCCTTACCAAATGCCGGCTCTCTCCTCCTGCGGAACATACATACCGTCATTTTCATCGATTTCGTATACCTCATAAAATTTATCCAGACTTTGCAGCACTCTGTCGGTGCGTACCTTGCCGGAGCTGTGCACATCTTCATACGCCATGCTTTGCATATATTCTCTCGGGGCGGTCGAAAGCCAAAGCCTTGCGTACGAAGTGTACATTTTCTTAAAATCAAAATTTTCCGTCTGACTGCCAATTTCCGTAATGCAGGAGAGCGCGCCCAAATCGGCGATGTTTTCGGTGAGCGTCAGCGTTCCGTCAATCGCGATGCCCGGTGCGGATTCCTGACCGTCAAAGAAGGATACCACATTCTCGCACAGCTTCGCGAAAGCTGTTTTATCCTCCTCGCTCCACCAGTTTACGGCGTTTCCGTTTTCATCGTACTGCGAGCCGTTGGAATCAAACGCGTGCGTCATTTCATGACCGATTACAGAGCCCACGGCACCGAGATTTTCTTCATAGGAGGCGTTTTTATCGTAAATCGGAGACTGTAAAAACGCCATCGGGAAGGTAATCGAATTAAAACTTGGCAGATAGAAGGCGTTGACGGTCTGCGGTGTTGCTATCCACTGATCCTTATCCACCGGTTCGCCGGAAAGCTCTGCGTCATCCCTTTGGATTGCCTTGGCAATCTCAATTTGGTTTTGATAGTAGCTTCCGCCGTCCGCCTTGCTTTTCAGCACGGCCGTATCCAGCGGAGAAACCACCTCGCTGTAATCGGGCGCACCAACGTGAATGCGCATGGAATCCAGCTTTGCAATGGCTTTTGCTTTGGTTGCCTCACTCATCCAATCCAGCTTGGAAATCCTTTTCCGATACACTTCAATAACGTCATGAATCATGTCCGTCACATCGGTAATAATGTCTGCCGAGCAATATTTTTCGGCGTAAGCCTGCCCCACATAATCCGGCAGGGTATCTGCAATCAAGTCGGCGGCCTCTTCTTCAAGGGTTCTTTCTCCCTCAATGCCATAGGCCTCATGAGAATAGGTCAGGCGGGCTTTTCTGAAATCCTCGCCGAAAAAGCCTGCACATGTCTTAATCAGGCTGACCTTAAGGTAATTTTTGATGGCGTCAATCTTGTCGTCCGTCAGCATCGCAGCAAGCTGCATCATGTTTCCCTTGTCCATAACCTGAATTCGTTCGCTGCCTTTAAGACCCGTCCGCGAAAATTCCGCCTCCAAATCGACAGCGGAAAAGATGTCTTTTAATTCGTCAAGGGTGTAAA
>CAYUUO010000002.1:0-60572 GCA_964447945.1 uncultured Oscillospiraceae bacterium
ACCCCTGCTGACACGGCCTGATTACGGGGTTTCAAAGGGGCAGAGCCCCTTTGCCTGCGTGCTCCGAAGGGGAACGGGGGCTGGCCAAAATAATTAACAGTATTTTGCAGAAAAAACTTTTTCGACAGTCTGTGACAGCCGGGAATCCGGCCGTCAGGCTGACAAGTCAATTATAAAACGAACAAAGCCAAATGTCAAGCGAAAGAACGATATTCATTTCCATCGGCCTTTCGGCCGCAAATGGTTGTGTCTGCAGGTCTTCACATCCCGGCCGCAACCGTGACAAGGCCGCCGGAAAGGCCGGTCAGCCGAGCGCCCTGCGTCCGCTGCCTTTCCAGGACTTCAATTTGCGCCTCTGTAATGCTTTCGCCGGGCAGCAAAACGGGAATACAGGGCGGGAACACCGTTACGGCAGCTGCGCAGACACGGCCGGCCGCCTTCTCCAGCGGAATCCGTTCCGTCTTTGCCCGCCGAAGGTCAGAAAGGGGCAGTGCCGCTGACAGGGCCGGAGGAACCGGCGCCGGCTCGGTGCAAAGCGGTTCCCCAACATCCGGCAGGCTGTTGCAATAGGAAAGCGCCGCCGCCAGCCGGTCAAAATCCGACTGGGTGTTGCACCAAGAGGTCATGAGAAGCAGGCCGGCTGCCGTGGACATCTCCGCATAGATCCCGAATTTTTCACGGAAAATTCCATCAGCCGCGCGGCCGGAAAGGCCCTTGCCCCGCCAATCCGGCAGCAGCTTAAAGGGATCTGCCAGTGCAGGGCAGCCCAAGGGCTTCAGCCTGTTTAAAATCTCTTCCGTTTTTTCCTTGCCGTGCTTTGCGCCATAGGCAAGCGCCTGCTCCATAGCGGCCAGCAGCGGATAGGAGGGGCTGCTGGTTTGAAACATCCCCACCGCCGCCCGGATTTCCGCTGTTTCAAACCGTCCGCTCATATGAAGTAGCGCCGTCTGGTTGGGGGCAGGCAGTGATTTGTGCAGGCTGGTCACGCTCAAATCTGCCCCCTGGGCCATGGCCGTCTGAGGAAAGGCGTCAGAAAAGGGGAAATGAGCACCGTGAGCCTCATCCACCAGCAAAAGGCCGCCGTGGCTGTGCATCAACGCCGACAAAGCCGACAAATCGGCGGCCGCGCCGTAATAATTGGGGCTGGTGACCACCAGTCCCCGAGCCGCCGGATATTGCGCCAAAGCCGCCGTCACCGCTGCCGGGGATAACGTGCCGGGGATGCCGGGAAGAGGGGACGGCTCCGGCGTGATATACACAGGCCGGACACCGGCCAGCGCCGCACCGTGGAGAACGGACTGATGACAGTATCGGTCTATCAGCACCGTGTCCCCGGGGCGAAAGGCGGCATACAGCATGGCCAGAATCCCGCCGCTTGCGCCGTTGACCAGATAAAAGCTGTGCCGGGCGCCATAAATCGCAGCCGCCTTCTGCTCTGCCTCTAAAATCGCCCCTGTGGGCTGAATCAGCGCGTCTGTGTCACAGAGCTCCGTGGTATCATAGGCAAACAGTTCGCCGCCCGGCGCCGTATCCGCAAAGCCGTTGCCCCTTTTGTGGCCGGGCATGTGAAAGGAGGTTTTTTCCTTTTCATTATGCCGCCGCAGCATGTCCAGAATCATTGGTCGTCACCCCGCTATTGTTCAGCCTTTTTCGCCTTTTTGCGGCGGTTTTCTCTACAAAACCACCTTATCTAAAATACCGGCCATTTCGGCCAGAAAAATCCCGTAATTGGTAATGGGAACGCCCTGCTCAACCGCCCGCATCACTCGGCTCATCACCTGCCGCCGGCCGAACATGCAGCCGCCGCAGTGAATCACCAGTGCATAGGGCGTTAAATCCTCCGGAAAGTCCTGACCGGCCACCACCTCCACCCGGATATCCGGATGGATTTTTTGGTGAATCAGATTCGGAATTTTCACCCGGCCGATATCGCCGTCCAGAGGCTGATGGCTGCAGGCCTCGGCAATCAGCACCCTGTCCCCCGCCTTCAGGCTCCGCGCTTTCGCCGCGCCATCGGTATAGGCCGCGATATCCCCTTTATACCGCGCCATCAGCACAGAAAAGGAGGTGAGCCGGCTGGCCGCCGGTTTTTGGGCATAGACAGCAGGGAACACCTGAGAATCCGTGATGATTAAATCCGGCGTTCGGTCGGAAAGAGCCGCCGGCAGCTGTGAGGGCGTGACGCAGGTGGCTACGGCGCCGTGATCCAACAGATCCCGAAGCACCTGCACCTGCGGCAGAATCAGTCGTCCCTTGGGGGCCTGTATATCCTGGGGCATTACCAAAAGCACCCGGTCATTTTCCTGCACCAGATGCCCGACGATGCTCTCGCTTTCAAAATCGGCCGGTGCCTGGCGAACCAGCGCCTCCCGCAGGGCGGACAGGCCGGTTTTATCCCGGGCGCTGACCGGCAGCGGGCGAAGGGACAGCGCCTGTTCCGCCGCGTCCAGCAGGGCGGCGGGATCGGCTATCCGATCAATCTGATTCAGAACCGCCGTCACGGGGATATGCCGCTTGTTCAGTGCCGCCACCAGCGCTTGTTCCTCCTGAAAATCCGCCGCATCAGGGGCCAGCACCAGTACCGCCAGATCGGTTTTATCCATGGCCGCCATGGTGCGCTTGATCCGGACGGCGCCCAGCTCACTTTCATCGCCGAAGCCCGCCGTATCCAGCAGAACGCAAGGACCCAGCGGATAGATTTCAATGGGCTTTGCCACCGGGTCGGTGGTGGTGCCGGATACGGCGGAAACCAGCGATACCTCCTGTCCGGCCAAGGCATTAATTAAGGAAGACTTGCCGCTGTTGGTGCGGCCGAATACGCCGATTGTCAGCCGCAGAGCGCTGGGGGTTTGGTTTAAAGCTACTGTTTCCATATCCCGTTCCTCCTTAAAAGCGGAAATCCCGCTTGCCATCCTCAATGGCCTGCAGATACTCCTTGGTCAGCGCCCGCACCTTGTCGCTGCGGATGGCGGCCAGTTCCTTTTGAATCAGCTCAGACGCCGCCGCCGCTGTGGCAGGGGAGCCGTAATCCTTAACAAATTCCTTCAAGGTCAGCAGGGCGTTGGGCTGGCAGACATTACAAATCTGCCCGGCCTTTGCCAGCTGCATAAACCGTTCCCCGGTTCGTCCCTCCCGATAGCAGGCCGTACAAAAGGAAGGGATAAAGCCCATGGTAATCAACCACCGCACCACCTCGTCTAAGGTTCGCTGATCGGAAACGTCAAACTGCTCCGTGTCGTGGGGGCGCTCCGTCTCCGTGTAGCCGCCCACCGAGGTGCGGGACGCGCCGCTGATTTGGGAAATGCCCACCTGAAGTGCTTTCGCGCGCACCGCCTCCGATTCGCGGGTGGAGATAATCATGCCGGTATAGGGCACGGCCAGACGGATACAGGCAATAATTTTTGTAAAAATTTCATCGGATATGCCATTGTCGAAGGCGTCGGGGTCAATATCCTCCGCCCGTTTGAGCCGCGGCACACTGATGGTATGCGGCCCAACACCGTGCACCGCCTCCAGATGCTCCGCATGCATCAAAAGCCCGGCCAGTTCATATTTATACAGCTCCAGCCCGAACAGAACGCCCAGCCCCACATCATCAATGCCGCCGTCCATGGCGCGATCCATGGCCTCGGTATGATATGCGTAATCGTGCTTGGGGCCTGTGGGATGAAGATACTCATAGCTTTCCTTATGATAGGTCTCCTGAAACAGGATATAGGTACCGATGCCGGCCTCCTTCAGCCGCCGGTAATTTTCCACCGTGGTGGCGGCGATGTTCACATTGACCCGGCGAATATCGCCGTTTTTATGATGGACGCTGTAAATGGTGTTGATACACTCCAGAATATATTCAATGGGATTGTGAACCGGATCCTCCCCCGCCTCAATGGCCAACCGCTTATGGCCCATATCCTGCAGGGCAATCACCTCCGCCCGAACCTCCTCCTGCGTCAGCTTTTTCCGGGGAATGTGCTTGTTTTTCAAGTGATAGGGGCAGTACAGGCAGCCGTTCACACAGTAATTAGACAAATAAAGGGGCGCGAACATGACAATCCGCTTGCCATAAAAGGCCAGCTTAATTTCCTCGGCAATTGCATACATTTCTTCGATTTTCTCCGGGATTTCGCAGGCCAGCAGCACAGAGGCCTCCCGGTGCGTCAGCCCCGCGCAGCGCATCCCCGTCTCCGTTTTCTGAGGCCGCGCCTTTTGCAAAATGCTGTCAATCAGCGCCTCGTTGTTTTTGTTTTCCTCCGCATAGCGCAGGGTTTCCAGAATTTCCTCGTGGTTAATAAACTCCTCCGCCCGCCGGGATTTTGGGTTATACTTTGCCATACCAATCATTCCTTTCTTAAAGTCAGAAATTGTTCTTTCTTTTCAGAACCGTTTACATAAAAAATCCGCACCCTCCGCCTGAAGAAGGAAGGATGCGGCCCTGTTTTGTATAGGCTGTTCCGCAATCCGTCGCTTTCACCTCAGCAGTCGCTTCAGTGTCAGGGGGATAGATAGGAATAGTTAAATGAGCAGAAAAGCACAGTCAGCACGCTTTAGAATAAGCGGCCTTGGCCGTGATGCCCTCCAGCTTGCCCAGACTGCCTGTTAAGGCGTTAATCACATCCAGCGGCGCGTCGATGGCAACACTGATAATGCTGATGCCCTTTGCCTTATAGGGAATGCCCATCCGCCCGATAATCCAGTCGCTGTATTCATGGAGCAGATCATTGAGCCGCGAGATACTGTCCGGCTTTTCCACAACAATGCTGATAACCGCCACTCTTGTTTCCACGCACTTCATCCTTTCCTGCATCTTAGTTATCATTGTATCATAAATCCGCAGGTATTGCAAGGCCGCGGCAAAACAATTTTTTCCTTTAGATGAACTTCTAGGGCGCGTCGTCTGACAGCATGCCATATTTGATTTTGATCCGCTCCAGCTTTTCCAGCATAGGTTCCGCCGCCAGCCACAGAAAAAACACCGTTGCCGCCCCATGAATCAAATCAAAGGGTGCGCCCATGACATAAGACAGCAAAAACATTTCCCGGGTGGGGTGGGGCTCCATCATAATGACAGAGGCCGGGTTCATAATGCCGCCATACAGGAGCATGACCGCCAGACCGCCGAATATGCAAAGCGATACCCGTGTTTTCCGCAAAAATCCCTTGCGGAACAAAAGGCCGGCCAAAAAGCCGATGATGCCAAAGGCAAACATTTGCCAGGGCGTCCACGCCCCCTGCCCGCCCACCAAGAAATTGGACAGGAACGCAGACAAAGCCCCCACCAAAAAGCCGGTTTCGCCGCCGAAGGCCACCCCGGCGATGATGACAACCGCCGCCACAGGCTTAAACTGCGGGATCATATAAAAGGCCGCCCGCCCGGCCACGGCGGCGGCGCACAGCACGCTGACCACCACAAGCTCCCGCGCCTGGGGCTTTCGCGCCTCAAAAAGCACGCAGAAGGGCAGAAGGGTTTCTAAAATAATCATCAGACTGATGAAATAATATTTTTTATCGCCCAGAAAATACACGCCCACATAAATCGTCAGCGGGATGACCGCTAAAATCATAAAGGCCGCCAGCAGCGTCCGCTTTGTCAGCCGCCGCCCACGCCGCGGCGTCTGCACCGGTGCTGCCGATTCGTAGGCTTTTCCTGCCGGCAGCAGGCAATGAAGGCTCAGCGCCAGCAGCAAAAGCTCGCCCAGCTGCACGGCAATCATGACCGCGCCGGTATCATCCTTGTGCAAAATATGCCAGATGACCGCCGGAACCAGAAGCAGGGCAAACAAAATCCCCAACGCAATTTTGGCCGGCGCTTTCCTGTTTTTTGGCGCGTCTGTCCTGCTGCCGTCCGGCGCAGGGGCCGGCTGCGGCCGGGGCGGCTCATAACCGGCGGTCGGCTCCTCCTCGGCCGAAACCACGGGCACCGCTAAAGCCGCAGGTGCGGCCGGTGTGCCGCCGCAGGCCGTGATAATATCCTCTGCCGTCACCGCGCCCGGCAGCAGACCCCGGGCCATACGGCCGGCCGCCGTGGTATAAAAGCTTTTTTCGCTGAAAAAGGCCCGGGGCGTCCCCTCGCTGACAATGCCGCCATCGAAAAACATGGCGCACCGGTCAGCATGGCGGGCGCAAAATTCAATATCGTGCGACACTAAAATCACCGTTACCCCGGCCGCCTGCAGCCCGTGCAAAATCGCGGCAAGCGCCTCCTTGAAGCAGGCGTCCAGCCCCTTGGTCGGCTCGTCCAGCAGCAAAATCTGCGGCTTTTGAAGCAAAACCTTTGCAAGAGCCGCCCGCTGCTGCTCGCCGCCGGACAAATCATAGGGATGGCGCGTCCGCAAGGGCTCAAGCCCGCACAGGGTCAGCACGCTGTCGATTCTGCGCTGTTTTTCATCGTCTGAAAGACCGGAATCGGACAGCGTTTCCCGCAAATCCAGCTCCACTGTTTTTTTCACAAACAGCGCCTGTGGATTTTGCGGCAGCATACCAATCAGGCTTCCGCAGGGATTTTTAATTTCCCGCAAGTCCCGGCCTGCAAGCCGCACCCTTCCCCGCTGGGGCGACAATAGCCCGCCGATAACGGAAAGCGCCGTTGTTTTTCCGGCACCGTTGCCGCCCAAAACAGCATACAGCTCGCCGCGGCAGACCCGCAGGGACAGGCCGCGCAGCACATCCGGCCGGTCTTGCTCATACCGAAACCAGAGGTCAGATACTTCAACGACCGGTGTTTGCCCCGGCTCTGTTTCCGCAGGCATCGACGGCACCGGACGCAGCGGACGCGCCGCCGCCATTTGGGACAGCCAGCGCCGTCCGTCCCGGACTGTGATCGGACAGGGTAAATCACTGTCCACCTGACTATACACACGCATGGCGGTTGGCAGGGCCGCCGCCATGGGATGACGCTGCGCCTTCAAAAGCCGGCCCACCGCCTCCGGCGTACCGTCCGCCAGAATACGGCCGCCGTCCATCACAAGCACGCGGTCTGAAATGGCAAAGGCCTCCTCCAGTCGGTGCTCCGAAAGAATCACGGTAGTCCCCAGCTCCCGGTTAATCCGGGACACTGCGTCTAAAAACGTTTGCGCCGCAATGGGATCCAGCTGGGCGGTTGGCTCGTCCAAAACCAGCAAGGAGGGCTGCATAACCATAACCGCCGCCAGATTTAACAGCTGCTTCTGACCGCCGGACAGCTCCGTCACCTTTTTATGAAACCAGCTCTGCATGCCGAAAAAGGAGGCCATCTCCGCCACCCGCCCCCGGATATCCGCCGTGGCATAGCCCAGGCTTTCAAGGCCAAAGGCCAGCTCATGCCAGACCTTGTCCGTCACCAGCTGATGCTCCGGGCTTTGCTGCACAAAGCCAATCCGCCGGCACTGCTCCCGCCGGGACAGGGTTTCCATCGGCCGTCCCTCAAAGCAGATGACGCCGGTTGCCGTCCCGTGAGGCCGCAGGACGGGCTTTAAGCTCTTTAACAGCGTCGTTTTGCCACAGCCGGACGGGCCGCACACCGTAACGCAGCTCCCGGCCTGCAGGCTCAGCGACAGACCGCAAAGCGCCGGCGCCCCGCCGCCCGGATAGGCGAAGGAAACGCCCTCCATCTTTATGATTTCCATCGTATGCCCTCCCTCAGTTCAATCATCACCGGCATACTGCAAAGCAGGCAGTAGGCCGCAAACACGCTGCCGCGGTACCAATCCGTCGGGGGCGGCTGCAGGGACGGGAAATAGCGGAACGTTATGCCGCCGCAAAAGCAGGCAATCAGGATATACACAATCAGCACCGCCAGATACAAAAGCGCCCGGATATCCCGCCGACTCCAGATAAAGACCGAGAAGGCTGTCCGTCCGGGCAGGCCGTAGCCCCGGCTCTTCATACTGTCGGCTGTTTCCACGGCATTTTCAAGGGCCCAGGTGACCATGGCAGACAGCACGGTAATCCCCCGCCGTGCCCGCGCCCGGATGCCCCCGGCAGACATATCCCGCCCAATGCCCCGCTGCGCCGCTGCAATCACCGCCAGCTGTGCCTTAAACCGCGGCACAAACCGCAGGCTCATGGAAAGGAGCAAGGACAAGGACGGCAAAATTCTGCCAAACAAATAGATGAACTTATCGCTGGTCATCACCTCGTTATAGCAGGAAAACCAGCAGATGACCGCCGCCAGCATAGCCGCCGCGGCCACGCCGTAGAGAATGGATTCCAGCGTTAGCGGGTTGCCGCCGGGCAGATAGGCTAAAATTGTGACGCCCTCGTGGTTAAAGGCCGGATTGATCAGTGCCGCCGCCAGCATCAGCGGCAGCAGAAAGGATACATGAAAGCGAACCGCCCGCCGCCCCCGGAGCAAGGCCGAATAAATCAGGGCACACAAAAGAGACATCCCCAGATAGGCCGGATGCATCAGGAAGGCGGCAAACACAATCACCGCCGCAAAGAATATGAAATTAACAAGGGGATGATATCGCTTAAACTCATTCGTTGCTATCGCCGTTCACTCCTTTCACAAAACCCGGGTCTGAAAAAAATTTGTTCAGGTTGTGCCTGTCACCGGGCGCCGCGCGCATGCGGGCATAATTATTCAGACTGTGCGCCCGCCATCGCTCCGCCGCCGATATCCCGACCCAGATCGCAGGTATATAGCCACTCAATTCTATCACCCGGCTCCACCTGATACCGGCTGCAGCCATAGCCCGGAAACTGGCCGTTCACCCGGTACATCCAGCCGGAGCGTTCGCCGCAGTCAAACTCATACAGGTTATGGATTCCTTCAATGTATGCGCTGTGATATAGCGGTGTGCTGGTAAATTCCAAATGAATTTTGGCTTTTTTCAGCTCCCGCTGCAAAACGTCGAAAACGCTCTCGCCTTCCGTGAAGGCGGCCTTCGTAGCCGGTAAAATAACGCCGTCCGCCGGCACAAGGCCGCCTTTAGCCGGATTCAGCCAGCTGAGGTTGTTCAGAATTGTTCCGCAGCTAACGGAAATGGTACAGGTTTTTTCAGCAGTGGCCGGTTCGGCTGTGTGCGCCGCCCCTTGAGCAGCCGCCGGTGCGGCTGTCCCGGTGGGCGAATCGGTTGGTGCCGACGGCGCACCATTTGTTACCGGCGTGTCTTGCAAGCCTTGCTCCGGCGCTGCCACAGAGGGCGCTGCCGCAGTCGGAAAGTTCGAAGGAGACGGCGCTTCTGCCGTTTGTAAGGGTGATGGCGTACCGGAGGGCGCCGCCGACCCGGAAGCCGAAGCTGTCGGCTCGTTCTCCGGCCAGCCCCGCATCCCCGGGCCGTTGCCGCCCCACCAGAAGGCCAGCGCCAGCACCAATACCACAGCGGCGCCGGCTATGATTTTATTTTTATATTGCTTCATCACATCTCACTCCATCAGCATACAGGGCAGCACCGCACCGGCCAGCAGCGGTGCAAAAAACCAAAGACCGTGGAACGGGCTGACCGGCCATGCCGGCGCGGCCGTTATGGTTTCCCCGGACTCTGACTGCACGTCTGTCATATCAAACAGTTTATTTTCGCCCTTTTGATACCGCTCATATGCCGCCAGCGCATACAGCGACTGCTCCGTTGCCATCTGATTCACGCCGCTCTCCGCCGTGTGGGCAAAGCCGCTTTCTGCTCTGTAAAAATCAAGCAGCCTGTCCAGCACCGTGCGGCCGTTTTTTACAAACCGGGGATCGGACAAATCAACGCCTAAGGCCGACAGCGCCGTAATCACCTGCGCACAGCTTTCGGCGTTTTCGCCGTCCCAGTCGGCAAAACCGCCGCTGTCGCACTGCTGTGCCGATATATAATCAAGAGCCCGGCCGACCGCCGCGGCCACCTCGGCCGAAGCACAATAGCCCGACAACGCCTGCAGCGCCATGGCCGTTATATCCACATTGCTCCCGCCGCCGGCAGACAGGGCAAAGCCGCCGTCCGGCTCCTGTCGCGACAGAATATACGCCACATATTGCTGCCGGGTGGCCTGTACGGCGCCCGCAGGGCATGCAGGCATGGCATAGGCGCCTGCATCCAGCGCCAACAGGGCAGACACAGGACCGTTGATGCCCTGCCAAACCACCTTGTCATAATCGGCAAGGGGCGCCAGCAAATCATAACCGGCCACATCGGCAGGATTTTGGCCGATGGCCGAAAGTGCCAGCACCACGCGGGCATATTCCGTATATTTCCGGCTGTGCAGAACACCGTTACGCTCCGTCACATAGCTGCATAAGCGGCTGTAATAGCCGTCAAAATAGTCAGGCGGAACCGGCGCGCCACTCCGAGCCAGCGAAAGCACCAGCCACTCACCGCCCACAGAGCCCACAGAGGGCGGTGCCGTATTCTCCAAGAGCCAGGCGGCCGTTTCCGCTTGCACAGAGGCGGCCGAATCCGTTTGCGCAGCGGCGGGAACCGCTCCCAACAGACACAGAATCAGAAAAAAACAAATGCTTTGTTTCGTAACAAACACCTCGCTTACAATCAAGGCCCGGCCGGGCCGTCTATCGCTTGTACGAGCCCGGCCCGCACAACGCTTGTCCAAACGCCCGGCGCTTTCCGCTTCTTATGTAAACCGCCGATCCGGGCGTTTTATCAGCTGAACAATTCTGCAAACCGCACGAAAATCACAGCCGTTTCCCCGCGGGTAGCTGTTCCGTCCGGCGCCAGCAGGCTGTCGCTCCGGCCATTGAGTAACCCAGTGCCGCCTGCCCAGGCCATGGCGTCATGAGCCCATGGACTGATTATACCGCGGTCGGCAAATTTTGTCAAATCCTGACGGGTGGCCGTGTCATAGGCCTTATAGGCCGCATACCGAAACAGCACAGCGGCCAGCTGTTCCCGGGTGATATAGACATCCGGTGCAAAGACCTCTTCTGAAAGGCCGCTAACAAGGCCGTTCTGTCCGGCCCAGGCCACTGCCCGGCTGTAATAGGCGTCTGCCGCCACGTCTGAAAAGCCGCTGTCCTCTGCCGCGGGCTCTCCTTCCAGCCTGTGCAAAAGCGTTACCAACATACCCCGCGTTATGTTTGCCTCCGGCTCGAAGCGGTCTGCACTCACGCCCCGCATCCAGCCAGCCGCGCAGGCAGTACCTATGGCCGCTGCATACCAGCTATCCGCCGGTACATCTCCAAACTGCCGGATACCGGCCGTCGGCGCCTGCGTCGGATCTGGCACCTGATTGCCGGTCTGCCGTCCGCTATGACCCTTCCCTGATCCGGTGCTCCCGGAATTGCCTGACGGCTGCAATACCTCAATTTTTTCCTGTGTATAATCATCTGTATAATGGAAAATAATCCGGTCGCCGTTTTGGACGGTTTGCTCTGCGGTGCTAAGGCTCGGATACCGGTTGTTCAAAATGTACATCCAGCCCGAAAGGGGGCCGTTATCCTTTTCCGAAAGTCCCTTAACGCTTTCAATATAGCTGCCGCTGGGATTTTCGTACGGAATCCCGGCAAGACCCAGAGCCCGGCTGATGACATCAATCACACAGCTGCCCTGAGGAACCGTGACGGCGGTTTCGGCAAGCCAGCTTGTCAGATTCCGCGCCTTATAGGTATGTGCCGTGCCGGTAGCCTCGCCGTGGTTATCATCACCATATAGGGTCAAATAAACCGTCAGGTTTCTCGACCCCGAACCGCCCTGACCTGAGGCGGTAACCGTAATCGGAACGATGGCAGCAGGCAGATTCTCCGCCGCGTCCTGCCCCGTATAGGTCACGGTCATGGCCGTATCTCCTGCTTGCAGCGCACGGCCTGGGGCGTAGCTATAGGCTGTCACCGCGGCCGTCGAGCCGTTATTATAGGTAGCCGTAACAACCATACCTGTTGGGTCAAAAACCTCCCCTGCCGTATAAGCAGTTTTAATGGGCGGGGTTGTCACTGCCAGACCGGTCACCGCAAGCGGCGCAACCCGAACCGGAAGCTGCGCCGTTTTGCCCCGGTATGTAATGGTGACCGCCGCCGTTTCCTCGGTCAAAACAGCAGGCGAAACCGTATAATTCGTTGCAAGCTGTGTTGCGCCGTCCTCATAGGCGGCGGTAACAACCAGATTGGCTGTATCAAAGGCATCACCGGCATAATACGCCGTTTTGACGCCCTCTGTGCTTAGGCTGATGGCCTGCAAGGCCGCCGTGGTGGCCGTCACAGGGATTTCGATATCCGGCAGACTGCCCAGCCAGCCGACTCTTTGATTGCCGTTTAGGTTGGGCGCCTTGCCCTCCGTTAGGGTGATGCCCCGGTGATTCCCATAGGGGTCGCCATAGCCGACGGCGCAAAGCATGCCCTCGGAAAGGGTGAAGGTATCATAGGGGAAGTCCTGCGGAACGGTCAGCACCGCCTCCTTTTGATAGGATACGCCAAACATGGATTGGGTTTCCTTTAAAACATTGGCAACTGTTTGCGCCGCCGCATGACTGGCAAAGTTATACTGCGCAGGTAAGCCGCCCACCAGCTTGTCCTCGTAGCCCGAAACGCACCTGTAAACCGGCAGCGCCGACATATTATAGACGCCTGCCAGCTTGTTGGCGGGATGATACAGTCTGTCGAACACAAGGCTGACAGAATCACCGGCGTAAACAGGTTCGCCGTTATTAACGGTAACGCTTACCCCTTTGGCCGTGATCAGCTGATATGTGCTTTTGCCGTCCTTCGTGAGCCTGACAATGTTCCGACCCTCCCTCAGAGGAACCGTAAAGGCGCCGCTTACGTCTGCCGCCACGTCACAAAAGCCGCTGAAATGCATAGTGCCGTCAACCGTCGGATTGGCCACCGACACGGTGCAGCCCGGCGTCATCGGGGTAAAGGTATAGCTGCCCTGTTCGCCGATGAAATAGATAACATCATGCTCGGCGTCTATCGCGTCACCCGACGTCTTGGAATCACGGCTATTTAACCCTGCATGGAGGGTCATGCCTGTGTCAATACCGCTGTCCGCCGCGCTCACGCTGACAACGAATACCCCGGTGTTTTCCGGCCAGAGGGCGCCGAAAAACGGTCCGCCTACAGCAGAGGGTACTTGTATAGCGTCATAAGTCACCAAAACAATGGCGGTGCCCGCGCCGACAGCGGTTATCAGGCCGTCCTTGTCGATATTGACAACACTGTCGCAGGGTCGGCCTGCTTCATCAACAACCGTATAGTGATAGTCCGGCTCCACAAAATAATTGTCGGCGGTATTATTAACGGGTTCCCAATGGCGCAGCGGCACTACTTGATATGTATCGCCCGGGGCCGCAAGGGTAAGATACCCGGCGGCATTAATATTTAAGTAAATATCGGCCACGTTATAGCCGTTGTTAGAAGCCGGATCACGGTCAAGCGTCGTTTTGCTGACGCCCCGGGGAGAAAGATCCTCCGCCGTAAGGGTCAGGCCGTAATCCGGTGTTTTCTTAAATACACCGCCGTTGGTGATATACGCCTCACCGCTGACCCGATAATGATATTGTTTGTTATTCTGAAGATCAAAATAATAGGCGGTTGTACCGGCGCTGTCATCCGTTACGGATAGTATGGGTGCTATCTCCGTAAAAGGCATAAAGTGTTTGACCTTAGAGCCCACGAACAGTGCCGCATCGGCGGGGACTGTGATGCAGGCATCCGCAACCGTTACCGGCAAAAGGGGCATGAGCACAGGCGTCGCATCATTATTTTCTATTTCATCTGCCGGCATGTAGGCAGACAGCAAATAATGCCCCGCTGCCGCAAAGGGAGGCAGGGTGATGCGGCCCTGCTCATCGGCTGTGACAGCCTCTAAATCGGTAAGCGCGCCCGATTCTGCATCCACAAGACAAACCTGTACGTCAGCCGCCGGCGTAACAACGCCCGCAATACTTTCCTGTGTCATACAGCCATACCATCCGATTGCATAGCCGCTGACGGTCAGCGTCGCCGTTTCGCCCTTTGGCACAGCCAGCGACCGCAGTTTTATCCCGTTTTGTTCAAACCAGATATATTGATCTAATCCATATTCGTCCTGATACAGAAAAAACTCTATAAAATCCTTGTCCTGAACCTGCGCGCTGTCCACGGCATAGCCTGTATAATAGCCGCCGTAAAGCTCATTGTCATGGGGCATTGCGCCGTTGACCGCAAAGCCGCAATTGGAGGTTTCGACGCCGAAAACAGTGGTAATATAAGAATATTCGTTCACCTCTAAAAAGCCGGTCGCCGTTTCCGGGGTGAAGGTTTCTTCGCCGAAAACAAGCTCATGAGTCCTCACAAGAACATCAAGGGCTGATACGCCCTCTGTAACCTTATCGGTAAAGCCATAGGTTTCCGCCAGGTCGGCCCGGACGCAGGTATCCGTCTGCGGCGCACACAAAAATCCGTTTTCCATCTGCGCGGTAAACGAAACGGTGACGCTATCGACAGTTCCTTCTGCCAGGACTGTGCCGGGTATGGCCGAAAGCAGCACAGACAGAGCCATAAGCAAGGATAAAATTTTTCCTCTCATTTGTAACATCCTTTCAACTTTTTTTGATATTAAAAGCCGCTTGAGCAGCATAGAAGGAGGTAAATCCACGGCACAAAAAAAAGCCGCAGCACAATATAGATACACCTATATTATGCTGCAGCCGATTTTCTGCAAGCACAGCAATCAGACAGACAAAGTCTGCCAAACTGCTTAAAACGCAGGCCATAGAGCCGTGGCAGCGTTTTCCGCTTTATGCATGTCTCCCGGCTTGCGGATCAGCGTTTTTTATTTCTGCCTTCCCGATAGATACTATCAGTGACTGTCTGACGACAACGAAATAAAAACTCCCCGCTTACGGTGGCGGCACCGCGCATGCTTTGCACATGCTTCCATCTTAGCCGACGGGCAGAACCGATCTGCCGCCGGAACATAAAGCGCAGCAATATTCAGCCATCCCGGTGCTCTTCATGCATAGCATAAACCAAACCGGAAGGCATATACCTTATTATAAGGCAGATTTTGCCGCCTGTCAAGCCCTAACGTCAGTGCAACAGGAAGCCTCGCTCAGATTTACAACAGATAGGTGACACTTTTTCAAAAAACAGATTGACAATCGGATGTTTTTGTTGTATAATGAGTAATACACATAATCGTAGTTGCTTTTTAAAAGATTGTGGCATGATTGTCTTTTTTGCAGCTGCAAACGGAGGCATAGCTCAGCTGGTTAGAGCGTTCGCTTCACATGCGAAAGGTCGCGGGTTCGAGTCCCTCTGTCTCCACCACGTCGGAGCAAAGTTCGCTTTGCTCCGACTTATTTTTTTATCAAAAAATATGTCTGCCGCCCGCTTCCTTGCTCCTCCTTTTTCGCCAAAAGTCACGCTCGGCTCTCCTGCTCGGCCCAAAGCGCCCTCGCAACGGCTCGCTGTCGCTAACACCTTTTGGCGATTTATGCGCCTGCGGCGCGAAATCTTGGCAAAGTTCGCTTTGCTCCGACATTGTGTAACGAAAAGAGGCTGTCGCATAAAGTCGACAGCCCCAACCTCAAAAATACTTTTTATTTTCTTTATCTGGCGTTTAATCTGTATTATTTGCCTTAAAGCGGTCTGCGCTAAATGCGACAGCCCTTTGGGAGTGTTCTTATTACTGGGCTTTGTCCGCATAAAACGCCCGATATGCCTGATAAGCCATATAGATATCCAGCTTGGAGGCCACCTCCAGCGGTGCGTGCATGGAAAGCAGCGGTACGCCGCAGTCCACAACCTCAACATCCAGATTCGCCACATACTGGGCGATGGTGCCGCCGCCGCCGCAATCCACCTTGCCCAGCTCACCGCTCTGCCAAAACACGTTGCCCTCGTCAAAGCAGCGGCGAACTTCATACATAAATTCCGCATTGGCGTCCGAAGTGCCGGACTTACCCCGGGAACCGGTGTACTTGGTCAGCACAACGCCGCGGCCGATATACGGCGCATTCAGCTTGTCATGCACCTCCGGCCAGGTGGGATCTACCCCGGCGCTGACATCGGCAGACAAGCATTTAGAATGACGGAAGGTTCGTTTCAGCATCAGCTCATTGTACCGTCCCGTTGTTTTTTCAAGCAGGAGGGCGACAGCATATTCAAAAAAGGCCGAACGCATGCCGGTGTTACCCATGCTGCCGATTTCTTCCTTGTCCGTCAGGACGCAAACCGCCGTTTTCTCAGGCGCTTCCGTTTCGAAAATTGCCTGCAAGGCCGTATAGGCACAAACCCGGTCATCCTGTCCGTAAGCCGCCACCAGGCTTCTGTCAAGACCCAAATCGCGTGCCGGGAAGGCCGGCACAGCCTCCAGCTCCGCGCTGAGGAAATCCTCCTCACAAATGCCGTATTGCTCCGACAAAAGCGCTAAAAGCGCCGCCTTTTCCGCATCTTTTTCCGCATCCTCAGCCGGCAGACTGCCCGCCAGGATATTCAGCGCTTCGCCGCCGATGATTTCCGTTGCCTTTTTCTGCATCTGGTCTGTGGCCAGATGGGGCAGCAGGTCTGTAATACACAAAACCGGGTCACCGGGCTTGTCGCCGATGCTCACCTGCACCCGCTTGCCGCTCTTGGTGATAACAACGCCATGCAGCGCCAGAGGAATAGCCGTCCACTGATATTTTTTAATCCCGCCGTAGTAGTGGGTTTTAAAGAGAGCCAGACCCGCATCTGCATAAACCGGATTCTGCTTTAAATCCACCCGGGGACAATCAATGTGGGCAATGACGAAATGAATCCCGGCCTCTGCTGCCTCCCGGCCAATCACCGCCAGAAAAACATTTTTGTGCCGATTGACAAAATAGACCTTATCTCCCGGCTGCAGCGTTTCCTTTTTCTCTAAATCGCTAAAGCCGTTGGCTTCTGCCAGACGCAGTGCCTCGCTGACCGCCAGACGCTCTGTTTTCCCTGTGTTTAAAAAATCCTTATAGCCCTCTGAAAAACGGAAGATTCGCTCCCGCAGAGCCCCGTCCGCCGCCTTCCAGCCGCTTTCCTTCTGATACATGAACAGCCTCCTAAAACAGCAATTTAATAAATTCCTCTTGGGTCATGCCCTGAATATAGTCAGAAACCTCAAGCCCCGACAGCGCCGCCGAAATGGCCTCCGGCTCATGGCGCACACCGCTCAGGGCAGCCTCTAAGCCCTCAAGCGGCTCCTTGGAGAAAAAGTCGCCGAACAGTTTGACGCTTTTAATCACCGACTGCTCGCCGATGTCCATATGTACCTCCACGCCGCCAAAGGGAAACCGCTGGCGGCGGGTAAAGGCATAGGTGGGCGAATAGCCGAAGTTCCAGTCCCAGGTGGCATATTTTTCATCCCGCAGCCGCCGGATATCCGCCTCATGGACGCTCAGATCATAGTATTGACAATCCGACGTGTTTTTAGTCACAAAATCCGCAAACCGGCGGATAAACTCCTCCGGCGAAAGGGGCTCGGACAGATAGGGCTTGATGTTTGTCACCCGGCTCCGGATTGACTTAATCCCCTTGGTTTTTATTTTATCCTCGGAAACCCGGAGAGCGTCGGCAATCTGACTTTGCTCCGCGCTGTAGAGGAGCGTGCCGTGATGGAGCACCCGGTTTTTATACATATACTGCGCATTGCCGGATATTTTCCGATCCTCAATCACCAAATCGTTCCGGCCGCGAAGCCGGGCGTCTGCGCCCAGCGACTTCAAAAAACTGATGACCGGCTCTGTAAACTTCTGATAGTTGCTGAAATCATCGCCGGAATTGACAATAAAGGTAAAATTAATGTTGCCCATATCGTGAAATACCGCGCCGCCGCCGGACATGCGCCGGACAACACGGATATCGTGTTCGCGGACGTATTCATAGTTAATTTCCGACAGGGTGTTCTGGTTCCGCCCGACGACGATGGTGTTATCGTTCCGCCAGAGCATAAAAATCTCCTCATTCAGCTCCTTGACTAAAAACTCCTCCGCCGCCAGATTAAAATACGGATCTGTGCTTTCGTTATAGATAAACAGCATTGACATCAACCCTTTCCGCTATTGCCGCGCATTTTTTCAAAAAAGCTCTTTTGCTTGGTGTGGTTGTTCCCCTTTAAGCCACCTTCAAAATTACGCAGCAACTCCTTTTGCTTGGCTGACAAATGGGTGGGTACCTCCACTGTTACCTTCACATACTGATCCCCGCGGCCGCTCCGGCGCAGCATGGGAATCCCCTTGCCCTTTAACCGGAACACAGTGCCGGTCTGCGTACCTTCCGGAATGGTATATTTCACCTTGCCGTCTAAGGTCGGCACCTCCAGCTCCGCACCCAGCGCCGCCTGCACAAAGGTGATGGGCACCTCGCACATAACGTCGGCGCCGCTGCGCTGGAACAGGTCGTGAGGCCGCACGGTCACCGTGACGAACAAATTGCCGGACGGCGCACCCTTATCTCCCACATTGCCCTGTCCGGACAGGGATATGCTCTGGCCGTTATCAATCCCGGCCGGTATCTTAACCTTAATGGTTCTGGATTTTCTGATTTTGCCCTTGCCGGCGCATTTGCCGCAGGGCTCCTTCACAATTTTGCCCTTGCCGCCGCAGGCCGTACAGGTGCTCACCGTGGACATATTCCCTAAAATGGTGCGCTGGGTGCTCCGAACCTGTCCGCTGCCGCCGCAGGCCGTACAGGTTGTTACCTCGCTGCCCGCCTTGGCGCCGCTGCCGTCGCAATCGGGGCAAAACTCCGTTCTATATAAATGAATTTCCTTTTCACAGCCAAAGGCGGCTTCTTCAAAGCTAATAGTAACCTCCGCCTCTAAATCCGCACCGCGCTTCGGTGCGTTCCGGCGCGCGCCGCCCCGGCCAAAGCCGGCACCGCCGCCGAAAAAGCCTTCGAAAATATCGCCGATATCAAAACCGCCGTCAAAGCCGCCGCTATAGCCGCCGGCTCCGAAATTGGGGTCAACGCCCGCGTGGCCGAACTGGTCATAGCGCTGCTTTTTTTCCGCGTCAGACAGCACCTCATAGGCCTCGTTGACCTCCTTGAATTTGGCCTCTGCCTCCTTGTCGTCAGGATGCAGATCGGGATGATACTGCTTGGCCATTTTCCGGTAAGCCTTTTTAATCTCCTCCGCGCTTGCGCTTTTATCCACGCCTAATACTTCATAATAATCTCTTTTTTCTGCCATTTACTTCTTCACCCTCACAAAACAGGCATAAGGGAGTCGAACGCCTCATCGGTTTCAACTCCCTCTGACAGGCCAGGGCGGTTTGCCGCCCCCGGCCGATTTTCTTCGCTTACCGCTTAGTCTACTACCTCATAATCTGTGTCAACAACATCGCCGTCGCCGCCGTTATTGGGCGCCTGGCCGCCCGCCGCAGGACCCTGGGGATCCTGAGGGCCACCCTGCTGGGGATTAGCCGCCTGATAAACCTTGGCGCTCACCTCATAGAACTTGGCAGACAGCGCCTCCGTTGCCTTTTTAATGGCCTCGGTGTCAGTGCCCTTTAAGGCCTCCTTCACCTTGGCGATTTCAGCCTCTACCGCCGCTTTATCCGCCGCGTCAACCTTATCGCCCAGCTCCTTTAAGGATTTCTCGCTCTGATATACCAGTGAATCGGCGTTGTTGCGCGTGTCAATTTCTTCCTTCTTTTTCTTATCCTCGGCCGCGAACTTTTCTGCCTCCTTCACAGCCTTATCAATCTCATCGTCTGACAGATTGGTGCTGGCCGTAATGGTGATTTCCTGTTCGTTGCCCGTGCCTAAATCCTTAGCGGATACATGCACAATGCCGTTGGCATCAATATCGAAGGTTACCTCGATTTGAGGAACGCCACGGGGCGCGGCGGGGATATTATCCAGATGGAACTTACCCAGTGTTTTATTATAGGCCGCCATCTCACGTTCACCCTGCAGCACGTGTACCTCCACGCTGGTCTGACCGTCGGCCGCCGTTGAGAAGATCTGCGATTTCTTGGTGGGGATGGTGGTGTTCCGCTCAATCAGCTTGGTGAACACACCGCCCAGGGTTTCAAGACCCAAAGACAGGGGCGTAACATCCAGAAGGACAATGCCGCTGACGTCACCGGACAGCACCGCACCCTGAATGGAAGCACCAATGGCCACGCACTCATCGGGGTTAATGCCCTTGTGGGGCTCTTTGCCTGTGATCTTTTTAACGGCCTCCTGAACAGCCGGGATTCTGGAAGAACCACCGACCAGCAGCACCTTGTCGATGTCACCGGCAGACAGACCGGCATCGCGGAGTGCGTTCCGGGTCGGCTCCATGGTGGCCTCAACCAAATCGTGGGTCAGTTCGTCGAACTTAGCCCGCGTTAAGGTGATGTCCAAATGCTTGGGGCCGGAGGCGTCTGCCGTGATAAAGGGCAGGTTGATGTTGGTGGTGGTAACACCGGACAACTCAATTTTTGCCTTCTCCGCCGCTTCCTTCAGCCGCTGCAGAGCCATTTTATCGGCCTTTAAGTCAATGCCGTTTTCCTTTTTAAATTCCTCTGCCAGATAATCAATGATTCTCTGGTCAAAGTCATCGCCGCCCAAACGGTTGTTACCGCTTGTTGCCAGCACCTCAAAGATACCGTCGCCCAGCTCCAAAATGGATACGTCGAAGGTACCGCCGCCTAAGTCATAGACCATGATTTTCTGGTCGCTTTCCTTATCCATGCCATAGGCCAGCGCTGCCGCTGTCGGCTCGTTGATAATTCTCTGCACCTCAAGACCGGCAATTTTGCCCGCATCCTTGGTGGCCTGTCTCTGAGAATCGTTAAAGTAGGCCGGTACGGTGATAACCGCATGAGAAACCGGCTCGCCCAAATAGGCCTCTGCGTCCGCCTTCAGCTTTTGCAGAATCATTGCAGAAATTTCCTGCGGTGAATAGGACTTGCCGTCAATTTCCACCTTTTTACCGGTGCCCATATCACGCTTGATGGAGCTGATGGTGCGGTCGGGGTTGGTAATCGCCTGCCGTTTTGCCACCTGACCCACTAAGCGCTCGCCCTCTTTAGAAAAGGCTACCACCGACGGGGTGGTTCTGCCGCCCTCTGCGTTGGGGATGACCGTGGGCTCGCCGCCCTCGATAACCGCTACGCAGGAATTTGTTGTTCCTAAGTCTATACCGATGATTTTTGCCATGATCATTACCTCCTGATAATGTAAAAAAACTTAATAATATTTATATGCGCGGCTGCTTGCCGCTATTATGGCGCTTTTGCGCCTAATTGGCTACCTTAACCATAGAATGCCGGATGACCTTGTCCTTGAGCTTATAACCCTTGGCAAACTGCTCTGCCACAATGTTTTCACCCAGACTTTCATCCTCCACATGCATCACCGCGTTGTGCAGGTTGGGATCGAACGGACTGCCCACGGCTTCAATTTCGCTGACGCCCAGCTTAGAGAAAATTTCCAGAAGCTGCTTCAGCACCATCTGCACACCCTCCGCAAGGGGCGAAGCCTCCGCCGCCTCCACGGCACGCTCCAGATTATCCAGCACCGGCAAAAGGCCGGCCACCGTATCCGCCTGAGCGGTAACATAGAGCTCATCCTTTTCCTTTTGGGTGCGCCGCTTGTAATTTTCATATTCCGCCAGCGTACGCAGGTGCTTGTCATATAATTCGTCATATTTTTTTTGCAGGGCGCTGTCTGCTGTTTCCTCCGCGGCCTCTGCCGCAGTCTCTGCCGCGGCTTCGGGCTGCTCCGCCGCCTGCTCCTGTTTTAGTTCCTGTTCCTGTTTTAGTTCCTGTTCCTGTTTCAGTTCCTGCTCCGGCGCCTCTTGTTCAGCGGCCCCTTTCTTTTTATCACTGCTCACGTCTTAACCATTCCTTTCCCTGTCAGTCCTCGTCAATATAAAGCTCATACAAAAGCCGGTTCAGCATGGCTGAAATTTTTTTGATTTTGGCAATGGTTTTCGGGTAATCCATTCGGGTGGGACCGATGATACCCAGCCGACCCATCACCTTATCGCCCACATAATAGTTTGCCGAAATCACGCTGGACTTTTGCATAATGTCCAAATCGTTCTCCCGGCCGATTCGGACGGTGATCCCGCCGCCCTTCCGCTCCGGCTGATTCTCCGCCTGCGACTGCAGAAGCTCTGCCACGGCGCTTTTATCGTCTAAAAACTCTAAAAACTCCTTTGCCAGCCGGACGTCGCTAAATTCGGGGTAGTTTAAAATATTGGTAGCACCGCTGGTAAAGACCTCTGTTTCCGCCCGAACATCGTCGATAATATCTGCAATAAAATCCAGAACCGGAAACAAAAGCTCGAAGTGTGCCTGCATGGCGCGGCGGATTTCGCTGATTTTCGCGGCGCTGATCTCATCCAGTGTCAGCCCGGCAAGCTTTTCACGCAGCAGATTGGAAAAGCTGTGAATAAACTCACTGTCTGCCCCCGGCGGCAACAGAACACGCTTGTGTTTCATCACGCCCTCATTGGTCACCAGAATAATCAGCGCGGAGGTGCTGTCCACCGGCACAAGCTCCACGGTTTTAATGGCGCCCCGCTTCATTTCAGGCGTTGTCAGCACGGCCGTGTAATGCGTCAGCTCCGAAAGGATCACCGAGGCTCGCTTGATAATTTTATCAATCTGCCCCAGCTTCCATTCCAGCACGCCGCCCAGCGCCGTCAGATCGTTCACCGTCAGCTCGTAGTCGTTCATCAGCGAATCCACATACAAACGGTAGCCCTTATCGGAAGGAATCCGTCCGGCCGACGTGTGAGGCTGCTCTAAGTAGCCCATTTCCTCCAAATCCGCCATTTCGTTACGGATGGTGGCGCTGGATAAACCAATATCCAAGCTTTTGGCCACATGCCGGGAGCCGATTGGCTCGGCGCTTTTGATATATTCATTTATGATTGAATGAAGGATTTTTTTCTTTCTTTCATTCATATCCATATCATCCACCCCGTTGTTAGCACTCTATCTCTCTGAGTGCTAATAATAAGATAGCACGTTTTACACTAATTGTCAAGTCTTAAATTATGAATTTTTTATGACCTGTTGATTTACAATCATTTAGATGTTGAAAACTCTGAAACCAGCAGACTGACCAATATGTCATTGTCAATGGAGTTCGATTTAATGTAGCCATCTGTTTCCGCCAGCCGGGTCACAAAGTCGCTGAGCTGCTTCACGGAATATTTTGCACTGTCCCGCATAAATTTACTCGCCGCAAAGGGACTAATTTTCAATTTAGACATAATTTGTGCCTTATCCGCGCCGTCTGATGCCAGCAATTTGGTTTCCAGCAGCTTGTCCGCGTTATAAATAATGGCGGCCAGAATCTGGTTCGGGTCGGTTTTTAAGGCAAACAGCTCCTCTAAAAGGCGCAGCGCCGTGTCAGCGTCCCGCCGCAGCATGGCCGCCGCCATATCGAAAACCCGGCCCTCCATTTCCGGCGTTACCAGCGCGTTAATATCCTCCCGCGTGACCTGCGGCCGGTCACCGGCATAGGCCGCCAGCTTTTCCGCCTCACGCCGGACGGCCATCATGCCCGCCTGGGTAATTTCATTTAAATAGCGGGCGTCCCCTGTCTCAATCTGCTTGCCAAGGGTGCCAAACAGCCGCACCGTCCAGCGCACCATTTCCTCCTCGCTCATGTAGGCAAGCTCCACACAGGCACCCGCCTTGTCCACCTGCTTTAAAAGGGCACTGCGCTTATCAACTTCCCGTTCGTCAAAAATAACCGAAACATAGTCCGGAATATCCTGAAGCCGCTTTGCCCAGTATTCGCGATATTCCGCCTTGGCCCCCGTCCGGCCGTCGGGCTTGAAAATCAGGGAGTCCGTAAAAATTAAAAGCTTTCTGTCCGCCATAACCGGCAAGGCCTCCATGGCCTCATCCACCTCATCCAGCCGGTAGCCTTTGCCGTCGAATCGGAACAGATTCAGCTCCTCCATGGTCTCCGGCGCCAGCAGGCTGACCAGCTGCTTTTTATAATGCGCCCGCAGAAACGCCTCCTCGCCCCAAAGCAAAAACACCCGGGGCGCCGGTTTTTGTCCCTTAATAATCTGTTTCAGTTCTTCAATTTTCATCATAATCCGATCCGCCCTTTCGTATTGACCTAATGCCGGTTTTGCTGAGCACAAAGGTCACATCCTTGTCCTTATCCGCCCGATAGACCGTAACGCCGTGAGCCGCCAGCCGCTCCAGCGTTTCCGGCGCCGGATGGCCGAAATTATTTTGTCCGCAGGGTATGTAGGCATATTGCGGCTCGGCCCAATCTAAAAACGCGTCTGTTGTCGATGTGACGGAGCCGTGATGACCCGCCTTTAAAATGCCTGTCCTGCCCTCGGCCTGCGTCTGTCTGACCAGTCGTTCTTCGCCCGCCGTTTCCAAGTCACCGGTAAACAGCGCCGTGTTCCGGCCGAATTGGAACTGCAGCACCAGAGATTTATCGTTTTCATTGTCCGCCGCCGCCAGCCATTGGGTATCCGGCAGCAGCGCCTTTATGGTACAGTCTGCCGACAGGGAAAGCATATCGCCCGCCGTAAGCTCACTGACAGCCGCCTGCCGCTCCGCGGCCTTTTGCAGAAACGCCGCACCGGCCGCATCTTCACGGAAGCCGGCAGGCACAACCACCCTTTCCACCGGAACAGAATCCAAAAGCGACGTAAGACCCCGGATATGATCCTCATGAGGATGACTGGCAACGACGTAATCCAGCCGCCGGACGCCCGCCTTTCGCAGATAGGGCAGCACAATCTGACCGCCTACGTCATAATCGCCCTGATGTGAGGGCGTGCCGCCGCCGTCTATCAGCATATTCACGCCCCGGGGCAGCCGCAGCAGGGTGCAGTCCCCCTGCCCTACATTAATAAAGGTAATTTGCGCCGTTTCACCGGGCAGCGCCGAAAAGACCAGATAAACACAGAGCAGAACCGGCAAAGACAGCGCCGGCACTAAACACTGGCGGAATTTTTTCCGCAGCAGCCGTTCAAAGAGGAAAAGGCTAAGACCGTAAACATAAACACCAAAGGCCGTAAACGCGCCGATGGTCATCAGCCCCCGTTTCAGGTGACCAAAGGTATATACAATGAGCAAAAACAGCTTGACGAAGGGATAGGTAAACCCGGACACCAGTGCTGCCGCCGCGGGATGAATCAACCCCAAAAAGCTGATCAGCAGACCGCCGACCAGCATCACCGGCTCCAGAGGCGCAGCCAAAAGGCCGGCAACAAAGCCCCACAGCGTTGTGTAGCCAAAAATCCAGGAGACCACCGGCAAAAGGAACAGCTGGGCGCTGAAGGTCACCGCCAAATAGGTCAGCATGCCGGACGCCAGCCGCGGCGCCGCCCCGGTGCTATCCTCCAGGCAAAAGAGGCGCAGCAGACATTTTTTCAGCGGATCCGTCAGCAGCAAAAGCCCCAGCATTGCCGCAAAGGACAGCATAAAGCCCGCATCAAAGGCCGCAAGCGGATTGGCAAGGACAATTATGCCCGCCGCTGCCGCCAGCGAGGTCAGCGGATCTGCCTGGCGGCGGAAAACCTGCGCCACCAGCACCAAAATGCCCATGATGCAGGCTCGCATGACCGACGGTGATGCCCCGGTAAAAAACATAAAAAACAAAATCAGGCCGCCGGTCAGCCATATGTACTTATATTTATTGCGGTTCAAAACGGCGAACAAAACGTAAAGGACTGACACCAGGGTGGAAATGTGCATACCGGACACCGACATCACATGGGACAGGCCGCTGACCTGCTGACAGCTGCGCAGCTCCTCGGACATAGCGCTGCTGTCTCCCAGCACCATAGCCTGCAGCACGGCGGCCGCATCCGGCGGCAGCTGCCGGGCCAGCACCCGTCCGCACCGGCGGTTCAGCCGGTATAGCCTGTCTGCCGCAGACAGCGGAAAATCGCCTGTAACCGTCAGCGTTCCCCGCTCCGCCGTGCCCCTGAAGAAGATACCCTTGGATTTTAAATGCAGGGCATAGTCAAAGCCGCCCCGGTTCATGGCGTCCCGGGGCAGATCAAACAGACAAACGGCCGTAAACCGCTGGCCGAACCGGGGCACCGGCTCTTTTGCGGGAATGGTCAGATAAACGGTTTCGTCCGGCTCCAGCTCTTCATCTAAAAAGGAAACCCGGCGCAGACGGGCCGTTACCCGGCTGCTGCCGTTCTGCTCGTTATAAACCGGCTCGGACGCCGCGTCGGCCGTGACCGTTACATATTCCTGTAGGTAAGGGTATAGCGGCCGTTTGGTTATGTCATCGGCATTCTTTAAATGGAAGGCGCCGGCCAGAAAGAACAGAATCATAAAAAAGGGAAGCCGTCCGCCCTTGGTAAAAAACAAGGACACAAAAAGAATCCACGCCCCCAGAAAAAGCAGCGGCACAGGCAGGCAATCGGGAATCAGGCAAGCCGCATAAATGCCCGCCATCAGGGCGGCCATACAGAAAAACAGGCTGCGCTTCATTGCTGACTCTCCTTTCCTTTCCGGGGTGCCCGCCGGGTCATTACCCGCCGGACGGGTCGCAAAAGTCCCTTATCCCATGTCGAACAGGCTGACCTGATTGGTATCGGGAATATCCTTCAAAACGTGAAACTCCTTTAGCTTATCGATAATGGCGTTGCCGATTTTCGCCCGCTTTTTAAAGTCCTCCACGGATAAAAACGGCCCCTCGCTTCTGGCCTGGCAAATGGCCTCCGCCACCGCATCGGAAACACCGGCAATGGTGTTTAAAGGCGGCCGGATCGCACCGTTTTCCTCTAAAAATTTCGTCTGATGGGATGCATATAAATCCACCGGCAAAAATTCAATCCCCCGGGCATACATCTCGTTGCAGACCTCCAGAATCGTCATCACGTTCTTTTCCTTCTGGGTGGCGTCCGGATTGGATTCAATCTCCCGCATGGCCGCCATCACCCGCTCCTTGCCGCCCAGCATCCGCTCCGCGTCAAAATCCGTGGCGCGGACGGTGTAATAGGCAATATAAAAGGAAACCGGATAATGTACCTTAAAATACGCAATGCGGAAGGCCATGGTCACATAGGCCGCGGCATGCGCCTTGGGGAACATATACTTAATTTTTTTACAGGAGGCAATGTACCATTCCGGCACCTTCTTTTCCCGCATCAGCTCCTCATCCTCCGGCGCCAGACCCTTGCCCTTACGCACCTTTTCCATAATTTTAAAGGAGGTTAAAGGCGGCAGGTCATGCTGCAGCAGATACAGCATAATATCATCACGGGTACAGATAACCTCCGGCAGTGTGGCCGTTCCGGCCCGCACCAAATCCTGGGCGTTGTTCGTCCAAACGTCCGTCCCGTGGGACAGACCGCTGATCCGGATCAGCTCACTGAAGGTGGTGGGCTTTGTGTCCAGCAGCATCTGCCGGACAAACCGGGTGCCGAACTCCGGCACGGCAAAGGTGCCCACCTCGCTGCCAATGTCCTCCGGCTTAACGCCCAGAGCCTCCGTGCCGGTAAACAGGCTCATGGTGGGCTTGTCGTCAATGGGAATTGTCCGGGCGTTAAGCCCCGTCAGATCCTCCAGCATACGAATGACACTGGGATCGTCGTGCCCCAGAATATCCAGCTTCAGGAGCCGGCCGCTGATGGAATGATAATCAAAATGGGTGGTGATAATATCGCTTTCCGTGTCGTTGGCCGGATGCTGAATCGGCGTGAACTCATAAACCTCATTGGCCCGGGGGACAATCATAACGCCGCCGGGATGCTGGCCTGTGGTGCGCTTAACCCCCTCAAGCCCCAGCGAAAGCCGCTTCATCTGTGCCTTTGTCAGGCTGATGCCGGTGGCCTCCGCATATTTTTTAACATAGCCCATAGCCGTGTTTTCCGCCAGCGTGCCGATGGTGCCCGCCCGGAACACATTGCCCTCGCCGAAAAGGGTTTCCGTATATTTATGGGCGACGCTCTGATATTCACCGGAGAAATTCAGGTCGATATCCGGCTCCTTGTCACCGTCAAAGCCTAAAAAGGTTTCAAAGGGAATGTCATAGCCATCCTTTTTATATGTGGTGCCGCAGACCGGGCAAACCTTGTCCGGCATATCCGCACCCATGCTATAGCTGCCGTCCAGAATAAACTCCACGTTTTTGCATTTGGGGCAAAGATAGTGGGGCGGCAGGGAGTTGATTTCCGTAATGCCCGATAGGTAGGCGATAAAGGAGGAACCCACCGAGCCACGGGAGCCAACCAGATACCCGTCCGACAGGGATTTTGTCACCAGCTTCTGGGCAATCATATACATAACGGAAAAGCCGTATTTAATAATCGGCACAAGCTCCTTTTCCATCCGTTCCTTAACAAGCGGCGGCAGCTCCTCGCCATACAGCTCATGCGCCTTGCCGTAGGACAACTCCTGCAGCTCCTCCGTGGCGCCGGGCATTTCAGGCGGATAGGTGTCCTTGGGGATGGGCCGGATTTCGCCGATTTCCTCTGCAATCAGGTTGGAATTTGTCACCACAATTTCATATGCCTTGTCCGCAGGCAGATAGGAAAACTCTGCCAGCATTTCCTCCGTGGTGCGCAGAAAAAGCGGCGCCTGCTGTCCTGCGTCGTCATAGCCCTTGGCCGTTTGCAGCACCCGCCGGTATATCTCGTCCGCCGCGTCTAAAAAGTGAACATCGCAGGCCGCCACCACCCGCTTGCCCAAAGCATCGCCCAGGGCAACAATGGCACGGTTCATGTCCCGCAGCTCTTCCTTGCCGGAAACCATGTGATTCCGAATCATGAACTCGTTGTTCCCCAAGGGCTGAATTTCCAGATAATCATAGTAAGCGGCAATCTCCCGGAGCTCCGCCTCGGTCGCGCCGTGGAGCATTTTCTGATACAATTCCCCCGCCTCGCAGGCGCTGCCCAGCAAAAGCCCCTCCCGGTGTGCGTCAAACAAGGCCTTGGAAATCCGCGGCCGTTTATAAAAATGATCCAGATGGGAGGCCGACACCAGCTTATACAGGTTTTTCAGGCCGGTCATGTCCCGCACCAGAATAATCGCATGATAGGTTTCGTTATATTTTTTCAGGCTGTCCTCCCACAGGCGGCTGTTAATTTCCGTCACGTCCTGAATATCCAGTCCGGATAAAAGCTCCAGAAAATGCAGGAATATCCGGGCTGTCACCTCCGCGTCGTTAATCGCCCGGTGGTGTCCCTCAAAGGCAAAGCCCAGGTGCTTGGCCACTCGATTTAGGCGGTGGGTTTTCAGCGCTGTTAACAGCCTGCGGCTGAGCATTAAAGTATCGATACTGCAAAAATCAAAGGGCAGCCCCAGAACCTCTGCCTTCTTTTTAATATAGCCCACGTCAAAGCCGGCGTTATGCGCAACCAGAACGCACCCGGCACAAAAGTCCAGAAAATCCGGCAGAACCGTTTCAATGGGATCCGCCTCCCGCACCATATCGTTGGAAATGTTGGTCAGCTCCGTAATATGATAGGGAATCGGCTGCCGCGTCTTAACAAAGCGGGAAAACTGATCGGTCATTTTGCCGCCGGAGACCTTCACACCGGCAATTTCAATAATCTCGCCGTACCGGGCGGACAGGCTGGTGGTTTCAATGTCAAACACCACAAAATCGCCGGAGAGGGGCATGGCCTTTTCATTAGAAACAAAGGTCACGTCATCGGTCACTAAATAGGCCTCCATGCCATAAATAATTTTAATGCCGTGCTTTTCTCCGGCGTCGAAGGCCTCGGGATAGGCCTGTACAACACCGTGATCGGTAATGGCAATGGCCTTGTGCCCCCAGGCTGCCGCCCGGGCGATCAGCTCCTTAGGCTTTGCGATGGCATCCTCCGCCGACATAGAGGTATGGGCATGGAGCTCCACCCGCTTTTCCTCCGCGTGATCCGGCCGGATTTTCAGCTCGGCCTTCATCATGTCCCGGATGATGATGACAACCTCTTTCGCGTAGGTGTCATACTGCGCCGTCCCGGCAATCCGCACGCCACTCAGCTTTTTCAGGCTGCCCTTTAAGGGCTCAAACTGCTGCTCGCTTAAAAAGGCCTTGCAGATGATACAGCTTTCCTGATCGGCAACATACAGCTCCAAAAGCGTTTTTTTATTTTTCAGTTCCCGGGTCTCGTGGGCAATCACGCGCCCTTCAACCATGACCCGGCCGCTGTTTTCGTCTATCTCCGCAATGGGGGTCAAATCGCCGCCAAAGGGCTTGCCCAAAAGCAAATCCTCCGGCGTGTCCGGCTTCTCTCTTTTTTGCACAACCGGCTTAGCCGCGGCAACATCTGCCGCCGCAGCCGCCTCTGCCGCATCCCGAACCAGCTCTGCCCGCTGGCTTTCCAGCCGCTCAAAAACCTCGTCCGCCGAAACGGAATCGTTGCAAAAGGCCACCGGCATCGCCGCGTGATACACCCCGCGCAGCTGATTTTCCAGCAGCTTGGCTACGCCGTTATCTGCCAGCGTCTTTTCCCCGCCGAACTTTAAATGAACCACAAAGCGGCCGTCCTCCAAGGCGGCGCGGCTGTTCAGCAAAATGCCCCGGGCAGCAGGCAGCTTGCGGAAAACCTCTGCCTGCAGGTTTTCGTAAACCGTATCGACGCTGTCCGCCGTCAGCACCGACGGCTGATACGTCACGTCCAGCTCAACGTCTGTAAGCTGATAGCCACTTTTAATCTTTTCGCAAAAGCGTTCCAGCACCCCGTGGCCGATCACCCGGCGGCTTTGCAGCGCAATATGAACCTTTCTTTCCTTTTTAAAAATCTGAAACCGGGTCAGCTCCGCGCCGTCCATGGCACCTGCCAGCTCGTCCCCGGCCAGCGTATATAATAAATCCGCCATACTATCCTTCCAATATATTTCAAATTCCCATTTGTCTAAACAACCGAAAACAAGGCCTTACAAGGCGCCCATTTTATCCAGCTCCTCAAACAGGGCGTCCACAATCTCCGCCTCCGGCACACGGCGGATCACCTGTCCGCCCTTAAATATAAGCCCTTCACCGGCGGCGCCGGTAATGCCGATATCCGCGTCCCGTGCCTCACCCGGGCCGTTAACCACACAGCCCATCACGGCAATTTTCAACGGCGTTTTAATCTCATCCAATCGTTCTGACACCCGGTTGGCAATGCCGATTAAATTGACGCTGCAACGGGCACAGGTGGGGCAGGAAACCAATCGGGCACGATCCTGCCGCAGCTCCAGCGCAGCCAGAATTTCTCTGGCCGCCCGCACCTCCTCCACAGGATCGGCAGTCAGCGATACACGGATGGTGTCGCCAATCCCCTCCGACAGCAGCGCGCCGATGCCCACGGCGGATTTCACCGTACCGCCAAAGGCCGTCCCTGCCTCCGTGACCCCCAAATGCAACGGATAGGGGGTTTTGTCCGCCATCAAGCGATAGCTTTCAATCATCATGGGCACAGAGGACGCCTTCAGGGAAACGGCAATATCATAAAAGCCGCAGGCCTCTAAAAGCCCGATTTGCCCCATGGCCTCCTCCACCAAAGCCTGAGGGCAGGGCGCACCGTATTTCTCCAGCGCTGCCTTCGATAAAGAGCCCGCATTCACCCCCACCCGAATGGGAATATGCCGCTCCTTCGCCCTTTCCACCACCTGCCGAACCCGGTCGGCACTGCCGATATTGCCGGGATTTAAGCGAATCTTGTCAATGCCGGCCTCCATAGCGCCCAGCGCCAGGCGATAATCAAACTGAATATCCGCCACCAGCGGCACCGTCAGCGCCGCCTTCAGCCGCCGGATCACCGCAAGACTGCTCTCATCAATCACCGCCAGACGGATTAAATCACAGCCCGCCGCACAAAGAGCCTCCGACTGCCTAAGAGCCGCTTCAAAATCACCGTTAGGCGAACACAGCATAGACTGAACGGATATCGGATAACGGCCGCCGATGCCCACACCGCCGGCCATAATCTCTCTGGTTTTTCTGCGCTCCATTTTCAAGCACCTGCTTTTTTTAAAATTTATTACAGCTTAAACATGCCATCTGCATACACCAAAGATTATAGCACATTTAAAAGAAATGAGCAAATAAAAAATAGACCGACCTATATTTACAACTTTTTGCATGTTATTAATTTTTTTTACAAAAAGGGCTTGACATCGTACATTTGTTCTGATACAATAATTTTACGAACATTAGTTCTGAATAGGAGATGACAGTCATGACAACAATTAGAAGAAAAAAAAGAACTGTATCCTATGCCCGCCGGGCAAGGGAGCAGCGGATGAAATTATATATTCTGGCCGCGGTGGCCGCTCTGATTTTTGCCTTTTCGCTGGCGCCGCTGGCCGACAACGGCGTGCATGAGGTCACACTGACTGCCGATTCCGGCGACACCCTGTGGACCCTTTGTGAGCCCTATAAGCCCGACGGCATGGATCTGCGCCTGTTCATTGATAAGGTGCAGTACCTGAACAAGCTGCCCAGCGCCGGCCTGTCCGTCGGTCAGGAAATTGTCATTCCGTTGGATTAGCGCGCCGTGAAATCAGTATAATCACGGAAATGCCCGCATATACTTCTAATAAAGCTGATTTTTATCACATCGCCGCACAGGCAGCCCCACCGCGGCGGAAAAGAGGTGTCGATTGTGGGCAATACGTTTCGGGTTATCAACGCAAAGGGTCTCATCCGGTTGATTATCGCGGTTTTGCTGCCGCTGGCGCTGGGCGGTCTGGCCGCCTTTTTCTCTCAGAACAGCCGGGAATTATACGCGGCGCTGCAAAAGCCACCCCTGGCACCGCCGGGCAGGCTGTTTCCCCTGGTGTGGACTGTGCTGTATATCTTAATCGGCATAGCCAGCTACTTAATTTTTAAACGGGGCTTTACCAAGGCTTACATTCGCGACGCTCTGAATTTTTACGCCGTGTCTTTGGTGCTTAGCTTTATCTGGCCCCTTGTGTTCTTTCGCTTAAATCTTCCCTTTGCAGCCTTCTGGGTTTTGCTGCTTCTGTGGCTGATAACGGGCATTGCAACGGCGAAATTTTACCGCATCAGCCACACGGCAGGGTTTTTAATGCTCCCCTATTGGCTGTGGATTACCTTCGCCGGATACCTGAATCTGGCAATCTGGCTGCTGAATCGCTAGATGCGCAGGGAGGGTGTCACAAACAAGTCGTTTTGCGTCAGCCTAAAAAGGACTGTTCCGCTCATCCGTGCAGGAACAGCCCTTTTTTTATTAAAATCACGTTAAAATTGCAACAAAATGGTTTACAAATAGAGTTTTTCCATTTATAATATAGCTAGAGGAGTGATAGCATGCAAATTATACGAAATATTGCAAAAATACCTCGTAGAAATATGATGATTCTACTTGCCGTAATCATTCTTTTCGCAGTGATATTTTTTACGATTTCTTTTTCGGTTATTGCCAAACTGAATAATCCGCATATCTACCGCGGCATTTCCATCGGTGATGTGGAAGTGGGCGGCATGTCCGTTGAGGAAGCCGGTGCTGCCGTTACGCAGCGTTACAGCGACGCGCTGACAAAATCGGTCACCCTTCGCTGTGGCGACGCGGAGCAGGTTCTGGATCTTGCTGCCCTGGGCGCCGACATTGATCTTTCCAAAACCGTTAACCGCGCCTTTGGCATTGCCCGCAGCGGCAACACCCTGCAGCGCCTAGAGGAAATTAAAGCACTGAGGAAAGACGGCTTGTCGCTGCCGCCCGTCATCCGTTGTGACGATGCGGCGCTGGCGGCCGCTCTGCGCGAACTGGCTGCAGCCGTCGACCAACCCGGTCAGGACATGCAGCTGTCAGTTGGCGAAACGGAGTTAACGATTACCCGCGGCGTCCCGGGCGACTGCATCAACCAGGCCAAGGCCGCGGAGGATTTTAAAGCCACTGCTCTGACCCTGCCGGACAACATTTTTGTTGTCGAGCTGGAGAAGGTTCTGCCCACTGCGCCTAACGCCGCCGCCATTCACAGCGAAATCTGCGGCGACCCTGTGGACGCCAGCTATAAGGTGGAAAATCAGCGTCTTGTCATCATTGACGAAAAGCCCGGCGTTCAGTTTGACCAGCTGGCGGCGCAGAAAATTATCGATCAAACCCCCGGCGATGTGATTACAATTCCCATCACCACAACGCCTGCCAAGGTCACGGCGTCTCAGCTGCGGGCCAGCCTGTTCCCCGATCTTTTGGGCAGCTACAGTTCAAAATATAACGCGGGCGATACATCTCGTTCCCATAACCTGAGTCTGGCCTCCCAGAAAATCAGCGAGGTTGTTTTGGCGCCGGGCGATATTTTTTCCTATAACGGCACCGTGGGCCCCCGAACCCTTGAGCGCGGCTTCCGCACCGCCAACGTATATGTCGGCAACAGGGTGGAGCCCGGCGTCGGCGGCGGCATTTGTCAGGTTTCCTCCACGCTGTTTAACGCTGTTGTTCTGTCGGATTTACGGATTGTCCAAAGAACCAACCACTCCCTGCCCGTTTCCTATGTGCCCTTGGGCCGGGACGCTACGGTTTCTTACGGCAGCATTGATTTTCAGTTTTCCAACAACACCGACGCACCGATTAAAATTGTGGCTTCGGCCAGCGGCGGCGTGAATGCGGTGTCCATTTACGGCACGAAGAAAAATAAAAACAGAACCATTGAAATTTCAACGGAGTGCACCGGCACCACAGCGGCCAGACTGGTGCAGAAGGAGAATCCCGACCTGCCCGCCGGTACGGTGAAGGTGGAGCAAAAGGGCTCAAACGGCAGCTCCTATAATACATATAAAATCACAAAGGAAGACGGCCGCACGGTGAAGAGTGAGCTGTTGACAAAAAGCACCTATGTGGCCAGCGACAGAATTGAAATCATCGGCACGGCGCCGGCTGCGTCCCCCGCAGCCGAGACGCCCGATACGCCCCCTGCAGCGGAGCCGGCGGCAGAAACGGCTGTTCCCACGGCCGGAAGCGCCGAACCGACAGCCGACCCTGCACCGACCGAATCCGAACAGCCGGCCGCCTAGAGGCCTTGCACAGCTGATAAAACACGCTTTTAAAACCGCCTGAGGCAAAAACAGAAAGGATAAAACTGTGAAAGCAAAAACGAAATTTGTTTGTACCGCCTGCGGCTACGAAACCCCGAAATGGATGGGTAAATGCCCCGGCTGCGGCGGCTGGAATACGCTGGAGGAAGAAATTGTACGCAGTGAAAAAGCGTCGGCGCGCACGGCTGCCACTGCCCACACGGCAAAGCCCACCCGCTTAAATCAGGTGGACGTTACCGATTATGAGCGTTTCCCCTGCGGCAGCCGCGAACTGGACAGAGTGCTGGGCGGCGGCGTAGTCCGCGGTTCGCTGATTTTGGTCGGCGGCGACCCCGGCATCGGCAAATCCACCCTGCTCCTGCAGCTGGCCGGTTATCTGGACAAGCGTGCCACTTTACTTTATGTGTCCGGCGAGGAATCGGAAAAGCAGCTGAAAATGCGTTCGGACAGGCTCCAGAAGGAGCCGCCCTCCTTTTTGGTTTTGTCTGAAACCGATATTACCACCATCAGAGCCGCGCTGGAAAACGTCCGGCCGGATGTGCTGATTATCGACTCCATTCAAACGATGTATCACCCGGATATCGCCTCTGCTCCCGGCAGTGTCAGTCAGGTGCGGGAGGCAACCCTGACCTTTATGCGCTATGCCAAGGAAACCGGCACCGCCGTTTTCATTGTCGGCCATGTCACAAAGGACGGCGCCATTGCAGGCCCGAAGGTGTTGGAGCATATGGTGGACTGTGTGTTATATTTTGAGGGCGAGCGCAACCAGAGCTATCGTGTTCTGCGGGCTGTGAAAAACCGCTTTGGCTCGACCAACGAAATCGGTGTTTTTGAAATGACCGACGCAGGGCTTTGCGAGGTGGAAAACCCCTCCCTCATGCTGCTGGAAGGGCGACCCGATCACGCGGCAGGCTCTGCCGTTGTCTGCACCATGGAGGGCACCCGGCCCGTTTTGGCCGAAATTCAGGCGCTGCTCTGCCCCTCTGCCTTCGGAATGCCGCGCCGTATGGCCACCGGCATCGATTATAACCGCGTCAATCTGATTATCGCCGTGCTGGAAAAGCGCGTGGGGCTGAACCTGCAGAATCAGGACGCCTATGTGAACATTGTGGGCGGTATCCGGCTGGATGAGCCTGCTGTTGACCTGGCTCTGTCTCTGGCCGTAGCCTCCGCCTTCCGCGGACACCCCATCGATTCCGCTCTGGCCGCCATCGGCGAGGTGGGGTTGACCGGGGAGCTCCGCGCCGTCAGTCAGATTGAGCGCCGACTGGCCGAAGTTTTAAAGCTGGGCTTTAAGGCCTGCCTGATTCCGCAGGCCAATGTAAAAAATCTGCGCGTGCCGGACGGCCTGCGCGTTCTCCCCGCCAAAAATCTGACCGAGGCGCTGGGATTTGTTTTGTAAACTACCAAAGACAGGAGCATGACCATGACCAGAAAAGAGGCCCGTGAGGCCGGATTTATCATTACCTTCGAGCATGAGTTCCAAAAGCTGGACGCTGACCGGCTGCTGGAGCTGTATTACACCTATCGGAGCGAGGTGGATGGGCAAAAGGAATATCTGGAAAACCTGGTGCGCTCCACGCTGGCTCATCTGCCGGAAATTGACGGCCTGATTGAGGCAAACGCACAGGGCTGGACGCTGGCCCGTTTGTCGAAGGTCAGTCTGGCCGCGCTGCGCATCGGGATTTGCGAAATTCTCTATGACGAATCAATCCCAAACAGTATCGCCATCAACGAAGCCGTGCAGCTGGCCAAGGATTACGAAACCGAAAAGGCCGGCGCCTTTGTAAACGGCATTTTGGCCTCTGTGCTGAAGGCACAGGCCGCTGAATAAAATATTGGAGAAGGAGCTGCGGCAGACTGTATCGGCCGCGGCCTCTTTTATCTAGGCAAAGGAGAAGCCGCATGGAACAGGAACTGCTGACAGTCAGCGTATCGCAGCTGAACCACTATGTCCGCCGTGTGATTGAGCATAACGGCTATTTAAAAAATATTTGCATCAAGGGTGAGCTCTCCAACTGCAAGCGTCACCCCTCCGGCCATATCTACATGACCTTAAAGGATGAAGGCTCCGTTTTGCGGGCCGTGATGTTCCGTTCCGCCGCCGCAAGCCTGCGCTTTGCACCGGAGGACGGCATGAAGGTGCTGGCCCAAGGCAGGATTTCTGTCTACGAGCCCGGCGGTGTGTATCAGCTGTATATCGACCGTCTGGAGCCGGACGGCGAGGGCGCGTTGTATGCCGCCTATGAGCGATTGAAAAAGAAGCTGGAGGCAGAGGGACTGTTCGATCCGGCCGCCAAAAAGCCTTTGCCCGCCTACCCTAAGGTGGTCAGCGTTGTCACCGCCGCCTCCGGCGCGGCTGTACGGGATATTATTAACATTCTGCGCCGTCGCTGGCCGCTGGCGGCTGTTAAGCTGTTCCCCGTCCCCGTTCAGGGCGACGGTGCCGCAGCACAAATTGCCGAGGCCATTGCCCGGCTGAACCGGCACCGCATCGGCGATGTGATGATTGTCGGCCGCGGGGGCGGCTCCATTGAGGATTTATGGGCCTTTAACGAAGAGGTGGTTGCCCGGGCGATTTTTGATTCAAACATCCCGATCATTTCCGCCGTCGGCCACGAAACCGATTTTACCATTGCCGACTTTGTTGCCGATCTCCGGGCCCCGACGCCCTCTGCCGCTGCAGAGCTGGCCGTCCCTGACGCTGCGGAAAAGCAGCAGCAGATTGCCGCCTTACGGAGCACCGCCGTGGCAGAACTGCGCCGTCGGCTGCAAATTTGCCGCACTAAGGCCGAGCAGCTCTCCCGTCATCCGGCGCTCACCGGCTTTGCCGCCGGCCTGTCCGACAGGCGGCAAACGGTTGACAAGCTGCAGGAAAACAGCCGCCGCGCCCTTTGCGCCTATGCAGAAAAGCTTCAGCACAGGCTTTCCGTTCAAATTGGCAAGCTGGACGCCTTGAGCCCCCTGGCCGCTTTAAGCCGGGGCTACACCTATGCCAGTCTGCCGGACGGCTCCCTGCTGCAATCTGCATCGCAGCTAACACCCGGCGCTCGGTTTCATCTCCGGCTAAAAGACGGCAAAGCCGCCTGCAGCGCCGAGGACATTCTGCCGCTTTAATGAATCCTAACCCCTTGAAATATTTTCTTACCGTTGTTTTTTAGTTGAAAAAATTTGTACGGTATGATAAAATAAACACATACAACATAGAAATGAGGCACACTATGCAGCGGATTTTAGGCCAGATGCGCCGCGCAATTGAAGATTATCAAATGATTAAGCCCGGCGACCGGATCGCCGTCGGCCTGTCCGGCGGCAAGGATTCCCTGACGGTTCTGGCCGCCGCTCATGCCCTGCAGCGGTTTTATCCCGCCCCCTTCCATCTGGAGGCCATCACGCTGGATATGGGCATGGAGGGCATGGACTTTACCCCGCTGGCGGCATACTGCCGGTCGCTGGATATTCCCTATACCATTGAAAAAACGCAGATTAAGCAGATTGTTTTTGATTACCGCAAGGAGAAAAATCCCTGTGCCCTTTGCGCCAATCTGCGCCGCGGCGCTTTGAACACCGTGGCCAAAAGCCGGGGGCTTAATAAAATTATGCTGGGGCATCATTATGACGATGTGATTGAAACCTTTTTGCTCAGTCTGCTGTTTGAGGGACGCGTCAATTGCTTTACGCCCGTGACCCATTTAGACCGCATGGACGTCACACTGCTCCGTCCCTTTATTTATATTGAAGAAAAGGACATCCGGAAATATGCATCAGGCGCCGGTTTGCCGGTTGTCCGCAACAACTGTCCGGCCGACGGCAACACCAAGCGCGCCTATGTGAAAACTCTGCTTTCGCAGCTGGAGCATGAGCACCACGGCGTTAAACAGCGGCTTTTTACCGCCATGAAAAACAAGGTTGACGGCTGGCAGACGACAAAAACCGAAACAGATTAGGAGGACAAGCGATGAAAATCAGAAAAGCAGTCATTCCCGCAGCAGGACTGGGCACCCGGTTTCTGCCTGCAACCAAGGCCATTCCCAAGGAAATGATTCCTCTTGTTGACAAGCCCACCCTGCAATATATTGTGGAGGAGGCCGCCGCCTCCGGCATTGAGGATATTTTAATCATCACAGGCCGCACCAAGCGCGCCATTGAGGACCATTTTGACAAATCCTACGAGCTGGAAACCGAGCTGGAAAAAAGCGGGAAGGTGGATTATCTCAAAACCCTGCAGAAAATTTCCAACCTGGCGAATATTCACTACGTTCGCCAAAAGGAGGCTAAGGGTCTGGGGCACGCCATCCACTGTGCAAAGTTTTTTGCGGAAAACGAGCCCTTTGCCGTGCTGCTGGGGGATGACGTGGTGTCCGCAGAGACACCCTGCCTGGCGCAGATGATCCGCCGCTTTGAGGACTATCAGTCCACAATTTTAGGCGTGCAGACGGTGCCGGAATCGGAAACCTCGAAATATGGCATCATTCAGGGCGAGAAAATTGCCGACCGCATGTATCAGGTTAGCAACATGGTGGAAAAGCCCGCCCCCGGAACCGCACCCTCCAATGTGGCCGTACTGGGACGGTATATCATCACGCCGGAAATTTTCCGCTGTCTGGAGGAAACCCAGCCCGGCGCCGGCGGCGAAATTCAGCTGACTGACGCGCTGCGTCTTTTAGCCGCCAAGGAAAGCATTTATGCCTATGACTTCATCGGCCGCCGGTACGACGTGGGCTCTAAGCAGGGCTATCTGGAAGCGACTGTGGAGTTTGCTCTGGCACGCCCTGACCTGCGGGAGGAATTTCTGCAATATTTGAAAAAAACCGTTACACAATACTAACGCGCCGAAGGGCTCAGGCGCAGATGCGCCCCTCTGCCCGGCACGGGCGCAAGAATCAAACAAGGAGAACGCCATGAAAAAGAAATGTTTAGCCTGGCTTTGCGTTTTTTGTCTGCTGATTGCCGCACTGCCGGCCTATGCCGCCGAGCTTTCCGTCACCATTGAGGAGAAAACGCTGATTCAGGGCGTGACCTATCGCCGCATTCAGCGCCTGTTGGAAAACGGCTGGCAGGATATCCATGTGGTGCAGGCAGACCTGAACCGGCCGTACTTAAAATTTGACGTGCTGAGCCACGAAAACGGCAAAAGCTATCTGCAAAATACTTATGATTCCGCTGTCGCATCTGATGCACTGGCCGCCGTAAACGCTGATTTCTTTTCACCGAAATCCGGCCAGCCGGGCCGTGGCAGCGCCATCGGCCTTGAAATAACAGACGGTGTGCTGCGCACCTCTCCGGCGGCCTATGAGCACATGAATGCTCTCTATCAGCCCAAGGGCGAGAATACCCTCTATTTCAACCCGTTTACTTACAGCTTCACCGTAACCGCTCCGGACGGTGCCAGCGCGCCCATTACCGTCATTAACAAGTATGACAGTATGACCGGCATTGTGATGTACACCCGGGACTGGGGCGCAACAACCCCCGGCTCTGAGGGCAACGTGCTGGAGCTGGTGATTGAAAACGGCGTGGTAACGGCAAAAAACCGGGATGTTGGCCCGGTGGCCATCCCGGAGGACGGCTATGTGCTGGCCTGCGACCTGAGCATGCACACCTTTTTAGACGACTATCTGCAAACAGGCAGCGCTGTGACGCTCAGCATTACCACCGCACCGAATTATGAAAACATCGAAACCGCCGTAGGCGGCGGCGGTATGATTTTGGTGGAAGGGAAAATCCCCTCCGGCTATTCCCACACCATCGCCGGTACGCATCCGCGCTCCGCTGTGGGCATCGACCAAACCGGCAAAATTCTCACGCTGGTGGCGGTTGACGGCCGCCGCACCGGCGCCGCGGGCATGACCATGACCCAGCTGGGCTACCTGATGGCAGACCTCGGCTGCTACAACGCCATGAACCTAGACGGCGGCGGCTCCACGCTGATGACAGTGAAGCAGCCGGACGGCACGCAGAAAGTGGTGAATACGCCCTCAGACGGCAGCAAGCGCGCCGTAACCAACTCCATTGGGATTCTGACCGATGAAACAACCCCGCCCGCCCTCTCCGCCCTGCGGCTTGTGGGGGATGATACCGCCGTATTTTGCGGCACCTCTGTCTGGCTGCATCTGGAAATGCTGGATCAATACGGCCGCGTGATGGGCGACGTGCCCTCTGAGCAAATCACCTGGACGGTAACGGAGGGCAGCGGCAGCATCCAAAACGACAGCTTTTATCCCACCGCCGCCGGCACCGCCGTGATTCGGGCAGAAAGCGGCGGACTGTACGACGAGTTGACCCTCACCGTGCTGGATAAGCCCTACCGCCTGGCCTTTTCCGCGAAAAATATTGAATTGTCCGGCGGCGAAAGTGCCATTCTCTGGCTGACCGGCACCGACGCCGAGGGACGCTCCGCCGGTATATATCCGAAGGATGTGCAGATGACCGTGCTCAATCCCGCTGTGGCCGCGATGGACAGAAACGCCGTGAAGGCTCTGAGCTATGGCTCCACCATCGTCACCGCGGCCATGGACGGCGTGGCGGCGAACCTTGCCGTCACTGTTGACGGCGCGGAGGCGGCAACGCCGCCGAAGGGCGCAGCTCTGCCCGATCCAAAGCAGACCGCTGCAGAGCTTACCGGAGAGGACAGCTTTCGTTTCACGGTTTTCGGCAACACCCGAACACCGGAAAAGTTTTTTGATGTGTTTATGATGAACAGTGTTGTGAGTGCGGTGAAAAAAGAGAGCGACATCAACTTTTTTGTGGGCAACAGCGTAAACGCCTCCCTCCTTTCCGACCTAGGCGACTGTAAGGTAACCGCTGACGGCTTTTTCCGGTTCACACGGAACGGCAGCACCTTCATCACCCTGAAAAACGCCTATGGCTCAACCCTGCTGGCTGCTGATAAAACCCAGTGGACCAAGCTGCAGCAGGCCGTGGAGGAGCTGCAGGGCGGCAATCTGTTTGTCTTTTTAAATGACCATAATCTGTCCGCCTCGGATACGGAAATCGTTGTGTTTAAGCACCTAATGGAAGCGGCCGCAGCCAAGGGCTGCACCGTTTATGTATTCGCCGGCGGTTTCGTGAATGAAACCGTGGTGGAAAACGGCGTGCGGTATATCACCACCGCCGGAATCTTCCCCAGCATTGGCTTAAAGCCGCCGGCCACGAATATTTCCTATGTAAAATACTATCTGGTAACCGTAAACGGCAGCAGCGTTACCTATGAAACGAAAGGGATTCTTAAATAAAACCGCAGCATGTGAGGAGTAGATGATGACTGAAATAACCTGTACCTGCACCAGAAAAAAACACGCCGCCCCCTTAGAGGGATATGAAATTTCAGAGGGCGCCATCCATCGGCTGCCATCGATTTTAAAGGCCTACCGCCGGATTTATATTGTGGCGGATAAAAACACCTACGCCGCAGCCGGACAGGCTGTGGAAGCGGTGCTTAAGGATCATGACATGCATGCCCACACCTATATTCTGCAAAGGGATGTGGTGCTGCCCGATGCAGAAGGCGTTGGTGAAATTGTGATGAATCTCCACGATTTGTCGGCCAAGTCGGATATTTTCGCATATTCGCCCCGCCCGGATTTTATCCTGGCCGTGGGCAGCGGCACCATTAATGATTTATGCCGCTGCGTCAGCTACCGTCTGGGGCTGCCCTACGGCGTATTCGGCACCGCCCCCTCCATGGACGGCTATGTTTCCGCCGGTTCTCCCATGCTCCACGACGGCACAAAATCGACCATCCAGTGTACCACACCGAAATATTTCATTGCCGATCTCGACATTGCTAAAAATGCGCCCTATAACATGCTGCTGGCCGGTCTCGGCGATATGTTCGGCAAATATACCGGCCTTTTGGACTGGGAGCTGGCGCGGGATATGACCAGCGAATATTTTTGCGACAAAATCGCCGGCGATGTGCTGGCCGCTACTAATCAGTGTCTGGAAAACGGTTACGCCATAAAGGACAGAGTGCCCGCCTGTATTAAAAATATTATGGAGGGCTTTATCGTAACCGGTCTGGGCATGGCCTTCACCGGCAATTCCCGTCCGGCCTCCGGCTCTGAGCATATTGTGGCTCACGCCTGGGAGCTGTTTGATTTGGAGGAGGGAAATCCGCCGCATCTGCACGGACTGGAGGTTTGCGAGGCCACGCGGCTGATTGCTGAAATGTATCGGATTTTGCATGAGGAAACCGACAGCGAGCCGCTGAAGGCGCTGATTGGCCGCTATTTGCCCTACTTTGACGCCATAGAACAGTTTTGCACCGCCATGCAGATGCCCCTCACCGTAACAGATAAGGCACGCATGAAAAAAGGCGTGGAGCGGGCGCTTGTCATGCGCGACCGCTATACCATCCTGTTCTACCTCCGCGACTGCGGAAGGCTGGAGGCCTATACAGATCGGGCTGTGGACAGGCTGATGGAAAGACTGTAGCCATTCTTTCATCACAGAAGGAGCGAACACAAAAGAGACTGTCGCATTTAGCGCAGACCGCTTTAAGGCAAATAATACAGTTAAAACGCCAGATAAAGAGAATAAAAGTATTTTTGGGGTTGGAATTCATTTTTCTGAATGAATTCCTTCTTTTTTATGCCTTAAAGCTACAAACAAACTTCGCCGCTTGGCGTACACTCGTACGCCGTCGGGACTCAGTTTGTTCGTTCTGCATCTAAATCCGTTCAGCCTCAAAAGAGGCTGTCGCATTAAATCAACAGCCTCTTTTAAGTTGCTATAAAAGCGGACGCCCGCTGTCAGACAGAATTTTCGCCCGGTGGATATCATAATCCGGCGCAGAAAAGCCCTCTATGTACCTTGCCATAGCCGCCAGCACCAGCTCCGGCTTTAAATTGGCCGCCGGCCCGGCAGACAGGGTCATGGACAGAATCACGCCGTCCTCCGTTTCCCCTGCCAAAGACAGCGCTGCAATATCCGGCAGAATATCGGCGTCCTCGGTTTTCCGCTTTGTTTTCTTCTCCACAACCGCGTCGGGCCGTGCCATAAAGGCCTGCAGTTCTTCCTCCGTCACGCGGCCGCCGGACACCGTGACCGTATAGACCGCCCAGCGGATATCCGCCAGCTTTTTCATGCCCGGAATCCGCTCGGCCGCGCCGCTTATATGGAGACCCATGGGCAGGCGGCGGTTTAATTCGTCCAGATCCTCACGGGACAGGGGCCGCTCCGTTTCCGCGTCCATATATTCACATTCGCTGGTAACCCCCACCGAAAGGGGCAGCCCGATGGCCATTTTGGGGTGGGGATTAAAGCCCTCCGAATAGGTCAGCGGAATCTGCGCCCGCTTAAAGGAGCGGGAAAACAGGCGGATCAGATCCAGATGGGACACATATTTGGCGTCACCGTATTTGGCATAACAAAACCTGTATTTAATCACAAACGCCGCCTCCTCCGAATTGCTTCATGCCGCAGCCGCCGCAGCTCTCGCGGCAGTTGGCCGTCCGCTCGCCCCGCTTGGCGCGCTCATTTTCACGCTCCAAAAACGCCCGGGAAACCCCCGGATCGATAATCTCCCAAGGCAAAATCTCCTCATAGGACCGCTCCCGGCGGTTATAAAAATCAGGATCAATCCCCTCCAGACGGAAGGCCTCCTGCCACAGCTCATACTGAAAGCACTCCTGCCACGCATCGAACCGGGCGCCCAGCTGATGGGCGCGGAGCAGCACCCGGCCGAGCCGCCGGTCGCCCCGGGCAAACACGCCCTCCAGCACGCTGAGCTTTGCCTCGTGCCAGTTATAGCTGATGGCCTTGTCCCGAATTTCATCCTTAATCAGATGTTGCTTATCCCGCAGTGTTTCGATATCGTCCTGCGCCGCCCACTGGAAAGGCGTAAAGGGCTTCGGCACAAAGGAGGAGGCCGAAACCGTCACCCGCAGCCCCTTGGCCCGCAAATGCTTCGGCGTATCACGATAGGCCTGCACCACCTTGTGCGCCAGATGGGCAATCGCCTTCACATCCTCTTCTGTTTCCGTGGGCAGACCAATCATGAAATATAGCTTCACACCGCTGTAGCCGCCGGCAAAGGCCAGGGACACAGAGCGCATTAAATCCTCCTCGGTCACGCCCTTGTTAATCACATCCCGCATGCGTTGGGAGCCCGCCTCCGGGGCAAAGGTCAAGCCGCTTTTTCGCACCTTCTGCACCTTTTGCATCAGCTCCATGGAAAAGCTGTCTATGCGCAGAGAGGGCAGGCTCAGATTAATTTTTTTCTCAACGGTTAAATCCAGAAGCCCCTCCGTCAGCTCCTCTAAGCCGGAATAGTCGCTGGTGGACAGGCTGGACATGGATATTTCCTCATAGCCCGTGCTGTCAATCAGCTTTTCAGCCAGCTCCAAAAGCCTTTTGGGGCTTTTTTCCCGAACAGGCCGATAAATCATCCCCGCCTGACAGAACCGGCAGCCGCGGATGCAGCCGCGGAACAGCTCCAGTGTAATCCTGTCGTGGATAATTTCCATATAGGGCACAATCATGGTATCGGGATAATACACCTTGTCCATATCCCGGATATACTGCTTTTTCACCCGCGCCGGCGCCGCCGGATGATTGGGCTTCATTTCCCGGATGGTGCCGTCCTCATGATAGCTCACGTCATAAAACTGCGGTACATAAATGCCGCGGATGGACAGAAGGGATTCCAAAAAGGCGCGCTTTTCCTTGCCGGACTGCTTCCACGTCCGGTAGGCGTCCATCACCTCCAGAATCTGCTCCTCGCTTTCCCCAATCATGAAAAAGTCCATGATGTCTGCCAGGGGCTCCGGATTGTAGGCGCAGGGCCCGCCCGCGTAAACAAAGGGATCGTCCTCGCCGCGCTCCGCCCGCAGGGGCGCAACGCCAGCCATATCCAGCATGTTGATGATGTTGGAATAGCTCATTTCATACTGCAGGGTAAAGCCCATAATGTCAAAATCCCTCACCGGCGTCCGGCTTTCCATGGAAAACAGGGGAATACCGGCCGCCCGCATTTTCTCCTCCATATCCACCCAGGGCGCAAACACGCGCTCACAGCTGATATCCGGCTGCTCGTTCAGCAGATGATAGAGAATTTTAATGCCCAGATGAGACATGCCAACCTCATATACATCGGGAAAGCAAAAGGCAAAACGGATATAAACCCCGGCCAAATCCTTATGTATGCTGTTATACTCCGTACCGACATACCGCGCCGGCTTTTGCACTTCCTTTAAAAGCTTATCTATTTCCATAAATCCAGTCCTTTCAGCCCCAAAGGGCTGTTTTCTATTTCATTGCCGAAAGGCAAGCCCTATGGCCTGTTTGCTTTACAGTTCCCCGGCAGGCAGGCGCCGCCGCGCCAGGGCTGCATAGGCTTTGCCTTTTGCCAATCCCATTTGTTCAAAACGCCTTATTTCCCCAGCACCGTGTTTAAATAGGTCAGGGAATAAAAGTCATGATCGATAAAGACAGACAGAAGCCCGGCCACATGCTGCTCCAGTTCCTCTAAAACATCCGGCGACAGACGAAAGGCAAAGGCACGCTTATCGTCTGATGTCAGCACATGCCGCATGGCGTCCAGGCAGGCAGCCGACACCGGCCGGCCGGTTTGCAGCTCCTTTTGACAGGCGGCGCATAGCAAGCCGCCCTCTTCTGCCGCAAAATACGGCGTTTCTGCGCCCCCGCAGGACACGCAGCCCTCTAAACAAGGCGTAAAGCCCAGAAAATCCAGCAATTTCAGCTCATACACACATTTAACCGTCCGCAGCTCGCCGCCCCATTTGGCAAACAGATAAAAGGTGTTTAAAAACAGGGATAACAGCCGCTCCGTGCCTGCCTCCTCCTGCACGGCATAGCCGGTCAGGTCTGCAATATATGTAGCAAAGGCCAGCCGCTCAATGTTGGCGGTTAAGCTGTAGAAGCTTTCCAAAAGCTCGCAGCTGTTTACCTTGTAAAGCTCCCGGCCGGGGTACAGCACAAAATCGCTGTAGGCAAAAAGCGCCGTCCCGGCCGCCAGCCTGTTTTTAAAGCCGCGGGCACCCCGGGCCGAGGCCCGGATCACGCCCAAATCCTTTGTAAAAATCGTCAGGATCAGGTCATTGTCCTTGACCTTTGTCCGCCTGATCACAACGCCGCTCGTTTTGATTAAATCCATAATCACCACAGTTTTCCTTAACATTCATGGTTTGCCTGTATAGTAAATACCCGTCGATATCGCCCGTTTTCGCAAAGACTTCCCACGCAAAATTTTCCAGCATACAATCCCGTCCTTATCATCAGTCTACTACTATTTTGACTTGTAAGGAGCGGAATATACCATGAAAAAATTGCAAGCGGATGAATAAAAAATCACTCGCCGATATATCCGAAATTTCGCAAAAGACCATCCCGGTTCCGCCAGTCGTCCTTCACCTTAACCCACAGCTTTAAAAGCACCTTTTTCCCCAGCATGTTCTCCATATCCGCCCGGGCCAGAGAACCGGCCTCCTTTAAAACAGAGCCGCCCCGGCCGATGACGATGCCCTTGTGGCTTTGGCGCTCGCAATAAATGTTAACCTCAATTTCATAGAGCTTGTCCTTTTCCTTCATGGAAAAAACCTCAATGGCAATGCCGTGGGGCACCTCCTGATCCAAAAGCAGCAAAAGCTTTTCCCGCACCAGCTCCGCAACCACCTGCCGCTCCGGCTGATCGGTCACGGAATCCTCCGGGTAGTACATGGGGCCTTCCGGCATATACCGCTCTAACTCAGAAAGCAGCGCTAAAACGCCGTCATTCTCCCGGGCAGAAATCATGTAAACCGCCTTAAAATCAAAGGCCTGCTGATAGGCTGCCGCCACCGGCAAAAGCGTTTCCTTTTTCACCCTATCGATTTTGTTAATGACCAAAATCACAGGGATGCCCGTCCGGCGCAGATCCTCCAAAATTTTTTCCTCTGTTCTGCCTGGGCCGCCTGTGGGCTCCGTCAGAAACAGAATCACATCTGCGTCGCGCATGGCGCTGTCTGCCGATTTCATCATCGCCTCGCCCAGCTTGGTAAAGGGGCGATGAATACCGGGCGTATCAACAAAAACCATCTGCATGTTGTCCCGGTGCAGAATCCCCAGAATATTATTCCGCGTGGTTTGCGGCTTATTGGAAATAATGGCGATTTTCTGCCCGATAATTTGATTCAGCAGGGTGGACTTTCCCACATTGGGCCGCCCCACAATGCTGACAAAGCCCGATTTAAACTCACTCATGCTCTTTTCCCTTTCTCACGCGTTTTCCCTTAAATAAAACCGTCAGCCCAAATTTGGGCAGTGCCAACATTCTGAAAAACCGGGACGGCTGCTTTTTTAAGCGATACAGCCACTCAAGCCCCGCCTTCTGATATTTTTCCGGCGCACGCTCTGCCACGCCCGCCCAAACGTCCAGACTGCCGCCCACGCCTAACAGCAGACGGGCCCCGGTTTCCTCCCGGTGCGCCGCAATCCACTTTTCCTGCTTGGGCGCGCCCAGACAAACAAAGAGAATATCCGGCTTTTTGCTTTGTATATCCGCTATAATCATTTTTTCCTTATCCGCATCAAAATATCCGTCCGCACAGCCCACAATCTGCAAGCCGGGATACTGCGCCCGCAGCTTGTCCGCCGCCTGCTCGGCCACACCGGGACGGCCGCCGAAAAAGTACAGACTGTACGCACCGCTCCCCGCCTCTTCAATCAACCGGCTGGACAAATCAAAGCCCGCGACCCGCTCCGGCAGCGGCGCCTTTAAAATTTTGGAGGCATGCACCACGCCGATTCCGTCTGCAATCACCAAATCGGCGCTGTTTAAAACACGGCAAAAGGCCGGGTCCTGATAGGCCGCCATGATAATTTCAGAATTCGGCGTGAACACGGCATGGCTGCCAGACTCCGATAAAAAGCCCCGAACCCGGCTCATCGCCTCCTCCATGGTGACATGATCGACTAAAACGCCCAGTATGTCTATTTTTTTCACCTGTGCACCTCCTGTGTGTTGCTTGCTTGCTCCGGCATAGGCCATATGCCCGAAAAATCATACATCATTAATATACCATAACACACCGGAAATTTCAATAAAAATCTGCATTTTTAACCACATTGGAACCGATTCTGTCACAGTATTCAAAATGTTTGTATTTTTATTTGAATTTGTCTTGACTTTTTTAAATTTTAGTTGTATAATTGGATTATAGTCCAAATTTAAACAATCTTAGGAGGTTTCTTGTGCAAAAATACCAAGTCTGTTCCTTTCCTCTCAAACTTAAAATGCTTCGTCTGGAAGCCGGAAAATCCCAGGAAGAGCTTTCAACGGAGCTGGGCATATCCAGAAGCTGTCTGGCCAATTATGAATCGGGCAAACGGCAGCCTGACGATGAAATGATTTCCAAAATTGCAAAGGCCTGCCATGTTATGACTGATTATTTATCTGACCGGCCCTTTTATCAGGATGTCCACCTGAACGAGAGCGAAATTGATAAAACAAAAAAGCTGAAATCTCTCATGCAGGAGCATGGAAATACGCTGAATATTTCCCATTTAACCATGACCCATAGAATCAGTCTGATTGAATTTTATAATTACATCCTGAACACCCAGAAACACGGCAAGCTGAATCCGCCTGTGTACCGCGTTCAAAAATAAGGAAGCCACGGCAAAACGCTGCCGTCTTTGTTTGGAATCGAGGCATAATTCCGGATTTTGTTCCATATATTGTACTATCTGAAGAAAGGGGACAAGAATATGGAACAGGTCTACAGAAGGCGCGGCGAACACTCGGCCGCAGGCTACCGGAGCAGCGCGCCGCGTTTTTCCGGCTACAAGCAGACCGCCGTCCGGCAGTCTGTTCTTTGTCTTTTGCTCTTTATCGTCTGTTTATTTGCCAAGGTTTCGCCGGAACCGCGGCTGGAGGCGGTTCGCAGCAGCATCCGGCTGATTCTGGATGTGCAGACGGATTTTGCCGCCATTCCCGGACAGCTGCGCAGCTTTGTCCGTACATATATCCTCCGCAGTGAAGAACGCGGACTGGATACCAAAGAGGTGCTGACCGCCCTGACCCGACCGGTCGACGCCCCCGTCACATCCCCCTTCGGGCTCCGTGACCATCCCATAGACGGCGAGGACAAGTTTCACTACGGCGTAGATTTGGGCGCGGCTGCCGGGGATAAAATTAAGTGTACCGCCGCCGGTACGGTGGCCGAAACCGGTGAAAGCCCGGATTACGGCAACTATGTTTTAGTGCGCCATTCCGATGAAATTTATTCGCTGTATGCCCATTGTCAATCGGTTCTGCCGCAGGTGAACGACTCTGTTTTAGCGGGACAGGTCATCGCCACGGTGGGCGAAACCGGCAAAACCACCGGCCCGCATCTGCATTTTGAGCTCCGCAGCGGCGAAACCTGGCTGGATCCGGCTGAATTTATTGATTTTGGGCAGGAAAACGCCCATGATTAAAATCACGCGGTTTTTCTATATCCATTGGCTGGTTTTCCCGCTTCTTTTGCTTGCCTGGCTGACCGGCGGGCTCTACACACTGCTGACGGCCTACGCCGTTGTGGGCGTACACGAGCTGTTCCACCTGTTCGCCGCCCTCCTGCTCCGGGAGCGCGTCGGCTCTTTGATTATCATGCCCTTTGGCATGACGCTGCGCCTGTCCGCCCGGATCATCCGCAGCACGGAAAAGGAAATCATCATTGCCCTGGCCGGCCCGCTGGCCAACATCCTCATGCTGGGCATTGGCCGGCTGCTGACAGCCTATTACGGCGGCGCGTCCCTGTCTCTTTTGCTGTTCCGTTTTTTAAATCTGGCCTCTCTGGCCGTGAACCTGCTGCCCTGCCTGCCCTTAGACGGCGGCCGGGTGGTTAAGGCTCTTCTGATTAAAAGAATGGGGTATTTATCCGCCGCCTCGGTCATGCGCCGTCTCAGCCGGATAATCACCGTGCTGCTGGCGGCTGCCGGCGTGGTTTTGCTGATGATAACGCGGCTAAACATTTCCCTGCTGATGGCCGCAGGCTTTTTAGCGCTCCACATGGCCGAGGAGCAGCGGCAGAATGAATATATCATCATGCAGGAGCTTCTTTATAATAAGGAAAAGCTGCGAAGGCGGGGTGCCATGCGTTCCCGGACCATCAGCGCCATGGATAACGTCCGCGCCCGGGATATTTTTAAAATGCTGGGCTACGACAGCTATTATATTATTTTTATCGTAGACAGCGCCCAGAAGCCTGTCCGCACGGTGACAGAAGCCCAGCTTGTGGCGGCCATTCTGCAAAAGGGCTGGCATATTCTGCTTGCCGACATATAGCCCAAGAGGGGCTGTAAAAAATGTGCAGAGCGCAGTCTACGCACAAAAGTGCATAATAAAGGGTAGTGTCTACGGCTATTGTACAGGGATCAGTTTGAGAAAATTGGAAAAAATTTTTTTCGCATCAAATTTTTATTATTTGATGCGTAGACTGCTATCAACAAACTTCGCCTCTCGGCGTACCCTCGTACGCCGTCGGGTGTCCCAAAGCGAGGCAAAGCCTCGTTTTGGCTCAGTTTGTTGATTCTGCCCGATTTTTTCCTAGCCCCTTCATTTTTTCTTACTTTTTACCCCCCCCTATCTTGAGGCGGCGGCAGTTAATCCCTTTTCAGGCATCCAAAGGCCGCCAAAAGTGCCAGATAGCAAAGCGCCGCGCAGATAATGCAGCCCGAAACGGCCAGCCGACCGCATAGGGCAGAGCCGAACAGAACCGCCGCCAAAAGCCGCACGCCATAAGCCGCCGCCGCAACGGCCAGACAGGGCAGGAAAATGTCGCGCCGGATGGATATTTTAAAATCCGTCACCCGAATCAGCCGGTTCACACTCAAAAACGCGTTCAGGATTTCCGTCACAAAAATAACCGCCAGATAGCCGTTAATGCCAAAACGGGGCAGCAGCGTGTAAATCATCACGACGCTGACCGCAGAATCGATAATGTTATAGCGCATGGAATATACCTGTTGATTCAGTCCCTTCAGCATGGCGTCTACCACACCGTCCGTGTACATCACCAGAACCAGCGGCGCCAGAAAACGGATAAACAGCCCCGCGTCGCCGCTTTGATACACCGCCATGCCCAATTCCCGGGAAAAGGCGAAAAAAAGACCGCCCGCACCCACGGAAAACAACAGCGTTGTCCGCAGCGCCCGGGTGACAATCCGGCAGATGTCCTGCTCTCGCCCCTGTTTTTGAAACTCGGTCAACTCCGGCACCAAAAGGCCGGAAAAGGCCCCCAAAACAGCGGAGGGGAACAGCAAAACCGGCATGACCATCCCGTGGACAACGCCATATTGCGCCAAAGACGCCGAGGCCGAGGCGCCGAATTTTTTCAGTCCCACCGGCACCAGCAAATGCTCCAGCGTCACCAGCCCGGAGCGCAGATAGGAGCTAACCGCTACCGGCAGGGCGATGCCCAGCAAACGGCGGGCATACCGCCCCTCGCACTCCCGTTGATTGGCCTTTCGCCGACCCTCCAGCCGATACAGAACAAACAGATATAAAAAGGAGCCGATTTCCGCCACGCTGCCGCCGCCCACAACGGCGATACAGGCATATTCAATCCCCCGCTCCGCGTACAGCTGCAGCGCGAAAACCGTGACGGCAACCTTAATGACAAGCTCAAAAATTTGTGCCGAGGCGCTTTTGGCAATGCGGCGAACCGCCACAAAATAGCCGCTCATGGCGGAGGAAAGAGCAATAAAGGGCAGGCTGACGGATAACAGATACAAGGGGCGTATGGTGCGCCCGTCACAAAGCCAGTACCGGCCGATTTGCGGCGCAAAGCAGAATAAAAGGCAGGCGGCCAGCGTGCCGAAAAACAGGGTATAGGCCATGCACGCGCCCATCGCCTTTCTCATGCCCCGGTCACACCCCAGCGCCAATTCCTCGGTAACCAGCCGCGTTGCCGCCAGATTCACGCCGGAGGAAGCCACCGTGGTCGCCAGCATATAAACGGACATAATCAGCCCGAACAGGCCAATGCCCTCCGCGCCGATGCGGTTGGTGATATACACATTAAAGGCAACCCCCGCCCCGCGCAGAAAGACCGTGGTGCAGGCCAGAATGACTGCGTTAATGAAAAACCGTTTCGCTCTTTTCACTTGATCCACCTCTGTACAAATATATGAGGGGATCAAAAGAGAAATACCAAAAAGGGCAGCGGCAATCCGATTCTCAAACCGTTCTGCCGCAGCCCTTCCGCTTGTCGATAAGCCTTTTATTATGCGTCAATATTTACATTTTCTTGCCGAAGCCTGCCTACACAGCTTGATTACGGGGGTTCAAAGGGGCAGAGCCCCTTTGCCTGAGTTCCCCGAAGGGGAACGAAGGACCGCCCGGGCTCGGCGGGCGGAACGGGGGCTGGCTAAAAGAATAACATTATTTTGCAGAAAAAACTTTTTCGACACAAGGCTGTCGCATTCAGCCCCTTAATTGAATTATAGCTTTCTTTCAAAATCACACTGCTCGTTATAGCAAACAACCTTTTTCGCCCGGCCGTTTTTCTGCAGCAGCAGGCCGCCGCACTTGGGGCAGGTCTCCTTGGCAAGGGGCGTGTCCCAGCTCATAAAATCGCAGGTGGGATTATGCTCACAGCCAAAATACTTTTTGCCCCGCTGTGATTTCTTTTCTAAAATTTTCCCGCCGCATTTGGGACAAAGAGCGCCGGTTTCCTTCACAATAGGCTTGGCGTTCCGACACTCCGGAAAACCGGGACAGGCCAGGAATTTGCCGAACCGTCCCATTTTATACACCATGTTCCGTCCGCATTTTTCGCAGATAACGTCCGAAACCTCATCGGCAATTTTCACCTTTTCCAGTTCTGCCTCCGCCTTGTGCAGATGCTCGGAGAAGGGGCCGTAAAACTCACGGATAATGTTCACCCAATCCACGGAGCCCTCCTCAATGGAATCCAGCTCCTTTTCCATGTTCGCCGTAAAGGCCACGTCCACAATGTCTGCAAAATGGGCCGTCATAATATCCGTAACCACCTTGCCCAGCTCCGTGGGAACAAACTGCTTCTTTTCCCGGGTAACATAGCCCCGCGCCGTTATGGTCGTGATGGTGGGCGCATAGGTACTGGGCCGTCCGATGCCCTTTTCCTCCAGGGTTTTAATCAGCGTCGCCTCTGTGTAGCGCGGTGGCGGCTGGGTAAAGTGCTGCGAGCTTGAAAGCTTTTCTATTTGCAGCCTATCGCCTGCGGCAAGCGGCGGCAGCTTGGCGTTCTGCTCCTTTTCCGCCTCATCGCTGCCCTCAACATACAGAACCATAAAGCCCTTGAACTTCATCTGGCGGCCGCTGGCCTTAAAAAGATAATCCCCGGCCGCAATGTCCACGTTCACCGTGTTATACACCGCCGATTCCATCTGACAGGCCACAAACCGCTCCCAAATCAGCTTATACAGCTTATACATATCCGGCGTCAGGCTGCCCTTTAGGTCGGCCGGCGTCAGCTCCAGATAGGTCGGCCGGATGGCCTCATGAGCGTCCTGAGCGTTGTCCTTGGTTTTATACACACGGGCAGAGGCCGGCAGATAGGACTCGCCATATTGCGCCTTGATATAGGAACGAGCCTCCGCCACTGCCTCCTTGGCAATCCGCAGGGAGTCCGTTCTCATGTAGGTAATCAGACCCACCGTACCGTGACCCGGCACAGCCACACCCTCATACAGGTTCTGCGCGGCCATCATCGTCCGCTTAACGGTAAAGCCCAGCTTGCGGGAGGCCTCCTGCTGCAGCGTGCTGGTGATAAAGGGCGGCGCGGGATTCCGTTTTTTCTCCCCCGCCTTCACCTCCGTCACCGTAAAGTCTGCCTGTTGAACCTGAGCCAGTATTTTTTCCACGTCCGCCTTGGACGACAATTTCATCTTTTTGCCCTTTTTCCCGTAAAACTCCGCCGTAAAGCCGGCGCCGTTTTTCTCCTTGGCCAGCAGCGCGTCAATCAGCCAATATTCCTCCGCCTGAAAGTCCTCAATTTCCTTTTCGCGGTCGCAAATCAGCTTGCAGGCAACAGACTGTACCCGTCCGGCGGAAAGACCCTTCCGCACCTTTTTCCACAAAATCGGACTGATGGAATAGCCCACAATCCGATCCAGCACCCGGCGCGCCTGCTGCGCATCCACCAAATCCAAATCGATGGCACGGGGCTCTGTAATGGCATTTTTCACCGCGTTTTTCGTAATTTCATTAAAGGTAATCCGGCATTTTTCCTTTTCGTCGATATTCAAAACCTTGGCCAGATGCCAGCTGATGGCCTCTCCCTCCCGGTCAGGGTCCGTTGCCAGATAGATTTTTTTAGAATCCTTAGCCGCCTTCTTCAGCTTGGAAAGCAGGTCACCCTTGCCGCGGATGGTTATATATTTCGGCTCAAAATTGTGCTCAATATCAATGCTCATCTTGCTTTTCGGTAAATCGCGCACATGGCCGAAGGACGCCATAACCGTATAGGATTTACCCAGATATTGCTTGATGGTCTTGGCCTTGGCCGGGGATTCCACAATCACCAGATTGGTTGCCATATACTGCCTCCTTTATTAACTGTAAAGCTTAATTCATTCATGTTATCGGCGCAGACAATACCGTCTGCCCGGCAGCGCCCTGATCAGTCCCTTCAGCTCCAGCGTTGTCAGCGCCGAAGCCAGCTCCGCCGCCGTCATGCCCTGCTCTGCCAGTTGATCGGCGTGCGCCGGTTCTTCTGTCAAAAGGCTTAAAACCGCCGTCTCCCGCGGACTTAAGGGCACGGATACAGGTTTCGGTGCTTGCGCAGCTTCCGACGCTTTTGCCGATTCCGATGCCGATTTGCGGGGCGGCGGAGCACTTCTCGTTCCGGCTCGCCTTCCGGCCGTTCCCACCGGGGCACGCCGCTCGGTCAGCACCGCCGAATAGGCCGGTATGGCAGGACGAACCGCCTCCTCCGACGGACGGTTATATGCCAAAAGGGATTCGAACCGTCCCCGGTATTCGCCAAGCACGTCCTCTGCACAAAGAGCCGGCAAAGCACCCTCCGTCATCAGCACATTAGAGCCCTGGGCACTGGTCCGCGTCACATCGCCGGGCACCACAAACAGCTCCCGTCCCTGCTCTAAAGACCAGTTGGCCGAGTTAATCGCACCGCTTTGAACCGGTGCCTCCACAACAACTGTCCCCTGGGACAGGCCGGTGATAATCCGGTTCCGCGGCTTAAAATGCGAGGCCAACGGCGGCGAGCCGGGCGGATACTCCGATAAAACCATGCCGTGCTCAATAATTTGCTCCATCAGCGTCTTATGCACAGCCGGATAGCAAATATCCACACCGCTGCCCAAAACCGCCACCGTAACGCCGCCGGCCCGCAGGGCACCGGTGCCAGCCGCGCCGTCAATACCCTTCGCCATGCCGCTGATGACCGTTACGCCCTCCCGGGCCAGGTCATAGGCCAGACGCTCCGCCATGTTAATACCGTAGCCGGAGCAGGTGCGCGTGCCCACAATGGCCAGCGTCATATGCGTGTTTAAGTCTATTCTTTCCTTGTATCTTGCGTACAATACGTAGGGCGGATCATAAATCTCAGCCAGCAGCCGGGGATAATAGGGGCTGTCAAAGGTCATAATTTTTATATTCTTTTTCCTGCATACCTCCATAACCTGCCTGACCGGCTGTAGGCTCCGGTCGGCCAGCACAGACACGTCCGCCCGGGTCAGCCCCGGAACTTCGGCAAACTCCGCCTCGTCGGCGCTGTAAATCTCCCCGGGTGATTGAAAATGCTCCAGGAGTGCCGTGATTTTGCGGCTGGTTATCCCTTTTTTAAGCGTCAGCCAAAGCCAATATTGTATCTCTGACATAAGACCGACCTCTCCTTTTCGTTAATGACTGCTGAACAAATGATTTCGCAAAACCATTTGTTCAGTAAGCATTAATTAAGTAGATATGCAAGAAAATGACTTCTCATAATACAATACACTACTACAAATCTCAAAAATTGTAAAGCTATTTTTTAGGAAAGGGCCAAATTACAACCATATGGTTGTGATTTGGCCCTTTCTGCACCCTTTTAATCGGATTGTTGAAAAAAAACTGTTGAAAGTTCCTAATATCTATGTTATAATAAGCATAGTATCAATAAAATAAGAGTGAGCCCGTGGGCTTACCGGCTTAATGTAAGACAGAAACAACCATTATATATGGTACATTTCGTTTCATATTCAGCGTTCAGCGCGCAAGCGTTGTCGGCCGGGTCCTGCGCAATCCGAGCCCGCGAACCTCGTCAGGTGGGGAACCAAGCAGCGATAAGCGGAATCTCGGATGTGATGCAGGATCACCCGGCGTGAAACGACCGTACCGGTCAGTTCAATCCGCGCGTCGTGCGGGTTTTTTCGTATAATCGCAGTATAGAGGAAGGTGTGAGGATTGGCATATCAGGCATTGTACAGAACATGGCGGCCCATGGTTTTTGACGACGTAGCCGGGCAGGAGCATATTACAAAAACCCTGCGCAACGAAATTAAAACCGGCAATCTGGCACATGCCTACCTGTTCTGCGGCACCCGCGGCACAGGCAAAACCTCCACTGCTAAAATCCTGGCTCGGGCCGTGAACTGCGAGCATCCGGTGGATGGCAACCCCTGCAATGAATGTGAGATTTGCAAGGGCATTTTAGACGACAGCATTTTAGACGTTGTGGAAATGGACGGCGCGTCCCGGAACAAGGTGGAAAACATTCGGGAGCTGATTGATGACGTAGCCTTCCTGCCCACCCGCGCCCGCAAAAAGGTCTATATTATCGACGAGGTGCACATGGTCACCACCCAGGCCTTTAACGCTCTGTTAAAAACCCTGGAGGAGCCCCCGGCTCATGTGCTTTTTATTTTGGCAACCACGGAGCTGAACAAAATTCCGCCCACGGTGCTGTCCCGCTGTCAGCGCTTTGATTTTAAACGAATCACCCAGGAGGCGGTAACGGCTCGCCTTCAGCAAATCACATCGGCGGCCGGCCGGGTCGTGGCGCCGGAGGCGCTGCGGATGATTGCCGAGCTGGGCGACGGCTCCATGCGCGATGCCTTAAGTATTTTAGAGCAGGTTCTGGGCTACACGGAGGACGCCATCAGCTATGACGACCTTTTGTCCATTATCGGCATAACCGATTATGACGCATTGTTTCATATTTGCGGCGCTTTTTGCGACGCAGACGGCGGCAAGGCACTGTCCGTGCTGGATTCCGTCATTGAAAACGGCAAGGAGCCGGAGGTTTTTATGGCGCGGCTGACTCGCTTTCTGCGGGATCTTTTGGTGGTGAAGCTGACAAAGGATCCGGCCGCCGTGATTAACGCCTCGCAGGAGCAGTTGGCACGTATGCAAACGCTGGCTGAGCGGTTTTCCCGGGAAAAACTGATTTACGCCTTAAAGCTGATGAACGAAACGGCCATTGCGGCCAAGGCCTCCGGCTACGGGCGGACAGTCTATGAGCTGGCACTGGTCAAGCTGGCCGAGCCGGCCTATGATACCTCCTTTGAGGCCTTGTGTGCCCGAGTTGCCGATCTGGAGCAGCGGCTTGAAAAGGGCGTTCCGGTGGCAGCGGCTCCCGCGCAGGCAGCAAAGACCCCGCCCCAGGCGGCAGAGGCGCCTTTGCCGGACGATGTAGACACACCCCCATGGGAGACATCGGCAGAAAAGGCCACGGTTGCCGAACCGCCTGCCGACACCGTTCAGCCCGCTTCCGGGCAGGCTGCTTCCGGGCAAGCCTCGGCGGACAAGGCCCCGGCAAATGACGGCGCAGAGCCCATAATCAGCCGCTTTGCCGATATTAAAGAATTTATCCGTGCCCACGGCGGCGCACCGGTGCTGCCCCATATTAACCGGGCAAAGCCTATGATGCTGCAGGGTAAGCTGTCTTTGGTATTCCCCAAGGATGCGATGATGAACAAAACCGTTGTGTCCCGGGCAGGCAATCTGGAGTTGATCCGCATAGCCGTACAGGCGGTTGTGAATCAGGACGTGGCGGTTCAGTGCCTTTCCGAAAAGGAGGCCGGTATTGATCAGGAAACCGACGCCTTTGACCGGCTGCTGGCTCTGGGCAAGGAACACAAGGAAATTGAAATTATGTAAAAAGCCGCGGTCTTCGCGGCGGAAATGGAGATAACAACCATGGCAAAACCGAACAAATTTACCGGCGGCGGCGTTAATCAGAATAAAGCCGCAATGATGCAGCGCGTACAGCAAATGCAGGAGGAAATGGAGCGGGTACAGAACGAGGTCAGCGAAAAGACCGTTGAAGCCACGGCCGGCGGCGGCGCGGTATCCGTTGTGATGAAGGGCAGCCGGGAGCTGGTATCCGTTAAATTAAAGCCCGAAATTGTAGACCCTGAGGATATTGAAATGCTGGAGGATTTAATTGTGGCGGCCGTTAATGAGGCCGGCACCAAGGCCTCCGAAATGATGGAGGCCGGCATGGCCGATATTACGGGCGGCCTGAATCTCCCCGGCTTGTTTTAAGAAACCGTTCCTGATTTAAAAAAGGTGTGATGATATGAAGGTATTATTCTTATCTGTCCCCACGGGACAGGGGCACCATCAAACAGCCAAGGCGGTTTTGGAATATTTCAAGGACAACGAGACCGTTGAATGCCGCTTTTTAGACGTTGTGGACAACACCAGCCCGATTTTGGCCGATTCCCTGCAAAAGGGGTATCTGCTGTCCACCAAGGTGGCGCCGAAAATGTACGGCACCTTTTATGACCTGGCTGACCGGCGGGATCATTCCAAATATTCCGGCATGGGCAAGCTAGTTAAGTCGGTGCTGAACAAAAAGCTTTTGAAATATCTCAAGCTGTACGATCCGGATATCATCGTCGCCACGCATATTTTTTCCGCTATCGCCATGACCTATCTGCGGCGAAAATATCCGGTGCGCGCTAAAACCATTGCCATTATCACGGACTTCACCCTGCACCCCTACTGGGAGGATGCGGATTTGGATTATTACGTTACCGCTTCGGAGCTGCTGGAATTTCAAGCCCTGAAAAAGGGGCAGCCTCTTGCTAAGCTCAAGCCCTTCGGAATCCCCATCCAGCCCCGGTTTGCCACTCGCATGTCCAAAGCCGAGGCCCGGGCGCATTTAGGGCTGGAGGATTGCTTTACCATCCTCTTGATGATGGGCTCCATGGGATACGGCAACGATGTGCTGGACGCCATCCGCAGCCTTGACAGGATGAAGGAGAAATTTCAGCTGATTACAGTCTGCGGCAACAACAAAAAGCTAAAGGCGCGGATCGACGCGATGAACAAGCGCAAAACCATTATCAATTACGGTTATACCAACGAGGTCAGCACGCTGATGGATGCAGCAGACTGTATTATTACCAAGCCGGGCGGCCTATCCACCTCGGAGGCACTGGCCAAAAACCTGCCGATTATTATGATGGATCCCATTCCCGGGCAGGAGGATCGCAACAAGGAATTTATGCTGAACAACGGCCTGGCTCTTTCTGTGAGCGATACCTTCCCGGTGACAGAGGCGGTCTATCAGCTGCTGCATTATGATTATAAAATGGATATGCTGAAAAAGAACATGCAGTATATTGCCAAACCCAACGCCGCAGCTGATTTAGGAGAATTTATGCTGAAGCTTTGCGAAAATAATCAGTCATCATAACTGTCTGCAGACGGCCGGGGGATAATATGGCCGCCCGCATGACAGAACAGAAAAAATCTCTTATCATTCCTTGCCCTGCCGATAAGAGATATGCCAGACTATACACTTGCCTTGCAGGGCGGCGGAATGGAGATTAACGTGAAAGTTCCTTTCACGTTATGCCTCCGGCGGAATTTATT
>CAYUUO010000002.1:60672-84421 GCA_964447945.1 uncultured Oscillospiraceae bacterium
GATAAGAGATATGCCAGACTATACACTTGCCTTGCAGGGCGGCGGAATGGAGATTTTTATGAAGCTTGTTTTTGCGATTGTCAACAACGAAGACGGTAACCTGGTTATGCGTGAGTTGAACAAAGCCGGCTTTTCCGTCACTAAAATGGCGTCGACCGGCGGCTTTCTCCGCGCCGGCAACACAACGCTTTTAGTGGGTACGGAGGAGGAGGATGTGCAGAGGGCCATGGATATCATCGCTAAGCACAGTATGAAGAGAAAGCAGGTCATGTTTACGCCGGAGCCCTTCATCGGCACCGCAGGCAGCGACTATGCCTCCTATCCCGAGGAAATTGAAACGGGCGGCGCCACCATTTTTGTTGTGGATGTGGAGCGTTTTGAAAAGGTTTGATTATGGGGCGGTAACCGGCCACGAGCTGATTTGCGCTAAGCTGCGCCAAGCCGTGGCTGCCCGCCGGACGGTGAGCGCCTATCTGCTGTCCGGTCCTGCCGGCATCGGCAAGAAAACGCTGGCTTATCCCTTTGCGGCCGCGCTGCTGTGCGAAGCACCTGTAGACGGCGGGGCTTGTTTGTCCTGCCCCTCCTGCCGGCTGCTGGCTGCCGATGCCCACCCGGATTTAATCTGCCTGGATATCCCGGCCGACAAAAAATCCATTGGTGTGGAAGCTGTGCGTGAGCAGCTGATTAAGGAGGCCTATGTGCGCCCTTTTTCCTCGGCGCGCAAGGTTTTTTTGATTGAAAACGGTGAGTTGATGACTGTCGAGGCGCAGAATGCCCTGTTAAAAATTTTGGAGGAGCCCCCGGAATATGCCGTTTTCCTCCTTTTAACCACGGCACAGAGCCGGCTTTTGGAAACCATTCGCTCCCGCTGTTTGAAGCTGCAGCTGCTGCCCCTGCGCGATGCGCAGTGCCGGACCTATTTTCAGTCGTTCCCCCATGCTCCGGCAGAGCGTCGGGCTCTGGCCGCCGCTTTTGCTCAGGGCAATCTCGGCCGCGGCCGGAAAATGCTGACAGACGACGGATATTATGCCCTGTACCGGGACAGCATCGACCGTCTGATCCAGCTGCCCCGCCGCCCCGGCGCCCTTGCGGATATCCAGCAGTTTTGGGCAGAGAACCGTGAAAATATGGAAGATATTATTGACTTTATGCTGGTGTTTCTGCGGGATTGTCTGCGTACCGGCATAGCCGGTGATCCCCGGCTGATTTGTGCCGATCGGCAGGCTGATGTGAGAGAATTTGCCGCGCTCGGATCGCCCGGCGGTCTGGTGCGTGCTATGGAGGCCGTGATCCGCTTTCGGGAGCGGTTGCAGAAAAACGCCAGCTTCACTGCGGCAAGCTTGGAACTTTTAACGAGGATGCAGGAGGAAATTCATGATCAAGGTAATCGGAGTCCGATTTAAATCGGTAGGTAAAATATATTATTTCGACCCCAACGGCAAGCACTTTTCCCCGGGTGACGGCGTGATTGTCGAAACCGCCCGCGGAACGGAGTACGGCCAGGTTGCCATGACGGAAAGAGAAATCGACGAAAAGCGTTTTTCCATTCCCATTAAGGAAATTGTCCGCCCGGCAACGGCGGCCGACCGCAAAACCCTGGAGGAGAACAAAAAAAAGGAAAAGGAAGCCTATAACATCTGTCTGTCAAAAATCCGTGCCAATAAGCTGGATATGAACCTGATTGATGTGGAATATACCTTTGACAGAAGCAAAATTCTGTTTTATTTTACGGCAGACGGCCGGGTGGATTTCCGGCAGCTGGTTAAGGATCTTGCCTCCGTGTTTCGTACCCGGATTGAGCTGCGGCAAATCGGTGTGCGTGACGAGGCCAAAATGCGCGGCGGATTGGGCATTTGCGGCCGTCCCCTGTGCTGCTCCCTGTTTTTGGGCGATTTTGAGCCGGTATCCATCAAAATGGCAAAGGAGCAGTCCCTGTCCTTAAATCCAACCAAAATTTCCGGCACCTGCGGCCGGCTAATGTGCTGCTTAAAATATGAGCAGGAGGCCTATGAGGCGCTGATTCGCGAAACCCCCAACACGGGCGCAATTGTGGATACGCCTGCCGGTCGGGGCGTGGTGGTGTCCACCAACCTTTTAAAGGGGCTGGCACAAATTAAGCTGAACGCCGGTACAGAGGGTACCATCAGTGAGTTTAGGGTTTCGGATCTTGTTGTGATTAAGGACAGCGCGAAGCGAAACCAGGAGCCCGAAATTGATCTTTCCACATTAAAGGAACTGGAAGAATAAAAAACAGGCCGCTGCAGGCGGCAGAAGGGAGAAACAAATGGCAAAAAAAGCAAAGGAATTTTTATTATATGAAGGAAAGCCTCTGCTGCGGGACGGCAACGTTCTGTATTACGGCGACTTTAACGAAAACTTCATTACGCGGTTCACCATTTTGGAAACCAAAAAAGTGAAGGATTTATCCGTGGCCTCCAAGGTTAGCATTGAGCTTTTAGAAAAAAACGGCGAGAGCATTAAAACCGCGCGGCTGACGAAAAAAGCCGAACGCAGCAGTCTGTATGCCGCACTGGATATCGGCGTGTACTGGCTGGAGGATATTCTGGAAATGGAGCGGGAGTTTTTGAAAAAGCAGGCCGCTCTCTAAGCACCGCAAAATAGATTGCCCGCAAGCGCCGCCTATGCGCTTGGGGGCTTTTATGCGCAAAAAACCGCCTGAAAAACGCGCAGGCGGCACCTATCAGTCCACGGAACGGACAGAACACGGAAAGGAAGAATGTAAAATGGAATATATCCCTGAAATCGGCATACGCGCACACGATTTAAAGGCAAATACACCGGCAGCGCTGCGGGAGCAGGCAGAAAAGCTGCAAGTCAAATATGTCCAGCTGGCTCTCCGGAAGTCTTTCACTGGCATTCACTGGACAAACCATACCTTCAGCGTGGGGCTGGCCGAAAAAATTAAGGCCGAGCTGGGCGGTCTCCGCGTGTCCGTGCTTGGCTCCTATATCAACCTGCTGGCCGAGGGCGAGGCACTGGAGCGGGAGAAGGAAACCTTCAGGCAGAACCTCTTGTTTGCTAAATACTTAGGCGCCGGCATGGTCGGTACGGAAACCGGCACCAGTGACCACAGTGAGGCGGACTATCAAAAGGTTTTAAAAGCTGTTCGGGAGCTGGCGGACACCGCTGAAAAGCTGGGCGTGATGATCGGCATTGAGGGCGTCTGGGCGCACACCATCAACACCCCCGAGGCCATGCGGCGGCTTTTGGACGAGGTGAATTCCCCCAACGTTATGACCATTTTAGACCCGATCAATTACTTAAACGACAGCAACTATCAGCAGCAGGACGAAATCATCTCCGCGGCCTTTGAGCTTTTGGCAGACAAAATAATGGCCATTCATGTGAAGGATTTCCGCGTAGAAGACGGAAAAATGCAGCCGGCACAAATCGGCACCGGTCAGCTTAACATGGCGCTTTTATTCGACTACATTCGCACCAAAAAGCCGTGGATTGACATTTTGCTTGAGCAAAGCAGCATGGAGCTGTTCCCGGCTGATCGGGCGGCCATTTTAAAAGCGGCCGGCTGCATCGTTTAAAACGCCCTCCAAAACAAAAGCAGTACATTATTTGCAAAACAGAAAGAAGTAAGAAAAAATGACCCTACCTGAATTTTATCAAGCCGTCGGCGGAGACTATGAGGATGCTTTAGAGCGTCTTGGTGATGAGCCGACCATTAGACTATTTGTCGAAAAATTTCCCGAGGATACCACCTATATGCTGTTGCAGGACGCCCTGCAGGCCCACGATATGCAAAGTGCGTTTCGGGCGGCGCACACACTAAAGGGCATCAGCCACAATCTCGGCCTGGGCGCCCTGGCCGCTACCACCGTCACCCTGACCGAGATTCTGCGAAAAAGTGAAGTGCCCACTGCCGCGCAATTAAAGCACCTTGCAGCAGAATACGATGCGGCGATTGCTGCGATTCAGGCCTTATAAATCCTTTGGCAGAATGTCCGACCAAATTCCTCGTTTTCAGTGCCAAATTCATAGTTTTCCGCATTTTTCTCTGTTTTTTGATATAATGACAATATCAAATACACTGCCCGATAAAATGCAGGCTGAAACGGAGGACAAAATGATCGAGTATTTAGCTGTTAAAGAAAACGCAGAGAACTTAGCCTCGGAAACACGGAACACATATGGCATTTGCGCTTGCGAAATCAGAAGTGGACGACTTGAGGTTGTCCGTTGTACCGATGCAGTATCCGGCAATGCCGACTGGATTAAATCCTTGGTCATGAAGCTCAATAAATACAGTGTTGACCCTGTCCATTTAAATGACATTATCGAGGATGAACTATACGTCCTGAAGGCATAAACAGGTACAGGGGATCGACATATCCGGAAGGGAAGCACGAATACTTATGCTTGTTGCTGTTTGCGACGATAACACTCTGGAAAGAGAACTTCTGCATCATCTCCTCTGTAAATATTTTGCAAAAACCTCCGTTCGGTACGAATGTACTTTATATGACAGCGGAAAAAACCTTTACTATGATGTCATGGAGGGTATCGAATATGATATTATTTTCCTTGATTTGTTTCTGGCAGATTCCTTCGGCATAAACATTGCGCAACAGCTGCGGGATCTGCCGTATCACGGGAAAATCATTTTTTGTACCTCCTCCGCTGACTATGCCGTTGAGAGCTATGACGTGTTTGCCTCCGGTTATATTGTAAAGCCATACGGTCTTGCGGATATCAAACGCACTCTCGACCGCTTTTTACCGGAATTACAAACGGAATATTATCAAATTAAGCAAAAGTCACGGATTGTTTATATTCCGCTGAATGAAATTCTGTATGTGGAAAGCAATAATACAAAGTGTATTCTGCACCGGACAAAAAACAGGCAATATACGGTTTACAAGCAGCTGCGACAGATTGAAACAGAGCTGAATGATGAGAAATTTCTGCGCTGTCACCAAAGCTTTTTGGTGAACATGAACTATGTGCAGGAGGCAGACGATACCTTTATTCTCAAAAACGGTGATGAGGTTTTGATTCGCAAAAAGAACAGAAAGGAAATGCATCAGAGGCTATTGGATTACAAAGAAAAGAACTAACAGGCACCGCTGCGGGACGCCCGGCAGCAGGTGCACAAAACAAAGTCTCTGATTAAAAACTATGAAGGAAACAAATACCCAAAAACGAATGTCTTTTTACTTTTACTCAGGTATCGTCTTTATTATTCTGCTTCTGTCCCTTTGTATTGTAATGACCTTTTCAATTTACCGCTCCATAACAAAAGAGCTTTATGTCGAGCGCTCCGCCAACTTAAACGAGGTTTCCGAACAAATAGCAAACAACATTAATAACAGTTCTGCCTTTACATGGAATATGGCGGATTTTGCTTTTTCCCACCTTCTGTCTGCCGAAATTGAGAGCAAGGAGGATCTCCCTGCCCTTCTGGCAGAAGCGGAAAGCGGAAACAAGCAACACCCCATTCATTTATTAACAATTGATTCAAAAACCAATTATTACCATGCAGACGGCTGCGGCGGCTTGTGGAGAAACGTCAGCTTTTTATTAAATTCCGATGCCGAACGATGGGTCTTTTTAACAACGCCTAGCTTTAGCGGCAACCGTGAATGTATGGTTTTTATGCACCGGCTTCCGGTGCCAAAGGTGTTACAGGACGGCACAGAGCTCACACACACGGCCCTGGTTTTAGAGGCCGATACATACAAATCATTTTTTTCCCCCTCCGGATTTAACGGTTTGGCAGATATTTTTATTGTCCACGCCGACGGCCGGAGTATTTACCGGGAAAACAAAACGGGCACCTTTTCTAACGCCGCTAACATTTTCCGCATGTTAGAAAATGTTACTTTTTTGCACAAAGGCTCCTTTGCACGCTTACTTGCAAGCTTTAATGACGCTGCCGGTGAAAGTTTTGAATTTGTGTATGAAGGCAAACGGCATTTTGTTTCGCTGGCGCCGACGCAGATGCAGGACTGGATTGTGACGCTGATTGTGCCGACTGCACAAATACAAGGTCATTCGGGCGGCATCATCGGCATCGTTTTATATAAAATTATTTTCTTCGCGCTTCTCTTGGTCTGGATGGCCGTGATGATTATTTACTTTTTTGTTTCCGCCAGCAACAACCGTATTCTGGCGGAGCAGCAAAAGCATGTAAACGCCGTGCTGAAGAAGGCCGCGGATGAGGCCACCTGGGCAAACAAGAGCAAAAGCGAATTTTTGTCCCATATGTCCCATGATATCAGAACGCCAATCAACATCATCATCGGGATGATAGAAATTGCCGAGGAAAATCTAAAAAACCCGGAAAAGCTCCGGCAATGTCTTGACAAAATTGCCACCTCCTCCAAGCATCTGTACGCTATTATCACCGACGTGCTGGACATGAGCAAGCTGGAAAACGGCAAAATGCCCTACAAGGAAAATGAATTTGATCTGCGGAGCGTTCTGGAAACCTGCTGTTCCATTATACAGGTTTCCGCGCAGCAACAGAACATTGCGTTTACATGTAACTATGCCGGGCTGGCGCATCCGGATCTTGTTGGTTGCGACCTGTACCTGAGAAAGATTCTTATGAATATATTGAGCAATGCTGTAAAGTTTACAGGTGACGGCGGCCACGTCTCCTTTGAGACAACAGAGCTTTCCTGCGACGGTAAAACCTCAGTTTTTCGTTTTGTCATCCAGGATGACGGCGTTGGCATGAGCGAGGAATATCAAAAGCATCTATTTGATCCCTTCTCACAGGAAGGCATCAGCTCCCGAACCAAATATGAGGGCAGCGGCCTGGGTATGCCCATTGCAAAAAAGCTGCTTGACAGAATCGGCGGCACTATGGAGGTTTGCAGCAAATTAAACCAGGGAAGCCGCTTCACCATCACGATTCCCTTTGCCATAAACACCGCCACGGCCCAGAGTATCGATAACACCCCGGCTCAAACCGCCCCCTGTCCTTTAGAGGGCATGAGAATTTTGCTGGTTGAGGATAATGCGCTGAATTTGGAAATTACAGAACATTTCTTAAAAGGCGCAGGCGCCGAGGTTATCCCCGCCGCCAACGGCGAAGAAGCTGTAAAGCTCTTTGAAAACTCTGCCATCTCGGGCTTTAATGTTATTTTAATGGATTTGCTGATGCCTGTTATGGACGGCCTCACCGCGGCACAGACGATTCGTTCCTTAAACCGCCCGGATGCGGCAGAAATTCCTATTATCGCCATGACGGCAAACGTCTTTACGGAGGATATTGAAAGAACAAAAAACGCAGGAATGAACGAACATCTTTCGAAACCACTCAAATCAAAGGTCTTAATTGCCACCGTAGCAAAGTATAAAAAAGCTTTTTAAGCTTCAAGCCCCCGACCCCCAATTTTGGGGGCAAAAAGGAAAGCTTTTGTGATATTTCGTCATTACAGCCATTTGGCTGTAATTGCCTGCATATTAAAAAGGGAGAGAACCTGAAATGAAGATAAAACCCTCAGTAACACGTCTGCTGTGTATAACGGTTTTAAGCCTTCTGCTTTCCTCCTGCGCCGGTCGCGAAAAGGCTCCGGATCAGGCGGTTCACGAGCCGCTGACGCTGATGACCGCCGGGCGGGATTACGAGCAGTTTGCGCTGGCCTTTCAAAAAAAACACCCGGAGATTCAACTGGATATGATCAGCTACAGCGGCTGCAATCCCCGCGCCTACATGCAAAAGCTTCTGGCGGCGGGGCAGGCGCCGGATATTTATACCACCTCTGTACTGCCTGACCCGGAATTGCAAAAGGAATTTCTGGTTGATCTGTCCGTCTATGATTTTTCTAAACAATATGTCGTTTCCCAGCTAAAGGACTGCACCGTCGACGACGCGATTTACCTTCTCCCCTCCAGCTATGGCATATACGGCATCTATTATAACAAAACCCTCTTTGAGGCACACAACTGGACGGTACCAACCAGCTTTCAGGCGCTGCAGGCCCTGGCGCCGGAAATCCGGGCTGCAGGCGTTGAACTCGCCTGTGCGGATTTATCGTCTGCCGAAGCCGCCTTTCAGTTTCTTTTCAATCTCGGAAGCACGGTGTTTCTCCAAACCCCGGACGGCATAGAATGGAAGGAGAATTTTCTCACAGGAACGGCAAGCGCCCAGGATGCATGGAAGGACACGGTTGCCTATGTGCAGAAATGGATTGATCTGGGTATGTTCGAGAATTACGCAGACAGTCGCGATGAGGTCGCTTCCGAAAAGCATTTCATGAAGGGAAATACTGCTTTTTTCCTGCAGGATGACACCTTTTGTTTCACGCAAGACGCCGACGAAAACGGCAATCAGTACGGTATTATCCCCTGGCTCAGCGAGGATGGCTCCGTTAACCGTTTCATAACGAACCCCTTCTGTTATTTTGGCTTAAGCGCAGAGCTTGAAAAGCCGCAAAACAACCAAAAGCTTCAGGACGCCCTGACCTTTATGGAATTTATCTCCACCGCTGAGGGGCAGCAATTGCTTGAGCGCAAAAGATGCTGCCTGCCAACGCTGATTGATGACTATACCCAGACGGCTGACGACTTTTTTGAGGTGAAGGAGCAGCTTGACGCCGGCTACTGCGCACCGCGCATCAGCGCCGGTTGGGAAGATATCATGCATCCCGTCAATCAGGAGGCTCTGAAATGGTACGCCGGAGAAGCCACAGGACAGCAGGTTATCGACGTTCTGGAGCAGGCTCGAACCAACGCTCTTTCCGGCGCACCCTTTGCCTTTGCCGAAATTGAGGAATCTTTAACGCAGGAGGAGACCGCAAGGCTTGTGGGCTCCGCATTTACAGAGGCAGCAGAAGCTGACTGCGCCTTGATCTCCCTCGGCGGGTATCACAACGGCCAGGAAAACGATCTCGGCGTAAACGGATGTCTTTGGCAAGGTCCTGCAACGGCGGAAATCATCAGCACCGTTTGTCCTCTCGGCCGGGATGGAACCATCCACCGGTTTACGTTATCAGGTGCTGAAATTCAAGAGCTGGCTGAAAAGGGCTTTGACCGGCACGGCGATCAAAATAATTTTCCTTATGTTTTGGTCACAAAAAACGATACGGAATTAAAAAGCAGCCATATCTATTCCGTTGTTATTGCCGGATACACAAAGGAAACGCTGGAGGCCGGAGACGGCTGCGACACCGGCATAAACGGCATGACGGCTCTGAAGGAATATTTGAAAAATATCCGTGTTGTCACGCCGCAGTCATAAAGAACGAAAGAGGGTTGCAGAAAGCCGATTTTAAAACCGACTTTCTGCAACCCTTTTTTCATCTGCTGAAAAATCAAAGAAAGTTTATCAGGCACTAATCCGCGGTCGGGCTCATTTTTCCTCCGCCACAATGATCCGGATGCGGCCGCCCTTTGCCAGCGTTTTATCGTAGTAGGCCGTCATGGTGTAGGTGTCGGCCGAAAGCTCCGATAAGGGAATCACAATATAGTCATAGTTAATCTTTTTATAAACAGTCACCTTATCAGACAGTTGATACTCACCGCTGCTTGTTTTAAGGGTACTGTCTGTTACGCCGGTGACCTTGGCGCTCAGCTTGGAAAGAGCCTTCATAGTCTGCACCCGGCCGTCGGCCATCAGCAGCATCACCGGCTGCCCCTTGCTCACATTGTAGGCCGTTCCGGCGCCCGACACGCTGCCCGCTTTGCCGCCGACATCATAGGTATAGCTGCCGCTGGCGCTCATGCCGCTGGTGTTGCTGGACGCACTGGTGATAATGCCATATTCATAGCACTCGCCGGTCACATCGTTTAAAATCAGCTCTGTAATCTGTCCGGCACTGTTCACATTATAATACAAAATCTGGCTGGTGGACAGCTCCATCTGGTCCAGCCGCTGCAGAAACACCGGAGCATAATTGCCCTTTTTGTCACCGGTTGTCTGCACCACATCCAAAATGTCCGCCGATTCAGCCACATATGTGCTGCCGATTAACCGCGCCTCTGCGTCCACCGTACCGGAAATGCCCTGCCGCTTATAAGCCGCCACGGATGCCAAGCCGTTGTCAAAGGTGACGCGTACCACATGGTTCAGTGCGTCACTGTCACTGTAATCCCGCTTGGCGGCATATTCAAAGGCACTGCCGTCTAGGCCGATAACGGTCACATAGTAATTGGAATAGGTATCGCCGGCCTGATTGGTATATTCCTTCACACCGGCATCATAAAAGTAGCCCACCACCGATGCGGTTTCGGCCGCCGGTGCGGCAATGCCTGCCACGGTGCCGTCCTTGCCTAAAAGCACCGTAACCGTGTCGCCGTAGCTATACTGTCCGCCGGAGGACAGGGCGTTAAAGGCCTCCACGGAATCCACCTGGTAGCTGACGCCGGAAATGGTGACGCTTGTGAGCTGATCCTTATTGGGAGACGCAGATTCATAAATACCCGTCACCTTTTTGCTGTAGGCCAGCACCATGTTCAGGTCGGGGGAATAATATACAATGTCATAGAGCTTGATATCCCCTGTGGTACACTTTTCGCCGTCCCGCATAACGGTGATGTTGTCGCTGACGGAAAGCTCCTGATACCAGGCGTCGTTCCGCACCGTCACCGGCCCCACAACACTGCCGCTGCGCACGGTGATATATTCAATGTTGTTCCGGCTGTCCCGCTGAACGGTTATCAGATCACCCATGCCAATTTCGCTTTTCGCGGCCGAATAGGTGGTTTTTTGTGTGCCCATATAGGTAATGGTGCTGTTTTCCAGCCCCAGCTGACCCATGCTGCCGTTTTGGTAAACCACAAGCTCCGTGTCCAGCTTGGAATAGACCACATATTCCTCCACAGACTGGGCATAGGGGATAAAGCAAACCAGCGTGTCGCCGTTTTTCAGAACGGCATCCCCCCGCTGCCCCAGCTGGCTGCGGTTGAAGCTATCGTCAATTTTATAGCTGCCGGCAGATGTTGCCACCCGGCCGGGGTTCACAGAGCTGTCCTCCTGATTGGTGGCAATCAGAACGATGTCCTCCTCCAGCTTATACTGGATGTTCTCCAGATAATCGGCCGTGCTGCCCTTCGGGGAGCAGGTCAGCAGATTGTAGGTCAGCTGCATCACGTCCCGCCGGGAAAGAGCGGTGCCCACGGCAGCGGTCACATCGTCCATCAGGCCTATGTTCTGAGCCAGCCCCACCTGACCATAGGGCCAGGAATAGCCGAAATCGTCTTTGGTGTAGCCCAGAAGCCGGAGCATAACGGTCACAGCCTCCTCCAAAAGCACGGTTTGATCCGGCCGGAAGGTTGCGTCGGGATAGCCGGTCACCAGGCCGTTTGACACCGCCAGCTTCACATAGGGTGCTGCCCAGTGTCCGTAATGAACGTCGGCAAAGGGCGAAACCGCCAGCGTGGAGGCCACCTGATTTTTGTAGGGCGAGGCAGCAATTGCAATTTTGGAGAACTCGGCCCGGGTAACCGCCTGATCCAGCCGCAGTGCCCCGTCCGGGTAACCGTTCATAATAGACATTCTGGACAAAAGCTCTGCTATTTCCGCTTCGCCTGCGGCCGCCGCAACGCCGCCGACAGGCAGAAGAAGGAGGCACAGCGTCAGTGCCAGAATTTTAAGTCCGTTTCGTTTCATCGTGATAACCATTCCTTTCGTTCATACATCACTCATACCGCAGGGCTTCAATAGGATTCAGCTTTGCGGCCTTTTTAGCCGGAAAATATCCAAAGGTCATGCCGATGACCGCCGATACGGAAAAGGCAATCAAAATTGAAGCCGGCGTGATGACCGTTGGCAAATCCATCAGCGTACACAAAAGACAGGCGCCGCTGATGCCCAGAATAATGCCTAAAATCCCGCCGCAGCCGCTGGTGGTGGCCGCCTCAACAACAAACTGGCTCAAAATATTCCAGGGCGTGGCGCCCAGCGACTTCCGAACGCCGATTTCCCGGGTTCGCTCCGTGACCGACACCAGCATAATATTCATAATACCGATACCGCCTACCAGCAGCGAAATCCCTGCAATACCCACTAAAATCAGGGTGAGGGTGCCGGTCATCTCATCCAACGTATCCATGATGGCGGACACGGTGCTCACGCTGTAGTAGTCGTCACTGGCATAAACCTTAAAAAGAGCCTCTTTAATATCTGTAACCGCCTGATCCAGCAGGTCTTTATCGGCAGCACTGAAGCTGTAGTTGGAAATCCGGGACATATAGGTCAGGGTTCTGGCCACGGTGTAAGGCAGATAGACCCTATCGTCCTGGCTGCTCTCGCTGCTGTCGGCCTCTTCGGCCGCCACGCCCACAACCGTAAAGCTGTAGCCGTTAATTTTAATAACCTGTCCCACGGGATTTTGGCCGTCAAAGACGCTGTCTGCCACATAAGAACCAATCACGCAGCATTTTTGCCGCTTTGCCACGTCTATGTAGGACAAATACCGTCCCTGCTCCATTTCCAGGTTGTTAATCTCCGAATAGGATTCGCTGGTGCCGATACAGGTTGTGGACTGGTTTTCGTTACCGTTTTTAACGTAAGCGGGAATGGTGATGTTGGGGGACACGGCCGCCAGGCTCTCCTTTTCCTCCACCAGGGCCAGCATATCCTCCGGCTCAACGGTTCGGTTGCCGCCCCGGCCGGTGATATTCACGGAAATCAGGTTCGTGCCCATACTCTCAAATTCATCCACCATCAGCTGCTTCATGCTGTCCACCAGGCTTGTCAGAATAATCACCGAGGCCACGCCGATGATGATGCCCAGCATGGTTAAAAAGGATCGCATTTTGCTGGTTTTTAAGCTTTTAAGAGCCAAAGAGAAGGCTTGCTTGATGTTCATGCAGATGCCCTCCTTCCCGGCTGATCGGAAATGATTTTCCCGTCCTGAATCCGCACGATGCGCTTGGCCTCCTCGGCAATCGACATATCGTGGGTGATGAGCACAATGGTTGTGCCCTCATCATTCAACTTTTTAATAAAACTCAAAACATCCCGTCCGGTTTTGGAATCCAACGCACCGGTGGGCTCATCGGCCAGAATCACAGGCGGATCTCCGGCCAGCGCCCGGGCAATGGACACACGCTGCTGCTGACCGCCGGAGAGCTGAGAGGGCATCTTTTTGGCTCTGTCCAAAAGCCCCACCCGCTCCAGCGCCGTCAACGCCTTTTCCTCACGCTGCTTCTGGGGCATACCCCGGTAAATCAGAGGAAGCTCCACGTTTTCCAGAAGATTCAGCTTTGGCAGCAGGTTATATTGTTGGAAGATAAAGCCCAGGGTTACGTTCCGGATGTGGGACAGCTGGATTTCATTCATGGTGCTGACGTCAGTACCGTTTAGGTGATAGCTGCCGCTGGTGGGCGTATCCAGACAACCGATTATATTCATACAGGTGGATTTCCCGGAGCCCGACTGCCCCACAATGGCCACAAACTCCCTCTCGTCAATGTGCAGATTCACACCGTCTAAGGCGCGGATTTCGCTGTCGCCGTCAGAATATATCTTATAAATATCGCGCAGTTCAATCATGGTTATCTACCTCCGGGCATGCCACCGCCACCGGACATGCCGCCGCCACCGGGCATGCCACCGCCGCCGGGCATACCACCGCCGGGCATGCCGCCGTGCATGCCCATCATAGCGCTCATAGCGTCTTCATCGGAGGAGCCGCTGATGGTTATATAGACCTCATCGCCCTCAGAAAGGCCGGACAGAATTTCAATGTAATCCGAGTCGTTAAGCCCTGTTTCCACGCGCACCGCTCGGAAGCCGTCAGGCACATTGCCCATCCCGCCGCCCTTGGCGGACTGACCGGATCGACCTTTCTGGTCGGCGTCAGCAGGCTGGCCGCCGGGAGCCGCACCCGCCGGCGCCCCGGACGGCTGCGCCGGCATGTTGCCGCCCGGTGTTTTTTCCGTTTCTTCCGAGGACTTAGCGCTCTTGCCGTTCTCCTTCACATACACAATGTTGCCCCGGTTCACCGCCGTAACCGGAACGCGCAGCACATTTTCGCGGGATTCCACTTCAATTTCCGCATTGACATTCATCCCGGGAATCAAATCCTCCGGATTTTCCACCACAACGGTAACCGGATAGGTGGTCACACCGTTCTGGGTTGTGCCCACCACACTGACATAATCCACATAGCCGGAATATGTCCGGTTTTCAATGGCGTCTGCCGTAACGCTGACCGCCTGGCCCACTTCAATTTTACTGATGTCCAGCTCGTCAACGCTCATCTCAAAGGTGATGGTGGACATGTCGGCAATCACCGCCATAACAACCTGCGCGTTGCTGTTATCCAGCGTATCGCCTGCCTTGGAGGTCTTTTTCAGCACGGTGCCGGAAATCGGCGCCGTAATGCGGTAATCCTCCAGCTGCTTGTTATAATTTTCAATGGATAGCTGAGAATCACGCAGAGATATCTGGCTGTTTTGCCGCGTCGAATCGCTTGTGGAGGAGGTCAGCACCGCCACCACGCTGCCTGCAGAAACCTTGTCGCCCTTGCCGCAGGATAAAGACTGCACCTCACCGGCAGTTTCCGCCGTGATGGAGGTTTCCAGATTGTAATCAAAGGTACCGGGGCCGTTGCAGGCCACGCCGCCGATTACGGCCGTAGCGCTGTCACCCTTGGCCACCGCGCCGGGATTCTGCACTTCAATTTCCACCGTCCGCACGGTAGCGCCCTCTGCGGAAATCAGGCTGCCGCTGGATACGCGCCGCACGGTTCCGCTCAGTGTATAAAAGGAGTTGGTCAGCATCACCTCGGCACTGCTGCCGACGGCAATCGCCGCCGCCTCATTTGCGTTAAAGGGGATGGACAACACCATGGTGTCCATATCTACAATATCCGCAATTTTTGTGCCGTTGTTCACGGAATCCCCTACTTTAACATAGGTTTCCGTGATGGTGCCACTGTATTTGCTGGTCACCTTCAGCTTGGCCAGATCCTTCATGGTTTCATTATAGGCCAGCTGGCTTTTTTGCAGGTTCAGCTGTGCCTTTTCCAGGTTGTTTTCCAGGTCGCTGGAGTCAATCTGATATAAAAGATCCCCTTTTTCCACCAGATCGCCCTCCTGGAAGGTATCGCTCAAAATCTCGCCCTTAACAAGGGAGGTCACCTCATATTCATCGATGGGCGCTATCGTCCCCGTTCCGCTGATGACGACGGAAATATCGCCCCTTTCTGCAATCGCCGTGCCAACTGCCTTGGCCGATCCGCCCGACGGCAGCACAAGCCGCAGCACAATGGCCGCTGCAACCACAAGCACCACGGCAGATGCAATGATTTTTTTCTTTTTGGACATGCCTTTAAGCCTATTGCCGCCTTGCCGCGCCTTCTCCTTAATTGTGTTAAGCTGTATGTTCATTCTGTTCCCTCCGTTTTTGCTGACAGCCCGGCAATCCTCTTTTATTTATGTACGGTCGCCGGATTCTCCTGTTTATATATAAAGCTGAAACACATATATTATTAAAGCATAAAAATATTAAAGCAACATTAGAGCGCCTGACTAAATTAAAACGCCTGCAATGCGGTAATCCCGCCAATTGCCTGGATTTAATTTTAGCACACAGATATGTCTAATTTATGAATGAAATGTGAAATATACAACGAAACCGCCGTGGATTTTCAGTCAATATTGATAGATTTAAAAAAATTAGACAGAAAACCAAATTTTTATTTGACAAATACGAATTTTTGTTGTATAATAAATAAGTCTTATGGATGTCGGAGTGTGGCGCAGTTTGGTAGCGCGCTTGACTGGGGGTCAAGAGGTCGCAGGTTCAAATCCTGTCACCCCGACCACGTCGGAGCAAAGTTCGCTTTGCTCCGACTTATTTTTTTTGTCAAAAAATAAGTCTGCCGCCCGCTTCCTTGCTCCTCCTTTGCCGAAAAAAGCCGCGCTTGCTGCGCCTATGCCCTTGCAAGCGCGGGCATAACGGCTCCGCTTCGCTATCACCTTTTTTCGGGGTGCGCCGAAGGCGCAATATCGTGAAAAGTTGGTAGCGATTGTGAGCCGTCGCGAGTGCGTTTACAAACGAGCAGGCGAACTGAGCGTGACTTTTCACGAAAGAGGAGGAACGACGGAGCGCGTGACTGATTTTTCTACAAAGAAAAATCGGAACGGAGCAAAGTCCGTTCCGACGTGGTGCGAGTGACGGGACTTGAACCCGTACGCCATGAGCACACGCCCCTCAAACGTGCCTGTCTGCCAGTTCCAGCACACTCGCCCAGGATTATATTATACTATATATAGATCGGTTTGTCAAGCAATTAAATAATAATTTCTCTCTTGCCCTCCTGCCGCCGCCGGCACGGTAATTTTTATACTCCTGTCGCATATCCTCCAAAAAAGCAAAAGACCGGCAAGAAAGGGAAAAGGGCGGCGATCCATAACGGCCGCTGCCCTTTTGGGGGGGATTATTATGAAATTTAGAGATCGCTCTCTGCCGGAATTTCTTCCGGTAATTATAGTATATGCTAAATTTGTTTCCAGAGTATGAATAGATTTTGAATATTTTTAAAATCCTGCTTTTAAAAACAGCACCTATTATGTTCGGCGCACCCTCTGGCCGCTGTTTTCCTCGTTCCGGCAGGACTTTTGCGCCGAAAAATTTTTGTTTTGGTATAAATTATCTAAAGAACTACCAAAATAAAAGGATGAATTTAATAAAATTTTATCAAACTTTCACTTGAAACTTTTGCTAAAATCAAATATAATAAAAGAGTATATATTATAAAGAGGTGAAGTGCTAATGTTAAAGACCGTTGAAGACATTGATGTCAAAGGAAAAAAGGTTCTGGTACGCTGTGATTTTAACGTTCCCATGGACGATAACGGAAACATCACAAACGACAACCGTATTGTTGGTGCACTGCCGACCATTAAGTATCTGATTGCGCAGGGCGCTAAGGTAATCCTCTGCTCCCATATGGGCCGCCCGAAGGGTGAGTTCAACATGAAATACAGCCTGGCCCCGGTGGCAAAGCGCTTATCTGAATATCTGGGACAGCCGGTTAAAATGGCGGCTGACGTGATCGGCGAAAGCGCCAGAGCGCTGACGGCGTCTATGGCAGACGGCGAGGTTGTGCTGCTGGAGAACGTACGCTTCCATGCCGAGGAAACCAAAAACGACCCCGAATTTTCCAAAAAGCTGGCGGCTCTGGCCGATATTTTTGTAAATGACGCGTTCGGTACCGCACACCGCGCCCATTGCTCCACCGCAGGCGTGGCGGATTATCTGCCCGCTGTGGCCGGTTATCTGATTCAGAAGGAAATTTCGATTATGGGCGGTGCACTGGAGTCTGCCGAGCATCCCTTTGTGGCTATTTTGGGCGGCGCCAAGGTAAAGGATAAAATCGGCGTTATCAACAATCTGTTAAATAAGGTAGATACCATCATCATCGGCGGCGGCATGGCCTATACCTTCTGTAAGGCCATGGGCGGCAGCATTGGTGATTCTTTAGTAGATGAGGAGCGTTTGGACTATGCCCGTGAGGTTATGGCCCTGGCAAAGGAAAAGGGCGTTAATCTGATGATCCCCACTGACAATGTGGCGGCGGACAGCTTTGCAAACGACGCAAACCAAAAGGTTTGTTCCTCCATGGAAATCCCCGACGGCTGGCAGGGTCTGGATATCGGCCCCGAAACCATTAAGGCCTTTTCCGATGTGATTAAAAAGGCTAAAACCGTCATCTGGAACGGCCCCATGGGCGTATTTGAATTTGAGAATTTTGCCAAGGGTACCATTGCGGTAGCTGAGGCCGTGGCAGCAGCAGACGCGGTGACCATCATCGGCGGCGGCGACAGCGCGGCGGCGGTAACCAATCTGGGCTTTGCCGACAAAATGACCCATATCTCTACCGGCGGCGGCGCCAGCCTGGAATTTTTAGAGGGCATCGAGCTGCCCGGCGTGGCTTGCCTGGCTAAAAAGTCCGATCGTCCCACGGTGGCGGCCGGCAACTGGAAAATGAACAAAACCCCTTCCGAAACCAAGGCGCTGATTGAGGAACTGGCGCCCCTCGTGAAGAATGCGAAAAATAAGGTAATCGTTTGCCCCACGGCGGTTTGTCTCCCCGCTGCGGTGGAAGCAGCCAAGGGCACGAATATCCTTGTGGGCGCTCAGAATATGTATTTTGAGGAAAAAGGCGCGTTTACCGGTGAAATCAGTGCAGACATGCTGCTGGATCTGGGTGTTTCCTATGTCATTTTAGGTCACAGTGAGCGCCGTCAGTATTTTGCTGAAACAGACGAAACCGTTAATAAAAAGGTCTTAAAGGCCCTTGAAAAAGGTCTGAATCCCATTATCTGCGTTGGCGAAAGTCTGGAGCAGCGGGAGCAGGGCATCACGGCGGACTTAGTCCGGATGCAGGTGAAGATTGCGCTGCAGAATGTGACGGCTGAGCAGGCGAAAACGGTCATTATCGCCTATGAGCCCATCTGGGCCATCGGCACCGGCAAAACCGCCACCACAGAGCAGGCAGAAGAGGTCTGCAAGACCATCCGCGACTGTATCGGCGAGCTTTACGGCCGCGATGTGGCGGATTGCGTTGTTATCCAGTATGGCGGCAGCGTGAACGCCGGCAACAGCGCGGAGCTCTTTGCACAGGAGAACATTGACGGCGGTCTGGTCGGCGGCGCCAGCTTAAAGGCGGCTGATTTCTCCGTCATTGCCAATTCTTAATTGGGAGAAGAACGATGAAACAACCTTTATTGCTTTGTATTTTAGACGGCTACGGCACAAATCCGGCCACGGAGGGCAACGCTATTTATGCGGCAAAAACCCCTTACATGGATAAGCTTATGGCCGAAAACCCCCATACGCTGCTGGAGGCTTCCGGCATGGCCGTGGGCCTGCCGGAGGGGCAGATGGGCAACTCTGAGGTGGGGCACACCAACATCGGCGCCGGCCGGATTGTATATCAGGAGCTGACCCGGATTACCAAGGCCATCCATGACGGTGATTTCTTCGAAAATGAGGCCTTTTTAGCCGCAGTGCATAACTGCAAGGAGAAAAATTCCGCCCTGCACATCATGGGTCTGTTGTCCGACGGCGGCGTACACAGCCACAACAGCCATATTTATGCGCTGGTGGAGCTGGCCAAGCGGCAGGGACTGTCTAAGGTGTATCTGCATTGCTTTTTAGACGGCCGCGACGTGCCGCCCGCCTCCGGTAAGGACTATGTGGCAGCGCTCCGGGACGAGCTTGACAAAATCGGCTGCGGCAAAATTGCTACGGTGATGGGTCGGTATTATGCCATGGATCGCGACAACCGCTGGGAGCGCGTGGAAAAGGCCTATGCCGCCATGGTGCTGGGCATCGGCGAGCAGCTGCCCGATCCTGTGGAGGCGGTGCAGCGCTCCTATGACAGAGAGGTTACCGACGAATTTGTCATCCCCGTTGTGGTGACGGAAAACGATGCGCCGGTGGGCGTGATTACAGAGGGCGACAGCGTGATTTTCGCCAACTTCCGCCCCGACCGGGCCCGGGAGATTACCCGCACCCTGGTGGATCCCGAATTTTCCGGCTTTGCCCGGGAATATCAGTCGTTGTATTACGTCTGCATGACCCAGTATGATAAGAGCATGCCTAACGTTGACGTGGCCTTCCGTCCCCAGACGCTGGAAAACACCCTGGGTGATTATCTGTCCCAAAAGGGTCTGACCCAGCTGCGGATTGCCGAAACGGAAAAATATGCCCATGTCACCTTCTTCTTTAACGGCGGCGTGGAGGCGGTTTCTCCGGGTGAGGATCGGGCGCTGATTGCCTCTCCTAAGGTGGCAACCTACGATCTGAAGCCGGAAATGAGCGCCTACGAGGTTACGGAAGAGGCTTTGAAGCGGATTGAATCCGACAAATATGATGTGATTATTTTAAATTTTGCCAACTGCGACATGGTGGGGCATACCGGCGTGTTCGATGCGGCGGTTGCAGCCGTTGAAGCGGTGGATACCTGCCTGGGCCGGGTGGTAGACGCGGTGCTCAGCCGGGGCGGCACAGCCCTGATCACTGCCGACCACGGCAACGCCGACCAGATGGTTGATCCGGAAAACGGCGAGGCCTTTACGGCACACACCACCTTCCCCGTTCCCTTTGTCGTTGCAGGCAAAAACGTAAACCTGCGCTCCGGCGGCTGTCTGGCCGATATTGCGCCGACCATGCTGCAGCTGTTAGGCTTACAGCAACCCAGTGAAATGACAGGCAAGAGCCTGATTATTTAATTAATTTTACAGGAGGAAACATAACATGAAACAGTACATTGAAATTATCGATGTCGTGGCAAGAGAAATTCTGGATTCCAGAGGCAATCCCACCGTTGAGGTGGAGGTTTATACAGAGGATGGCTATGTAGGCCGTGCTTCCGTACCCTCCGGTGCTTCCACCGGCGCCTTTGAGGCTGTTGAGCTGCGTGACGGCGACAAGAGCAAATATTTAGGCAAGGGTGTTTCCAAGGCGGTTGACAACGTAAACGGCGAAATTGCAGAAGCGGTTATCGGCATGAACGTTTTGGATCAGATTGCCATTGACCGTGCCATGATTGAGTTAGACGGCACGCCCAACAAGGGCCGTCTGGGTGCTAACGCCATCTTAGGCGTATCGCTGGCCTGCGCTAAGGCTGCAGCAGAGTCCTTAGGCGTCAGCCTGTATAATTACATCGGCGGCTGCAATGCCAAAACCTTCCCTGTTCCCATGATGAACATCATCAACGGCGGTAAGCATGCCGACAACAGCGTAAACATTCAGGAGTTCATGATTATGCCTGTGGGCGCCACCTCCTTCCGCGAAGCACTGCGGATGTGCGCTGAGGTTTTCCATAACTTAAAGAGCGTTTTAAAGGGCAAGGGCTACAGCACCGCCGTTGGCGACGAGGGCGGCTTTGCGCCGAACTTAAAGAGCGATGAGGAGGCCATTCAGGTCATTGTCGAGGCCATTGAAAAGGCCGGCTTCAAGCCCGGCGACGATTTCAGAATTGCCATTGACGCAGCTGCTACCGAAATGTTTGAAGAGGCTAAGAAAATCGGTAAGGACGGCTACTATTTCTGGAAAACCGATATTTTCATGACCCGTGACGAAATCGTTTCCTATTGGGAGACGCTGGCGGAAAAATACCCCATCATCTCCTTAGAGGACGGCGTGGCCGAAGAGGACTGGGATGCATGGAAGATTCTGACCGACAAGCTGGGTGACAAGATTCAGCTGGTTGGCGACGATTTGTTTGTTACCAACACCGAGCGCTTAAAGAAGGGCATTGAGCTGGGCGTTGCCAACTCCATCTTAATCAAGGTTAACCAGATCGGTACCCTGACCGAAACACTGGAGGCCATTGAAATGGCGAACCGTGCCGGTTATACCGCCGTTACCTCTCACAGAAGCGGCGAAACAGAGGACGCAACCATTGCCGATATTGCCGTTGCTACAAACTCCGGCCAGATTAAGACGGGTGCTCCCTCCAGAACAGACCGTGTGGCAAAATACAATCAGCTGCTCAGAATCGAGGAGGAGCTGGGCGACGTTGCTTACTATCCCGGCATAAACGCCTGGTTCAACCTGAAAAACAAATAAGCATTGTGTGCTGCAAGCTTTTGATTGGACTGACAGTGAGTGGCCGTGGTAAAACCACGGCCACTTCTGTATAATGTGCGTTTTAACAAAAAAATACAGAATTTATATTTTTTTAAAAAAAGCCTTTACAAATGTATTTTTTTGTGTTATACTATCTAGGTGTCAAAGTTATGCTGTCTTAGCTCAGAAGGTAGAGCACTTCCTTGGTAAGGAAGAGGTCGGCAGTTCGACTCTGCTAGACAGCTCCAAAAATCCAGAACGCAACAGCGTTCTGGATTTTTACTTATACACAGGCACAGCGGCTTTGTTTAAAATTTGTTCTATGTGAAACAATATACAAGACGGCGCCAAAACAGGCGGAAAACCGGCCGCCAACGCCTTTTGCATGAAACGATAGGGAGTGACAGGATGAAGGAGCTTTTAACGTTATTTCTGACCTTTGCGCGAATCGGCGCTTTTACCTTTGGCGGCGGTTATGCCATGCTGCCCATGCTGCAAAAAGAGCTGGTAGAAAAACAAAAGTGGACAACAGAGGAAGAGCTGATGGATTATTACGCCATTGCTCAATGTACCCCCGGCGTTATTGCGGTGAACACAGCCACACTGATTGGTTACCGCCAAAGGGGTGCTATCGGCGGCATTGTTGCCACCCTGGGCGTTGTGTTCCCCTCCTTTGTGATTATCACCATCATTGCGGCGGTTTTGAATAATTTCGCTGATCTTCCCGTGGTGAAAAATGCCTTTGTGGGCATCCGTGCCTGTGTTTGCGCACTGATTTTGGATTCCGTTATCAAGCTTGGCAAAAAGGCTGTAACAGACATCCCCACCCTGTTGATTGCCGCAGCGGTTTTCCTGCTGGTGTGTTTCTTTGACCTGTCGCCCATTATTTTAGTGGTGGCTGCCGGCCTGCTGGGACTGCTGATTCAAGGGAGGCGGTTTGCAAAATGATGTATGTACGGCTTTTTTTTGAATTTTTTAAAACCGGTCTTTTTGCCGTAGGCGGCGGACTGGCCACCCTACCCTTTTTACGGGATATTGCAGCAAAAACCGGATGGTTTACCGAGGCTGCGCTGGCGGATATGATTGCCGTATCGGAATCAACCCCCGGCCCTATCGGCGTTAATATGGCCACCTATGCCGGATTTCAGACCGGTGGCATTTTCGGTGCGCTGACGGCTACCCTGGGGCTGATTACACCGGCCATCCTTGTGATTTTGCTGGTGGCGCGGATTCTGGATAAATTTAAGGATAATTCCTATGTAAACGCCGTTTTTTACGGTCTGCGGCCGGCTGTGGCAGGACTGATCGGCGCCGCCGGGATAACCGTGGCAAAAACCTCGCTGATCCATCTGCCGTACAGCGGCCGGCTGCTGAATCTTCTGGACTTGCCCTCCATCGGCATTTTTGTCCTGATGTTTGTGCTGTTAAAGGTGTTTAAAAAGCACCCCATCTGGTATTTACTGGCCTCGGCTGCCGCCGGGATTTTGCTTGGTTTTATTTAATTAGTGCCTTGAACCTAAAAATAGCATTAAAATGCTGTTTTTAGGTGTGAAATTGTAAATTTCACACAAATGGTTTCGCAAAACCATTTGTTCAATAGACATTAATTATTTTGAAAAATACTTGACAAAAACAGGGATTCGTGCTACAATAAAACGGTCGTAGGTATATCGTTGCACATCCCTATATGCCGCTGTGGTGGAATTGGCAGACACCCGGGACTTAAAATCCCGTGGGAGCAATCCCGTACCGGTTCAAGTCCGGTCAGCGGCACCACGTCGGAACAAGTTTCGCTTGTTCCGATTTTTTTATTTCATAAAAAAATCAGTCACCCGCTTCACTGTTCCTCCTCTTTCGCAAAAGGTCACGCTGCGCTGCGGCTGTTCGCTTGCAAGCGCGCTCACAACGCCTCCGCTTGCTACCAACCTTTTGCGATTAGGCGCCTTCGGCGCAGTTTTTTGCAAAGTTCGCTTTGCTCCGACTTATTTTTTGTCAAAAATAAGTCTGCCGCCCGCTCCCTTGCTCCTCCTCTTTCGCACGCGTGCCCTTAAGGGTAAAAGGTCACGCTGCGCTGCGGCTGTTCGCTTGCAAGCGCGCTCACAACGCCTCCGCTTGCTATCAACCTTTTGCGATCGGGCACCTTCGCCGCGAATTCTTTGTAAAGTTCGCTTTGCTCCGGGGGCTGTCGCATTAAGTCGACAGCCCCTTTTGAGGCTGAACGGATTTAGATGC
>CAYUUO010000003.1:0-75808 GCA_964447945.1 uncultured Oscillospiraceae bacterium
CCAACAGGGGTTCGAGTTCCCTTTGCCATAGGTACGCCGAGCGGCGAAGTTTGTTTGTAGCTTTAAGGCATAAAAAAGAAGGAATTCATTCAAAAAAATGAATTCCAACCCCAAAAATACTTTTTATTCTCTTTATCTCGCTTTTAACTGTATTATTTGCCTTAAAGCGGTCTGCGCTAAATGCGACAGCCTCAGCTCACGTCTGTCATATCCAGATACAAATGACCGTATTCGGCGATGAAATCCTTCCGTCCCTGCAGATTATCTCCCAGCAACAGCTCAAAAGTCTCCAGCGTTTTTTGTGCATCCTCGGCGGTGACCTTAATCAGACGCCGGGTTTCGGGGTTCATGGTGGTTAAGGACATCATTTCCGGATCATTTTCACCCAGACCCTTCGAGCGCTGAATGCTATATTTTTTGTTGTCAAGACTGCCGATAATATCCTGCTTTTCCCGCTCATTATAGGCAAAAAAGGTATCTTTCCCACAGGTGATTTCAAATAGCGGCGTTTCAGCGATAAAAACCTTGCCCGCGTTAATCAGCGTGGGCATCAGCACGTAAATCATGGTCAGAATCAGGGTTCTGATCTGGAAGCCGTCTACGTCGGCATCTGTACAGATGATGACCTTGTTCCAGCGCAGCAAATCCAAATCAAAGGTGTTTAAATCCTTGGATTTGGAATGGGCGATTTCCACGCCGCAGCCTAACACCTTTACAAGATCGGTGATGATTTCGCTTTTAAAAATCTTGTCATAGCCGGCCTTTAAGCAGTTCAGGATTTTACCGCGGACAGGCATAATTGCCTGAAATTCAGCGTTGCGGCTCAGCTTGCAGGAGCCCAGTGCCGAATCGCCCTCCACAATATAAATCTCGCGGACGGCCGTATCTTTCGTGCGGCAATCGACAAATTTATTAATCCGGTTGGTCATGTCAATGGTGCCGGTCAGCTTCTTTTTAATGTTGACACGGGCTCGCTCCGCACTTTCGCGGCTCCGCTTGTTAATCAGCACCTGATCGGCAATTTTTTCGGCCATGGGCTTGTTTTCGATGAAATAAACCTCCAGCTGGTGGCGCAGCACCTCGGTCATGGCCTCCTGGATGAATTTATTGGTGATGGATTTTTTCGTCTGATTCTCGTAGCTCGTCATGGTGGAGAAGGAGTTCGACACTAAAATCAGACTGTCGGCCACGTCTTGGAAATTGATTTTCGCTTCGGTTTTGTTATATTTACCGCTGTTCTTTAAATATTGGTCAATTTCATATACAAAGGCGTTGCGGACGGCCTTATCCGGCGCACCGCCGTGCTCTAAAAAGCTGGAGTTGTGGTAATATTCCAGCATGCTGATTTCATTGTTAAAGCAGAACGCAAACTGCATTTTCACCTTGTATTCCGGTTTATCCGCCCGGTCGCGGCCGCGGCGCTCGGCGTCAAAGGTGTAAACAGGCGTCAGCTCCTTTTCGGCACTGATTTCCTTCACATAGTCAACAATGCCGTTTTCGTAGCAAAATTCCTCCATATCCCAGCCCTCGGGGGTCTGGTTATACAGAATAAATTTCAGCCCGGCATTGGCAACGGCCTGCTTTTTCAGCACCTCCTGAAAATATTCAAGGGGGATATTGATGTCGGTAAACACGTCCAGGTCGGGCCGCCATTTAATATCCGTGCCGGTATGGCGGTGGCGGAAGGGCTCCACCTGCAGCTCACCCACAGGCTCACCCTTTTCAAAATGGATGGTGTATTTTTTGCCGTCCCGGCAGACGGTGACGTCCATGAAGGAGGAACTGTACTGGGTCGCGCAGGAGCCTAAGCCGTTAAGACCCAGGCTGAACTCGTAATTTTCACCGGTGTTATTTTTATACTTGCCGCCGGCATAGAGCTCACAGAATACAAGCTCCCAGTTATACCGTTGCTCCTTTTCGTTAAAGTCCAGTGGAATGCCGCGGCCGTAATCCTTCACCTCAATGGACTTGTCCAAATAGCGGGTTACCTCAATTTCCTTGCCGTAGCCTTCTCTTGCCTCGTCGATGGAGTTGGAGAGAATTTCAAAAAAGGAATGTTCGCAGCCCTCAATGCCGTCAGAGCCGAAAATAACCGCCGGCCGAAGGCGGACGCGGTCGGCGCCCTTTAAGGAGGAAATACTATCGTTACCGTATTCTTGCTTAGCCATTCACATCTGCCTTTCATTAAAAGAAAGGGGAGCCGGCTCCCCTTATCTTCTATCGTTTTAATCAAATTAATCCATTAAATCTGCGCGCTGTAATTCGGTGCTTCCTTTGTAATATAAATATCATGAGGATGGCTTTCTTTCAGGCCGGCACCGGTGATTTTCACAAACTGACCCCGGGCCTTTAAATCGGCAATAGTCGGCGTGCCGCAGTAGCCCATACCGGAGCGCAGACCGCCCAGCAGCTGATATACCGTGTCGGACAGCGGCCCCTTATAGGCCACACGACCCTCAACACCCTCCGGCACCAGCTTTTTGGTGTTCGTTTGGAAGTAGCGATCCTTAGAGCCAACCTCCATAGCGGCCAGAGAACCCATGCCGCGATATACCTTAAACTTCCTGCCCTGATAAATTTCCTCCTGTCCCGGGCTTTCGTCGCAGCCGGCGAACAGGCTGCCGATCATAATCACGTCGGCGCCCGCCGTGATGGCCTTGGGCAAATCGCCGGAATATTTCACGCCGCCGTCTGCGATCACCGGAATGTCAAACTTTTTCGCAACCTCTGCCACATCGTGAATCGCGGTAATTTGGGGAACACCAATACCGGCCACCACGCGGGTGGTACAGATGGAGCCGGGGCCAATGCCAACCTTCACAGCATCTGCACCGGCACGGATCAGCTCCTCGGCAGCCTCGCCGGTTGCAATGTTGCCGGCAATCAGATCAACATGGGGGAAATGCTCCTTCACAAGACGGACAGCCTTTAAAATATTTTCACTGTGGCCATGGGCAGAATCCAGAACAAAAACATCGACCTGAGAGGCGGCCAATGCTTCGGCACGTTCTAAAACGTCTGTGGTTACCCCAATGGCGGCGCCCACCAGCAGACGGCCGTTGGAATCCTTGGCTGAGTTGGGGTAGCGCAGATTCTTTTCAATATCCTTAATGGTAATCAGGCCCTTTAAGTAACCGTTTTTATCAACAATCGGCAGCTTTTCGATCTTGCGCCTGCGCAAAATCTCCTGCGCCTGCTCAAGGTCGGTTCCCTCCGGTGCCGTTACCAGGTTGTCCTTTGTCATGACCTCGCAGATGGGGCGGGAAAAATCCGTTTCAAAACGCAGATCCCGATTCGTAATAATGCCCACAAGCTTTTTGTTTTCGCAGATCGGCACGCCGGAAATTTTATATTTTGCCATCAAATCGTCAGCGTCCTTTAGGCTGTGCTGAGGGGAAAGATAAAAAGGATTGACAATGACGCCGTGCTCGGAACGCTTTACCCTGTCTACCTCTGTTGCCTGCGCCTCAATCGTCATGTTTTTATGAATGATGCCGATACCACCCTCCCGAGCCATGGCAATGGCCAGAGCCGATTCCGTCACGGTGTCCATGGCGGCGCTCATCAGGGGGATATTCAGCTTGATGCGGGGCGTCAGCCGGGTGTCAAGTTGAATCATATCGGGTGTTACGTCGGATTTCTGAGGGACTAAAAGCACATCATCAAATGTTAAACCCTCTCTCAGCATTAGTTCAGCCAAAACAACACATCCTCTCAATATCTATTTTAAATAGTATATCAAAAATTTGTGTTAAAATCAAGACATTTCTGCAATTTTATACATGATTCGGGGCCAAAAGGGCTGCAGCGAAGCCAATCAGAAAGGACAGGCCATTGGGGTTTGAGCGGCAGGCAGATGCAACATGCACGGCGTTTTTTATAAAGCTTACCTGACGGCACGTCATGCAAGGCCGAGGGGGATCGCTTTGTGACGCTCCCAGGGCTATGTAAATTTTTAATAATTTGGAATAAAACGGGAGTTTGGTGCTTATAATGATAATAACAAGCATGCAGAGCAATCCAAATGTCTGGATTACGAGCCGCAGGCAAAAGACAAAGGAGGACAACCCGTATGATGTTTGACAGCCTAGACAAAACGAGGGAAACGTTTATGGACTGGGTGCGCGGCATTGGCGAAAAAAACCGCAGGGAGGCACAGGACAAGCAGAGAAAAACTGAGTTTTTAAGGGATATTGAGCAGGCCAGAACTGATTTAGATGCGGCACGGCATAACTATAATTTTGCCAGGGAACCGGCGCTTTTAGAGTATTATATTTATGAAATCAAGGCGGCGGAAACCCGTTTGAACTATTATTTAAAGCTGGCCAAGCGGGAGGGCTTATCCAATGAACGGTATATGTCCGGTCTGCTTTCAGGTCACGGCGGAAGGAGAGAGGAAATAACGTGAGCTTCGGTGAAATTGCGGCGTATCTGATATCGGCGGTATTGGTTTTGGTTTTGTGCCGGATTTTTTTTAAGCCCTTGAAAAGCGTTTTGGTTATGCTGTTTCACTCCGCTCTGGGCGGGGCGGGGCTGTACATATTCAATCTGCTTTTCGCCCAGACAGGCTTTGGCATCGGCTTAAACATTGTAACAGCTTCCATCTGCGGGCTGTTGGGGCTGCCGGGCCTGATTCTTCTGGTTCTGGGCAAGCTGCTGTTCGGATATATCCATTAAAAGAGTCAATAAAAAGGAAAAACAGGATCGTTCTGACGGGGTTTTCGCCGATCAAAACGATCCTGTTTTATGCAATTGGTTCTTATCTGTCGCTTGACGCGGGAACCTTTTCCTTAAACAGGAGGGTAATGCTCCAAAGTCCTGCGATACCGACCAGCGTGTAAATAATCCGGCTCATAACAGACATTTGTCCGCCAAAAATAGCGGCTACAAAGTCAAAGCCAAACAAACCAATACAACCCCAGTTCAGCGCACCGATAATCACCAGTACAAGGGATATATTATCAATTGTTGTCACGGTATACACTCCTTTATTCATTCTGTCAATAACTAGTATGACCGTGAGCGCCCGGATTATTCATTTTTTTTCATTTTAAAAAATACGTTCTACAGTCCCCTGGGCGTTATGTTGCGCCGCACATCAATAATATCCGGATTGATTTTTTCGGTTAAATACGCAAGATGTGCAATTTGTTCCAAAATGACACAGCGGCTTGCGGCCTCCATAGCGTCGCGACCCCAGATGAAGGCGCCGTGCTGAAAAAGCAGCGCCGCCGGCACCGTTTCGGGGTTCAGCGCCTTTTTTTGAAAAATTTCTGCAACACAAAGCCCGGCGGCCGTTTCATAACCGTTTTCCGCCTCAGCGGCGGTGATGGCGCGGGTACAGGGAACGGCGTCTTTAAAGACATCCAGATGGCTTGTGCCGTACACCGGTATATCACGGCCGGCCTGCGCCCAGGCGGTGGTGTACATGCCGTGACTATGGACAATGGCGCCGACGCCGGGAAAGGCACGGTATATTTCCAGATGGGCGGGCAGACTGGCGCTTGCCAGGGCAGTGCCCTCTATGATACTGCCGGAGAAATCGGCGACCAGCATACTGTCCGGATCGGCCGGTGTGGCAACTTCCTTCGGTTCAACAACCAGCAGGCTGTTGGAATGGTCTAAAAGCGTCATGCTCCCTTTTTGCATAAAACGCATGTTTTGTTCCTTTAAATAATCAATGGCGGCAGCCAGTTCTTCCTTCAAGGTGTCCAGCATGAAATCACATCCTTATTCATAACTGGTTACATTTTACCATATAATGCAATAAAAGTAAAGAAAAATTGGAGGCGGTGTTATGTACCGTGCAGGAGAACTGCGGCAGAAGGAGGTTATCAACATCACGGACGCGTCGCGGCTGGGGTTTGTTTCCGACGTTGAGGTCAGTTTGGAAGCAGGAGCCATTGAATCAGTCATTGTGCCGGGGAAGGCGCGGCTGTTCAACTTCGGCTCGGGCGGTGATTTGGTGATTCCGTGGGAAAAAATTAAGCGGATCGGCGAGGATGTCATTTTAGTGGAGCTGCCCGCCACAGAAAAAAATAAATAGATTTACAATTTTATTTGGCTTGGACATATCATTTACACAAGGGATTTTTTGGTGTTATCTCGGAATCGTGCTGCCTTTTAACGGCGTTAATTTTTTTCATGCAAGGTTTTGGTTTTCATATCCTGCCGTACAACACAGGCGGGAAGTGTCTGGCAAGAAAACACATGCCGATATGTAGAAGGGGAGTGTAGCAAAACGACACTCCCTTTTTTGCGTTCGCCTCTTCATTATGATTTCATCTTTTGCTTTTTGATGACCTTCAGGCGGGTAAATTCCTCCCGCTCCTTTTCATCCAGCACATTCTGAATGTTTTTCACAATGCCTTCGTATCGTGGAATCAACACATTTTTTAACGAATTGGCTCGCTTTTGTGTTTTTTTAATATTGATTGCCAAACGGCAAACAGAACTTTCCACCTCGGCCAGCCGCAGGGTTAGCTCCTTGACCCGGGCGAACTTCACCACCGCTTCATCCAAAGCCGGGTTGGTGTTGTGAAAGCCGTAGGCCGGTGCCAGGGGCTTCTGTTCATAGCGGACAACAGGCAGCTCCACGCCCATCACGCTGCGGAAACGCAGCTGCACCTGCTCTTCAATGGGCATTGCGTGACTGAGACGCTCCACCTCACTGATACCCAGGGTGATATTGGCGTGCTGCAGGGCCTGATAGGCCTCGCGGAAGGTTTTGCCCACGTCCTGCTGCAGTGTTTTGGCCTCGTCGATTAGCAGCATCATTTCGCGGATTAGAATATTACGCTTGCGGTCTAACAGTTCATAGCCCTGAACCGAAAGCGCCAGCGTGTTTTTGGCCAGCATTAAATTGCCCTTGGTCGGAAATAAAGACGCGTCCACTTGCCGTCACTCCCTTTCCTTGATAAGAGGCCTCGCTCTCGTGCTGAGCACCTCTGTGGTGTATCACGTTCGCCGATGCCCTTCTCAGGCCGGTGCTGTCTCTGCTTTATCCCCTTGCTGTTCGGTACGGTAATACTGCTCCAAAAGCTTTGCATCCACCCGATCCAGCTCTGTGCGGGGCAGAATGGACAAAAGCTGCCAGCCCAGATTCAAAGTGACCTCAATGGAACGGTTTTCGTTCTGCCCTTGATTTAAAAAGCGCTCTTCAAAGGCCTTGCCGAACTGCAAATACTGCTTATCCAGATCCGACAGCTCATCTTCGCCTATAACCGAAGCCAGGGAGCGGACGTCCTGCACCTTGGCGTAAGACGCAAAAAGCTGATTGGCCAAATCCGGATGGTCTTTGCGGGTATATCCCTCGCCGATGCCGTCCTTCATCAGACGGGACAGGGAGGGCAAAACGCTGACCGGCGGATAAATGCCCTTTAAGGACAGGGAACGATCCAACACAATCTGCCCCTCGGTGATATAGCCCGTTAGATCAGGAATGGGGTGGGTAATATCGTCGTTTGGCATGGACAGAATCGGGATCTGGGTCACGGAGCCGGACGCATCATGAATCATGCCCGCCCGCTCAAAAATGGAGGCCAGATCGCTGTATAAATAGCCCGGAAAGCCTTTCCGGGAGGGAATTTCGCCCTTGGAGGAGGAAATTTCCCGCAGGGCCTCGGCATAGGCCGTCATGTCCGTTAAAATAACCAGAATATGCATATTATGCTGATAGGCCAGATATTCTGCTGCCGTCAGCGCCGCCCGGGGCGTGATAATGCGTTCGGCCACCGGATCGTTTGACAGGTTCAGGAACATAACCACCTTGTCCAGAACGCCGCTTTCCTCGAAGGAACGGCGGAAATAATCTGCCACGTCGTTTTTAACGCCCATGGCGGCGAACACAATCCCAAAGGACTGACCGTTATCGCCGGCCAGCCGCGCCTGCCGGACAATCTGCACGGCCAGGGCGTCCTGGGGCAGGCCGTTGCCCGAGAAAATAGGCAGCTTCTGACCACGGATCAGGGTCGTCAGGCAGTCAACAGACGAAATCCCCGTCTGGATGAAATCCCGGGGATATTTCCGGGACACCGGGTTGATGGGCTTGCCGTTCACGTCCATCAGCTTTTCGGGGTAAATATCCCCCAAACCGTCAATGGGCTTGCCTGCGCCGGACAGCACACGCCCCAGAATTTCCTTGGATAGGGGCATCAGCATGGGCTTGCCGGTCAGGCGGGTTTTTGTGTTTTCAAGAGAGAGCAGGGCAGTGTTTTCAAAAACCTGCACGATGGCTCTTTCGCCCTGCAGCTCAATAATCCGGCCGCTGCGGATCTCGCCGTCAGCCGTTTCAATCTCAACAATTTCTTCATAGGACGCGCCCTGAAGGCCGTCTAACACCACCAGGGGACCGTTAATTTCCGTCAGCCCCAAATATTCAATTGACATACCTGTCACTTCCCCTTCCCAAAGGATTTGTGCCCTGTGCCGGCCGTTTATGCCTGATTTTCAATCAGCGTTTTGCACAGGGTGTCAATTTTTTGACGGTGGGCCTCAAATTTTTCGGGTTCCTCGTTGCCCACCTCATATTTTACCTTAATGATTTCCTCAAAAATACCGCTTTGGCGCAGATAGGAAATTGGAATCTGCCGCGCCACAACCACCCGCGCCCCGTGATAGAGGTGCAGAATCAGCGACATCATGCGGTATTGCTTGTCAAGGGGCACATAGGTGTCAGCCGGATGGTAGGCGTTCTGCTGCAAAAAGCCCTGCCGGATAATTCTGGCGATTTCCAGCGTCAGCTTTTGCTCGTCATGGAGCACATCCTCGCCGATTAGCTTAACAATTTCCATCAGCTTGCTTTCATCCTGCAAAATCCCGGCAAGCTCGCTCCTAAGAGCCAGAAAGTCCGGGCTGACATTTTCCTCATACCACTCGCCTAAATCGTCTAAATACTCACTATAGCTGGTGAGCCAGTTAATGGCGGGGTAGTGCCGCGCATAGGCAAGAGACCGGTCAAGGGCCCAGAAGCAGCGGACAAAGCGCTTGGTGTTCTGGGTTACCGGTTCGGAAAAATCACCACCCTGAGGAGATACTGCGCCGATGATGGTTACGGAGCCCTCGGTGCCGTTTAGATTTTCCACATAGCCCGCCCGCTCGTAAAAACCGGCCAGCCGGGAGGACAGATAGGCCGGGAAGCCTTCCTCCGCCGGCATTTCCTCCAAACGACCGGATATTTCCCGGAGCGCCTCTGCCCAGCGGGAGGTGGAATCCGCCATCACCGCCACGTGATAGCCCATGTCGCGGTAATATTCCGCCAGCGTGATGCCGGTGTAAATGGAAGCCTCACGGGCCGCCACGGGCATGTTGGAGGTGTTGGCAATGAGAGCCGTCCGATCCATCAGCGGGCGGCCGGATTTCGGGTCAATCAGCTTGCGGAAATCCTCCAGCACCTGAGTCATTTCGTTGCCGCGCTCCCCGCAGCCGATGTAGATGATGATATCTGCGTCACACCACTTGGCCAGCTGGTGCTGGGTCATGGTTTTGCCGGTGCCGAAGCCGCCGGGCACGGCGGCCGTGCCGCCCTTGGCAATGGGCAGCAGCGTGTCAATGACCCGCTGGCCGGTCACCAGGGGCCGGTTGATAGGCTTGCGGCTTCCATAGGGGCGGGGCGTGCGGATCGGCCATGTTTGGGTCATGGTGATGTCCCGCCGGGTGCCGTCTGCCGTTTCCACCGTCACTAAGGCGTCCGTTACTCGCCGGTTGCCGCCCTGGGTTCCTGTCACCCGGCCGGAAACACCTGCCGGCACCATGATTTTATGGGTAATCAGCGAGGTTTCGGGAACCGTTGCCACAATATCGCCGGGGCGCACCGTGTCGCCCTCTGCAACGGTCAGGGTGACCGGCCATTCCTTTTCCGTATCAAGAGGCGACACGGAAAGACCCCGCTCCAAAAACGCGCCGCTTTCCTGCTCCAAAGAGAGCAGCGGGCGTTCAATGCCGTCAAATATATTGCCGATAATGCCCGGCCCAAGCGTAACGGACATGGGCACACCGGTGGATTCCACCGGTTCACCGGGCTTAAGCCCCGTGGTGGATTCATACACCTGCACAACCGTATAGTCATCGGTGATGCCGATGACCTCTCCCATCAGGCGCTCGTGCCCCACACGGACGGTCTGCAGCATGCCAAAATCCCGACTGCCCTTAACATAGACCACCGGGCCGTTAATTCCATAAATTGTTCCTTGCATAAAGCTCAGAGCCTTTCTGCTCACGATAGCAGCGCAAATCATGGCAAATGTGAGCAATTTGCCGCTGCGGATTGATTGGTAAGTTCAGCTATAGTGTAAAGCCGCTTTCTGCCAGAAAATGTTCACGTTCGGTACGCAAAAGCGCTGTAACGGAAAAATCAGCCGTCCGACCCGCTGCCTCGTCCAGAGCGCGGATGCCGCCCAAACGGCTTCCCTCGCTGGTTTCCAGCGTGAAAACAGCAGAGGGGTATGCTGCCTGCAATGCGTCCAGCAGCGGTTTGTCTGCCGCATCCAGAAAAATTTGCAGATGCTCCGTCCCCAGCGCTGTCTGTGCCTGACGGATGGCGTCCTTTAAAAACTGAATATAGCCGTCTTCTGTGCGGAAGGCTGCCAGCCGCGCCGCAGCCTGCGCAAAAATGTCGTCTACCATGGCCTCCCGGCTTTTAAACAGGGCGCGTCTGGCCTCCAGCTTTTGCTGCGCCACGGTTTCCTGCATTTGCCGCCGGGTTTTGCGTGTTTTTTGCTGAATGGTCTGATAGGCCTGTTCCAAGCATTTGCTCTCAAAGACGTCCTTTTGCCTTTTGACCTCTTGTCTTGCCTTTTCCAGCGTGTCATCAGCCTGTTTTTGCGCACGGGCAAAAACAGACCGGGAAAAATGCCGGAGTTTTTCCTCCGTTGTCAGCATAGGATTCCCTTCTTTCACAGAGCGCCCTATAGCGCCCTTCATACATTTATAGGCGTGCTTATATGTTCACTGCCCTTATGTGTCCGCCGGCATCCTGCGCCGGTGACTTGCCGCATCCTGCGCCGGTGCTTTTTTACGCCGCCGTTAAACGCGGACGCCGATTGCCTCCTGAATATAAGCCGTCAGCTGGCTTTTGCTTTCGCCGTGGCGGTCGGGAATACTGACCACCAGCGGTGTTTGGTGCTTCGTTTTAAAATCAGACAGCAGCTCGGCGAAATCGGTGCTCAGCTTTTCCGTCACCAGCAGGACGGCTATGGAAGGATCTTGTGCAACAAGTGCCAGCTGCGCCGCCGTTTCTTCTTCGGTATGGATCACCACGCCGTCAACACCGGCCAGACGCATCCCCCGCTGGGTGTCTACATTATCACTTAATACATACAGCTTCATAACAGACGCTCCCGCTTACAGCCGCGCCAGGATACTGAAGGAAACCAGCAGGCCATACAGTGCGATACCCTCTGCCAGCGCCACAAAAATCAGCGACTTACCCATCAGCTTGGGATCCTCGCTGATGGTGCCCAGGGCGGAAGAAGCCGCTGCTGCTACGGCGATACCGGCGCCAATCGTCGACATGCCGGTAGCCAGTGCCGCTGCCAGATAGCCCAGGCCGCTGGCCATGGGATCGGCCGCCGCAGCTGCTGCAGGCTCTGCAAACACAACGCCGGAAAACAGACCGGCTGTGGACAGCAACAGGGTGGTGAAGAAGGTAGCCAGATTGGTAATCAGCATGGCTTTGCCCCGCTTGTGTGACCGTTTTCCCAAAAAGTATATGCCGAAGGGAACCACGATGCTCAACACTAGAATTGCCGTTATAATTTTTACTGCCATTTTTTTGTCCTCCTCAATATTAGTCTTTCAATAAGGGGCTTTGCCCCGTCATGGGGCGTTTCAGTGGGAGATTGTAACTCCCACTGAAAAAAGTAAGTGGAACCCGCCGCCTTAGAGGCGGGGGACATCTTGCTTTTAGTTATTTTGCGTTCCGTATGCTGATGAAGGGGCGTCCGCCGCCTTCATAAAACCGTGAAAACATTTCATAAAATTCCAGCCGCAGGGACTGTATGCCAACAATCAGTCCCTCCAGGCCAATTACCAGCGCGTTCCCCAAAATCAGAACCACCACGCGGCCTGCGCCGGAGAACATATCCGCCAGAATAAATACAACGCTCATCATGCTGCCGTGTCCCAGAGCAAAGGCGCCCAGACGCACAAAGGAAATGGTGTTGGTGGCATAGGACAGAATCACCTCAAACAGCTCAAAGAAGGATTCCATAACAAATTCACCCTTGCTTTGCGGCAGCCAGTCCTTCCGACCCGCCAGCAGCCTTTCCAGCGGCTCCTGCAGAAACATGAGCAGCAACGGCACCCCGATGCACAGCGCAGACAGGGGCGCGGGAATAGTGACCAGGGGAAAGAAAATATTCACCACAAGCAGCAGGACGAATCCATAAAAAACCAGCCCGGCCACGCCGTTTGGTGAAAACAGAAGCTTGCCCCATTGCCTGTTTTTGATGCAATTTACCATCCCCAGCAGCATGGCAATGACGATAATCACCGCACCCAGCGCCACGGTGCCGATTAGGATGGTGTTAATATCCTCCATGGGCGACAGCAGGAAAAACCGGCCGGTGACCGGGTTGTGCCGCAGAATTTCCTCGTTGCCGAACAGACTGCCATATAACAAGCCAAAAATCGCAGACACCGCACCGGCCTGAGCCACAATGCCCGCCAGATCCATTTTCTTCAGCTTATACAGCAGCGCCCCGCCTACCAGTAGAATCAGGCCATGCCCCACGTCGCCGAACATGATGCCGAACAACAAAATATAGCTCAGGGACAGCACAGGTGTGGGATCGATTTCTGTATAAGAAGGCAGTCCGTACATTTCCACAAACATCTGGAACGGCCGGAACAGCCGCGGGTTTTTCAGCTTTATGGGCGGTTTGGCCTTCTGTATGATATCCGGTTCCTCTTCCACCACAATCACATTCGGCTCTTTCTGCAGGCTTGCCGTAATTGCCCGGGTGTCGGGCTCTGCCACCCAGCCGGACACATAGAAGGATTCCCGGGTGTGGGCGGCGGCCCTGCGGAGCGCTTTGACTGTCTCCATGGTTTTCAGGCGGCGGTAAACGGCAAGCAGCGGCTGTGCATGATCCTGCACAATCCGGCGAATGTTCTCCTGCAGGGCTTCTGCCTCTGCCTCCAGCTGCCGCTCCCGCTGACGGAAGGCCTCACAGGCCGCCTCCGGCGTTCCGTGAGAATCGGCGGAAATGATAATCCGCTCAAAATACAGCGCGGAAAAAATACCGTCGATTTTTTCCTCCAGCTCTGCGGGCATGAAATAAATGCCGTAAACATAATCCTGGTCAATATCGCCCTCAACAAAAATTGCGTCAATATCCTCCAGATACATTTTTAGCTTCTGATACCCGGATTTGGGCAGACGGCCGAACCGGAATTTAATAAAGGAAAGCTTGAAAATGGCGTCTAAATCCGCGTCCAGGCTCAGCATGTGAGACAGCTGCCGGATCATTTGCTCGTTTTCCTTTCTGGCTGCCTCGTTTTGTGAGAGCTGTTCATGACTTTCGGTTAACAGCACGTCGATCTCTTGAAGCCGGGCGTTAATTTCCTCTGGAGGCAGCTCCGGCTCTGCGCCCGATGACGGCGGGGACAGTGACTCCGGATCGAGCCGCGCCAAATTAAAATATTCGCGGATTTTAGACAGAGAATCGCCGCCGGAGCCCTCGTCGGCAAAGGGCACAAGCCCCCTGACGTTGTCAAGAAGGGTTGCGGCATTTTCAATGTGCATATCAAAATGCAGCAGATAGTCCCGTGCAATTCTGTCAAAATCCTCTACGGGTCCGATAATGCTGATAAGCTTCATTTTTTGAACCGCCAATTAATTCACATCCTATGCCCCGCGCCGGGCGCTGCTGCGCACCGGGGCAGGTTGGTTATTTACTGCGGCAAGGCCGCCGGAGAAAGACTGATAATGTAGGGGCGGATGGCCGCCGGTGAAAGACCGTAGCGAATCCCCTCAATGATGGCTACAATATTGGAAAACTCCGTTTCCTTCAGATGAAGGTAGGAAACCACCGCCAGAACGGAGTAGGGATACAGCCGAAACATTTTCCGATGCAGTGCGTAAACCAATTCCGCATATTGCCTGTGGAAAAATTCGCTTTCACAATTCTCAAACACCCTGGCATAGGGCGTTTTTCGCACGGCGGCCAGAAACGCCTCCGCCGATTCCGACTCCACCAGAAAAATGACGGATTCCTTTTTCAGCCGGCCGCGGTTGGGAATCAGATAGGAGTAAATCAGTTCCCGGGGCAGGTTGAAATATTTTTTGCACCGATAAATCCAGAACAGGTTGAGAACGTCCAGCTCTGTGCTCAGGGTTTCCTGCAAAAGCTTTCTGTCCAGCGCGCCGGGCAGCGACTGCCGCAGTTTTTCCACCCACTGGTAATAAAACATGTCCAGGGTCATTTCCACACTGAACAGATTCTGGTGCTCCTTCCGGCTGATTAAGGGCGCAATGATTCTCTCATAGCGGGAGCCGGATAGAATTTCCAGAAATTCCGGGATATCCCGGGCATCAATCAGCCTGTCAAAATCTACGGTAAACTGCCGCTTTAACGAGGGTGGGATGTCATAACAAGGCCGTTCGTCGTTGGCAAGATTCCGCAAAATATTTTTAAGCATATCCAGTTCGGCTTTCACGTAAACATATTGATAAAAGGGCCGGTTAGCTCCATGGTCAAAGCTGATCAGCTGCACGGCCTGTGCAAAATAGGCGGTTTTAATCAGCCGCTCCAGCTCATCCCGGTGGATGTTGTTTTCATTAACGTTTGCCAGCACCTCGCGGTAGGAGGTTTCATTTTTCAAATACGCACAGACCTCTGCCACGCTTTTTTTATGGGTCAGCGCCAGATAATCCGCCTCCTTTAAAAGGCCGCGCTTTAACACGTGAGCCTTGGCGGAAACAGCGCCGTATGCAATACACGCCTTCAGTGACGCCACCGCTGCCACCTTCCTTTCCTGTCCGTCCGGACGCTACAGAATATGCTTTAAGCTGACAATATTCTGATAAATTTCATCTATCCAGAGATCCTTTTTGTCCGCGTATAGCTTTTTTAGAGCAGAAAGAGCCGCCTCGTTATCCTTTCGGATGGCTGCCAGCTGTTGCTCTGCCTCAGCCCGCTCTGTTTCCTCCACCTTTAAAAGGCGGTTTTCCTGACGCTTTTCAATATCGGCGCGGATGGCGGCACAGTCCTTTTCTATATCGCCGGCAAGCTGCCGGCTGGTTTCACCGGCGGCGCTGACGATTTCCTGCGCCCGGTTTTCCAGCTCCAGAATTTGCTTGATGACACTGTCCATTTTAATCCGTTCCTTTCTGACTGCGTCGGTCATTTTCATATATATGTTTCTGCCTGTCCGGCCGGGCTCTGCTGTCCGGCGGCTCCAGGCTTAGTTGCGCAAGCTGTGTATCGGCGCGGGAATCCGTCCGCCCCGGGCGATAAAATCGTCGCTCCGGAAGGGATTCACCGCAATCACCGGGCCGGTGCCCAGAAGGCCGCCGAACTCTACCGTGTCTCCCACGTCCTTGCCGGGAGCCGGAATTAACCGCACTGCCGTGGTTTTGTTGTTTACCATGCCAATGGCCGCCTCATCTGCAATGATGGCGGCAATGGTTTGGGCGCTGGTTGTGCCCGGGATACAGATCATATCCAGCCCCACGGAGCAAACACAGGTCATGGCCTCCAGCTTATCTAAGGACAGGGCACCGATGCGCGCCGCTTCAATCATGCCGGCATCCTCACTGACAGGAATAAAGGCACCGGACAGGCCGCCAACATAGGAGCTGGCCATCACACCGCCCTTTTTCACTGCGTCATTTAACAGCGCCAGCGCCGCCGTTGTGCCATGGGTGCCACAGCGCTCCAAACCCATTTCCTCCAGAATGTGCGCAACGCTGTCGCCCACAGCCGGGGTCGGTGCCAGAGAAAGATCCACAATACCAAAGGGCACCTGCAGACGACGGGAGGCCTCCTGCGCCACCAGCTGTCCCATGCGGGTGATTTTAAAGGCGGTTTTTTTAACGGTTTCCGCTACAACGCCGAAATCGGCACCGCGCACCTGCTCCAGCGCGCATTTTACAACGCCGGGACCGGACACGCCCACGTTAATCACCGCTTCCGGTTCGCCTGCGCCGCAAAAGGCACCGGCCATGAAGGGATTATCCTCCACCGCGTTGCAGAAAACGACCAGCTTGGCACAGCCAAAACCGTCCCGTTCCTTAGTTTTTTCCGCCGTTTCCTTAATAATCTGCCCCATTTGCGCCACGGCATCCATATTGATGCCTGCCCGGGTGGTGCCTACGTTGACGCTGGAGCAAACCAGCTCCGTTTCCGCCAGCGCCTCGGGAATGGAGGCAATCAGTGCGGCGTCCCCCACGGTCATGCCCTTGTGAACCAGAGCAGAGTAGCCGCCGATAAAGTTCACGCCGGTTGTCCGGGCCGCCCGGTCCAGCGCGCCGGCCAGCTTTACATAACCCGCCGGGGTGGGTGTTCCGCCCAGGAGCATGGCAGCGGGTGTAACGGAAATCCGCTTGTTGATAATGGGGATGCCGTATTCCGTTTCAATGTCCTCCGCTGTTTTCACCAGCTTTTCCGCCTGACGGGTAATTTTATCATAGACTTTGCCGCAGACTGCCTCCGGTTCGCCGCCCGCGCAGGATAACAGAGAAATCCCCATGGTCACGGTACGAATATCCAGATGCTCCTCGGCAATCATCTTGACAGTTTCCAGAATTTCAAGAGAATTTAACATGAAAAGCCTCCCGTTTTTGCAATTGTCTAAATTCGGTGCATGGAATGGAATAAATCTTCATGCTGTATCCGAATGGAAAGGCAAAGCGTATCGCCCAGTTTGCGCAGCGTATCGGAAATATCCTTAAAGCTGACGCCGGAATTTTTAATATCAACCAGCATGATCATGGTAAACATGTCCTGCATAATGGTTTGGGAAATATCCAGAATGTTAATACTGTTTTCCGCCAGCACTCGGCTGACCTCCGCGATAATCCCGATTTTATCCTGTCCCACAACAGTTATGACAGCGCGCATCGCTACAAGCCTCCTAAATATTCATATGGATAACGGTATATTCATAATCATACGTACTATTGTACATCAAATCCGCAGAAAAATCTAGTATAATTTTTAATAAATTTCTTTTTCCCCTCTCGTCGGATTTTGTAACACTATCAGGGAAATTACCGGACGCATCTCTATTTTTGTGTTTACAGAGCCGGGATTTTGTGATATACTGAATAAAGATAGCAAAGTGCCTGATGCGGAATTTTGGAAAGGATGCGGTTCTGTGAATATTTTTGTAAAACTGGGGACACTGATAGAAGAGCAGGGTCTTGAGCTGATTTATGGCGCGAAAAACTATGCGGATATCCCCATCACAGTGGCGGAGATCAACCGTCCCAGCCTGCAGCTGGCCGGATTTTTTGACTATTTTGATCCCCAACGGATTCAAATTCTGGGCAAGGTGGAATATACCTATTTGGAAAAGCTGACCGCCGCAGAGCGTATGAAGCGCTTGGAATGTTTGCTTGAGAAAAAGCTTCCCGCTGTGGTCGTCACCCGGGATTTGCCCATTTATCCGGAGCTTTTGGCCTGTGCTGAAAAATATGATACCACCATTCTCAGAACCAAGGAGGGAACCTCCCGGTTCATGAGCGATTTAATTCTGTCCCTCTCGGTTTGGCTGGCGCCCCTGACCACCATGCACGGCGTGCTCGTGGAGGTTTTCGGCGAGGGAATTCTGCTCCTTGGCGAAAGCGGCGTGGGAAAAAGCGAAACGGCCATCGAGCTGGTTAAGCGCGGTCACCGTTTGGTGGCAGACGACGCGGTGGAAATTAAAAAGGTTTCCCGCAAAACCCTGGTGGGCAGTTCGCCGGAAATTATTCGCCACTTTATTGAGCTGCGGGGCATCGGCGTGATTGATGTTAAGCGCATTTTCGGTATCGGTGCCGTGAAGGACACGGAAAACATCAACCTTGTGATACATTTAGAGCCCTGGCAGGCGGGCAAGCATTATGACCGCTTGGGGCTGGATAATTTTACAACGGAGATCATGGGGCTGCAGATTCCCTCGCTGACCATTCCCGTTAAACCGGGGCGGAATCTGGCGATTATCATTGAGGTTGCTGCCATGAATCACCGTCAGCGGAAGATGGGCTACAACGCCGCTGAGGAACTGAACAGGAGGCTTATGGAAAAAAGTGAAGAGTAAAATTAAAACCGAGGTGCATACCCATTCACTGGTCAGTCATCACGCCTACAGTACCATAGGCGAAATGATTGACGCGGCTGAACAAAAGGGGATAGAGCTGCTGGCCGTTACCGACCATGGGCCGCAGCTGCCGGACGGCGCCCATCCCTGGCATTTCGGCAATTTAAAGGCGATGCCCCGCAGGGTCGGTTCTGTGTATGTCATACGCGGCGCTGAGGTGAATATAATAGACTATAACGGCACTGTGGATTTGGAGCAGAGCGTGCTGGAAAAGCTGGACTGGGTCATTGCCAGTATTCATAATCCCTGTCTTGTGCCGGGCAGCACTGCCGATCATACCAATACCTATATAAAAGCATTGGAAAATCCCTTAATCGATGCGCTGGGGCATAGCGGCACACCCAACTTTTCCTATGATATTGACGCGGTTTTAGAAACGGCCAAACGGCTGGATAAGGTCATTGAGCTGAACAATCACAGCTTCAGCGTCCGGAAAAACAGCATTGAAAACTGCAAAAAAATTGCCCGCCGCTGTGCGGAACTGGGCTTGAACGTCATTCTCTCCACAGACGCACACAGCACGTACCAGATGGGCGACACGGAAAATTGCTGGATGATGGCCATGGAGGCGGGCATCCGGGAGGAGCAGATTATTAATTTGACCGCCGAAAAATTCCTGTCATATATTTGCCGCCGCCGCGGCCTTGACAGGTCGTGCTTTGAAAACACAAATCCCTGCGGCTAAGGGCAGTCTCCTTTGTCTGAGGGATTATTCAGTATATTAACGCAGTCATCGGCCAAAACTATCCTTAAAAACGGGTTTGGTTTTGCCGGCTGCGGCGAAGGAGTGGCATCCATGCTAACACAAGTACTGTCAGAGCTGCAGGGCAGACAGGATCTTACCGTGCTTCAAAACGCCCCCATGCGGGCCTATACGACCTTCCAGATCGGCGGCCCTGCCGATCTTTTGCTGCAGCCGGAAACCCCGGAGGCGCTGGCGCTGTGCCGCAGTGTCTTGAAAAAGGCCGGTGTATCGTCTGTCGTCATCGGCGCAGGGTCGAATATATTGGTTTCCGACCGGGGCATCCGCGGTGCGGTCATCCGGCTGACAAAGCCCTTCAGCCACATCAGCCGGGAGGGCAACACACTGACCGCCGAGGCCGGCGTTTCGCTGGCGCGGCTTTCGGCGGCGGCACTGGCGGCAGGCCTGACCGGTTTTGAATTTGCAGGGGGTATTCCGGGCTCTCTGGGCGGCGCAGTGTATATGAATGCCGGTGCTTATGGCGGCGAAATGAAGGATGTGGTGGTGCAAACGGATTACCTAGACGCTGACGGCCGTCTGCAAACGCTGACCGGCGATGCCCACAGGTTTGGGTATCGGCAAAGCGCCTTTACCGGGCAGGACGCAATTATTTTGCGTTCTCGGCTTTCATTGACCCCCGGCGACCCCGATCGCATCCGGGAAACCATGGGGGATTTAAACGCCCGCAGACGTGACAAACAGCCCCTTTCCTATCCCAGTGCGGGCAGCACCTTCAAGCGGCCGGCGGGGCATTTTGCCGGCAGACTGATTGAGGACGCGGGCCTAAAGGGTGCGTCGGTGGGCGGCGCGCAGGTTTCGGAAAAGCATGCGGGCTTTATCATTAACACGGGCGGCGCCACGGCAGAGGATATATGCCGTCTGATGCAGTATGTCCGGGAGCAGGTTTACAATCGGTTCGGGGTTATGCTGGAGCCGGAAGTGCGTTTATTAGGTGATTTTGACGAAAAATTCAGTTAAAGTTATTTTTTTAACAAATTTGACTTGCTTTTTTCGAACAAATCGTTTACTATATATAATGTCGGTTAAAAAATTTCCGGCAGTCTGTCATGCTGATCGGACTTTATCGATCATCATGTATTAATACATAGGAGGAATGAACATGAAATTTGTAAAAGGCAACGCGGTTGTCGGTCAGTCCGGCGGCCCCACCAGTGCCATTAACGCCACGCTGGCCGGTGTGTTTAAGGGTGCTAAGGATGCAGAATGTATTGACAAGGTGTACGGCATGGTGCACGGCATCGCCGGTCTTTTAAAACGTGATCTGGTGGATATGTCCACGCAGGTAAAAAATGACGAGGATCTGGCCGTTTTAAAGGCGACCCCCTCCGCTTTCTTAGGCTCCTGCCGCTTTAAGCTGCCGGCACTGGGCGAGGATCAGGCGACATACGAAAAGATTTTTGAAATTTTTACCGAGTATAATATCAAATACTTTTTCTATATCGGCGGTAACGACTCTATGGACACGGTGCACAAGCTGTCTGTCTATGCTGCACAGATCGGCTATGAAATCAACATCATCGGCGTGCCCAAAACCATTGATAACGATCTGGCTGTCACCGACCATACGCCGGGTTATGGCAGCGCCGCTAAGTACATCGCCACAGCTGTTAGGGAAATCATCCGCGACGCTGTTGTGTATGACAAGCCCATGTTCACCGTGATGGAGGTTATGGGACGGAACGCCGGCTGGCTCACTGCCGCAGCAGCACTGGCCCGCGTTGACGGCTTCCCCGGCCCTGATTTTATCTATCTGCCGGAAAGAATTTTTGATATGGATAAGTTTGTCAACGACGTTTGTGAACTGGCTAAAACCAAGAGCCACATCACCGTGGCGGTTTCCGAGGGCATTAAGAGCGACGAAAATACCTACGTCTGCGAGGCGGCCGTTAAAAACGCGGCCACGGATTCCTTCGGTCATAAATCCTTAAGCGGAACAGCTAACTATCTGGCGCAGGTCATCGGCGAAAAGCTGGGCATTAAAACCCGCGCCGTTGAATTTAGTCTGCTGCAGCGCTGCGCGGCTCACTGCAGCTCGTTGACGGATATTGAGGAAAGCTTTCAGGTGGCCTATGCCGCCGTGCAGGAAGCTATTTCCGGCGGTACCGGCAAAATGATGTATTACAAGCGGGAGGCCGGCCCTGACTATAAGATTTCCTTTGACAGCATGGATATTGCCAAAATCGCCAATGTGGAGCGTGTTGTGCCGGATGAATGGATTAACGCCGAGGGCAACAACGTAAATGACGGCTTTATCAGCTATGCACTGCCGTTGATTCAGGGTGAGGCGCCGGTTTATACCAAAAACGGTATCCCCACGCATCTGATTTTAAAGAAATAAGGATGATTTTACAGGCCGGCAGTCAATGGGGTTGCCGGCCTGCGGCTGTTTATTTTGCGCCTGACACAAAGGGGCTGTCGCATTAAGTCGACAGCCCCTCAGCGTGTCGATAAACCTTTTATTATGCGTAAATATTCACGTTTTCTTGCCGAACCCAGCCCAGCCGGCCAGACCCCGGCGCCGCTCTGTCTCCCTTCGGGAGACAGGCGTCAGGGGACGTCGTCGGAGCAACGTTCGCTTAGCTCCGACTCATTTTTTATAAAAAATAAGTCTGCCGCCCGCTCCCTTGCTCTTACTCTTTCGTCAAAAGCCACGCTCCGCTCACCTGTTCGCTTGCAAGTGCGCTCCTGACGGCTCGCTGTCGCTAACACCTTTTGGCGATTCCTGCGCCTTGCGGCGCAATGGCATTAAACCCCTGCCTACACGGCTAGAGAACGGGGTTTCAAAGGGGCAGAGCCCCTTTGCCGGAGTTCCCCGAAGGGGAACAAAGGACCGCCCGGGCGTGGCGGGCGGAACTGGGCTTGGCCAAAAAACTAACAGCATTTTGCAGTGAAAAACCTTTTTCGACAGTCCCTTTTCGTTGGTACGCTGACCCGTTCAAACGGGCACCATGTGACCTGTTTTTTGCCCGGTGCGTCGGGCATCATCGGCACATCGGCGGTTACTATCAAAGATAAAAGTCGTGATTCCGGATGGTCGTATAATAGGTTCGGTTGTTCGAAATCCATTGGCTCTGTGCCGTTTTCGGATTAAAGAAAAACAGACAGTCACCAACCACGTTTTCCCCATCCAGCGCCCGTTTAGCTGCAATGATGCTATCGCCGTAGGGGTCATGATAAATGCTGCCGTCCAGCACCGGTGAAAACTGTACGCCATGCTTTTTGTCAAAAATCACGCCGTAAATGGTGTTGGGATATTCCCGGCTGTTCACCCGGTTCAAAATGACGTTCCCCACAGCAATCTTTCCCTCCATGGGTTCCCCCCGACTTTCGGCGTGAATGATTTTGGAAAGCCAGTAAATCTCATCGTCCGTATAGCTCCGGGTGCCCACCAGCGCCTCCGGCACGGTAATGCCGGGCTTTTGAATGCTGACCGTATAGGTGTTGTAAATCCAATCAACCTGACAGTCCAGTGTTTCGGATACGAACCGTACCGGCACAAAAAGACGGTCTCTGACCAGCTTTATGCCGCTCCCCACAGGGACGGCCTGTCCATTCACATAACCGATGTTCTGATCCTTGGGCAGCACAATGGTTGTATCGCCGTGACGGATCACAGCGCTGTCTGAGCCGCTGTCCCAGCTGACGCTGTCCGCGCCCAGTGCCTCGCTCACAAAGCGGATGGGCACAAAGGTGGTTCCCTTGTGCAAAAAGGGTTGTGTATCCATTTGAATCAGTATGTCGTTAACTGTCATGGTGATGGGGGTGTCAAATCGAATGTCCTCCGCTGCCGGTACCGGCACTGCTAAGATCTGCAGACATAACAGCAGCAGGCAGAGCAGGTATCGCTTTTTCATGACTGTTCCTCCTAAACTTTACATCATCTGCCTAACAGTATAACATAAAAAGGCCAGAGACTGCAACCCACAATCTCTGGCAATTATGTAAACTTAGTGCAGCTAAACGCCCGCCCGGGTAAACATGGTGCCGATACCGGTATCCGTAAAGATTTCCAGCAGAATGGAGTGAAGAATCCGGCCGTCTATAATATGCACCCGGTTCACGCCCTGCATGGCGGCCTCGATGCAGCCCCGCACCTTGGGGATCATGCCGCCGCTGATGGTGCCGTCCTCAATCATGCGCGCCGCCTTGGCTGCGGACATTTCATAAATGACGTTACCGGCCGCATCCTTAACGCCGGATACATCGGTTAAAAACATGAGCTTTTCCGCCCCCACGGCGGCCGCGATAGCACCGGCCACAGTATCGGCATTAATATTGTAGCTCTGGCCGTTTTTATCCACACCCACCGGGGCAATTACGGGAATAAACTCATCCCGGGTCAGATTGACCAGCAGCTTTTGGTTGATGTTTACAATCCGCCCCACAAAGCCCAAATCCACCGGGTTGCCCTCGCTGTCGGTATCCATGGGCTCACATTCAATCAGATTACCGTCGATGCCGCAGATTCCCACGGCCTTGCCGCCGTTTTGGTTCAGGAGGGATACGACCTCCTTGTTGGTTTTGCCCACCAGCACCATCTGCGCCACACGCATGGTTTCCGCGTCGGTGACCCGCAGGCCGCCCACAAACTTACTTTCAATCTGAAAGGCCGAAAGAGCTGCGGTGATGTCCGGCCCGCCGCCGTGCACAACCACCGGGTGCATCCCCACATATTTCAGCAGGGTAACGTCCTCCATAACGGAGTGCTTCAGCTCCTCGTTAATCATGGCGTTGCCGCCGTATTTAATAACCACGGTTTTGTCGTATAGCTTTTGTATGTAAGGCAGCGCCTCAATTAAGATACCTGCCTTTTTAATCAGCTCCTGCATCATATGCCTCCTACAAATAAAATCCTGCGCCGGAAAGACCCTGCGTTTCCGGCAGCCCGAAGATCAGGTTCATATTCTGAATGGCCTGTCCCGCCGCGCCCTTCACCAGATTATCAATGGCGCTCACCACAATCACCCGGTTCAGCCGCTGATCCACACAGAGGCCAATATCCACAAAATTGGAGCCGGACACATGGTTGCTTTCCGGCAGCCCCTCGTCATACAGACGGATGAAGGGCTCTCCGTCATAAAAATCATGATATAAAGCCAGCAGTGCCTCCCGGGTGGTGGGCGCCTTCAAATTGGCGTACATGGTGGCGAAAATGCCGCGCTTCATGGGTACCAGATGCGGCGTGAAGGATAGGGTGATGTCCGTTTTGGCAAGCAAGGAAAGCTCCTGTTCAATTTCCGAGGTGTGCCGGTGCGCCGCCACCTTGTAGGCCTTCATATTTTCCGTGCACTCGCAGAAATGATAGTCAAGACCCAAGCCGCGCCCTGCGCCGGATACGCCGGATTTGGCATCGATAATAATATTGGTCGTTTCAACCACGCCGCCGGCCAAAAGGGGTGCCAGCCCCAGGATGGAGCAGGTGGTATAGCAGCCGGGATTGCCCACCAGCCGCGTCTTTTTAATGGCCTCTCTGTGCAGCTCCGGCAGACCATATACCGATTCTGCCAGCAGCTCCGGTGAGGAATGAGGCTGCTTGTACCAAAGTTCATAAACGGCCGGGTCGTTGTATCGGTAATCCCCGGACAAGTCAATGACCGTCAGCCCCAGGGCATACAGCTTAGGGATAATTTCCTTCGACGCACCGTGGGGCAGCGCCGTAAAGACCACATCGCACTGTGCCGCCGCCAGCTCCGGGTCCGGCGCCGCCAGCGTCAGATCGCAAACACCCCGCAGGGCCGGATAGATTGCCGACATTTTCTGCCCCTCATAGCTTTTGGAGGTGACCAGGGTGACCGTCACGCCGCCGTGCTGGGATAAAAGCCGCACCAGCTCGCTGCCGGCATAGCCCGTGGCGCCTAAAATACCAACTCGTATCATATAAAATCACTCACTCTCTTATTTTGTATTATTATACAATAAAATGCATAAAAATGCAATAGACAATTTATCAAAATTTTTGTGTTTAAGCCTGATTTTTTTGTCAATACTGTTAGTGAAGGCGGAAAAGCCCCAGGTGGGGTAAAGCCGAATCCTGTATTTTTCACAACAGGACGGCAGGATTTCCGTCGCAGGAAAGGTGGTTACTGTCATGAAAAACAAATTTGCTTTTGCGCTGTTGGCGGCTCTTTTATTGACCCTGACCTGGGTTTTTGCCGCGGAGGATTTGTCGAAGGATTTAAACAGCGGCATTGTCCGGCTGCATATTCTGGCCAACAGCGATTCAGCCGAGGATCAAGCGCTCAAGCTCAGGGTGCGGGATCGTCTTTTAGCGGAATCCGGTCATACGCCGGAGTTGCTGACAGACGGGGAAATACTGGCGTTTTGCCGGGATGAAATTAAAAAAGCCGGATATACATACCCGGTGTCTGTGGCGCGGGGACGCTTTTACTTCCCGCAGAAATCCTATGAAAATCTGACCCTGCCCGCCGGCGAATATAACGCCGTCCGCGTCATCATCGGCGCGGGGGCGGGGCAGAACTGGTGGTGTGTCATGTATCCGCCCCTTTGCTTTACCGGCGAGAGCGGCGGAACGATGGATGATGCGGCGCTCCTCAAGCTGCGAGAGTCTGTCAGCGCGGAGACCTTTTCCATGATCTGCGAAAGCGACAGCATCACCATTAAACCCTCCTTTAAGCTGGTGGAGCTGTGGCAGGAGCTGAAGGCACAGCTATCCTGATTCAGAAGGCGGCAATCATTAGACTGGCATATTGATCACGGCTCAAACAACTTTTCCATTAAATCCCGGAGCGCCTCCCGCCGTTTTTCTGTTTCTTCCTTATTAATATAAATACTGATGCAGTCGCCCTCCCGCGCCTCCGGCAGGAGCGCCCGGGGGATTTCATAGAATACATCCTCATCCCCCTCTAAAATCAGAAGATTGTTTTCAATTCGATCTACCATGTATGTTTTCATTGCTCTGTCTCCCTTCGCCATATGCCCTGACTGTCCAGATACAGCACCACTGTTCCCAGCCGGTCTGTCCGCAGAATTTCTTTCACGCCCTGCGCTTTAAGCGCCTGAATGGTTTCCTTGTGCGGATGGCCGTAGCTGTTGTCCGTGCCTGCGGAGATGATTGCCCAGTCCGGGTTCACAGCCTCTAAAAAACGCCGGCTGCTGGAGGTGGAGGAGCCGTGATGCCCCACCTTCAGCACCTCTGCCTGCACGTCCTGTCCGCTGTCTAGAATTTCATCTTCCGAAAGCTGCTCCGCATCGCCCGTGAGGAGACAGGCGGCCTTGCCGCAGGTCAGCCGGATCACGGCAGAGTAGTTATTCAAATCTTCATAGCTATCGCTGTTCGGCGCCAAAAAGGTCATGGCGGTTTCCGGTTCCGGCGTAATGACGACGCCCGCTTTGGCAGCGTGAATTTTCAGTCCCTTTTCCTGAATGGCAAGCAGCAGCTTTTCGAAGGTTCGGCTGGTGTGGGCAACCTTGGGCATATAAATTTCGCCAATGTCAAATTGCTCAATCACTGCCTGCATACCGCCGATGTGATCGGAATGGGGGTGGGTACAAACCAGATAATCAATCCGGTCGTGTCCGCTGCCCTTGATATAGCCGGTCACAATCTCTCCGGCGTCAGCCTCGCCTGCGTCAATCAGAGCGGTTTTGCCGCCGGGAAACGTAATGAACGTACTGTCACCCTGTCCCACGTCCAGAAAAGCGATCTGCAGCGTTTTTTCTGCAGAAAAGTCCGGCGTCTGCCGGGTTAAAGCGAACAGACCGCCGAACATTATGGTGAGCAGAAAAGGGATGATAACGAAAAGTCTTTTTTTCATCTGCGTCACTCCTGTCTGTGTTCTTCTTTAAAAATAATGAAGGCTTGATGCCCTCTGTGTTATCATTGTTCTCTTTTTATTGTAACATATTTCCCGCTGAAAATAAAGAGAAAAGCCATTTTACCTTTATTTTTTCTTTTTTGCTGCCGCTGTGTAAACAAAAATGAAAAGATTTTGATAAAAAATCGATAAAAACTCTTGACATATTTACTTGATTATGATAATATTATAAATTGCATTATAAGTTCAAAATAGGCTATTTATGCGTGTATGGGTAACAGGCTCCATGCTTTACTACATAATTTGGGCGAAAAAAATAAATGAGGTGATCTAGGTAATGGTGCATCCGATTCAGTTAGGCAAGAATGTCAGAATGAGTTATGCAAAAATCGACGAAGTCCTGGACATGCCAAACCTGATTGAGGTTCAGAAGGATTCCTATCAGTGGTTTTTGGACGAGGGCTTGAAAGAGGTTTTTCATGACATTTCCCCGATCACGGATTACACTGGCAATCTGGTTTTGGAATTCATTGATTACAAGCTGGAAAACAAGGTTAAGTACGACGTGGAGGAATGTAAGGAAAGGGACGCCAATTATGCATCACCCTTAAAGGCCCGTGTCCGCCTGATTAACAAGGAGACCGGCGAGGTGAAGGAGCAGGAAATCTTTATGGGCGATTTCCCGCTGATGACCGATCAGGGAACCTTCATCATTAACGGTGCTGAGCGTGTTATCGTCAGTCAGCTGGTTCGTTCACCCGGTATCTACTTTGCCATGGAGCACGATAAAACCGGTAAGGAACTGTATAGCTCCACGGTTATTCCCTATCGCGGTGCTTGGCTGGAATATGAAAACGATGTTAATGACGTGCTGTCCGTTCGTATCGACAGAACCAGAAAAATCCCGATTACGGTTTTAATCCGCGCTTTGGGCGTTGTGATGGACGATCAGATTCTGTCCCTCTTCGGTGAAACGGAGGCTATGCTGAACACCCTGGAAAAAAGCGCCTCCATTCAAACCCAGGACGATGCGCTGATTGAAATTTATAAAAAGCTTCGCCCCGGTGAGCCGCCGGCGGTGGAAAGCGCCCGTTCCCTGTTAATGGGACTTTTGTTCGACCCCAAACGCTATGATCTGGCTAAGGTGGGTCGGTTCAAATTTAATAAAAAGCTGGGCATCGCCGCCCGTATCACCGGCTTTACCGCCAAGGAGGCCATTGCTGATCCCCGCACGGGTGAGGTTCTGCTGGCTGCTGACCAGTATATCTCCCGGGAGGTTGCCGAACAGGCAGAGCTGGCCGGCGTTAACGAGGTCATTTTGGACATTGGCGGCAAGGCTGTGAAGGTCTTTTCCAACAACACGGTGACCTTGTCTGAATATGTGGATTTCGATTGTTCCGACATGGGGATTCACGAAAAGGTCTGTTTGAATGTTCTGAATGAAATTTTAGAGGAAAACCAGGAGGAGGCTGCTATCCGCGAGGCCATTACCCGGCGGATTGACGAGCTGATTCCCCGTCATATTACCATTGATGATATTTTTGCCTCCATCAACTACCAGATTGGTCTGCTGTACGGCATTGGCACAACGGATGATATTGACCATCTGGGCAACCGCCGTCTGCGCTGCGTAGGCGAGCTACTGCAAAACCAATTCCGCATCGGTCTTTCGCGGATGGAACGTGTGGTGCGCGAGCGTATGACCATTCAGGATCTGGACGTGGTGACCCCCCAGGCACTGATTAACATCCGTCCGGTTGTGGCGACCATTAAGGAATTTTTCGGCTCCTCTCAGCTGTCCCAGTTTATGGATCAGCTAAACCCCCTGTCGGAGCTGACCCATAAAAGAAGATTGTCTGCCTTGGGCCCCGGCGGTCTGTCCCGTGACCGCGCCGGATTTGAGGTTCGTGATGTGCATCATTCCCATTATTCCAGAATGTGTCCCATTGAAACGCCGGAAGGTCCTAACATCGGTTTGATATCCTCCTTAAGTACCTATGCGCGGATTAATGAATATGGCTTCATCGAAGCTCCCTACCGCCGGGTGGATAAGAAAACCGGCAAGGCCACCGATGAAATTATTTACATCACGGCTGATGTTGAGGATCAGTATATTATCGCCCAGGCTAACGAGCCTTTGGACGAGGAAGGCAAGTTTCTTCATAAAAAAGTAGCCGCCCGCTTTAAGGATGATATTTTGGAGGTTGAGGCCTCTCAGGTTGACTTTATGGACGTATCGCCCAAACAGGTGGTATCCGTGGCAACGGCCATGATCCCCTTCCTGGAGAATGACGACGCAAACCGTGCCCTGATGGGTGCCAACATGCAGCGTCAGGCGGTGCCGCTCTTAAAAACCCAGTCGCCGATTATCGGTACCGGCATGGAATATAAGGCAGCTAAAGACTCAGGCGTTGTGGTGCTGGCGAAAAATGACGGTACAGTCAGCAAGGTCAGCGCCGATGAAATTGTCATTAAGACGAAAAACGGCAGTCTGGATACCTACAAGCTCATTAAGTTTACCCGCTCCAACCAGGGCACCTGCATCAACCACAGGCCCATTGTGTCGGAGGGTGAGAAGGTTAAAAAGGGCGATATTATTGCCGACGGTCCTTCTACGGATCACGGCGAAATCGCACTGGGTAAAAATATTCTGATCGGCTTTATGACTTGGGAGGGCTATAACTACGAGGACGCCATGCTCATCAGTGAAAAGCTGGTGCGCGACGATGTTCTGACTTCTATTCACATTGAGGAATATGAATGTGAGGCGCGTGACACCAAGCTGGGCAGCGAGGAAATCACCCGCGACATTCCCAACGTGGGCGAGGATGCGCTGAAGGATTTGGATGAGCGCGGCATTATCCGTATCGGTGCCGAGGTACGTTCCGGAGATATTCTGGTGGGTAAGGTGACGCCCAAGGGTGAAACCGAGCTGACTGCCGAGGAACGGCTGCTCCGGGCAATTTTCGGTGAAAAGGCCCGCGAGGTGCGGGATACCTCATTGCGCGTACCCCACGGTGAGGCCGGCATCATTGTAGATGTTATCGTATTTGACCGCGAAAAGGGCGATGAGCTGCCGCCGGGTGTGAATCAGCTGGTGCGTTGCTACATTGCGCAGAAGCGTAAAATTTCCGTTGGTGATAAAATGGCCGGACGTCACGGTAATAAGGGTGTTATTTCCCGGATTCTGCCGGAGGAGGATATGCCCTTCCTGCCGGACGGTACGCCCCTTGAAATCGTGCTGAACCCCTTGGGCGTTCCTTCCCGTATGAACATCGGGCAGGTGCTGGAGGTGCATCTGGGCCGCGCGGCCAGAGAGCTGGGCTGGAAGATTGCCACGCCGGTATTTGACGGCGCCAACGAGTTTGATATTATGGACACCCTGGAGCAGGCAGGCCTTGACCGGGACGGTAAGACCGTTCTTTATGACGGCCGTACCGGCGAACCCTTCGACAACCGTGTTACCGTGGGTATTATGTATATCCTGAAGCTGGCCCATTTGGTTGACGATAAAATTCATGCCCGTTCCACCGGCCCCTATTCTCTGGTTACCCAGCAGCCTCTGGGCGGTAAAGCGCAGTTCGGCGGACAGCGCTTCGGTGAAATGGAGGTCTGGGCGCTGGAGGCTTACGGTGCGGCTTATACCCTGCAGGAAATTTTGACGGTTAAGTCTGACGATATTGTGGGCCGTGTTAAAACCTACGAATCCATCGTTAAGGGCGACAGCGTACCCAAGCCGGGTATTCCGGAGTCCTTCAAGGTGCTGATTAAGGAGCTGCAGTCCCTCTGTCTGGATATCCGGGCGCTGGATGAAAACATGAATGAAATCCATTTGAAGGATTCCTCCGAAGAAGAGGAAGAATCCTCTCTGGGTATTGCCGTTAAGGGCGACGCCTCCTATATTGATCTGGATCTTGCCGACGATGATGAATTTGACGGGGAGGATGCTGCTTTAGACGATGATCTTGAGGCAGCAGACGACCTGATTGATGATAAAATGGAAGACGACCTGGATGAGCTTGATGATGAGCTGGAGGATGAGTTCGAGACAGGTCTCGGCGATGACAAGAGCGACTTTGTAGACGATCTTGACTTGCTGTAACCCTGACCCGGCAACGACGCGAGAGCCGCGGATAAGGCGGCAATAAATTCGGAATGGAGATGAAACGGTTGTCTGAAAATTCATTTGAAGCGATTAAAATCGGCCTGGCATCACCGGATATGATCCGCGAGTGGTCCCGGGGTGAGGTGAAAAAACCGGAAACCATCAACTATAGAACCTTGAAAGCAGAGCGGGACGGTCTGTTTTGTGAGCGTATTTTCGGCCCACAGAAGGACTGGGAATGTCACTGCGGAAAATATAAGCGGATTCGGCATAAGGGCATTGTCTGTGACCGCTGCGGCGTTGAGGTGACACGATCCCGGGTTCGCCGTGAGCGCATGGGTCACATTGAGCTGGCCGCGCCGGTATCGCACATCTGGTATTTTAAGGGGATTCCCACCCGCATGGGTCTGCTCCTTGACATGACCCCCAGAATGCTGGAAAAGGTGCTGTATTTTGCCTCCTATGTGGTCATTGATCCCGGTACCCGGACGGAACTGCAGAAAAAGCAGATTCTGTCTGAAAAGGAGTATCGTGAGTTTTCCGAAAAATATGGTGACCGGTTCCGTGCCGGCATGGGCGCGGAGGCCATTAAGGAGCTTTTGCAGGAAATTGATCTGGAAGAAATGTCCCGGGAGCTGAAGCTGGATCTAGAGGGCGCCACCGGCCAGAAAAAGGTGCGCCTGCTGAAGCGGCTCGAGGTGGTGGAATCCTTCCGCCTGTCCGGCAACAAGCCGGAATGGATGATTCTGGATGTTATTCCGGTTATTCCGCCGGATTTACGCCCCATGGTTCAGTTAGACGGCGGCCGTTTTGCAACCTCGGACTTAAATGATTTATACCGCCGCGTGATTAACCGCAACAACCGTTTAAAAAGACTGTTAGATTTGGGTGCGCCGGAAATTATCGTGCGCAACGAAAAAAGAATGCTGCAGGAGGCTGTGGACGCGCTGATTGACAACGGCCGCCGCGGTCGGCCTGTTACAGGCCCCGGTAACCGTCCCTTAAAATCCTTGTCGGATATGTTAAAGGGTAAGCAGGGCCGTTTCCGTCAGAACCTGTTGGGTAAGCGTGTGGATTACTCCGGCCGTTCCGTTATCGTGGTCGGCCCCGAACTGAAAATTTATCAGTGCGGCCTGCCGAAGGAAATGGCTATTGAGCTGTTTAAGCCCTTTGTCATGAAAAAGCTGGTCAATGACGGACTGGCTCACAATATTAAAAGTGCAAAGCGCATGGTTGAGCGTGTGAAGCCTGAGGTTTGGGACGTTCTGGAGGAGGTTATTAAGGAGCATCCCGTTCTGTTAAACCGTGCACCAACCCTGCACAGACTGGGTATTCAGGCCTTTGAGCCGGTGCTTGTTGAGGGTCGTGCCTTAAAGCTGCATCCGCTGGTATGTACGGCTTACAATGCCGACTTCGACGGTGACCAAATGGCTGTTCACGTACCTCTTTCTCCGGAGGCGCAGGCTGAGGCGCGTTTCCTGATGCTGTCCGCCAACAACCTGTTAAAGCCCCAGGATGGCCGTCCTGTAACCGTTCCTACTCAGGATATGGTTTTAGGTGCCTATTACCTGACCATTGACAATGAGGAGGAAATCGGTGCAGGCAAGTGCTTTTCCAATGCCAATGAGGCGATTCTGGCTTACACCAATGGCGCTGTGGGTATCCATGCGCCTATTAAGGTACGTCTGCAGAAGGAAGTGGACGGCGTACTGCACGAGGGTCTGGTTGACGTCACTGTCGGCCGCCTGATTTTCAACGAGGCTGTTCCGCAGGATTTGGGCTTTGTAGACAGAAGCAACCCCGAAGACCTGCTGCGGCTGGAAATTGACTTCCTGACCACTAAAAAAGAACTGGGAAAAATTGTGGATAAGTGCATACGGGTACACGGCTTGACCGAAACTGCCGAAGTGCTGGATCGGATCAAGGCTTTGGGCTATAAATATTCTACCCGCGGTGCCATTACGGTCAGTGTCAGCGATATGAAGGTGCCGGAGGCTAAAAAGCAGTATCTGGCCGAGGCTGAAGAGGCCGTTGATAAAATTACGAAAAAGTTTAAACGCGGTTTAATTTCCGATGAAGAGCGTTATAATATGGTTATTAAGACCTGGACGGAGACAAACGACAAGGTCACAAAGGCTCTGATGGACAATCTGGATAAGTTTAACCCGATTTACATGATGGCACATTCCGGTGCCCGTGGTAGCCAGAACCAGATTCGTCAGCTGGCCGGTATGCGCGGTCTGATGAACGACACCTCCGGTAAAACCATCGAAATTCCTATCCGTGCCAATTTCCGTGAGGGTCTTAACGTGCTGGAATACTTCATTTCCTCCCACGGTGCCAGAAAAGGTCTGGCCGATACCGCTCTGCGTACCGCAGACTCCGGTTACCTGACCCGTCGTCTGGTTGATGTCAGCCAGGAGGTTATTATCCGCGAAGACGACTGCGGCACCACAAAGGGTATTGAGGTCTTTGACATCCGTGACGGCAAGGAGCTGATTGAGGGTCTGTTCGACCGCTTAAACGGCCGTTTTGCATTAGAAGATATTGTACACCCCGAAACCGGCGAGGTGATTATTCCCGCCGACACGCTGATTACCGAGCAGCTGGCTAAAAAGGCCGTCGATGCCGGTGTGAAACGGGCTGTTATCCGCTCCGTTCTGACCTGTAAGGCCAAGGTGGGTATCTGCGCCAAGTGCTATGGTTCCAACCTGGCCAGCGGCGACAAAGTGCCTGTGGGTGAGGCCGTCGGTATCATCGCGGCGCAGTCCATCGGTGAGCCGGGTACACAGCTGACCATGAGAACCTTCCATACCGGCGGTGTGGCCGGTGACGATATCACACAGGGTCTGCCCCGTGTTGAAGAGCTGTTTGAAGCCAGAAAGCCTAAGGGCTTGGCCATTATTGCGGAAATCGGCGGTAAGGTCAGCCTGGTTGAGAATAAGAAAAAGCGTGAAATTGTTATTACGGATGATGAAATCGGCGATGCCAAGACCTATTTGATCCCCTACGGTTCCCGCATTAAGGTATCAGACGGTGATGTGGTCGAAAAGGGCGACGAGCTGACCGAGGGTAGCGTGAATCCCCATGATATTCTGCGCATTAAGGATATTTCCGCTGTGCAGCAATATCTGATTCAGGAGGTTCAGCGGGTATATCGGCTTCAGGGTGTTGACATTAACGACCGTCATATTGAGGTCATTGTCCGTCAGATGCTGCGCCGTGTTCGCATTGAGGAATCCGGTGACACCAACTTCCTGGCCGGCTCTTTGGTGGATATCAACGAGTTTGAGACGGTTAACGCCGAAATGGAGGCTAAGGGTCTGCAGCCCGCCACCTGTACGCGGATTATTCTGGGTATCACGAAGGCGTCCCTGACAACGGACTCCTTCCTGTCGGCCGCATCCTTCCAGGAAACCACCCGTGTTCTGACCGAGGCCGCCACAAAAGGTAAGATTGACCCGCTGGTGGGCTTGAAGGAAAACGTCATCATCGGTAAGCTGGTACCGGCCGGCACAGGTATGCCTAAGTACCAGAATACGGATGTTGAATTTGCCGTTTCTCCGGAGGCAGAGGAGTCCTACAGCTCCTTCGTTCTGGATAACAGCGATTACATCGGCTCCAATGTGGTTCCGGAGCAGGACGTGCCGGAGACAGAAACGCAGGCTTAATAAATTTTTGTATTGACACTTTGGACATCTTGTGGTAAAATAAAATGGTATGCATAGGCATAAGAGGCGATGTGTCTCTTATGCCTACCGGCAGATTCATTGGTTTGCCGGCGGAATACGGTGCAGCCTGAGTCTGTACCCCGAAAAATACGGAGTGAAAATATCATGGACGGCGACCTTAAAAGCCAACAAATTTTCATTGGAGTGCGGCAATGCACCGAAGCCGTTGCGGCCGGAAAAGCCGCGAAGGCTTATGTGGCACGGGATGCTGATTCGCCGGTACGGGAGCCTTTTGAGGCGCTGTGCCGCGATATGCTGGTTCCCATTATTTATTTTGATACAAAGCAGCAGCTGGGACGCGCCTGTGGTATCGATGTCGGCGCGGCTTGTGCCGTTGTTTTGATATAAACTAAAACACAACTGAAAGGAGGAAATCAGTTCATGCCAACCTTTAACCAGCTTGTGAGGAAGGGTAGAGAAACTTCTGTTAAGAAATCAACGGCTCCTGCTCTTTTAAAGGGCCTTAATACGCTTAAGAAGAAGTCTACCAACATCAATTCGCCGCAAAAGCGCGGTGTTTGCACCTCCGTTAAGACCATGACGCCGAAAAAGCCTAACTCTGCACTGCGTAAGCTTGCCAGGGTTCGTCTGACTAACGGCATCGAGGTATCGGCGTATATCCCCGGTATCGGTCATAACCTGCAGGAGCACAGCGTTGTTTTGATCCGCGGCGGCAGGGTTAAGGATCTGCCTGGTGTACGTTACCACATCATCCGCGGTTCTTTGGATACCTCGGGCGTTAACGGCCGTATGCAGGGAAGATCAAAGTACGGTGCAAAGCGGCCTAAGAAATAAACCGCTGCTTTGCCAACAAAATCACAACTGTGCTGGTACCAGACCGAAAGAACTGATTTGTTTCTTTTATACATGGACTGTGCACAAACGGCCTTTGGCCGAGTACCTGTGATTTCATTTTAATTTGATGAAGGAGGGAAGAAAAGTGCCAAGAAGAGGTTTTATTGCTAAAAGAGAGGTTCTGCCCGATCCGCTTTATGCAAGCACTGTTGTTACGCGTCTGATCAACAACATTATGTTGGACGGCAAAAAAGGTGTGGCGCAGAAGATTGTATACGGCGCTTTCGACATTGTCAAAGAGAAAACCGGCAAGGATCCGCTTGACGCCTTTAAGCAGGCGATGGACAACATCATGCCTGTTCTGGAGGTTAAGGCCCGCCGTGTCGGTGGTGCAACCTATCAGGTTCCCATGGAGGTGCGCCCCGAGCGTAGGCAGACCTTAGGACTCAGATGGCTCACGCTGTACAGCCGTCAGAGAAGCGAAAAGACCATGAAGGAGCGGCTGGCCGCTGAAATCATGGACGCAATGAACGGCACCGGCGCTTCTGTTAAGAAGCGTGAGGATACGCATAAGATGGCAGAAGCCAACAGAGCGTTTGCACATTACAGATGGTAGAATTCTACCGCTTATCTTGATAAAAATTTGAAGAAAGGAGGAAGATTGTGGCAAGAGAATTTTCTTTGGAAAAAACAAGAAATATTGGTATTATGGCGCACATTGACGCGGGTAAAACCACCACCACGGAGCGTATTCTGTTTTATACGGGCCGTGTGTACAAAATCGGTGAAACCCACGAGGGTGCCGCTACCATGGACTGGATGGCGCAGGAGCAGGAGCGCGGTATCACCATTACCTCCGCTGCAACCACAGCCCACTGGAACAACCATAGAATCAATATTATCGATACCCCCGGTCACGTTGACTTTACCGTTGAAGTTGAGCGTTCACTTCGTGTTCTCGACGGCAGCGTAACAGTTTTCTGTGCAAAGGGCGGTGTAGAACCGCAATCTGAAACAGTTTGGCGCCAGGCAGACAACTATAGAGTTCCCCGTATGGCCTATGTAAACAAAATGGATATCATGGGCGCGGATTTCTATAATGTTGTGGACATGATGAAGACGCGTCTGCACTGCAACGCAGTCCCCATCCAGCTCCCCATTGGCTCCGAAGATACGTTTATTGGTCTGGTTGATCTCATTGACCAGAAAGCATATGTATATTACGACGATCTTGGTAAGGATATTCGTCAGGAAGAAATTCCCGAGGATATGAAGGACAAGGTAGCCGAATACAGAACTGCACTTTTAGAGTCCGTCGCTGAAACCAGCGAGGCTCTCATGGAAAAATATTTAGAGGGTGAAGAACTGACCGAGCAGGAGATTAAAAAAGCAATCCGTAAGGCTACCATCGATAATGACATGGTGCCCGTGCTTTGCGGTACCTCCTACCGGAACAAGGGTGTTCAGAAGCTTCTGGACGCAATTGTTGACTATATGCCTTCTCCGTTGGATGTTCCCGCAATCCGCGGTGTGAATCTCGACGGTGAAGAGGTGGAAAGTCCGTCTTCTGATGAAGCCCCCTTTGCAGCGCTGGCTTTTAAGATTATGACGGATCCCTTTGTTGGTAAACTCTGCTTCTTCCGTGTGTACTCCGGTACCTTAGATGCAGGCTCACACGTCCTCAATTCCACCAAGGATAACAAGGAACGTATTGGCCGTATCCTGCAGATGCATGCTAATGACAGAAAGGATATTGACAAGGTTTATTCCGGCGATATCGCCGCTGCGGTCGGTTTGAAGAATACCACCACCGGTGACACGCTGTGCGACCCCAATCATCCGATTATTCTGGAGTCAATGGAATTCCCCGATCCGGTTATCCGCGTGGCAATTGAGCCTAAGACCAAGGAAGGTCAGGAAAAAATGGGTATTGCCCTTGCAAAGCTTGCTGAGGAGGATCCCACCTTCCAGACCTACACCGATGAAGATACCGGTCAGACCATCATCGCCGGTATGGGCGAGCTGCATCTTGAAATTATCGTTGACAGACTGCTGCGCGAATTCAAGGTGGAAGCTAATGTCGGTAAGCCGCAGGTTTCTTATAAGGAAACGATTCGCAGAGCCGTTGATGTTGAAAATAAATATGCCAGACAGTCCGGTGGTAAGGGTCAGTACGGTCATGTTCTCATGAAGGTTGAACCCTTAGAGCCCGGCGGCGGCTATGAATTTGTCAACAAAATTGTCGGCGGTGCGATTCCTAAGGAATATATCCCCGCTGTTGATGCCGGTGTTCAGGGCGCTATGCAGGCCGGTGTGCTGGCAGGCTATAACGTTGTGGACGTTCGCGTTACGCTGTACGACGGTTCCTATCACGAGGTTGACTCCTCTGAAATGGCATTTAAAATTGCCGGTTCCATGGCCTTTAAAGATGCCTGCCGGAAGGGCGATCCCGTTTTGAAGGAGCCCATTATGCAGGTTGACGTTATCGTGCCCGAGGAATATATGGGCGACGTTATGGGTGATTTAAACTCCCGCCGTGGCCAGATTCAGGGCATGGAGGCTCGTCCCGGTGCCCAGGCGATTACTGCTTTTGTTCCTCTGTCTGAGATGTTTGGTTATGCGACCGATCTGCGTTCTAAGACGCAGGGCCGTGGACAATATACCATGCAGCCCAGCCACTATGAGGAAGTGCCGAAGAGCATTCAGGAGCAGATTATCAGTAGCAGAGCCAAAAAGGATGCTTAATGCTGCTGCCTGAGGCGGTATTTTGGGAAAAGTTTTGTAAAACACTTGATTTTTCCTCAAAAACATTATACAATAGTTCTATCAAAATAAAAATTATAAAATTTAAAAAATAGGAGGCAATAAAATGGCTAAGGCTAAATTCGAAAGAAACAAACCGCACGTTAACATTGGTACCATTGGTCACGTTGACCATGGTAAGACCACTCTGACCGCTGCTATCACCAAGGTTCTGGGCTTCTCCGGTAAGGCGGAGTTCAAGGCGTATGACCAGATCGACGGTGCGCCTGAGGAAAGAGAAAGAGGTATTACGATCTCTACCGCTCACGTTGAGTATGAGACCGATACCAGACACTACGCTCACGTTGACTGCCCCGGACATGCTGACTATGTTAAGAACATGATCACCGGTGCTGCTCAGATGGACGGCGCTATCTTGGTTGTATCTGCTGCTGACGGCCCCATGCCCCAGACCAGAGAGCACATTCTGCTGGCCAGACAGGTTGGCGTTCCCTACATCGTTGTTTATCTGAACAAGGCTGATCAGGTTGACGATCCCGAGCTGTTAGAGCTGGTTGAAATGGAAGTTAGAGAACTGCTGAACGAGTATGAGTTCCCCGGTGATGACACTCCGATCGTTATCGGTTCTGCTTTAAAGGCTCTGGAATCTACTTCCACTGATCCTTCCGCTCCTGAGTATGAATCCATCCTGAAGCTGATGGACGAGGTTGACGCTTACATTCCGACTCCGGAAAGAAAGACTGACCTGCCCTTCTTGATGCCTGTTGAGGATGTATTCTCCATCACCGGCCGTGGTACTGTTGCTACCGGTCGTGTTGAGAGAGGTACACTGAAGGTTAATGACGAGGTTGAACTGATCGGTCTGGTTGACGAGGTCAGAAAGATCGTTGTTACCGGTGTTGAAATGTTCAGAAAGCTGCTGGATCAGGCTGAAGCCGGCGATAACATCGGTGCTCTGCTCCGTGGTGTTCAGAAGAACGAAATCGAAAGAGGACAGGTTCTGGCTAAGCCCGGTTCCATCCATGCTCACACCGCTTTTAAGGGTGAGGTTTACGTCCTGACTAAGGAAGAAGGCGGCCGTCATACACCGTTCTTCAACAACTACAGACCGCAGTTCTATTTCAGAACAACTGACGTTACCGGCGTAATTAAGCTGCCCGAAGGCACTGAAATGTGCATGCCTGGCGATAACATCTCCATGGAAGTTGAGCTGATCACCCCGATCGCGATCGAGGAAGGTCTGCGTTTCGCTATCCGTGAAGGCGGTAGAACCGTTGGTTCCGGTGTTGTTTCTGCCATCATTAAATAATCATTGTCTTTTAAATGACCTACCCGTACGGTTCTGTTCGGGTAGGTCATTTTTTATTTCCTGCAAACAAGTATCCATGCAGTATAAAAATGAGGGTGTAGAAAAACTACACCCCCAGTCAATTTTACAGTTGTTTTTTTAAGTCCTCCAGTGCCCGCCGCCTGTGGCTGATTTGATTTTTTTTCTCGGCGGCAAGGGTTCCGAAGCTTTCCCGGTAATCCAGCGAATAAAACACCGGATCATAGCCAAAACCGCCCGTCCCCTCCGGCGCCGATAAAATCCGACCCTCACAACAGCCATCGCCGTACAGTGTCCGGCCGTCCTCTGTGATCAGGCAAACGGTACAGCAAAACCGTGCGGTACGTTTTTCTGCCGGGACGTCCCGTAGGGCAGTCAGGAGCTTTTCCACGTTGTCGTGGTCGGAGGCATTTTCTCCGGCATAACGGGCGGAAAAAATGCCCGGCGCACCACCAAGTGCGTCAACACATAGGCCGGAATCATCGGCCAGCACAGCGCAGTCCGTCAGCTGTTTCAGTGCCCCGGCCTTAATGGTCGCATTTTCACGAAAATCACTACCGTTTTCCTCGGCATAAAAGGAGAGACCGGCCTCGGCAGCGCCCATCACCTCGTAACCTGATAAAATGGCCTTGATTTCCCGGAGCTTTCCGGCATTGCCTGTGGCGACAATCAGACGTTTTAAGGCATTAGCCGACATATTTTTTCACCACCTGATCTATGGCGTCCTCCGACGGGTTCGGCAGTGCTTCCCGATAAAGAGACCAGCGTTCCGTATGCTCGGCTGTTTCCTCCGGCGCCAGCGTACGAAGCTCACCCAGAGATTCCATTTCCAAAAACAGCCGGTTGGTGTAGGTTTCAAAGGACATGCCACCATCGGGATAACAGCCGTTCGCAACGGGGGTAAACTGCTTAATAAATAAATCACCGTGGTTAAAATACATAGCGTAGCCATGCTGGCTGGTGATACCTAACTTAAAGCTTTTATCTGCCGCACCGTCCTGACGCAGGGTGACATAACGGTCGCCCCAGGTTACGCGAGGATCGTTCATTTTCGCATAGGGCCAAAGAGCCACCAGGCGGTTAGACAAAAGACCGGTGTCCCGTGTGGGTTGGGGAATGATTTCCGTGCCGCCGCTGGCCAGCACCGTAATGCCCCAGGGCGCCAGCGTCACATCCCAGGCCGCGTGGTTGGTCACCCGATGGATTACGGTCACATCAGGCGTATTGTCAGCCATGGCAATTTCCAACGCGCAGGTGTATTGATTCCATTTCTGCATTGGCGGTGTGAAAATTGCGCCTTGCTCTGTCAGTGAACAGGCAACAGGCTCGTTATCCGGGTAATAGGTTCTGGGAAAAGCCTCCGGGCTTGTCCAGAGCCGGTGACCGCCGTAAGTAAACCAAGTGCTGTCCCCAAACTTTTCCGCCAAGGCAGCATCCTGCTTGAAAAAGACCCGGTCATTGTCCTCAAACATAATGTTTTTGCCGCCTGAAAGAGAAAAATGAATGATTCTGGGGCCAACCTCCAGCGTAACGATCAGCCGGACAAGACCGTTTTCAATTTCTAGGCATTTACCGTAGCTTGCATATTCAATTTCTCTTTTTGTAACCATGATTGTACTCCTTCCTTTTCTCTATAATTGTGCAAAGAGGAATTTGAACTTTATTTGTGTTTGTTTTTTATTTGTGTTTGTTTATTATACCATAAATTTACCAAAAAACCTATAGTCAAATAAAAATTTTTCGCGCGATCTTTAGTTTTCTTCGGCAACCAAAGCTACACCCTGCAAAGTGCGGTAACTGCCTGGGCAATGCTTTGCAGAGTACATAACGGCGAGAAATATAGCCTATTGATGGTGAATTTTTCTAGAGAGGAAAAATGAAAAAAGCCTGTGGAGCCGTTGCTTTTTTGCAGCAGCATGCCACAGGCTGTTGTATTATTGCATTTTAGAGCGCAGGCGGTGACGGTACAAATGGGATTTCAGTGCCTGCCAGTTAAAGGGAATCAGCGGATAGAGATATCCCTTGCCGGTGACAGTTTTGTTGGTGGCAATTAAAATCAGAATGAGGATCAGACCGCCGACAAAACCCCATATATTGAAAAAATAGGTTAGAAGCAGGAGAATAATGCGCATAAACTTAAACGCATACCCCAGCTCAATACTGGGCTGCGTAAAGCTGGCAATGGCCACGAAGGACATATACAGTATGGTGTCCGGCACCATCCAGCCCGATTTCACCGCAAAATCTCCCAGCAGCAGGGCACCAATGATGCTGAGGGAGTTTCCCAGCATATTCGGCGTGTTAACCGAGGCAAGACGCAGCACGTCAATGGAAACCTCTAAAAGCAGCAGCTGTAGAATCACCGGTACGGCGGCCGGCGCTGACAGACCGAGGAAGGACAGTGCCGGCGGCAGACGGTCGATGTTTTCGACAACGAGCAGCCAAAGCGGCGTTAAGACCAAAGTAAGCAGAAAAACCAGATTCCGTACCAGCCGGATATAGCTGCCGATCATGGGCGGAAAATAAAAATCGTTGGGCTCCTGGATAAAATCCAGAATGGAGGTCGGCAAAATCATGGCAGAAGGGGCATTATCCACTAAAACAATGATGTTGCCTTCTAAAATGGCTGCAGCGGCAGAATCCGGACGCTCAGTATAACGAACCTTGGGAAATGGGTTATACCAGCGCCGGCGAACCAGACATTCTGTCAGGCTTTCTATATTCATGGTCAGTGACTGCACCTTAATACCCTTGATTTTATTGCGGATAATGCTGAGGTCGTCCTGCTTAACTAAATCCTCAATATATACAATGGCAATATCGGTCTGCGAACGGCTGCCCACCTTCACCATTTCCACAATCAGCTTGGGGTCGCGAATCCGGCGGCGGATCAGGGCGGCATTCCAGATGATGGTTTCCACAAAGCCATCCCGAGAGCCTCGCATGACCCGCTCCTTTTCCGGCTCTTCTGTGCTGCGGGCGGGATAGTCTCTTAAGTCCAGCACAATGGCGCCGGCTAGGCCGTCTACCATGAACACGCTTTTTCCGCTGAGCAGCTGGCTGATCACGTCCTCTGTATCTTGATACACATCCACCTCTGTATAGGTGATGAATTTATGAACAAAATCCCACAAATCGGCCGTGGCTTGAATTTGCTTGGGCGTGATTGACAGCAAATTGGATACCAAACGCTCCATGACCACATCGTTCAAAAAGCCGTCCAGATAGTAAAGTATAGCCGAACGGCCGCCAAAATTAAAGCTTCTGACCAGCAGATCGCTGCTTTTGTTCACCGGTAAAATTTCGTCCAGCATGGCTTTGCTTTCAGAAATGCTTTTATTTAAAATCATTGCCGCACCTCGGATTTTTAAATTCTTTTGTTATGCGTATGTGATTATATTCAGGGATTATTTGCTTCCTCGGATTCAGCAATCAGCGCAGACTGGTATTTTTCCAGAATGCTCTTTTCCAGTGCGTCCCGCATATCCATATTAATCGGATGGGCAATGTCCTTAAACTCTCCCTCCGGCGTTTTGCGGCTGGGCATGGCGATGAACAGCTTGTCTGCGCCTTCGATCACCTTAATATCGTGGATGACCAGCGCGTTGTCGAAGGTGACGGAAACAACGGCCTTCATTTTGGATTCTAAGTTGATTTTTCGGATTCGTATATCTGTAATTTGCATTTGTCATTCTCCTTTGCGGCTAAGTTGCTTTAGGTTGATTTGTGCTTATTTTCTGTCAAACCTGCCGAAATATACACAAATTCAAAAAAAGTACTTTTATTTTTTCGCAAGATGTAATATAATAGAATGCAGTGGATAATTTATGAAAAATTCTTGACGGAGAACAGCATGAAACGGAGCGTTTAATTCATGGAACAAAAATTGGATTTAGACAAGCTGGATAAACAACGGCCGGTGTATATGATCGGCATCGGCGGCATTAGCATGAGCGCGCTGGCGGTTATTTTAAAAAAAGCCGGATTTGCGGTTTGCGGCTCGGATTTTAAGGAAAGCGATATGACGGTCTCGCTGCGGGAACAGGGGATTCCGGTTCATATCGGTCATCGGGCAGAGAATATTGGTGAGGTTTCGGCGGTGGTCTATACGGCGGCCATTCACGAGGACAACCCGGAGCTGGCCTTTGCCAGAACGCTGCCGGTGCCGGTGGTGGAGCGGGCAGTTTTGCTGGGCGAGATTATGAAGCGTTTTGACAATCCCATTGCCGTCAGTGGAACCCACGGCAAAACCACAACCACCTCCATGTTATCTCAGGTGCTTCTGGCGGCGGATTATGACCCAACGATATTGGTTGGCGGGATTTTGCCTTCCATCGGCAGCAATATGCGGGTCGGCGGCCATGGCTATCTGGTGGCGGAGGCCTGTGAATACTGCGGCAGCTTTTTGAAGTTTTACCCGAAAATCAGTCTGATTCTCAATGTGGAGGAGGATCATCTGGATTATTTTAAGGATATTCATGAGATCATTGCGTGCTTTCATGCCTTTGCGGAAAAAACGCCGGCTGACGGCGCTTTGATTGTCAATGCCGATGATCCCAATGCCATGGAAGCCGTCCGCGGCGTGGAGCGGACTGTGATTACCTTTTCGACTGACGGTGGGCAAGGGGATTTCACGGCGGCGGATGTCCGCTGGCGTGCGGATGGCTGTGCCGACTTTACCATTTTGCGGAAAGGTGCGTTTTTTATGACGGCCTCTTTGTCGGTTCCCGGCGCGCATAACGTGAAAAATGCATTGGCCGTGGCGGCGGCGGCTGATTTTATGGGCGTTTCGCCGGCGCAGATTCAACAGGGCTTCGACGGCTTTACCGGCACCTGCCGACGCTTTGAGCAAAAGGGACTGTATCATGGCGCCAAGGTCATTGACGATTATGCCCATCATCCCACAGAAATTAAGGCCATTCTGCGAACCGCCCGCACAGCGGCAGGCAAGGGCCGGGTCTGGTGCGTGTTCCAGCCCCATACCTATACCCGTGCCTTTAAGCTGCGAAAGGAATTTGCCGCCAGCTTTTCTGATTGCGACGGCGTGATTCTGACGGATATTTATGCGGCCAGAGAAAAGGACACGGGGCTGATTTCCTCCCGTGAACTGGCGGCAGATATTGAGCGGCATTCCCACAATGCACAATATGCGGAGAGCTTTGCCCGGGCAGAAACGCTGATTGAGTCGCTGGCAGAGGCGGGCGATTATATTCTGACGCTGGGTGCAGGTGATGTGTATCAAATTGGTGAACACCTTGTGCAGCGTGAATCAAAGACAAACTGAGTATTAAAAAAGCAATTTCATTTTTGCATTGCCTTTGCAGGTATATTGTCAGCCGTTATGCTGCCTCTGCCGCTGTCATCGGCGGCCGTTCACCGACCGCTTTTTGTGCCGCCTGAGAGGGGACGATCGGATATTTTAAAAAACTGCATTCGATTTTTGAGAATTTGGCATAAATTCCGGATTTTGATAATAGAATATACCGTGTACTTAATTGGGTAAACTCAAGAAGGGAGATATACGGTATGTTAAACTGCGTAGAGGATAACGAGGCCTGTGTCATCGGCGTAGTCAGCGGCTATCTTACATTCAGCCATGACGTGCACGGTGAGCGGTTTTACCGCTTTTTTCTGCGATCTGACAGGCTGAGCGAAAACGCCGATTCAATCTGCGTGACCATTTCGGAAAAAATGCTGATGGAGATCAGTATCGACATAGGCAAGCGCTTAAAGGTCTGGGGGCAGTTTCGTTCCTATAATAATTATACCGGTCAGGGCAATAAGCTGGTGCTGACTCTGTTTGCTAAGGATGTGACTATCGCAGAGGATGGGGAGCCGCCTGTGAATGAAATTTATTTAAATGGCTATATCTGCAAGCCGGTGGTGTATCGGGTGACACCCTTCGGCCGGGAAATTGCCGATATTTTGCTGGCGGTGAATCGGGCATATAACAAATCGGATTACATACCCTGTATTGCTTGGGGGCGCAATGCCCGCTTTGTCCGCCATTTAGAGGTAGGGCGGAATGTGAAAATCTGGGGACGGATGCAGTCCCGGGAATATCAGAAAAAAATATCCGAGGCCGAGGCGGTTACCAAAACGGCTTATGAGGTTTCGATCAGCCGGTTGGAAATCGGCGGGGACGCACGACAGAAAAAGGAGGCTACATGCCTTGTGGAGGAAAACGGACATTTTATTTGATTTGGACGGCACGCTGACAGACCCCATGGTGGGCATTACAAAATCTGTTCAGTATGCCCTTCGCTCCTTTGGAATTTTGGAAAATTCCCTGGAAAAGCTGACCCCGTTTATCGGGCCGCCGCTGACAGATTCCTTTCGGGAGTTTTACGGCTTTTCGGAGGCTCAGGCACTGGAGGCTTTGCAACAATATCGGGCATATTTCAGCAAAACAGGCATTTTTGAAAACCAGGTTTATGAAGGGATTCCGGCGTTGCTGGCAGCCCTAAAGGCACAAAACAGACGTGTATATCTGGCAACCTCCAAGCCGACGGTTTATGCGCAAAGGATTTTAGAGCATTTTCATTTAATCGGCTATGTGGATTTTACCGGGGGCAGCGAGCTTTCCGGTGAGCGGGTGGAAAAGCAGGATGTTATTGAATATGTGCTGCAGGAAAATGGGATTCAAAGAGAAAACGCTGTGATGGTTGGGGACAGAAAATTCGATATTGAGGGCGGCCGCGCGGCAGGCATCAGCACGATTGGGGTGCTATATGGCTACGGCAGCCGGGAGGAGCTGACAGATGCGGGAGCGGATCGGCTGGCTGCAACCGTGCCGGCGCTTTCTGACATGTTGCTCACAGTTAAGTAACGTTAAAGGGGCTGCATCAAAACGATTTTGAAATCGCTTTGATGCAGCCCCTTAACATTTGTCGTTAGATCGCTCTGGTTACCTTATTGGAACGAAGGCATCTGGAGCAAACACTAATAGTTTTCGGCGTTCCGTTTACCATCGCCTTAACCTTTCTGATATTGGGCTTCCAGGTTCTGTTTGTTCTTCTGTGAGAATGGCTGACCTTAATGCCAAACACCATACCTTTTCCGCAAACTGCACATTTTGCCATCTATCGTACACCTCCCATATGTTCAAAAACAATATTCACGCTTAGGTTATTTTACAAACTATACGGTTTCAGACACCTTTCGCTGTGCAATGAAACCGACAAACTTTATTATAACAAATATTTGTGCCAAAAGCAAGAGTTTTTTCAATTTTTTCTTAATTATTTGCTGCCTTGGTGCAATAAAGCGGCTTTTACGGTGTTTTTCATTAGCATGGCGATGGTCATGGGGCCAACGCCGCCGGGCACGGGGGTGATGGCGGAGGCTTTTTCGGCGGCTGCACCGAATTCCACATCGCCCACCAGCTTTTTATCCGGCAAGCGGTTCATGCCAACGTCAATCACAACAGCGCCCTCCTTAATCATATCCCCTTTAATAAGCTCCGGCACGCCGACGGCAGCCACCACAATATCAGCACGGCGGACGGTTTCGGCCAAATCCCGGGTTTTGGAATGACAAATGGTTACGGTGCCGTGAGCGTGGAGCAGCAGCATAGACATGGGCTTACCCACAATATTACTCCGTCCGATGACTACGCATTCCTTGCCGGCAATGTCAATGCCGCTCTCCCGAATCAGTTCCATAACGCCTGCGGGGGTGCAGGGCAGAAAATCATAGTCGCCAATCATGATTTTCCCCACGTTGACAGGATGAAAGGCGTCAACATCCTTATCCGGCCGTATGGCATTTATCACTGCCTTTTCGTCCAGATGGGCGGGCAGAGGCAGCTGACACAGAATCCCGTCAATATCGCTTTCGTTCAGCCGGTTAATCAGTGCAAGCAGCGCCTCCTGGGTGGTATCGGCGGGCAGCGCATATTCTTCAGAGCGGATGCCGATATATTCACAGGCCTTTTTTTTGTTATTTACATAAATCCGTGACGCGGGATCATCTCCCACGATGATGACGGCCAGGCCGGGATGAATGCCCCTTGCCGTCAGTGCGGCCACCTCTTGCTTTAACTCGTCCCGGATTCTCTGAGACACGGCCTTGCCGTCCAGAATTTTTGCTTTTGTCATAGTCATTTCCTCCTGTATTTTTGCTTTTGTCATGGACTTTTCTTTCTGTATTAAGTGGTCGGGGCGGAATCAGACAGTCCGGCCCAAAGCCGATCAGATCTTCTCGTCCCGCTTTTTTTAACGCTTTTAAAACCAGTGGGCGGTTCTCCGGCAGAAAGGCCTGTAAAAGCGCCCGCTGCATGGCCTTGTCCTCGCCCTTGGGGACATAGACAGGCTGCATGGTAAAGGGATCCAGCCCTGTGTAATACATGGCTGTGGAAACAGAGCCGGGGGTGGGATAAAAATCCTGTACCTGCTCCGGCCGAATTTTCTCGCGGCGCAGATACACGGCCAGCTCAACGGCCTCCTTTAAGGTGGAGCCGGGGTGGCCGGACATCAGGTATGGCACCAGGTATTGTGCCTTGCCCAGCTCTTCATTGATGGTTCTGAACTTTTTGCGAAAGGCCTCGTAAACGCTGTTTGCCGGTTTGCCCATGGCAGCTAAAACCTTGTCCGCAATGTGCTCCGGCGCCACCTTCAGCTGACCGCTGACGTGGTGGGCCAGCAAATCGCGGAAAAAGGCGTCGTTCTGATCGGCCAGCAGATAATCAAAACGGATGCCGGAGCGGACAAAAACCTTTTTAATGTAAGGCAGCGCCCGCAGCTTTTGCAGCAACTGCCGATAATCGCTGTGATCGGCGCGGATAGCCGCACAGGGCTTGGGGTACAGGCAGCGCTTATCCCGGCAGGTGCCGGTGCGCAGCTGCTTTTCACAGGCAGGGCGGCGAAAGTTGGCCGTGGGGCCGCCCACATCGTGAATATAGCCCTTAAAGCCGGGTAAATCCTTTACAATAGCGGCTTCCCTGAGAATGGATTCGTGGCTCCGCGCGGTGACAACCCGCCCCTGATGAAAGGTGAGGGAGCAAAAATTACAGGAGCCAAAGCAGCCGCGGGAGGAGGTGATGCTGAACTGTACCTCAGAAAGAGCCGGTACGCCGCCTGCATCGTCATACATGGGATGGGCCCGGCGCGCATAGGGCAGCTCATAAACTGCGTCAAGCGCCGCGCCCGCCAGAGGCGGCATGGGCGGATTCTGCACCAAATATCGGTTACCGTGGGGCTGAACCAGTGTTTTGCCACGGACGTGATCCTGCTCATAAAAGGCAATCCGCGTGGCCTCGGCATATTTTCTTTTATCGCTTGCCACTTCCTCAAAGGAGGGGAGCAGCACATAATCTGATTGAATATCCTCCAGTGTGCCGGCAGCGTAACAGGTGCCGCGGATGTGGCGCAGCCGTGAAACCGGGCAGCCGGCAGCCAATGCGTCGGCAATTTCCAGCGTGGCGGTTTCGCCCATACCGTAGGATAACAAATCTGCACGGCTGTCGAACAAAACGGAGCGGCGCACCTTGTCCTGCCAGTAATCGTAATGCGCCAGCCGCCGCAGACTGGCCTCAATGCCGCCGATGATAATCGGCACACCGGGAAAGGCCTCCCGGGCGCGGTTTGCATAAACCACCACGGCTCGATCCGGGCGCAGACCCGGCCGGCCGCCGGGGGAATATAAATCCCGGCTTCGGGGCTTTTTGGCCGCAGTGTAATGCGCCACCATGGAATCCAAATTGCCGGCGCCGATGAATATGCCCAGCTTGGGGCGCCCCAGTGCCTTAAAGGGCTCCGCGCTCCGCCAATCCGGCTGGGCGATCACACCCACCCGGTAGTTTGCGGCCGTCAGCACACGGGTGATGACGGAGAGGGCGAAGGAGGGGTGATCCACATAGGCGTCGCCGGAGATATATAAAAAATCCGGTGCGTCCCAGCCCAGTGACTCCATTTCCTGTCCGGAAACCGGCAGAAAACCGGCTGAAAGCCCCGTCATGACTGAATACTCATTTCCAGATAATCTTCCTTAGACAGCAGTACTTCCCGGGGCTTGCTGCCGTCCTGAGGGCCAATCCAGCCTCGTTCCTCCATCTGATCCACAATCCGGGCGGCACGGGAAAAACCGATTTTCAGCCGCCGCTGGAGATAGGAGGCGGATATTTTGCCGGTATCTACGGCAATTTCAATGGCCCGGGGCAGCAACTCGTCGTTATCCCCTGCGTCGTGGCCGCCGTCGGAAACATTCACAGTTTTGCCGTTTTCGATTTTTTCAATAATATCCTCATCATAGCGGGCAGCAGAGCCGCTTTTAATAAATTCCACCACGCGCTCAACCTCCTTGTCGGAAATAAAGGCGCCCTGCAAACGGAGGGGCTTGGAGGAACCGACAGGCGAAAAGAGCATATCACCGCGGCCCAAAAGCTTGTCCGCGCCGCCGGCGTCTAAAATGGTGCGGCTGTCCACCTGAGAGGACACGGCAAAGGCAATGCGTGAGGGAATGTTGGCCTTGATGATACCGGTGATAACATCTACGGACGGACGCTGTGTGGCAATAACCAGATGCATACCTGCCGCACGGGCCATCTGAGCCAGGCGGCAAATGGAATCCTCCACCTCGCCGGGGGCCACCATCATCAGGTCGGCCAGCTCATCGATGATAATCACAATGTGGGGCATGGTGTTTTCACCGCCGGATTCCAGAATCATTTCGTTATAGCCCTTAACATCCCGGACATTACATTCGGCGAACATGGCGTAACGCCGGGTCATTTCCTGCACCGCCCAGTACAGTGCACCGGAGGCGCGGCGCGGGTCGGTTACAACCGGAATCATCAGGTGGGGGATGCCGTTATAAACATTCAGCTCAACCACCTTGGGGTCAACCATTAAGAGCTTAACCTCGTTGGGGTCGGCTTTATAGATTATGCTGGTAATCAGCGTGTTAATACAAACACTCTTACCGGAGCCGGTGGCGCCTGCAATGAGCAAATGGGGCATTTTGCCCAGATCCACCACAACGTTTTTACCGGCGATATCCTTACCCAGAGCAAAGGCCAGCTTGGAGGGAAAACGCCGGAATTCCTCCGAATCCAGCACCTCACGGATGCTGACCGTGGCAATAGTTTTGTTGGGGATTTCAATCCCGATGGCCTCTCTGCCGGGAATCGGCGCTTCAATTCGCACGCCGGTGGCGGCCAGACGCAGGGCAATATCATCGGACAGTCCCACAATTTTGCTGACCTTAACACCATCGCCGGGTTTAAGCTCATAACGGGTGACCGTCGGGCCCTTGCTGACGTTTAACAGCTTGGCTTCCACGTTAAAGCTTTTTAAGGTTGCAATCAGCTTGGTGGCAGTTTCTTTGAGTTCTGTGCGGGAATCTGCGCTGTCTGCGCTGCCGGAGGCGTTGTTCAGCAGGGAAAAGTCGGGGAAGGTATAGGGAATTTTTTCAAATGCTTCTTCCAGTTCCTGTGCAATTTCCGCATGCTCCTCCTCAGAAAGAGACTCGGCCTTTTCGGCAGGCTCTGTTTGCGGGGTGGTGGCTTCTGCGGCAGTATCTGCCCCTGCGACCGAATCATCCGCTTCCGCAGACGGCTGAGAGCTTGCGGCGGTTCGCGGCTTGGATTCCTCCGGCAGAACCTTGTCTAAAATTGCGTCTAAATCCTTGAAATCATAGGCCGGTTCCTCCGTAATGTCCTCGTCAATGGGAATGTTACGGATCGATTCCGGAATGTAGCTTGCATCATCGTAGGGCTTTTTAATAATCTGCGGCGTTTTATCTGCCTGGGCGTGACTGCCGCGGACGACCTCTTCGTCGCTGAAATTCGGCATGGCGCGTTTACGGACGGCCGGTTCCTTTTCCCGGGGTGCCGGTGCGGCGGCGCGCGCTTCTTGGGCGGCCTCCCGCTGTATGGCCTTAACGTCCATAAAGCAGCGGACAATCAGCCGCAGCAATGCTTTTAAGGGCGACCACCGGGTCAGAATCATAATCAGTACAATCAGCAGGGTGAAAAGAATGATGCCCGCGGCGATTCGACCCACAGTGTTGGCAAAAATATCACACAAAATGCCGCCCAGCACGCCGCCGCCATAGCCGACCGTGCCGCTCCACCAATAGCCCTGCAGGCTGGACAGCCAAAAGGGATTCACGGCCGGAACACCGGCAAAAAGCTGGAACAGCGCAGAAAGAGCCAGGATGATCAGCGCGGCCTGGGCATACTTGGCTTTATTTTCTTCATATTGCCGCCCCGAGGCGCGGTGGATGCCCAGCGTCAGCAAAAGCAGGGGCAGCAGATAGGCCGGCAGCCCCAAAAGACCGGCACACAGGGCTTTGACCCACTGGCCGACAATGCCGCTGGGCGCATACAGAAAAACACCCAGTAACAGTCCTGCCACCACAATAAACAGGGATATAAATTCATTTTTCATCGGCGATTCCACAGTCTGCTGTTTGGACTTTTTGGTTTTTGTTGCCGGTTTCTTTTTTGCTGCTGCCATATGTATATTCAATCTCCTTTTCAGTCGTAACTGGTTCATTCACGCGGCGAACGCCGCGGGATTATGGTTCGCCAAAGGGCGTGTCTGCTTTCATTAAGCAATACTATATTTATTGTATCATAAAACGATACTGTTTTCCAGTCTTTTTTTCATAAAGTTGTCATTGAATTGCTAAAAGGCGATTTCTTGACAAGGAGGGGATTTTGTGCTAGTATGAAATTAGAAAAGACAGGGACGTTTTTAAGAAGGGGGAGGCGTGCTTGCGGAAAAAGCATGAGAAAAAAATGAAGTGGCTGTCCCGCATACTGGCGGCACTTGCTGTGCTGGCCGCACTGGCCGGTAGCCGTCGGGGCGCCGGGAGCAGGCGGGAAACGCTGTATCAGCTGTGGCTTCCTCTTTGCGACAGAGAGGGACAGCCTGTGCCGGAGGAGGCGGTTTTGGCATATATCCGCGGCCGCACGGCCGAGGAGGGCTGCGGTCTTGCCGGCGGACGGGTCTGCCCGGCGGAAGAAGGCGGCGGACTGGTTTATTTTCTGCTGTTTGCAGAGGAAAAGAAGGTGGCCGCACTGGCCGAAGAGCTGAAATGTGAATTTAATCTGGCAACCGTCCGCTGCAGCCAGGAGGAGCACCTGTGCCGACAGCTGGATGACAGACTGTGAGAAAAACCTAGGCGTTTGTCCTCAGGGATGTAAAAAAATCCTTCAAAAGGGAGGCACATTCCGATTCCATAATGCCGCCGTAAACCTGAACGGTGCTGCCGCGCAGCAAATCGTTACGGCCGCCGCAGGCACCGGCTGCCGGGTCGTAAGCACCGAAATAAACCCGTGCCGGACGGGCCAGCAGGATAGCACCTGCACACATGGGGCAGGGCTCCAGCGTTACATAGAGAGAACAGTCCGCAAGACGGCGGGTATGCAGCAGGCGCAGACCTTCGCTCAGCACCAGTATTTCCGCATGAGCCAAGATGCCCTGCCCGCTTTCCGTTAAATTGTGGGCGCGGCAAATAATTTTCTGATTTTTCACCAGCACGGCTCCCACAGGCACCTCGCCTGTCCGAGCCGCTTTTTGCGCCTCCAGCAGCGCCTCCTCCATAAACTGATTTTTCATATCCGACCTCCGTCTTTGGCGGCTTCATACATTAAAATCGCGGCTGCAGCGGCCACGTTCAGGGACTCCGCACTGCCGGCCATGGGGATTTTTACCACCGTGTCGGCGGCTGCCAGTGTTTCGGCGGAAACACCGCCGGCCTCGTTGCCAACGGCGATAATGGTGTCGGCTGCTATCTGCCAGTCAGTCAGGGACAGGCAATTTTCCGCCAGAGCGGAAACCGCCAGCGTAAAGCCACGGCGCTGTAGCGTGCGGAGCATATCCTGCGTAACACCCGTATATAGCCTGACGTGAAAGAGAGAACCCATGGTGGAACGCACCAACTTGGGGTTATAGGGGTCAACGCTTTCGGGGGACAGCATCACGCCGTCAAAGCCCATGGCGTCTGCCGAACGGATGATGGAGCCCACATTGCCCGGGTCACGCACACGGTCGCAGTAGATATACAGTCCGTTTTTCGGCAGGGGCGGCGCAGGCGGCAACGCACAGACGCATAAAATACCCTGGGGGGTTTTGGTATCGGCCATTTTGGCAAACAGACGGTCGGGGACGCGATAGACCGGCAGTGCATCAAGCTGTTTTGCCAATGGCGCCGGCGGCTGAAAGTCCGCGCTGATGACAACGGATTTGATTTCGAAGGACGACTGGAGTGCCCACAGGACGGACATGGTGCCCTCAACCAAAAATGCACCGTACCGCTCCCGGTACTTTTTTTCTTTTAATGCGGCGATTTGCTTCACAATTTTGTGATCGCCGCCGGTGATTTCCTGCAGCATGGGTTTCAACTCCTGTTACGCCTTAGGCTGGAGCAGGGAGATGGCCTTGTAGGTTCCCAGCACAACGGCAAGATCGTCGGCCTCGAACAGATAGTCAGGGCCGGGGGTTACGGTGATGGTATTGTTTCGCTTCACAGCCAGAATGTTAACGCTGTGCTTTTTCCGAATATCCAGCTGACGGGGCGTTTTTCCCTGCCAGGCAGGCGGAACGGCAATTTCGGCAATGGTAAATTCCGCAGACAGCTCAATGTGCTCCAAAATGTTGCCGGAGGACAGCCGGTGTGCCAGCCGCACGCCCATATCGCGCTCCGGCAGGACAACCATATCGGCGCCCACGCGCTTTAAGACCTTGGCATGGATATCGTTCTGCGCCTTGGAAATAATGGTGGAAACACCTAAATCCTTTAACAGCACCGTGGCTAAAACGCTTGTTTCCAGATCATCGCCGATGGCAATAATCCCCACGTCAAAATTCCGCAGCCCCAAAGACTGCAGCAGCTGCTCGTCGGTACAGTCACCGATAACCGCATGGGTCACATGGTCGGCAATGTTTGTCACGGCCTCCTCGCTGCCGTCTACCACCAGCACCTCGTGTCCCAGCTGGTGCAGTGTGCGGGCAATGCTGTCTCCAAAACGGCCGATTCCCAGAATAACAAATGATTTCATGGCAGGCTCCTAAAAATAATTATAATGTAGTCTGATTTACAGCACAATCATTGTAGCACATAATTAAAAAAAATTCAACGGATATGATGTTTTTTTATTGATTTCCTTATTTTTATGTGATATAACTAATATAAAACCGTTTATGAATGAGGGGCTTAGTATGAAAAAAAACATTTGGGAAAATGTATATTATAGACTGAAGGATCCGGTGGAAATCAAGCTGGCCGTTTTGTTCACGATTTTCTACGCCGATATTCCGGTGAGTGACGTGGAGCTGAAGCACTGTATGCTGGAGGCCACCAGCGTGGATTTTCTGGATTTGTGCGATGTGATTGAGCAGCTGTCTGAGGAGAATCACATCAAAACAGTCTGGCGGGACGAAATGGATAAATATGTGCTGACGCCCTCCGGCGAGGATATGATTTCCATGTTTGAAAACAAGCTTCTGTCCAGCGTGAAAAGCAGCCTGAAGCATTCTGTTGACCAGTATTACCGGAACGAAACCAGTCGGAAATCTCTGCGCTGCGACATTCAGCCGGTGGGGGACAACCTGTTTAACGTGGAGCTGGAGCTGAAAGAGGGCAAAAGCTCGCTGCTGGCTCTGTCGATTTTTGCCGGCAGTAAAAAGCATGCCCTCGCCATGTGCCGCCGCTTTCGTGAAGAGCCCTATGAGGTCTATCAGAAAATCACGGCACTTTTAGAGCCGGAGACGGACGAGGCATAAGGCAAAAAGAATGTAATCGGAGGATTTTACTATGTATGACGTCATTATCGGCGGCGGCGGCCCGGCGGGTCTGAACGCCGCGCTCTATGCAGCACGGGCCGGCCTTAGCTGCCTGGTTTTGGAAAAAATGTTTGCAGGCGGACAGATGTCCACCACAACTCATCTTGATAATTATATCGGCTTTCCCGATGGCATTGATGCCGTAACGCTGGCCATGCAGATGGAGCAGCAGGCGAAAAATGCGGGAGCGGAAATTCGATATGAGGCAATGACCGCTTTGGATTTGCAGGGTGAGGTTAAAAAGGTTGTTACGGCCAAAGAAACCCTGACGGCCAAATGCTTCATCGCCTGTATGGGCGCGCAGCCTCGTAAGCTGGGCGTACCCGGCGAGGAGCGGCTGCGGGGGCGGGGCGTATCCTACTGTGCCACATGTGATGGCGCGCTCTATAAAAACAAAACAGCGGCAGTGGTGGGCGGCGGCGACACAGCCCTGGAGGATACGCTGTTTCTGTCTAAATATTGCCAAAAGGTGTATCTGATTCACCGGCGGGATGCCTTCCGGGGTGTTCATGCGTTGGTATCGCAGGTGGAGAGGCTGGAAAATGCAGAATTGATCCTGAGTACCGTGGTGGAGGAAATCATGGGCGGCGACTGCGTACAGTCCTTGACGCTGCAAAGCCGCATAGATCAATCAAAACGGTCGCTGCAGACAGACGGCGTGTTCATCGCCGTGGGCACGCAGCCCGGCACAGAGCTTCTGCAAGGTCAATTGCCTTTGGATGCTCAGGGCTATGTTGTGACGGATGAAACCATGCAAACGGCGCTGCCCGGTGTGTTCGCTGCCGGTGATTTGCGGCAGAAACCCCTGCGGCAGGTGATTACAGCCGCATCTGATGGAGCTTCGGCTGCCTTTTCAGCCCTTCGGTATCTGGAAGGCAGCTTATCATCCTAGGGCACGTTCGGGTCATGGCGTTTTTTAGAGAGCGGTTTTGAGTTTGCAGCAGACTAACCCTTCCCCGGCTGCATACAAAAGAGTTTATTGCGGCTCCCGGTGGATATCCGCGCCCAGCATTTTGAGCTTTTTATCCAGCCCGGCATACCCTCGGTCAATGTGGTAAATGTCGGAGATTTCCGTGTCGCCCCGTGCGGCCAGACCGGCAATGACCAGCGCAGCACCGGCCCGGAGATCGGTGGCTTTGACCTTGGCACCCGTTAAACATCTGCGGCCCTCAATCACGGCGTTGCGGCCGGCCACCTTAATGGACGCGCCCATGCGACAAAGCTCGCCTGCGTGCATAAAGCGGTTTTCGAAAATGGTTTCCGTGATGATGCCGGTGCCCTCGGACAGGGCAAGCAGGGCCGTCATTTGCGCCTGCATATCCGTGGGAAAGCCGGGGAAGGGCAGGGTTTTCACATCAACTGCCCGCAGAGTATCGGTTGGGTTTACGGTGATGGATTCCTCCCGGATCGTCAGGGGGATGTTCATTTCTGTCAGCTTGGCGGTAATCGGCTTGACATAATCGGGCAGAATGTTTTTGACCGTCACACAGCCGCCGGTGGCCGCCGCGGCAGTCAGCAGCGTGCCGGCCTCAATGCGGTCGGGGATAATGGTATAGCGGGTTTCGTGCAGGGTATTTACTCCTATGATTTTGACGGTATCCGTACCCGCGCCGATGATTCTGGCGCCCATGCTGCAAAGAAACTTGGCCAGATCCACAATTTCCGGTTCAACGGCGGCGTTTTCAATTGTGGTGGTTCCTTCAGCCAGAACAGCAGCGGACATAATGTTTTCCGTCGCGCCCACACTGGGGAAGTCCAGATAAATTTTGGCGCCGGTCAGGCGTCCGGCAGCGGCTTCAATGCTGCCGCCGGTATTTTTGATTCTGGCGCCCAGGGCGGCCAGACCCTTTATGTGCAGATCAATGGGCCGGGCACCGATGGGGCAGCCACCCGGCATGGAAATACTGACCTGTCCGCAGCGGGCAAGAAGCGGCCCCATGACCAAAAAGGAACCGCGCAGACGTCCGGCCAGGTCATAGGGCACGGTATAGCGCCGCAGCCCCTCGGTGTTTATGCTGATCCGGCCGGTATCGGTTCGGGTGATATGGCAGCCAAGGGCCGATAGAATTTCACACATGACGGATATATCCGAAAGCCGGGGAATCCCCTCCAGCACCACGGTGCCTTCCGCCAGAAGGGAGGCCGCTAAAACGGGCAGAGCGGCATTTTTTGACCCGGACGCAGACACAATGCCGGACAGGGGCCGTTGTCCTCGAATGACAAATTTATCCATGTGTGACAACTCCTTTGGTTTGGCTTCATTTTCAGTATGGCCGATTCCGGACGTTACATACAAAGTAAAATCTGAAAAGTCAGGGATTGTTTTTTGATTTTTACAACAAAAAGCAAGCTGTCCCCGCCGTTTCAGACGACAAATTTATCCATTTTTTCAGCGGCGGCAGCCAATCGCCGCCGAAACCTTTCGTGGCGGCCTGTTTGTCACAATAAAAATTTTTTTAAAAAAAGAAGGGATCATTCAATGACATTTAAGGAATTAGCAATGAATCGGGAGAGCTGCAGGGAATTTGACGAACGTCCGGTGCCGCATGAACTTTTGTGCGACATTTTGGAAACGGCCTGCCTTTCGCCCTCAGCCTGTAATTCACAGCCCTGGCGGCTGATTGCTGCGGAGGGAGAAACGGCGTCGGCCGTGAGCCGGATGATTCAGAAAAGCGGCCGCAACCTGTTTACGGAAAAAGTCCCCGCTTTTGTGGTGATTTGTGAAACGAAGGCAACGCTTCGTGCCGGCGTTTGTGCGGATGAACAGCATTTTGCACAAATGGACGTGGGCATGGTCACCATGATGCTGACGCTGGCTGCTGCGGATCAGGGGCTTTCCACCTGTATTCTGGGATGCTTTGACGAGGAGGGCGTTAAGTCAGTTCTCCACATTCCGGAGTCTGTGCCGGTTCGGCTGATTGTGGCCGTGGGCTATGCGGCAAAACCGGGGGTTCGCGATAAAATCAGAAAGCCCGGCGAAGAAACAAGGGGATTTCAGACATGGTAGCAGGCAAAAAACTGGGGCAGGACTTTTTTGATCAAAATGCTGTGGAGCTGGCACCGCTTCTTTTGGGGCAATATTTGTGCAGAAAAACTCCCGAGGGCGTTCTGCGCCTGGCTATTACGGAAACCGAGGCTTATTATACCGAAGCGGATACAGCCTGCCACGCCCATAAGGGGCGGACAAAACGGACGGATATTTTGTATCGCCGCGGTGGCTGTGCCTATATTTATCTTTGCTACGGTATGTATAATCTGCTGAATGTGGTGTGCGGCGAGGCGGAGATACCGCAGGCGGTGTTGATCCGCGGGGCAGGCACCTATGATGGCCCCGGGAAGCTGACCCGGGCACTGGATATCGACAGGAGCTTGAACGGTGCCGATTTGGTCAGCGGTGAGACGCTGTGGCTGGAGGCAGGGAGGCAGCCGGCATTTAGGGCCACGCCCAGAATCGGCATCCAGTATGCCACGGAGGAATACCGGAATATGCCCTGGCGGTTTGTGGCGGCAGATTGAGATGTGCCCGGATAAAAAAGAAAAGCAGCAAGGCTGTGTTAGCCTTGCTGCAATAAGCCGCGTTAAGCGTTTAAGCAAACAGAAGATATTATTTAAACTTTCTTTTTCTGGCCGCTTCGGATTTCTTTTTTCTCTTCACACTGGGCTTTTCATAATGCTCTCTTTTTCTGATTTCTGAAAGAACGCCATCTTTTGCGCAGGAACGCTTGAAACGACGCAGGGCACTATCTAAAGATTCGTGATCCTTAAGTCTGATTTCGGACATGTATATTCCCTCCCTCCGATGCTTTGCGTTGGGTTTATCATCTAAACGACGAGTTTCCCGGCGGCGGGGGCAATCGGTATCAGCCCTGCGGCGGGAATCGGACAGCGTGCTGAAATTACAGAGCAATTTCCTCCGCTGTATAAAACTACAAAGTATATTATACCGATTTTTGCCCGAAATGTCAACAGAATTTTTTCTATATTTCACAAAATATTAATGATTTAACATGGATTTATAGATTTTTGTGAAAATTGCCATAAAAACCGAAAGGCAAATTGGGCATTATGCATTTGCAGCCATTTTAGAAAACAATTTTTTTATAATTATTAAATATGTAACAATGCAGGTATTTCGGCAAGAAATGACAGAGTTTCGACAAACTCTTAAATTTTTCTTAAATTTTTTGTGGACAAATGAAGGATTTTGTTATATAATATAAAGCAATGCAGTTGTAAAATTTTTTTTGCCTGTTTTTAAGCGGGCAAAAAAATTTTGCCCAAAAATATACAAATGAAAGGTGCGTTGTGTCTTGAAAAAATTGACAGGAAAAGATTATGTACTGGGTGCGCAGCACATGTTTGCCATGTTCGGAGCGACGGTGCTGGTACCGCTCTTAACCGGCCTCGATGTTTCGACAACACTTTTAATGGCAGGTCTTGGAACGCTTTTGTTCCATTTACTGACGAAGGGTCAGGTTCCCGCGTTTTTAGGTTCATCCTTTGCGTTCTTAGGCGGCTATGCCGCAGTTGCGCCTCTTGTTGATGGTTCTCCCAATCTGGCGATGCTTCCTTATGCGTCTTTAGGCGTTGTCTGCGCCGGTCTTGTTTATTTAGTTCTGGCACTTTTGTTCAAGCTTTGCGATGTAAAAAAGGTTATGCGGTTTTTCCCGCCTGTGGTTACCGGGCCGATTATTATCGCCATCGGCTTGATTTTAGCACCTTCTGCCATATCCAACTGTCAATCTAACTGGCTTCTTGCCATCATTGCCTTTGTTGTCATAGTTGTTTGTAACATCTGGGGCAAGGGCATGGTTAAAATTGTTCCGATTTTGATCGGTATTTTTACAGCCTGTGCCGTGTCTGTGATTTTGCAGCTTTGCGGCGTAGAGGTGTTTGACCCGGCAAAGCTTCAGGCTTTGGCTGACGCCACTTGGCTGGGCATTCCGATCCATATGGAGCAGACCGTGTTTGCCGTGTCAGACGGCGCCAAGGCGGTCAGCGCAATCATTGCGATTATGCCCATTGCCATTGCGTCCATGATGGAGCATATCGGCGATATTTCCGCCATTAGCTCCACGGTCGGCAAAAACTTTATTGCCAACCCCGGCCTGCACAGAACGCTGCTGGGTGACGGTCTTGCTACCTCTCTTTCCGCTGTTTTCGGCGGACCGGCTAACACCACTTACGGTGAAAACACCGGCGTTCTGGCTCTGACAAAGGTCTATGATCCCCGCGTGATCCGTATCGCGGCTGTTTTTGCGGTGATCCTGTCCTTTTCGCCCAAGGTAGCCGCCTGCATCAGCCTGATTCCCGCCTCGGTTATCGGCGGTGTTTCCCTGATTCTGTACGGTATGATTTCTGCAATCGGTACCCGCAATTTGGTGGAAAACAAGGTGGATCTGACGAAGAGCCGCAACATTATTATCGCTGCGACCATTCTGGTTACTGCGCTGGGCTTTAACTCCATTGGCGGTATTACCTTCACGGTGGCCGGTGCCGATATCACCCTGACAGGCTTGGCCATCGCTGCCATTTTAGGTATTCTGCTCAATGCTGTTCTCCCCGGCCGGGATTACGAATTCACTGCGGAGGATGAAAACCTTTCTCAGACGGGCGTTGACTTTAAGCTTTAATCATTTACAGGTATATTATTTAAGAAAAGAGTGAAAATCATGAGTCAATTATATGTCATGAACCATCCTTTAATTAAGCATAAGGTTTCCATTTTAAGAAGCAAGGATACCTGTGTTAAGGACTTTCGTGAACTGGTTAACGAAATTGCGCTGCTCATGGGCTATGAGGCCACAAAGGATCTGGAGCTTTCCGAAATGCGCGTGGAAACTCCCATTGCGGAAACAGTGGGGTATAACATTGAAAAGCAGGTGGCTTTGGTGCCGATTCTGCGTGCCGGCCTTGGCATGGTCGATGCGCTGACAAGCCTGATTCCCGCCGCAAAGGTGGGGCATATCGGTCTGTACCGCGACCATGAAACCCTGCAGCCCGTTGAGTATTACTGTAAGCTGCCGACCGACATCGAAAAGCGGCAGGTGCTGGTGCTGGATCCCATGCTGGCAACCGGCGGCAGTGCATCGGCAGCCATTGATTTTATTAAAAAGCGCGGTGCAAACCGTATTAAGCTGATGTGCATCATCGGTGCGCCGGAGGGCGTGAAGGCCGTGCAGGAGAAGCATCCCGATGTGGATATTTATGTTGCCGCTCTGGATGAACGGCTCAATGATAACGGTTACATTATTCCCGGTCTGGGCGACGCCGGTGACAGATTGTTCGGCACCTTGTAATGTCCGGGTATTTTCAGAACGTCCGGGGGATATTCATCCCGCCGGGCGTTTCGTTTTGCCCTTTTTTTCGCGCACCTGTCAATTTTTAAAATAAGGGTTTGCAATTTGGCAAAAACTATGATATAATAAATATTATGTAGTTTGAGATCCTCCGGATTTCATGCTGCTATAGATTGTCACCGGGTTTCGGTATCCGAAAACCCAGTGAACGGATGGGAGTCTGTGCCTATGCAGATTAAAGCACCGAGGGGTACGCATGACGTATTGCCTCAAGAATCATATAAATGGCATACTATGGAACGCGCTGTGGCGGAGTTGTGCCGTGATTACGGCTACCGGGAAATCAGAACACCGGTTTTTGAACACACAGAGCTCTTTGAGCGCGGCGTGGGTGAGACCACGGATGTGGTGCAAAAGGAAATGTACACCTTTTTAGACAAGGGCGACCGCAGCATCACCCTGCGCCCGGAGGGAACTGCGTCGGTTGTGCGCAGCTTAGTGGAGCACTCGCTTTACGCCCAGGCTCTGCCGGCAAAGTTCTATTATGTCACGCCTTGTTTTCGCTATGAAAAGCCGCAGGCAGGCCGTTTGCGTGCTTTCCATCAGTTTGGTGTGGAGGTTTTCGGTTCTGAAAGCGCAGCACTGGATGCGGAAGTAATTTCCATGGCGTTGGAGCTGTTTCGCCGTTTGCAGGTAACCGGCGTGGAGCTGCGGATTAACAGCATCGGCTGTCCTGCCTGCCGAAAGGCCTATAATCAGAAACTGCGCGAATTTTTTAAGCCCCATTTGGGCGAGCTGTGTGAAACCTGCCGTCAGCGGTATGAAAAAAATCCTCTGCGGATTTTAGACTGTAAGCAGAAAAGCTGTAAGGAAATTTATAACGAGGCGCCGATTCTGCTGGACAACATCTGTCCGGAATGTGGTGCGCATTTTGACAAGCTCCGTCAGTGCCTGGACTCAATGGGGATTACATACACGGTGGACGGCACCATTGTCAGAGGCCTTGATTATTACACCAGGACGGTGTTTGAAATTGTTTCAAAAAACATCGGCGCGCAGGGAACGGTCTGCGGCGGCGGCCGGTATAACGGCCTTGTGTCCGAGCTGGGCGGCCCGGAGCTGCCGGCGGTCGGTTTTGCGATGGGGCTGGAGCGGATGCTGCTCCTGCTTGATAATCTGGAAATTGATTTGGGCGGACACGAAACGGTGGATTTGTTCGTGGGTCACATCGGTGAGGCGGCTGATCTGTTTACACAGCGGCTGGTTTTCGACCTGCGCCGGGAGCAGGTGTCTGCAGAGCGGGATTATATGAACCGCAGCGTTAAGGCACAAATGAAATATGCCGATAAAATCGGCGCGAAATATACAATGGTACTGGGCGATACGGAGATAGCTGACGGCCGTGCTAAACTGAAAAACATGGCAACAGGCGAAACGACCGAGGTCAGCCTCAGCACACTGGGAAATTTTTTTAAGCAGCTTGGAGGATTGGAGTAATGGAAACAATAACAGGACTGAAAAGAACCCATAAATGCGGCACTCTGCGCGAAGAACATGTTGGCAGCGAGGTCACGGTGATGGGCTGGACGCAGGTTTACCGCAACCTGGGCGGCGTTATCTTTGTGGATTTGCGCGACCGCTCCGGCATTGTACAGGTTGTATTTAATGTGGATAAGGATAAGGACATGTTCGAAAAGGCCGATACCATCCGCAGTGAATATGTGCTGGCCGTGGTGGGCGATGTGGTTTTACGTGACCCAGAAACCGTTAACGACAAGGTTCCCACCGGTAAGGTTGAAATCCGCGCCAAGGAGCTCAGAATTTTGTCTAAGGCGGAAACGCCACCGATTTATATCGAGGAGAACAGCAACGTTCGTGAAGAGGTGCGCCTGAAATACCGGTATCTGGATTTGCGCCGGCCGGATATGCAGCGGCTCATGGAGCTGCGGCACAAAGTCTGCAAGCTGGCACGAGATTATTTTGACGGGGAGGGCTTTCTGGAGATTGAAACGCCCATGTTGACCAAGTCCACGCCGGAGGGCGCTCGTGACTATCTGGTGCCCAGCCGCGTACATCCCGGTCATTTCTATGCCCTGCCGCAATCACCCCAGCTGTATAAGCAGCTGTTGATGCTGTCCGGCATGGATCGGTATTTCCAGATTGTAAAATGCTTCCGCGACGAGGATCTGCGGGCCGACCGCCAGCCGGAATTTACCCAGATCGATCTTGAAATGTCCTTTGTTAATGTTGATGACGTATTGACGATTAACGAGGGCTTGATGAAAAAGATTTTTAAAGAAATTTTGGGCGTTGATTTGAAAACGCCCTTCCGCCGGATGACCTATCAGGAGGCCATGGATCGGTTCGGTTCCGATAAGCCGGATACCCGGTTTGGCTTTGAGCTGGTGGATTTGTCCGATGTGGTGGCCGGCTGCGGCTTTAAGGTTTTTGCCGACGCGGTGAAAAAGGGCGGCAGCGTCCGCGCCATTAACTGCAAGGGCGGCGACGCCAAGCTGTCCCGCCGGGATTTAGACGCGTTGGTGGACTTTGTCAAAATTTATAAAGCCAAGGGCATGGCCTGGATTAATGTGGGTGAAACGGAGCTGAAATCTCCTATAACCAAATTCCTTTCCCAGGAAGAAATTGACGGCATCTTGACGAAAATGCAGGCAGAACCCGGGGACATTATCATGTTCGTGGCAGACCGGAACGAAATTGTATATGACGCTCTGGGCGCTCTACGGTTAGAGCTGGCGCGCCGGTTTGATCTGCTGAAAAAGGACGAATATGACCTTTTGTGGGTCACGGATTTCCCGCTGTTTGAGTACAGCGAGGAGGAAAAACGTTATGTGGCCAAGCACCATCCCTTCACCATGCCGGTGGAGGAGGATATTCCCCTGCTGTCTGAAAATCCCCAGAAGGTTCGGGCAAAGGCCTATGATATGATTTTTAACGGCACCGAGGTAGGCGGCGGCAGCCTGCGTATTTTTGACACGGAGCTGCAACAGAAAATGTTTGAGGCTCTGGGCTTTACCAAGGAAAGGGCTTGGGAGCAATTCGGCTATCTGATGAACGCCTTCCGGTACGGCACACCGCCGCACGGCGGTATGGCCTACGGTCTGGACAGACTGGTGATGCTGCTGGCTGGTCGGGATTCAATACGCGATGTTATTGCCTTCCCCAAGGTGAAGGATGCATCTGAGTTGATGACGGAGGCGCCGACCAGCGTTGATCCGAAGCAGCTGAAGGAGCTGCATCTGAAGCTGGATGAGCTTGTATAAATTTAGCTTTTTATGATTTTCAGCAGGAGGATTCTCCTGCTGAAAATTTACGTTTTATTCATATTTTATACATATCCGTATGATATGATGAACATGAACATGTTGCAGGGAGGTTAAAGAATGGTCGAAATAAAAAATCTTACTAAAAAGTACGGCAGTCAGCTGGCTGTGGACCATATTTCCTTTACGGTTAAGCAAGGCGAAATTCTGGGCTTTTTAGGGCCTAACGGCGCGGGAAAATCCACCACCATGAACATACTGACCGGGTATCTTTCCGCTACAAGCGGCGAGGTGAAAATTGACGGCTATGACATTTTGGACAACCCCGTGGAGGCAAAGAAAAAAATCGGGTATCTGCCGGAGCATCCGCCGCTTTATATGGATATGACCGTGCGGGAATATCTGGATTTTGTTTATGATTTAAAAAAGGTGGAGGAGGACCGGGAGGCACATCTTTCTAAAATATGTGATACGGTGAAAATTACGGATGTACAGAACCGGCTGATATCCAACCTGTCCAAGGGCTATAAGCAGCGCGTCGGGCTGGCGCAGGCTATGGTGGGCAACCCGGAGGTGCTGATTCTGGATGAACCCACCGTGGGGCTTGACCCAAAGCAGATTATCGAAATCCGTTCCGTTATCAAGCAGCTTGGCCGTGAGCACACCGTTATTCTGTCATCTCACATTCTTCAGGAGGTTAACGCCATCTGTGAGCGGGTTATTATTATCAATAAAGGACGTCTGGTGGCCAGCGATACACCTGAAAATCTGGGCAAATCCATTTCCAATGAAAACAAATTCCAGTTGCGGGTGGCCGGTGATGAGCGCAGCATTTTAGATGCGCTGGAGGCGGTCAATGGGATTAAATACATAAAATCCCTTGGCAGAAAGGAAACGGGCTCCATTGATTTCATTCTGGAAGCGGAGCCGGACGTAGACGTGAGAACGCCGGTCTTTAACGCGCTGGCAGCAGCGGGACTCCCAATTTTATCCCTCCAGACGATGGACATGTCTTTAGAAGATATTTTCCTGGAGGTGACAAAAGGGCAGGGCGGTGCCGAATTTGTCGAGGTCAGCGAGGACGAGGTTGAACTGGTGAACCAGCCGGCCGCGGCCGCAGAGCCGGAAGGTGACGGAACACCGGAGAGCTCTGAAGTGCCGGAAACGGCGGCAGAGAAAGAGGAAGGAGCGGACGGACATGACAGCGATTTATAAACGGGAGCTGAAGGCCTATTTCAGAACGCCCGTAGGATATATTTTTCTCAGTGCGTTTATCTTTTTTGCGTCCCTGATGTTTGTATTTATTAATTTGAGTGCGCAGCAAACCTCAATGAGCGGCTTTTTCTCTAATGTAAGCCTGATTTTTGTGTTTGTTATTCCGGTTCTGACCATGCGTCTTTTTTCAGAAGAACGCAAGAGCAAAACCGATCAGCTGCTACTGACGGCACCAGTGCGTGTGACCGATATTGTGTTCGGCAAATTTCTGGCGGCGGGTACGGTGCTGTTAATCGGTGTGGCGATTACCATGCTGTTTGTGCCGATTATGGAGCTTTATGGCACACCGGCCATTGCAGAAACCGTTATCGGCTATCTGGGACTTTTCCTTTTGGGCCTGTTTTTTGCAGCGCTGGGCATGTTTATGTCCTCCATTACGGAAAGTCAGGTGATTGCCGCTGTCTCCACGCTGGCGATTATCTTTTTCCTTTGGTTTTTAGGCGGGCTAAGCCTTAACTTTTCCGAAATTTTAACGGGCGGTCTGAGCTGGCTGGGCAAGGCTCTCGACTGGCTTTTAGACTTTATATCCATCAACAACCGGCTGTATGACTTTACTTTGGGCACGTTGAATCTGGTGCCGGTATTCTATTTTATCAGTCTGGCCGGTCTGTTCGTCTTTCTGACAATCCGCGTGATTGAAAGACGACGCTGGAAGTAAGGCGGCAGCCTGCAGAAAGGATGGAGAAAATGAAAAATAAAAAATTTCGTTATTCGTTAAATTCTAAGGCCTTTATTGTCGGTGCGGTGATTATTGTGCTGCTTTTAAACGCCATTTTAATTTCCCTGAACGATAAAATATCCCTTGAAATTGATTTTACAGAGGATCAGATTTTTGCGCTGACAGAGGAATCAGAAGAGATTGTGGATCAGATTGACCAGCCGACGGATATTTTAATTCTGACAACCGGCTCCGAGAGCGAGAGCCTGTCCATGGTTAAAAACGTGCTGGAAAAGTACACCCAGCGGAACTCTAATATCAAGGTGCGCGAGGTGGATGTTATTAAAAATCCGGCTGAGGTGCAGGCCTATACGCAGGAAATTGCGTCGATGAGAATCGGCTCTCTGCTGATTCGGCAGGGTGACCGTCATGAGCTGGTGAATGCACAGGATTTCTTCAGCCAAAACGGTTTCAGCTATATCGAGCGTGTTGTCACTACCAAGCTGGCTACCTTTATTGACGGCATGACCTTATCTACCATCACCTTCACAACGGGGCACGGTGAGCAGGTTTCCGGCAATGCCACAAAGATTCTGGAAATGGGTGGCTATCAGATCAGTCAGTTGGATACCCTGACGCAGGATTTTCCGGCAGACGCCAACTCTGTGGTGATTATCAGTGCACCCCAGTCAGATTTTTCCGTGGAGGAAATCAATAAGCTGGATCAGTATCTGGATAAGGGCGGGAATGTGCAGGTTTACTTTGACCCGATTTACTGTTCCGACGAGCTGCCGAATCTGCAAAGCTATCTGGCAGAGGATTGGGGCATTGTCCGCAATCATGACGTCGTGCTGGATATGAGCAATATGATTGAAAACAGCAATTACATGGTTGCAGAGCTGGGTGACCATGAGATTACGACGCCGGTGACAGACAGTCAGAAGCGCGCAGGCTATGGACCGGCCAACAGCTTAGAACGGACGGCGGAAAAGCCCGTTTCCGTGGAAATTGCAACGCTGTTGTCCACCAGCGGCTCCGCCTATGCCAAAGAAAGCATGGAGGATCTGATGGCGCAGGGCGACATGCAGAAGGCCGATGGCGATAAAACCGGTGCCTTTGACGTTCTGTTGGCGGCTACCCGTACGACCGGTACGGTGGAAAACGAGCAGTTTACCGGCCGGCTGATTGTCGGCGGCTCCGTGTTGATTTTTGACGCACTGACTACGGATACGCGGTTTGCCAATGAAGATATCCTGCTGAACAGCATTAGCTGGATGAAGGGCGGCGATGCGTCCATCACGGTGCGGGCGAAAATGCTGCCCGGTGGTGAAATGGTGTTGTCTAAAACCCAATTCTGGACCTGGTTTGCCATCTTGGTCATTGTTGTACCGCTGGCAATTCTGGCGGCCGGCATCACTGTGTTTATGAAACGCCGATATAAATAAGAAATCAAAAAGGGATTTTAGCCATCCGGCTATGCATACGGATGCTAAAGTCCCTTTTTTTCGGTGAGTATGTTTCTGTGGTGCTATGATGAACCATTTATTCTTCGTGGGTCTCGAACTGCTTGGCAAGCTTCAGCAGTGCTTTTTTCTCAATCCGTGATACATAGGAGCGGGAAATATTCATTTGCCGGGCAATTTTTCGTTGTGTAACTTGCTTGCCGGTCAGGCCGTAACGCAGCAGGATAATCTGCTTCTCACGTTCTGTCAGGCTCTTGTCAAGGTAGCGGTACAGCTTGCGGATGTCAATATTCAAGTCGGCCCGTTCGGCCACGTCCTCATCCTCAGCAGTCAGGATATCCATGAAGGTGATTTCGTTGCCGTCGCTGTCATGGCCTAGGCATTCATTGAGCGATACCTCCTGCTGTACCTTTTTTGAGGCACGCATATACATAAGGATTTCGTTCTCAATACACCGAGCCGCATAGGTTGCCAGCCGGGTGTTTTTTGTGCCGTCAAAGGAGCTGATGGCCTTAATCAGTCCCACTGTGCCGATGGAAATCAGATCCTCCGAATCAGCGCCGGGAATCTGGGTATATTTTTTGGCAATGTGCGCCACAAGCCGGAGATTGTGTTCGATCAGCCTGTTTTTGGCGTCCTCGTCGCCCTTGCGGCAAAGCTCTAAGCAGGCGGCCTCTTCCTTGGCGGACAGCGGCTTGGGGAAGGAGCCGGCATTATTGGACACATAGGACAGAAAAAAAGGACCGTACCGGAAAAAGGTGAGCAGCATCAGCCATAAGGATGAAAACATGATAAGCACCTCCGCAACAGGATATTTCTATTATATGTGCCGTAAGGTGCGGAGTTGCCAGTACCAAAGAAAAAGGGACAGCGTTATGTTCCGATGCGGAAGCCCGTTAAGGCTGACAATTGTGAACCGATTTAAAATCGAGATATTTAGGATGCTTTCAAACTGTCTTTATATTGGTGATTTTATAGAAATATTGTTAATTTTTTGTGTTTTGACTTTACAGGAACCGCAATATTTTGTATAATAATCTCAGGTGAGTTATTTTATACGTTGTAGGATGTGATCGTTTGTTCAGAATGGGAAGATTCGATATCGCCGATTTGCTGATTCGTGCGGTGGCCGTTTTGTTGGCCATATCCGTTCATGAAATGTCTCACGGCATCGGCGCTTATCTGCTGGGGGATAAAACGGCAAAATCCATGGGGCGTTTGTCCCTGAACCCGCTCCGTCATTTGGATCCGGTGGGTTCTCTTTGCTTGTTGTTATTCGGCTTTGGCTGGGCCAAGCCTGTGATGGTAAACCCCGGCTACTTCAAAAAACCTAAGCGGGACATGGCGCTGACGGCGCTTTCGGGGCCTTTATCCAATTTTATTATGGCCTTTTTAGGGCTTTTGATTTTTAAGCTCCTGGCCATGGCGCATCTTTTGCCTTACGGCCACTTTTGGGCGGAAATCGTCGCCAAATTTTTACGTACCTTCGTGATGTTGAATATTGGTCTGGGCGTGTTTAATCTCATCCCGATTCCGCCGCTGGATGGCTCTAAGATTTTCCTGCCCTTTTTGCCCTCCAGAATCTATTTTGACATTATGCGCTATGAGCATTTAGGCTGGATTGTGCTGATGGTGGCGCTGGGATTGGGCGTGCTGGATCCGGTGGTTGGCTGGATGGGCACTTTGGTGCTGAACGTGCTGACATTTTTGGTGGGCGGTGTATGATGGAGGCATTGTCGTTTCATATCGAGGTTTTTGAAGGCCCTCTGGAGCTGCTTTTGCACCTTTTGAAAAAAAACAAGGTGAGTATTTATGATATTCCCATTGAAAAAATCACCGCGCAGTATATGGAATATCTGGAAACGCTGCAGGCCTTTGACATGGAGCTTTCCAGTGAATTTCTGATTATGGCGTCGGAGCTTTTATATATTAAATCCCAGATGCTTTTGCCCCGCCACGAGGAGGAGGAAGAGGATCCCCGGAAAAATCTGGCGGACAGGCTGCTTGCTTATCAGCAAATGAAGGCCGCGGCGGTCTATTTAAAGGAGCATGAGGAGGATGGCCGGTTTTTGTTTTTCAAAGCGCCGGACGATATCGGGCAGGCGCCGCCGGACTACAGCGATCAGACCTTTGATGTAGAGCGGCTGATTGCAGCCCTTTCCGATGTGTTGATTAAAACCCAGCGGAAGGAGCCACCGCCAAAAACCTCCTTTGTTGGTATCGGTGGCCATGAGCAGGTGTCCTCGGCCTATTGTGTGTCCCATATTAAAGGCCGGCTGTTGGGCCGCGGACGCGTGGCTTTTCGACAGGTGTTTGCCGGTTTGGATTCCCGGCCGAAAATTGTGGTGTCCTTTTTGATTATTCTGGAGATGATCCGATTGAATCTTGTCACAGCCGAGATTCACGGTCGTGAAATTTATCTGACGCAGATTAAGGACGGGGAGATTACCAATGAATTTTGATTCGTGCAGTCTGCTGGAAAGCATTTTATTTGCGGCGGGGGACAGTGTTCCCGCCGGACAGCTGGCTGAAATTATGGAAATATCGGAGGAAGAGCTGGCCCTTGCCGCCCAGCAGCTAAACGCCGATTATGAGACGCGTCAGCGCGGCCTGCGTGTTCTGCAGCTGGAGGATAGCTATCAGCTTTGCACGGCGGAGGCCTTTTTCCCTTACATACAGCGGCTGAAGGAGCCGCGGCGGCGGCAAAACCTGTCACCGGCGGCTTTGGAAACCCTGGCCGTGGTGGCCTATCATCAGCCGGTGACCCGTTCCAGCATTGAATTTATCCGCGGCGTGAACTCTGACGGGCCAGTGAATAAGCTGATAGAGCGCGGCCTGATTGAGGAAAGCGGCAGGCTGGACGCGCCGGGACGGCCGATTCTATACGTCACGACGCAGGAATTTCTGCGATCCTTCGGTCTTTCGTCCCTGTCCGGGCTGCCTGACCCGGAGCCCCTTCGCATAAATGAGACAGAAAGTGGGCAACCTATGGATAATCTTGAGGATTGAGGTGGTGTGATGCTGCTTTATTCCGTGCTGGGCGGTATCGCCCTGCTGCTGATACTATTGCTGCTTGTGCCTCTGGAGGCGGGGGCAGATTACAGGCTGGAAAATAAGGTACAGACGCTTAGAATCCGGATTCGTATTCTGGGGATTCCCATTTCCGTCAAGGTTCCGATACAAAAGGATGAAAAAAAGCTTGCGCGGGAAACCAAACAGGAAGTGAAAGAGGCAGAAAGGCATCTGACGCCTAAAGCCTTTATCAAATTTTCTAAGGAACTGTATCATGCTTATCAGGAAACGGAGGATGAGTGGAAAGCAATTCTTCGGAAAATCAGGGCAAGGCTTATCTGTAAAGAGATTTACTTTACAATCCGGTACGGCACGACAAATCCGGCCAGAACCGGCCTTTTAAACGGCGCAATCTGGACAGCCGGCACCATGATCCTGAAAATATTGGATTCCGCCTTAAACGTTTCCCAAAAAACGCTGGAGGTTTATCCTGAATTTAACCGAACCTGTATGTGCATACATATGAAGGGAAGTTTTCGGTTCAGGGTCATAGACGCGGCAATCTTTGCATTAAAAACCCTCAAGCTGGTCAAGCTAATGAAAAGTAAGATAAAGACAGAAATTTAAAAGGAAGGTGTTACATTATGGCAGAGCATCCAATTAAAGGCTTAATGGAAACCGCCATGAACAGCATTAAGGAAATGGTGGACGTAAACACAATTGTGGGACAGGCAGTTAACGCCCCGGACGGCACGGTGATTATCCCAATTTCCAAGGTATCCTTTGGGTTTGGTGCCGGCGGCAGCGAATTTGGCGACCGCTCCAAGCTGACGGTTGACAACGGCGCCAATTTCGGCGGCGGTTCCGGCGGCGGCGCGGTGATTGAACCGGTGGCCTTTATGGTCGTGGGGCAGGGGCAGATCCGCCTGATGCCCATCGACAAGGCGCCTTCTCCGGTGGAGGACATCATGGAAAAGGTTCCGACCCTTTTAGACAAGGCCATGGAGTTTTTCAAAAAAAAGGAACCAAAAAATAAGGGTGAAGAAGTTTTTACGGCCGAAACGGTTGAAGTAACCGAGGCGGAATAGTCTTGCGCAGCGATAAGCCGTATTTTGTGCATCGGCAGCGTTAAACGGCTGCGGTTAGCGCAGCTTGCGGCTTCTTAGCGGATAATCGGCGGAGCGCCCGGGGTGGTTTTTTGTGTCTGCAGGTTTTCCCGATGCGGCAAGACATGGCATCTTTAACGTTTGGCGAGCAAAGCGGACAGAACATTTTATGACATTTTATTTTAATCAATTTACAATCTAAAGCAGGAGGACATTCTTATGCAACCCAAAATTGGTATTCGACCGACAATCGACGGCCGTTGGGGCGGCGTGCGCGAAAGCCTTGAGGAAAAGACCATGACCATGGCTAAGGCGGCCAAGGAGCTCATTGAAAAAAATGTTCGCTATCACGATGGCACACCGGCGGTGTGCGTGATTTATCCCGGCACCATCGGCGGCGGCGCGGAAGCAGCGAAATGTGCGGACTTTTTTAAAGCCCAGAACGTTTGCGCGACACTGGCGGTAACGCCCTGCTGGTGTTATGGCAGTGAGACTATGGATTTAAGCTCTGACACCATTAAGGCCGTCTGGGGCTTTAACGGCACAGAGCGCCCCGGTGCGGTTTATCTGGCGGCGGTTATGGCGGCCTTTGCGCAGCGCGGTCTGCCGGCCTTTTCTATGTATGGTCACGATGTGCAGGATATTCCCGATGATTCGATTCCCGCAGATGTTGCCGAGAAGATGATTCGCTGGGCCAAGGCGGCGCTTGCCGTGGGTCAGATGAAGGACAAGGCCTATGTCAACTTCGGCGGCGTGTCCATGGGCATTGCCGGTTCCTACTGTGATATGTCCTTTATGCAGAAATATTTGGGCATCCGTGCCGAATGGCTGGATTTGACTGAAATTCTGCGTCGGATCAATCTGGAAATTTATGACCATGAAGAGTATGAAAGGGCGCTCAGCTGGATTAAAGCCAACTGCAAGGAAGGCTTTGATAAAAATGCGGGCAAAAATTTCCCGGACATTATTACGAGGTCTAAGACAATTCCGGCCGATCGGGATTGGGAATTCATTGCTAAATTTTCCATTATTGTCAATGATATTTTATATGGCAACCCTAAATTAGATGAGATGGGCTGGCACGAGGAGGCCCTGGGCAAAAACGGTATTGCCGGCGGCTTCCAGGGTCAGCGCAACTGGACGGATTGGCTGCCTAATGCCGACTTCACCGAGGCGATTATGGCGTCCTCCTTTAACTGGAACGGGAAAAAAGCACCAACGGCTTTTGCAACGGAAAACGATACCTTAAACGGCATATCCATGCTGTTCGGCACGCTGCTCACCGGCAAGGCGCCGGCCTTCCACGATGTGCGTACCTATTGGAGCCCGGACGCCGTGAAACGTGTTACCGGCAAGGAACTGACCGGCAAAGCGGCCGAGGGTATTATCCATTTAATTAACTCCGGCGCCACTGCCTTAGACTGCACCGGTGCGGCTAAGGATGAAAACGGAAAGGGCACCATTAAGGAATGGTGGAACATGACGGAGGCCGATATCAAGGCTTGTCTGGATGCTACAGATTGGTGCCGCGCAGACTATGAATATTTCCGCGGCGGCGGCTTTTCCAGTCACTTCAAGACGTTGGCTGAAATGCCTGTTACCATGCTGCGGCTGAATTTGGTAGAGGGAATCGGCCCTGTGATTCAGATTGCGGAGGGCTACACCTGCGTGCTGCCGGAGGATGTGCATGATAAGCTTGACAAGCGTACCGATCCCACCTGGCCCACGACCTGGTTTGCCCCGATTCTCACCGGTCACGGTGCCTTTACAGATGTGTATTCCGTCATGGCCAACTGGGGCGCCAACCACGGCGTCACCGTCGGCGGGCATGTGGGTGCCGATTTGATTACGCTGTGCTCCATGCTGAGAATCCCGGTCACTATGCACAATGTACCGGAGGAAAAGATATACCGTCCTCATGCCTGGGCTTCCTTTGGCACCGAGGATGCGCAGGCAGCAGATTATGCGGCCTGCAAGAAATACGGGCCGATGTATCGGTAAGACTGACCGTAAAAAGACCGTACCCGCGGACGCGTGCTCCCGGTACGGTCTTTCTGTATTTATGGAAAGGTCAGGGAAATAACCGTTCCACAACGGTTTTGCGGACGGCCATCAGATTGTCCTCGTCGATCAGGGTGCGGTAATCGTCCTCTGCCCGGATGCAGGCCTCATTGGCCGCAATCAGGTGCTTTGTGGCACTAGCTATGGCGCTTTTGTAGCGGCCGGACACGTCGGCCAGTTCGGCCTGAAAACGCGTGTCGGTATCAGGACGGACGGCAACGGCGTACAGATCCAGAATTTCATCTGACGCCTGTGACGGGAAATACTCATGGGGCGCCGTGGAATCAAACAAGCAGATTCCCAGCTCCCGGATGACCGCCATGTCCAGACTGTTCGGGTCGAAGGAGCAGTGGTATCGCTCGACATGGTAACCGCGGTCGCAGGCGGACAGAGCCAGCTTTTTCAAAAAAGTTGATTTCCCTGTGCCGGGCCGTCCCTTAATAAAGTACCGCTTTGTGTCGGCTGAGAGAGCATCAATATAATCCACAGAGCCGTTGATGGTGGCTGAGCCAAAAAAGCGGTCGCAGAGACTGCCGCGGTGGTTGGTTTTGTGATCGGCCAGCAGTGCGGCCGTCGTTTCCTCGGTAAATTGATCCAGCGCCTGGTAATCTGTGGCGCTGATATAAATTTTTTCCCATTCATCATGGATTTCCTTGGCTTTGGCAAAATCGCGGAAGGCTTTTTGCAAATGGGTGTGATACAGGGAAAGCGCCTCATTTTTAAACAGCGATGCAAGATCCGTCCGCGGCTCGTAAACCGGCAGATTCAAAAGCGCCGTTTGCAGCTCCGGCAGGATAATCCCTTCCATGCTGTTATCCAGACAGTTGTGAATGATGTCCATCCTCATGCGGTTCTGCTTGGCAATGGCATAGCACTCCCGGATTAAAGCGGCAGCCAGCGGCCGCGGATAGCCGGAAAGCAGGATGACGTCCCGGCAGTTCTCCGACGCCTTATCCAGATAGCTGGTGTGTCCGGCGGAACCGTTTGTGGTCAGAAAATAATGCAGCTCCATAATGGATCAGCCCCTTTCACGGATATTCTATGCGCGCACACCTGTCCCATATGAGTGAATGTAAGAGAAGAGGATACAGCAAAATGCACAGCACAGGCAAAACAAAAAGGCTTAACAAAGCTGTTTTTGGAGTTAAAAATAGTTCCAAGAAAAAAGTTAAGATAGGGGGCTGCAGCAAAATGCTGTTAGTTTTTTTGGCCGACCCCAGTTCCGCCCGCCGCGCCCGGGCGGTCCTTCGTTCCCCTTCGGGGAACTCAGGCAAAGGGGCTCTGCCCCTTTGAAACCCCG
>CAYUUO010000004.1:0-61784 GCA_964447945.1 uncultured Oscillospiraceae bacterium
CGCTATCTCAGCGCGGAATTTTATTATAGCACCTTTTCTGCCCTTTGTCAACACTTTTTTAAACTTTTTTTGAAAAAAAGTTAAATCCTTTTCAGAAAACCGTCATAGCTTGCCGATTGAGCAACAATTAAAGCATTAAATTTGTATGATGGCTACACATTTTTAAACAATTTCGACTTATTTTTATGCACAGACTGCAACTCAACTCCAGCTTTTCACCGCTTGATATTTTACACCATAAATCATGAGGATCCCGCGCCGCGGCTCGAGATCCTCATGATTAAACAAACAAAGGCAGGCGCTAATCAAATTCGTTACACCAGCACTTTAAAATCTGTGTTGTTATGCGCTTCAATCAACTCGTCGCACATTTGCACAATTTCATCCATTGTGAGCACCGCCGCCGTATGGGGATCCAGCATGGCGGCATGATACACATGCTCCTTCTTTTTGGTAACTGCCGCCTCAATGGTCAGCAGCTGCGGGTTGATATTCGTCATGTTCATGGCAGCCAGCTGCGGCGGCAGGGCGCCGATATACACCGGGTCAATACCGTTAGCCGACACCATACACGGCACCTCAACGCAGGCCTGGGCGGGCAGATTGGTAATCAATCCGTTATTGATGACATTACCGCCGATTTCATAGGGCTTATTAGTGACCATGCTTTCTACAATACGTGAACCATATTCCCTGGAACGGGTATGCTCCACCTTGCCGCCGGCAAACAGCTCCTCCTTCTGCTCCTTCCACTGCTTAATCTGATTCACGCAGCGGCGCGGATATTCATCCAGCGGAATGTTATATTTTTCAATCAGCTCAGGATGGTTTGGCTTAATAAAGAAGGGGTTATATTCCGCGTTATGCTCACTGCTCTCCGTGCAATAGTAGCCCAGATGCTTGATGTATTCATACCGCACCATGTCATCATGTTTTTCCGCTGCATTTTTCTCGGCGGCCTTTTGCCGGATCATCGGATACAAATCGTTGCCGTCCTTATCGCTGATGGACAGCAGCCATGCCATATGGTTAATACCGGCCGTTCTGTAAACCACACCATCCAGCTTATCCTCCATACCCAGCCCTTTCAAAATTGCCTCTGCACAAACCTGAACACTGTGGCAAAGACCGATGGTTTTCATGCCGGTAAAGCGCTGCATGTAGCCGGTGAGCATGGCCATGGGATTGGTATAATTCAAAAACCAGGCGTTGGGGCATACGGCCTCAACATCCGCAGCAATATCCCGCAAAACCGGAATGGTGCGCAGGGCGCGAAAAATGCCGCCGATTCCCAATGTGTCACCGATGGTTTGCAAAAGCCCGTATTTTTTCGGAATTTCAAAATCAATGACCGTGCTGGGCTCATAGCCCCCCACCTGAATGGCGTTAATGACAAAATCCGCTCCCCGCAGCGCTTCTCTGCGATTTTCCACACCCAAATAGGTTTTAATCGTGGCGCGGCTCTCGTTGCAGGTCTCGTTCAGGGCGCAAATCAGCTGTTCAGATTCTGACAGTCGTTCCGGGCTTATGTCATAAAGTGCAATTTCCGCATGGCACAAAGACGGCGACAGCATAATATCCCCCAAAACATTTTTGGCAAAAACCGTACTCCCCGCACCAATAAAGGTAATTTTAAGCATTGGTTATCCTCCTTGCAGTTTCATTTTGATAGGCATATTGTATCAGGAAACCGCAAGGCCGTCCATAGAATAATGTAACCATATTATGTCATAAAGTAACCTATTATTCAGGAATCGGATAGACCAACGGAGGCATCCCGCAGCAAAACCGTATCCACGGCACCCTCCTCCGCTAAGGGAACAGCGGTAACTTTCGGCAATTCTGCCGATACCGGCGATGCAGGTTGCTTCATCTGTCCGTTCGCCGAGCCGATTGCCGCAGGCTGTTCCAGCCGTTCCAGCCGTTCTGTCAGACCGCCCAGCTCCACCCGCAGGCGCATCAGCTGTTCCTTAACGTTTCCCAGCTCCTGCTTAAGCTGTGCTGTTATCGGATCCGGCGGCAAAACAGCCGGTTCCTCCGGCAAACCGCCATGACTCTTGGCAAAATCCTCTGCTTCATAGCCGGTCGGCCGGAACCGGGCCCGTTCCCGCGGCAGCGCAGCTTCCGACAGCCCTGGCGCGGCATATAAAACCAAATCCTGCTCCCTTGCATAGCCATAGGCATAACGCATATCGCCGTTTTCGCTGATGCAATACAGCACCGTTTCCGACCCGGAGGGGGTCATATATCGGATCGGCTTGGACCATTTGCCCCCATCGTCTGCAGAATAGGATGACATAATACCGCCGCTCTCCTGCCAGACCAGATAGAGCCGTTTGCCGTCACGGCAGAAAATCGGCGCGGCCTCAGGCTGACAGTCCAGATACACTGTTACCGGCTGCGTGTAGGAACCGTCATCGTTTTTTTCAAAATACACAAGATTCTGAATCCCCTCCACGGTCTGAAAAGCCGCGTAACGCACCCTGTCGTCACGCTCCGGCAAAAAGCACCGGGCAAGGCACCCGGCGGCTGGATTCACCGGCATAAATCGCCCAAAGGCCTTCCGCGACCAGCGGTATAGCCGCGTTCCGCCGGTGCCGGATTCGTTTTCATATAAAACCGTCATATCCGTACCGGTGTGCATGACCACGGAAAAGGGCGGCATGCCCGGCGTAATCCGGTCAATCACTGTGGGTGGGCGATCCTCCGCCGTAATGATCTGATGTACCAGCATATATTTTTCCTGGTAGGCAATAATATAAAACAGATTAATAAAGCCACCTACGGCCGTCAGTGCAAAGTGCTTGGGGTAAGCCGTGCCGGATTTGCTTTCTAAAAGAACCGCCTTGTGCCAGGTTTCGTCCTCCAGATTTAAATAGAGAATGCTGCCATGCTGATCCTGACAAACCAGGTGAATTTGCCCGCCCACAGCCAGTGCGCAAAAATCCTCACAGGCGTCCGGCAACAGTACCTCGAAATTTGAAAACCGGGCACCCTCCTTTTTCCGAAAACATAAACCATAAAAGGGTTTAATAAAAAAATGCCACCATTTTCCTTGATGCTGTGTTAAATATTCCCGCATGGGATTCCCTCCCTTCTCATAATAATCTATGTCCGGCAGGGGCTGTTTATGAATTCTTTGAAAATTCCGGCAGTCAAGTCTTGACAGAACACAGGTTGACCGTTACAATGAAAATGGTTATTTATTACAATTATTCTTATTATATTATATAGTAGGGAGTCATCATTATGCCACTCATGCATTGTCAGTTTTATGCGCAAACGCTGGAAAATACCGCCTCCGTTCTTTTATATCTGCCCCTGGCCAAAAACGCGGCACGCAGATATATGTCACTGGATGAGGTCTACCGTCCCCGACAGCTAAAGACTTTGTATCTGCTCCACGGGCTTCACGGCTCGGAAACCGATTGGATTCGGAAAACCAATGCGGAGCGTTACGCCGAGGAGGCCGGTGTGGCACTGGTGATGCCCTCTGTACAGCATAGCTTTTATTGCGATATGGATTGCGGCCTGCAGTATTTGCAGTTTTTAACCGAGGAGCTGCCCCGTTTTGTCCGCTATGCGCTCCCTTTGTCATCTGCTCGTGAAGATACCGCCATTGCCGGCTGCTCCATGGGCGGCTACGGCGCCGTCAAGGCCGCGCTGGTAAAGCCGGAGCTTTATGGAAAAGCCTTTTCCTTCTCCGGTGCCTTAGATATACATGCCGTTTTGTCCCACGGTACGCCGGATCAGCAGGAGGCACTGACCCACGTGTTCGGAACCGGCGCAACGCGCAGGGCCAACGATCTGTTTATTCTGGCAGCAGAGCGGGCAAAAGAAAAAGCGTCCCTGCCGCAGTTATTTATGTCCTGCGGAACAGAGGACACTCTTTGTTACCAGATGAATCAAGATTTCAAGGCGCATTTAGAAACGCTGCAGCTCCCCTTTGCCTATGAGGAGCGTCCCGGTACCCACAGCTGGGATTTCTGGGACGAGGAAATTAAAAAGGTTTTGGCCTCCCTATAGGAGCTATAGCCATTTTTATGACTGCCTGTCTTTTTTAGAAGAAGGCAGCCCGATGCAGAACAACCGGATTGACCCCGGCAACATATCCAACTACTTGCCCGCGCCCTGCATCTTCTTTTCCCGTCGGTGCAGCAAGGTCAAAGCAGCAAGACCTATGGCAGGAAACAGTGCGCCTGCCAGCATGCCGACCCGCAGACTGAGCTGCTCTGCCGTCAGACCCAGGGTTTCGGCCAGAGCCGCTGCACCGGCATTGCCTCCGCAGATGTCCATCACGCGGCCGGACAGCCATGGTCCGACTGACGCACCGGTATCACCGCCTGCAGCCAGAAGGGCAAACATCCAGGAACCGGCCATCGGAAAGTAATCTGCCGCCACAATCAGCGTTCCCGGCCAGTGCAAAGCCACCGCCAGGCCGCTGATGACAATAGCCAGAAGCGGTACCAAACGTCCGGGAATCAGACCCACTGCCAGATAGCAGACAATTAAAACAAACATCCCCATGTGCATGATGCGGTAAATATCAATTTTAGCACCATATTTCCCATAAAGTGTCCTGCCAATGCCCATCGCCGCGGCAAAGGCACAAACGCCGGCAATATCGCCCACGGTTTTACTAACACCCAGTCCCTTCTCGATAAAGGTGGAGGACCACTGACTAATGATCAGCTCACTGGCGCCGCTGGTCATCATCACAATCATGCAAAGGACAAAGGTGGGGGCAAGCAGAACAGACCGCACGCCCTGCCGTGCCTCTGCCGGGCAAACCGACGGGAAGGGCGCCTTCAGGAACATAATAAAGACCACCACGGCCGGCGTACACCATAGATATAAAAGCAGCTGCCACCGTTCTGCACCCAGCACGCGCAGCAGGAGTGTTGTTACCAAAACCACAATAACCTGTCCCCAGTTATAGGCAGAATGCAGCAGACTGAGAACCGACATTTTTCGTTCCCGGGGCAGAGGCAGCGCGTTGACAATGGGGCTCAGCAAAATTTCCAAAAGCCCGCCGGAGCCTGCAAAAAGCAGTGTTCCCGCAACAAACAGCGGATAGGGATTCTGCGGCAGAACAGCCGGTGCCGCGGCGAAAAGAACAAAACCCATGGCCGCCGTTACAGTGGAAGCCACTGCGAGCGGTCTGAAACCCCAGCGGTCAATCAGCCCGCCGAAAAATAAATCGCATAAAAACTGGGTAACAAAATTAGCCAGCACGAGAAAACCCAGCTGGCTGTAAGACAAATGAAATTGTTCACGTAAGGGAATAAAAAGTATGGGCGATACGTTGACAACAACCGCCTGCAAAAGATACCCCAAGCAGCAGGCCCAAACCGTAAAGCCGTAATTAATTTTTGTATCCGTCATTTTAAAAAGAACTACCCGACCGGCGATAGCTGCCGGAACCGCGCTTAGACTCCATGCCTCTCTTTAAATCCTGCATTTTTTCGTCACTGGCTTGTTTAAAGCGATTCATCATATCCTCAAAGCTTGTCGGCGGGGTATCGTTTTTCTTAGACCAATCCACACGCTCTGTCCGCGGCACTCTGGCCGGGGCTGCAGACGGACTGTTTTTCCGTTCCTCAAGCAGAGCCTGTTTAATGGACAGACTAATCTTGCCGTTTTTGTCAATGGCTATGATTTTAACCTTGACCTCATCATTTTCCTTCAGAAAGTCGCTGACATTTTTCACATAGGTCAGCGCAACCTCTGAAATGTGCACCAATCCGGTTTTGCCCTCTCCCAGCGATACAAACGCGCCAAAGGGCGAAATCCCCGTAACCTTTCCTGTTACGATTTTTCCCGGCTCTAAAACCATCATGAATTTCCGTTGCCTTTCTGCCCACAGGGTGTTAATTTTGTATATAAACGGCCTTATCTATGGGCGGATAAGGCACGTGCATAGCTTTCTCGTATTGCTTCTACTGCTTTTTTGCGTCAATAAACACCTTTTCGTCCGGCTTCATGTAGCCCAGCTTATCCCGCGCCACACGTTCGATATATTCCGGTGTGCCGCTGGCCTCCTTCTGATCGCTCAATTCCTCATGCTCCCGCTGAGCCTCTGCAATCTGCTGATCTAAGCTGTCATTTTCCTTAGAAAGGCGCGACAAATCAAACTGCTGCGCCAAAAACAAATAGCAGATATACAAAATCAAACCGCATAACACGCATCGTTTGAGTAACACCCTGATATTGACTTTTTTCTTTTTTTTATCCATTGGTATTCCTCTATTTTTTCATACTGAACCTGGCGGTTCGCTTGATGCTGTCCCAAAGTCGCCTGCCCATTCGTTTTCCCAGCTTCTTCATTGGCCGAAAAACAAAGCAAAGGCATCTATACATTATATTATACGTAAAAAGGAGCGGTGTCAAGAGGATTTTGAAAAAAAATTTGAAAAATTTAGAGAAAATATCTAAAATCCAGCAAAAAAACCGTAAAATCCACTTAGAAAGAGTTAATCCGTATATCACGGCGCCCAAAATCGCACCGAATAATTCATAAAAACGAACCGTTCCGTTGTTGACATATAAAACCACAAAAAACATAATGGTAAGCGCCATCAGCCAGAACAAACCATCCTGCACATGAATCATAATCTGACCGGCGCCGGACTTCTGCCGGATAACGCGGAACAGGTCATAGAGCAGAAATAAAAGTCCGCCGCAAAGGGCGGAGCATAAAAATACAAACGCTTCCTTAGAAACAGAAAATTCCATTGCTTTATCCTTCCCGCTTTCCCGCCGCTTATTTCAGCATTTTCTTAAAAAATCCCTTGCCACCCCGTTTTCCGCCGTCGCGACCCGTGTAAAGAATACTGGTAACCTCACCTTCTATCACCAGCTCGCCGCCGGACACGTCCAGCTTCTGTATGTGCAGATCATAGCCCTCCACAATGATGGTGTCGTCTGCTGTAAAGAGTACGATTTTTCCCTCATCAAAGGTGTCTACATCCGCCACCTGCGTGATGCTCAGCCGGCTTTTGTTTTCAAGCACTAAATTATGAGGCAATATTTTTTCTTCCATATTCTCTTTCCTTCCCTAACTAAATTTTTTCCAACGCCCATTTGCAATGGTATTTGTTACAATTTTATGAAAAAAAAGCATGGATTATGACTTTTTAATTGACTAAAAAGCTATCAAATGGTACAATAAGAATGGATAATACCAGGCAAAGGGCAACACGCTTTTTCGCCGGGGTACAATAAAACGAAACACTGCCGAAGGGACGCCTTACTTGGAGCGTCCGCGCCGGTACTATAGGGAAAGGCAAGGAAACATATGTGGTTATGCAATTCATGGAAGGAATATCAGATACTGGACTTATCCGGCGGCGATAAGCTGGAGGATTGGAACGGCATCCGCGTGGTTCGGCCGGATCCGCAGGTCATCTGGGATAAGCGCTCTGCCCCGAAGCTTTGGGAAACGGCAGACGGCGTGTACCACCGCAGCCGTTCCGGCGGCGGCAGCTGGGAGTTTCGCCGTCCTTTGCCGGAGCGTTGGCCCCTCCGGTTTGCACCTCTGGGGCTTTCCTTTCACATTAAGCCCACCGGCTTTAAGCACATGGGGCTTTTCCCTGAGCAGGCCGCAAACTGGGAATGGATGCATCGTTTAATCAAAGAGGCGGCTCGTCCTGTCCGGGTGCTGAATCTGTTTGCCTATACCGGCGGTGCCACACTGGCGGCCGCTGCGGCCGGGGCTCAGGTGGTGCACGTGGATTCCTCCAAGGGCGTTGTGGGCTGGGCCAAGGAAAATCTGGCGCTTTCGGGTCTTGCTGACCGTCCGGTGCGTTTCATTGCCGATGACGCCATTAAATTTGTGGAACGGGAAAATCGGCGCGGCAATCGCTATGACGGCATCATTATGGATCCTCCCTCCTACGGGCGCGGGCCTGGCGGCGAGGTGTTCAAGCTGGAAAAGGAGCTACACCGCCTGGTGGAAAAATGCGCGGCGCTCTTGACGGACAAGCCCCTTTTTTTCCTGATTAATTCCTACACAACAGGTCTGGCGCCTTCTGTCTTGGCAAACCTTTTATATTTAACCGTAACCCGAACAAAGGGCGGCCTTGTCAGCGCAGACGAGGTGGGACTGCCGGTGGCACGCAGCGGCCTGGTGCTCCCCTGCGGCGCTTCCGGGCGCTGGCAGGCAGGCAAATAAAGCATTAGAAAAGCCGGAGAAATTGTCGTTTTTTCTGTGCAGGACAGGATTTTCTTATACTTGTGAAACAGTTAAATTTACATAGAAACAGGAGGTAGACAACATGAACAATCAACGCGTTCTGGTTGTAGATGATGACAGAAACATCTGCGAATTGATCCGCTTATATCTGGAAAAGGAGGGCTTTACCGTTACGCTGGCTCACGACGGTCAGGCGGCGCTGACGCTTTTTAAGGAGAACACACCCTCTGTGGTGCTGCTGGACATTATGCTGCCAAAGATGGACGGCTTTCAGGTTTGCCGCGAAATCCGCCGGGTCAGCAACATTCCCATCATCATGCTGACTGCTAAGGGCGAAACCTTTGACAAGGTGCTGGGTCTTGAGCTTGGCGCAGATGACTATATGGTTAAGCCCTTTGAAAACAAGGAGCTGGTGGCGCGGATTAAAGCCGTGCTCCGCCGCTACGATCCCAAGGGCGATGCGGAAAAGGAAATCATCTATCCCAACCTGGTGATTAATTTGTCTAACTACGAGCTGAAAATCAACGGCAACCAGGTGGATATCCCGCCCAAAGAACTGGAGCTTTTATATTTTCTTGCCACAAATCCCAACAAGGTTTTCACCCGCGAACAGCTTTTGGAAACCGTTTGGGGCTTTGACTATTTCGGCGATTCCAGAACCGTAGACGTTCATGTCAAGCGTCTGCGCGAAAAGCTGGAGCTGGCCGGGGAGGGTCAGAACTGGCAGTTGAAAACCGTTTGGGGCGTGGGCTATAAATTTGAAGTAAAGTAAGGGATGAACATTGGTTAAAAAAAGTATCTTCTCCCAGCTGTTTTTTCTGACCATGCTGGCGGTTTTATTTAGCTTTATGGTGATGGGCGTGCTGATATACGGTCTTTTAGGCGACTATCTCACCCAGCGCAAGGAGGATGATCTGACCTACGTGGCAGAAAGTCTGGCAGAATTCACCGTGAAGCTGGCGCTGCGGAATCCGAATTATACCAAGGATAACTATCAGATGAACATCGACGCGCTGAGCCTGTCCTCCGATACCTTTATTGCCGTGCTGAACACTGATGGCGAGGTTATTGCCGCCACCTCCGATCACGGCAGTGTTTCCATCCGTCAGGAGTTTTACAGCGATGTCATGAAGGGTCAGCGGGTGCGCTACATTGGAACCCTTGGCGGCGTTTTCAACGCACCTACACTGACTGTGGGCATTCCCATTCAGTTTAATGGTAACAGTGTGTTCGGCGGCATTTTTGTCAGCCTGCCGGTGCCGGAAATTCATCAGCTTCGTTCAGGGGTTTTGCAGATTTTCCTGTTTCCTGCCATGATGGTGCTGGCGGTGATGCTGGTTATCATCTACACCATGTCTGTCCGGATTACAAAGCCCTTAAAAACGCTGAACAATGCAGCCAAGGCCATTGCAGACGGTCATTTTGAAAAACGGGTTCATCTGAACGAATCCAACGAGATTGGCGAACTGGGCGATTCCTTTAACCAAATGGCAGATTCCATTCAGCAGCTGGAAAACATGCGCCGCAGCTTTGTGGCTAACGTGTCCCACGACCTGCGCACACCCATGACCACGATCACCGGCTTTGTTGAGGGTATTTTAGACGGCACAATCCCGCCGGAAAAGCAGAAGCAGTACCTGACAATTGTACTGGACGAAACCAAGCGTCTTTCCCGGCTGGTGACTGATTTGCTGGATATTTCCAAAATGGAACAGGGCAGCTTTACGCTGGATATACGTGAATTTGATATCAACGAAATGATTCGTCTTTCTGTGATTAAGCTGGAAAAACGCTTTACAGAAAAAAATATTCATTTAACCGTCAATTTTCAGGCGGAAAGTCAGCGGGTGCTGGCGGATAAGGACAGCATTCAGCGGGTGCTGACCAATCTGATGGATAACGCCATTAAATTCACCGGAGAAAACGGCTTTATTGATATCCGCACCGGCCTCACCGACCGTAACAAGGTGTTCGTAACCATACAGAACTCCGGTATCGGCATCGACAGCGAGGATTTAAAGCATGTGTTTGACAGGTTCTATAAAACAGATAAGTCACGGAGTCTGGATAAAAACGGCACCGGCTTGGGATTGTATATTGTAAAAAATATCATCAAAAGCCACGGCGAAACGGTTTGGGCAGAGAGTGAGCCGGACGAGTTTACACGGTTCAATTTCACCCTGGAGCCGGCTAAAGCATCCGGCGACGGAAAAAAGCTATCATCATAACGGAGGGTTATATATTTTGAAACGGATAATGACGATTCTAGTTTGTGCCTACCTGCTGACAGGCTGTGCGGCCGGTTTTGCCCGTCCCTCGGACAGCGGCAAGCTGCGGATTGTGGCCACGCTCTTTCCCCAATATGATTTTGCAAGGGAAATTGCCGGTGATGTGGCAGAGGTGACCCTGCTGCTGCCGCCGGGCGCAGAAAGCCACTCCTATGAGCCGAGCCCTGCAGATGTTATGGCAATCAATCAGGCAGATTTGTTTATTTATACCGGTGATGCCATGGAGGTTTGGGTCGCTCCCCTGCTGGATTCGCTGGAGGGAGACCCGGCTATTTTGAATATTTCCGAGGGAATCGCGCTGCACGAGCCGGTTCACGAAACTGCACAGGACGAGGCCAATCACGGCCACGACCACGACGTAGATCCCCACGTGTTCACCAATCCCCGTTTCGCCATTCAAATGGCGGAAAATTTGGAAAATAAGCTTTGCGAAATTGATCCGGCAGGCCGCGAGGCCTACAAGGCCCGTGGCGCGGCCTATCGGGCAGAGCTTGCAGCGCTGGATCAGGAATTTCGGGATATTGTCGCATCCGCTAAAAACCACAAGCTGATTTTTGGCGGGCGGTTTGCCTTTTTATATTTCACAGAAGAATATGGTCTGACCTACGACGCTGCCTATGATTCCTGTTCCTCGGAAGCGGAGCCGTCGGCAGCTGATATGGCACGGTTGATTGACACGGTACGCAAGGAAAATATCCCGGTTGTGTATTATGAGGAGCTATCGAATCCGAAAACCGCCCGGCTGATTTGCGAAGAAACCGGCGCTAAGCCGCTGCTGCTCCACTCCTGCCACAATATTTCCAAGGACGAACTGAAAAACGGAGCCACCTATCTGTCACTGATGCAGATGAATGCGGCGCACCTTAAGGAGGGGCTGAACTGACATGAGCATACTGCACTGCGAGGATCTGTGTCTGCACTATGACAGTATTAACGCAGTCTGTCATGTAGATTTTGCTGTGGAGGAAGGCGATTATCTCTGCGTTGTGGGAGAAAACGGTTCCGGTAAAAGCACGCTGATGAAGGGTATTCTCGGGCTGCTGCCCCCCAGTCACGGTCAAGTGACCTTTTCCGGCCTTTCCCAGAATGAAATTGGCTATCTGCCCCAGCAAACGCAGGTGCAAAAAGACTTCCCCGCCTCTGTGTACGAGGTGACCTTATCCGGCTGCAACAGCCGCCGTGGGCTGCGTCCCTTTTATTCCAAAGCTGAGCACAAGCGTGCAGAGGATATGCTGAGCCTGTTGAATATCGCCTCACTAAAAAAACGCTCCTACCGTGAGCTTTCAGGCGGTCAGCAGCAGCGGGTGCTGCTGGCACGGGCGCTGTGCGCCACAGAAAAGCTTTTGCTCTTAGACGAGCCGGCGGCCGGGCTGGATCCCGCCGCCACCGCGGAACTGTATCAGATTATTAAGGATTTAAATCAAAACCGGGGCGTCACGGTGATTATGGTCTCTCACGATATTAACAGCGCCGTGAAATACGGCACCAAAATTCTGCACATGGCCACCCATGTTCTCTTTTTCGGCACCACGGCGGCGTATGTACAGACGGAGGCCTTTGCCCGCTTGTCAGGAGGTGTGCGTCATGCTTGAAAGTATCACGGCGATTTTTTCCTATACCTTTATGAGCCGTGCGCTGGCCGTGGGCCTTTTAGTTTCTCTCTGCGCAGCGCTGCTGGGGGTTTGTCTGGTATTGAAACGATATTCCATGATTGGCGACGGCCTGTCACATGTGGGCTTTGGTGCCCTGTCGGCAGCCATGGCGCTGAATCTGGCGCCGCTGGCCGTTTCTATCCCCGTTGTTGTGCTGGCGGCCTTTTTGCTTCTGCGTCTGTCTGAAAAGGGAAAAATTAAGGGGGACGCGGCCATTGCCCTAGTTTCCAGCAGTGCGCTGGCCTTTGGTGTAATTGTCACTTCTCTGTCCGGTGGCATGAACGCGGATGTACATAACTATATGTTCGGCAGCATTCTGGCGATGAGCCAGGGTGACGTGATTCTAAGCATTGGTTTATCCCTGGCCGTGCTCCTGCTGTTCGTGCTCTTTTACCATGACATTTTTGCCGTCACCTTCGACGAGGCCTTTGCCCGCGCCACCGGCATGAACGTCCGGCTGTATAACATGCTGATTGCTTTTTTAACGGCCATTACCGTTGTGGTGGGTATGCGTATGATGGGCGCCCTGCTCATGTCCAGCCTGATTATTTTCCCGGCTCTAACTGCCATGCGCCTGTTTAAAAGCTTTAAGGCGGTGGTTCTTTGCGCGGCGGTAACCAGCACGCTTTGCTTTTTTTCCGGGATTCTGCTATCCTTTCTCTTTTCCATACCCGCCGGTGCCAGCGTTGTGGCTGTAAGCCTGCTGGTGTTTGCCCTGTTTACCTTGGCTGCAAAATTTAAATCGGCCGGTTGAGTGTCCCGGAATGCGCGTAAGACGCACCGAAAAAATGATTACAATCTGTACCAACCGTTAAAAGGGGCTGTAGTTTTTCTACAGCCCCTTTTAACGGTTGATACTTATTAAATGACAAAGCAATGCCTTGACAGCTGTCTATTTCACCTCTGTGCCGTAAACCTCCCACTGGCTCAAGGCCGGGAAGGGTGACGGATCCGACGGGTCCTTAATCAGATTCCCCAGCTTAATCCATTCCACCTGCTTTTTCTCCGGCAGCGGGATGATATGAGGCGCCACTGATTTTTCCAGCTTTTGCACATGGCTTGTGCCGTCGGAAAAGGTGAAGGTAACCTGCTGCCAATAGTTATCGTGGGGAAAGTCCGCCCGGGTCACCAGCACCATGCTGTCAATTTCAACCGTCCGGCCAAACTCCAAGGTAATTTCCGCATCATCCTGCATGTTAATTCCCCAGGATTCATAGGGCCACGCGCCGTGCCCCTCGTTGCAGCAGCAACCGTCAATAGCATTTCTGGCCGCAAAAACTGACTCGCCGCGGGTTTCCACATTAGCATGCGCATGGGGGTAGCAACCCGGATCACCGTGCTGATCATATACATTGCGTGCCAGATTCTTATACATGCCGATTTCCGCCTCTGTAGCACAGCGAACCGACAACACATGCCGTTCGCCGTAAAAGGCCTTAGGGGAATAGGATATGTGTTTTTCGCCGAAGGGAATCTGGAACACCAGCTCTGGCGTCCTTTGATAAACAAAGGCCTCCCCCAATGCATCATCTAGCTGCAGTATGACGTACACACCCGCCTCCGCAGTGCGAAATACTAGCCTGTCGCCCTCCTCGTAGGCCGCGGTGTAAGCCAGGGTGCAACGCTCATTGCCCTCGGCAGTGGCCAGCACCTGGCCGTCCTTATTTTGTACCTCTAATGTAAATTGCAACATCTGTCTCTCTCCTGTCTTTTTCATTCTTTCACTCAAATCCCAGCCGCGCCCGCAGAAAAATCGAACAAAAAAGGGTGGGAATTTTAATCAAGTACGATTAGCGCAATAAATTCAAGCGGCTCCTCGCCGGTGTTTTCAAGGCCATGACCCTGACCGTTGGGCGTAAAGGTCACGTCACCGGCCTGAACTGGCATTGAAATGCCGTTATCGTTATAACGCCCTGTCCCTGAAAGAATGTAGTAACTCTCGCTTTCACCGGTATGAACATGGTAACCCACCGCGGCGCCGGGCTCAAGGGTGGCCCGGGCAAAGGTTCTGATGTGTGTCGGCTGGTTAGGCTGCGAAAGGAGCTTATCCAGCGTTAAAAGACCGGCACCCTTTTCCGGTGCGGTTTCCTGCATAGGGGTTCTGTCAACAGCGTTTATAATCATAGCATCACATTCTCCGTTTCTAATTTTAAGTAGGCGTATTTGTTTCTGAAAAGAGAGCCTTGGCAATTTTGCTCAAGGCATCTAAATATGTCACGGCAGCTTCCCTGTTCTCCACACTGACGGGCACATAAAACCGTTCCAGAGCGTCGCCGCGCTGCACCGGGAAGGCAATGATTCTGCCTGCTTCATCCGTTACAAATTGCCGAACCTCTTCATCGTTTTTAATGAGAGCCAGGGTATCAGGCGCCAGCGTCTCCAGATAAGGGGTTAAATCCAGCACGGTCTGATCCAGTCCGTCTGAAAGCTCCAGCGTTCCGTCATCATAAACAAGTCTCGGATCACCGGAGGCCAAAACCAGCATGCCCCATTCCTTATGCTCACCGGCACGGCTGGCGGCGATGCCCGCCTCCATATTGGTCACGGCAGAAGCAATCTGCAGCATTTGAATCAGATTTTCGTCCTCCTCTGAAACCAGCAGCTGCACAACCGGCTCCTTATGGGGATTCACTAACACAACAGAGGCATACACTGCGCCGTCCTCCTGCACAGCCTGATAAAAATCCACCCGGCAGCCCAACGCTTCCGCCAGAAACCGAACCGGAACAAACAGATCCCCGTCAATCTCCCGCGTAACGACCTCTAAGGCTGTTTCCTGTCCACCCGCTTGGCAGACCGCCGCATCCTTTGTGAAGGCTATGGCAGCGTCCGGCACTGTCAAAACGCCGTTTTCATAGGTACAGGCAACCTGCAAAGCGCCGCACAGTGCCTGGCCGGCAGCCAAGAGCCGGTCATTTTCTACATAGAGTGCATCGTTTGCGGCCAGGCTCTGACCATCCACAACCAGATTCCAGCCTGCTGAAATTGTGCCATCTGCGACGGCGGCCGTTTCGGCCAGAACCGGCAGCGGCAGCAAACACAAACACAACACCAGCATCGTAATTGTCTTTTTCATTAGCAAACTCCTTTTCTTGTGCATTATTTCTGAATCATACTCACGTCCCGCTCAATGGGCTCGTTAAAGATCATATGATGATAAACTTCCTTTTTTTCACCCTCAATCAAGAACTGCACCTTATCCACATTAGAAAGCTCTGTCAGCGAGTTGACAATTGAAAAAATCGTCAGCCGCTCGGCCGATGTCCCCACGTTGTTTTTTGTCACAAAATCCGAGGACAAATTGACAAAACAGACCTTATCCTTCGTCTCCACAGACCGGATTTTTGTTTCCTGCGGAACGGTGCGCCCTGCATCCTGAGATTTAGGACCGCGAATCAGCTCCGTTACAACCAGTTTTTCCATGGACTCACCCCGGGGCACCTGAATCCGACGGATTTCCCGAACCAGATATTCCGCGTTCAAATCTGAAAAATACAGTGTTATATTAGATTCGTCGGTCATCAGAGCATCGGCATCAAACACCACGTCCGACTCCTTTAAAACGCCCAGGGGCTCGCCGGAGGCTGTTTGCAGCGGCTGTCCCTCCACCGTCAGAAGAACCCGGTCAATGCCCCGTATGGAGCAAAGTGACTTCACCACCGAGGCCTGTGCCAGCACATCATAAATGCTTTCCTCGTGATAAAATTCCTTGGATAAATCCACATTTGCCTGGCTTTGTTCGGTTGTGATGGATAAAAGCTTCGTACCGGCACGGACAGAGCGCAATAAATTGGTGTCTGTGGGGCCGTCCAGCAGTTTTTCCATAACATAAGCAGGCAGTTCCTCGCGGGTTTTGTCCTTCACGTCAAGATTCACGGCTATCAGATCCGTGCCATCTTTGTTCGCAAAATACAAAACCACCGTTTCCTGCAAAATGCCGGACGTTTCAGCAGGCTCCGGTGCCGGACGGCTACAGCCAGCAAGCAACAGCAACATCCCTAACCATAATAGTAAGCATCTTTTTTTCATATAAAATTGCACATCCTTTCTGCCCGCAAAAGCTTAAAAAAGTAACCCGTTCCTATCTGCGGGCAGATGGAACGCAAAAGAAAATGTCTCATTTGTGTGTTTTTCGGAGAAGCTTACAACCCTTCCCCAACAGCTGTTATCATCGGCGTCAGACACGTTTCCTAAAGAAATTATACTATAAAAACATTAAAAAACCATTACATTTCAGTAAAAAACCATTACAATTCAGCGAAAAACCTGTCGGATTCAAGATCCGGTGCGGACATAAACCATCCACCCATTCTTCCGCAATAGCAGATACAGGCAGATTGCCTATCGCCTCTTAACCAGTCTTCAATACGCTCAAACAGAAAAATGCCGCTTACAAATCGCTCACAGGGCAAGCTAAAAAAGCCCGCTGCTGCCGCGAAGAAGCGGGAGGTGATGTTATGCGGCTATTGTTGACGGTCTTTTTTCAATTTTTCCATTTCCGCCTCCAGCCTGCGCAGTTTTTCAGCACAGTGCGCAGTCTGCTGCTTCAGCTCTTTGTTAGCATTCTGCAGGCGCACCAAATCATCTGCCAGATTCAGCGCAGTCAAAACAGCGGTAAGAGTGGTGTTCAGTTCCGGGCTGGCGTGGGAAATCTCCTTCATTTTCCGATCCACCAAATCGGCAATTCCCAACATATACTCCCTGGATTCCTGCGAGGCGATGGTATATTCCCGGTCGTTGATTTTAACCACCAGTTTGTTCTTTTCAGACATGCGAGCCTCCCTCCGTCCGCATGGCGGACTATATCCGTTTGAAGGCGCAGCCGATTTTAAACCAGCTCCGCTTCAATAATGTCATCCATGATCGACTCAATTTCATGCTGTGTACGGGCTTTCGCAACCACCAGCTCACTAACCAGAATCTGCTTGGCATTAGACAGCATTTTCCGTTCGCCGGTGGACAGCCCCCGGATTTTGTCGCGGTGCATCAGATTTTTCACCACATGTACCACATCGTAGATGTTACCGCTTTTAATCCGCGACATATTCTCTCGGTACCGTTTGTTCCAGTTGGTGTCCATATCTGTAGCGCAGTTTTTAAATTCTTCCAGCACTCTGTCTGCCTCACTGCTGTCAATGACATCCCGCAGGCCGATTTCACCGGCGCTTTGCATGGGAACCATAACCTTCATGTCCCCCACCGGAATCCGCATAATGTAATATTTCTGCTTAACACCCATAATTTCTCGTTCTTCAATTGATTCAATCACGCCCGCCCCATGCATGGGATAAACCACTTTAGAGCCTATTCGATACTGCATTACCAAAGACCTCCATTAAAGGGTGTGTCAACCAAAGCTAATTCTATTGTAATACAATTAGCGGAAGTTGTCAAGCATTAAAGAAAAAAGGATGATATGGTCATATAATCCTGTTGACTGTTGGGACAGCAAGCCCAAAAATGAGTGACAGAAGGCCGCTCCCCCTAATGTTTATCATATTTTTTGCTTTTCAACATTTTTCAAAGATACTTTGTGTCCAAATCATGAACATTTTTCCAACATAATTGATTTTATTAGAAATTTTTGATACAATATAAATAGATAAAACAAAGAAAGCGAGGTCACGATTATGACAGATTACACAAAAATGATTAATGCTTATGCGGACATGGCCCGCAAAAACAATGCAATTGATCCCGCTTTGTATGGCAAATATGAGGTCAAGCGCGGACTGCGGGATTTAAACGGCAAGGGAGTTCTTGCCGGCCTGACGGAGATTTCAGAAATTTGTTCCCACAAGCTGGTAGACGGAGAAAGCGTGCCCTGTCAGGGTGAGCTCTATTATCGCGGCATTAACATTGAAGATATTGTCGACGGCTTTATTTCAGAAAATCGCTACGGATTTGAGGAGGTCTGTTATCTTTTACTGTTTGGCGCTCTACCGAGCAAAACGGAATACCGAGATTTCTGCCGTTTGCTAATTGATCTGGCGCCGCTGCCCAACGAATTTGTGCGCAACACCATTATGAGCACACCCAGCCCGGACATGATGAATTCTCTGGCCCGGGGCGTTCTCACACTGTATTCCTATGATCCCAAGGCAGATGACACCAGCATTGAAAATGTAATTTTCCAGTCCCTTAAGCTGCTGGCACAGTTCCCTTCTCTGGCTGTTTACAGCTACCGGGCCTATTCTCATTACTACCGGCAGAAAAGCCTGGTAATCCGCGGCCCGAAGCAGGGCCTGTCCGTTGCTGAAAATATTCTGCGTATGCTGCGTAAGGACGCCAAATACACGGAGCTGGAAGCGCGGCTTTTGGACCTTGCGCTGGTTCTCCATGCTGAGCACGGCGGCGGTAACAATTCCTCCTTCACCACTCACGTTGTCACATCCTCCGGAACCGATACCTACTCCGCCGTAGCCGCCTCACTGGGCTCCTTAAAGGGGCCGCGTCACGGCGGCGCCAACATCAAGGTTGTGAAAATGTTTGACGACATGAAGGCACATGTCAAAAACTGGTCGGATGACGGAGAAATCACTGACTATCTGGAAAAGCTCCTAAACAAAGAGGCCTTCGACCGTTCCGGCCTGATTTACGGTATTGGACACGCCGTGTATAGCCTGTCCGACCCCCGCGCCTCCATTTTAAAGCGCTATGCAGAAAAGCTGGCGGCTGAGAAGGGGCTGTCCGAGGAATTTAACCTTTATGCCCGCGTGGAAGAGCTGGCCCCGCAGGTCATTGGCCGTGTCCGGAAAATCTATAAGGGCGTTAGTGCCAATGTTGATTTTTATTCCGGCTTTGTTTACAGGATGCTGAATCTGCCGCCGGAGCTGTACACCCCGCTGTTTGCCGTGGCCAGAATCGCCGGCTGGAGCGCACACCGCTTAGAGGAAATCAACAATGCCGGAAAAATTATCCGTCCGGCCTATAAGGCAGTGAAAGAACGAACCGAGTATAAAAAAATGGAGGTTCGATGAAATTTTTCTTTACAATGCCGCCCTTTTGTAGTATGATTAATACATTAGCTAATTTATCAGGTCGGCAATCCCGGCGTAAACTAAGAGTGAGGAATCAGAATGGTAATCAACTTTGACAGAACAGCCGCTTACCGTTGCCCCAGCTGCGGCGAAATATCCTTTGGGGACTTTTCCATGTTCGAGCTGTCCGGCTCAAAAGGCGTCAGTCTTCGGTGCAGCTGCGGGCAATCCAGCCTGCTGGTGGCGCCGGAAAACAAGAACAACTTTATCATCGCCGTTCGCTGCATCGTCTGCGATGATACGCATAAATTCTCGCTGCCCTTTCAGGCACTGGCAAAAAAGGACTGTGTTGAGTTCACCTGTCCCAATGTGATGGTGGGGCTTGTCTTTATCGGCCGGAGCGAGGCCGTGCATAACGCAGTTGTGCGCAATGAGCATTATATCGAAGAGGTCATATCGGCCTGCGGTTTGGAGCACACCGGCAAAAACGGTGTGACCATGCTGAAGGCACTGGATAAAATTCAGGAGCTTTCCGATGAAGAAAACCTCTTTTGCGAATGTGGCTCCAACATGATTGATGTGGAGGTTCGCGAGGATGATCTGGTGCTGGAATGTTGTTTGTGCGGCGCGTCTTTAACCTTAACGGCAGATGATATCCGCAACAGCGATTTTGCCCATTTGGAAAAGCTGGTTTTGAAGAGGAAAAAATAGTCCGAACCAAAAAGAGGCTGTCGCATTTAGCGCAGACCGCTTTAAGGCAAAGAATACAGTTAAAACGCCGGATAAAGAAAAATAAAAAGTATTTATGGAGGTTGGAATTCATTTTTTAATGAATTCCTCCTTTTTATGCCTTAAAGCTACGAACAAACTTCGCCTCTCGGCGTACCCTCGTACGCCGTCGGGTGTCCCAAAACGAGGCAACACCTCGTTTTGGCTCAGTTTGTTCGTTCTGCATCTAAATCCGTTCAGCCTCAAACGGAGCTGTCTTAATGCGGCAGTCCCTTTATTTTGCGTAAAAAACAGCCGGCAGTTCTACCGCAGATAAAAGCCGTTATAAAAACCTTTGGGAAACTCATAAAAGCCACCCTGAGACACGTAGGACACCAATGCAGCCAAAAGTCCCCAACCCACAACACAAAGAACAATAAAGGAAATCAGCACAATCACCAGGCTGATGATGGACAGGATAATGCCCGCCCATGCAAAACCGGCATACTGCCTGCGGGAAAGGGCGCCCAGCACGATACCGAACACGCCGCCCACCGCGGCCAGCGCCAGACCGAACAGCGGTATGATAAAAATGACCAGAAAAGAGCTGATGCCAATAATCAGCGATGCAATGGCCAGCTGCCGCTTGCTGTCCGTTCCCTTAAAGCCGGACGCATTGTTCCTTTGAGGCTCCTGCCGCGGCGCAGCTTCCTGACGCGGCTCATAAGCCCCCGCATCCTGCGCCGGTTCTGCCGCAGAGCCGGACGCCGCGCCGGTTTCCGGCTGGGCCTCCGTTTTTTCGTTGTACGCCTTGTCATAAGGCGTTGCACCGGGAAGATTTTTGTTGTAATCCATAGTCTGTCACTCCTTTATATTTCGTTATTCATTTTCAAATTTTACATGACTTACCGCTCAATTCCCTCTTCAATTAAGGCAGCCGTCAGTCTGACCGCACATTCCAAATCGCCTGTATGCACCATTTCCCCCGGCGTGTGGATATACCGCGTGGGGATGGATATACACCCTGAAGGCACGCCGCCGCCGGTGAGATGAATGGCTCCCGCGTCGGTGCCGCCCTTTTCCAGCACCTCCGGCTGCCAGGGAATATCCCGCTCATGACACAGTGCCTGCAGCCTATCCTTAATCACCGGATGCGTCAAAAGGGAATGATCCATCATTTTAATAGCCGCACCACCGCCCAGACGGACAGACATCTTCGGCCCTGACGGTGCATCCCCCGTCCGCGTCACGTCCACCGCCACGGCATAATCCGGCCGAACACTCTCGGAAGCGGCCTTGGCACCCCGTAAACCCAGTTCCTCGCTGACTGTAAATACGGCGTATAAATCCTGCGCATTTCTTTCGGCGTTCTGAAGGGCCCGAATCAGCACAAGGCAACCGGCACGGTTGTCCAGCGCCTTCGATATAACGCAATCGCCCTGCCGCTTAAAATCACCGACAAAAGCCGCACCCTCACCCAAAGCTACCTGCGCTGCTGCAGCCGCTTCATCCTGCGCGCCGATATCCACATACAGCTTCCCCAGCTTCAGTTCCTTAAGAACCTCCGCTTCCTGGCCGTCCGGCACCAAAACGCCCTCTGCACCGCCGGTAAAGCGTACCCGTTGATACAGAGCGCTGTAGGGCGAAACGCCGCCCAACGCCGAAACATACACCTGCCCTTTTTCACCGTGACAGGTAGCCACAAGACCGATTTCATCCATATGTGCGCAAAGCATCAGCCGCTTTCCCGCACCCTTTTTATGTGCAATCAAATTGCCCAGAGCGTCCTGCCACAGTTCATCTACATAGGGACGGATTTCTGCAGCAATCAGTTCTGCCAGTGCCCCCTCGCAGCCGGAGGGAGCCGGTGTATCACAAAGCTTTTTTAATAATGTCAGCATGATGTACCTCCTGTATCCATAGTCGTGTCAAATCCTTAACCGCCTGATAGTCCGCAAGAGAAATAACGCTGACCGGCGAGTGGATATACCGGGCGGGCACGGAAACCGCCGCCGTGAGAATCCCGCCTGCCGACACATGAATGATGCCGGCGTCATTGCCCCCGGTGGCCGTTTGCTTAAACTGCACCGGAACGCCCCGCTGCTTTGCCAGCTCATATAAAGACCGCGCTAATTCCAGATTGTAGCTGGTGGCGCCGTCTATCAGCGAAACGGCCGCGCCGCCGCCTAAACGAGTAGACATCGCGTGACGATCCGTACCGGGCAAATCGGAACAGGTGGTGGCTTCCAGCACCAGCGCCATATCCGGCCGCACCCGCCGCGCGCACAGCCGGGCGCCCCGCAGGCCTGTTTCCTCCTGCACCGTAAAGGCAAAGCACCGATCCCAGACGCATGGCTCTCCGGCCAGCTCCAGCAGTATGGCGCAGCCGGCGCGGTCATCCAGCGCCTTTGCCTTCACAAGGCCGTCACCAAAGGGGACAAACCGGCTGTCGAAAGCAATATAGTCACCCACGCAGGTCTTAGCCTCTGCCTCCTCTTTATCGGCAGCACCGATATCCACATATAGCTCCTTAATTTTCGGCGCTTTTTTTCGTTCCTCCGGGGACAGTAGGTGTATCGCCCGCCGTCCGATTACGCCGGGCAGCGCCTGTTTGCCCACCAGCACCCGCTTGGATATCAGCACCCGCGGATCAATACCGCCCACGGTTTTGAATTTTAAAAACCCCTCATCGGTAATGCGGTTGACAATCAGCCCCACCTCGTCCATATGCGCGCAAAGCATCAGGGTTTTGCCGGTATCCCCGGTGCCCCGCTTAAAAGCCATCAAATTCCCCATGGCATCTGTTTCCACCCGGTCACACAAGGGCGCAATCCGCTCCCTGATATAGGACCGGACGGCGATTTCATTTCCCGAAACGCCGGACAGGCCGGTTAATTCTGAAAGGTACATGCAAGCGCCTCCAAATCCAGTTTTTCCAGCATAGCCGCCAGCAGATTGCCCACGGCCTGCACGTCACCGTAATGCAGGGTTTCCACTGTGGTGTGCATATACCGCAGGGGAATGGACAGAAGCAGAACGGGAATCCCCTCGCCTGCCACCTGCACCGCCCAGGCGTCTGTGCCTGTGTCGCCGCCGTCAGCGTCATAGCCCGCGGCAATATCCGCCGCCTGCGCCGTTTCCTTCGCCAGCGCCGACAGATAGGGATGAATATTTGGGCCAAAGCTGATTACAGCACCGCTGCCCAGCTTAAAAATACTCTCTGCACCGGCGTCCGGCGTGTCACCGTGGCACACATCCACCACAAAAGCACAGTCCGGCGCCAAGCGCTCGCTGACCATGGCCGCGCCACGCAGGCCAACCTCCTCCTGCACAGCCGCTACAATATATAGGGTAAAGGGCAGCTCCTTGCCCCGCAGTGCTTCTAAACATACCAAGAGGGATATAAGTCCCGCCCGGTCATCCAAACTTTTGCCGGACAAAACCTGCTCGGACAAAGCCTTCGTCGACTCGGCAAAGCAAATCATATCGCCCACCGCCACCTTGCGCCGCGCCTGCTCACCGGACAGGCCGATGTCAATGACCATATCCTTGATTTGGGTCGTCTCATCCTTGCCCCCGGTCTGCAAATGGGGCGGCTTTGCGCCAATCACACCAAAGAGCGGCTCGCGGCCGCACACCGTGACCTCCGCACCGGGCAGAATGGCACTGTCAACCCCGCCCACCGGCACAAAGGACAGAAACCCGTCGTCGTCAATGCCGGACACCATCAGGCCAATGCCGTCGATATGCGCCTCCAGCATCACCTTTTTCGCGTTCGGCTCCCGGGCAGGGATAATCCCCACCACGTTACCCATGGGGTCTGCCTCCACGGAGGCGCAATAGGGCATAAGCAACCGCCTGACCGTTTCTGTCAGGGAAAACTCAAAGCCCGATATACCGTTTTCCGCCGCCAGGTTCAGTAATTCATTTTTCATAAACGGTTCACCAGCTCCTTAAATAAATTGCCCCGTTCCTCAAAATTGCGGAATAAATCAAAGCTTGTGCTGGCGTTGGAAAGGAGCACCACATCGCCGCTTGCAGCCTGATCCCGCGCCTGTGCCACCGCTTCTTCATAGCTTTGCGCATACAAAACCGGCACGTCAGGCGCCGCTGCCCGGGCCACAGCGCCGATGGTTTCCGCTGTTGCGCCAATTAAAACCATCGCCTTCACATGCGCCCGGATAGCGGGGCCCAAATCGTCATAGGGAATCCCCTTATCCTTGCCGCCGGCAATCAGCACCACCGGCCGAGAAAACACCGACAGCGTGTTGATGGTTCGGTTCGGTGAGGAATCAATGGAGCTGTTGTAATAGCTAACGCCGTCTAATTCCCTGACAAACTCGATTCTATGGGGCACACCGCCGAAGTCGGCCGCGCATTGCTCAATCTGCTGCGAACCCACAGCCGGATAGACCGCACCGATAGCCGCCATATAATTTTCAATGTTATGGCCGCCCGGGATTCGGATATTTCGGGTATCCAGCACCGGCTCATCATGAAAGTAAATCTCTGTCCCCCGCAGGGATATATCCGCCGGCTGCCGCCTGGAAAAGGTCAGAACACGCCCCTTTGCGTCAGCCGTCATGGCACGGGTAACCTCGTTATCCAGATTTAGTATTGCCAGATTCTCTGCCCTTTGATACAGCAGGATGTTCTTTTTCGCATCAATATACTCAGCATAGCTTGTGTGATAATCCAGATGATTGGGGCTTATGTTCGTGATGACCGCCGTCTGGGGGCTTTTCTTCATGGTTTGCAGCTGGAAGCTGGACAGCTCCAGAACTACCCGATCCTCAGGACGGATTGTATCGATGACAGGCAGCAGCGGCGCGCCGATGTTACCGCCCACATGGGTGGTAAACCCCGCCGCAGACAGTAGCCTGTGTATCAGGGTGGTGGTGGTGGTTTTGCCGTCACTGCCGGTCACCGCCGTAACGTGAGCCGGGCACAGCTCCATAAACACTTCCATTTCCGTGGTGACAGGAATTCCCTGCCGCTCTGCCTCCAAAAGTGCCGGCACATCCGGCCTGAGGCCTGGAGTTTTAAAAATCAGCGCACCGGAGAGCGCAGACAAATAAGTCTCCCCCAGATGCAAAGATACGCCCAGTTCCCGCAAATGCCGAGCCGTGTCCCCCAGCTGTTCCTCCGTTTTCCGGTCGCAGGCCGTGACCTGTGCACCGTTTTGCACCAGATATTCAATTAGCGGCAGATGGCTGATGCCGATCCCCACCACACAAATTTCCTTATGATTCAGGCCCTTTTTCCAGGCCGCGAGCTTTGTATGCAAGTGATTCCCTCTTTTCACGAAAATAATCCGGACAGATTGCCTGCATCCCCCGAATGTTCTGCATTTAATATTATACAACATTTTATTTCCAAAGTAAAGAAAAATATACCAATAGAGAAAACCGCTTGGATAGACGCGTCAAGGAAAAGCCGCCGTATATTTGACAGCCCTGTTTGCCTAGATTACGCCGCCCGGCTGCCGGTTTGAAAAAAATGTTGAAAACAGTCGGAAAATGCGGTACAATAAGAATGTAATTGTTGACGAAGGGACGTTTTCCATGAAAAAGATGTACATAATCCTGATTTTACTGGTTTGTCTGGCGCAGCCGGTGTCCGCCCAGGACGGCTATGACCTGGCCTATGCCTTTGACGGCGATACTGCCCGGATTGTCCGTAACTTAAAGTGGGGACTGATTAACCGGGAACTAACCGAAATTCTCCCGCCGAAATGGGATTTTCTGGGCGATTGTGTGGAGGGGCGGCGCATGATCCGACAAAATGATTTATTTGGCTTTGCGGACGAAGCCGGTAATCAGGTCATTGCCCCGACCTATGTTCAGGCGGAAAACTTTTCGGAAGGGCTGGCCTGTGTGAAAAACGCAGAAGGGCTGTGGGGCTATATTAATCCGACGGGCAGCCCGGTGACTCCCTGCAGCTTTGCTGCTGCCGACAGCTTTTCAGACGGTTTGGCGCTGGTGCAGTCGGAAGGGCTCTATGGCTATATTGATTCCCGGGGGCAAGCTGTCATTGCCGCCGCTTATGAGGAGGCCTATCCCTTTGCCGGCGGCTTGGCCTGTGTCAAAAAGGACGGCTTATACGGCTATATTGATGTCACCGGCGCGATGGTGATTCCGCCTCAGTTTGAGCTGGCCTTTGATTTTTGCGAAGGCGCGGCGGTGGTCAAGTCCGGCGGCTACGGATTGATTGACACCACCGGCGCCCAGCTGATCCCAACCGTGTGGGCCCAGCTGGGTCCGCAGGTCAGCGGCGGTCTTTTAAAGGCCGTTCAAAACGGACGGCAGGGCTTCATCGACACTGCAGGCAATCCGCAAACGGAATTTATCTATACCCACCTGGGCACGTTTGAAGAAGGGCTTTGCCCGGTAGCCACCGAGGCAGGCTGGGGGTATCTGAATGCGCAGTTTTCCATGGTCATTCCTGCCGTTTGGGACACCGCCGGCAGCTTTTCCGAGGGCTTTGCGCCGGTTTCAAAGGACGGCCTATATGGCTATATCGACACTGCAGGCAAGGTTGCTCTTGCGCCGCAATACGCCGCCTGCGGCCGGGTCTGTGCCGGACTGGCGCCGGTGTGCGGGCAAGACGGCACGTATCAGTTCATCCGCCTGGAAAAGTTTGTTTCCGCCTTTGAGGGCGCGCAGCTGCAAAACGCCCTGGTGCTGCGAATCGGTCAGCCTGCCATGACTGTTTCAGGCACAGAGGTGGCCTTGGATGCAGCGCCGGTGATTCACGAAGGGCATACTCTGCTCCCCATCCGCGCGGTGGTCGAGGCCATCGGCGGCACTGTGGACTGGAATCCGGAAGAAGGAAAAATCACCCTGCGCTGTCAATCCCACGTGGTGATTTTGCACGTTGGTCAAACAGCGGCCTTTGCCGACGGCCGCATTACCCTGCTGGCTGTTCCGCCGGTGATTGAAAACGGACGCACGCTGATTCCTCTGCGCTTTGCTGCCGAGTCCTTAGGCTGTGATGTGCGCTGGGTGCCGGAAACCAGTGAAATTCTGGTTACATACTAGATTAAAAGCGTTGTATTATCCCAGGAAATACTTGACAGACAGCCACAAAACAGTTATACTAATACTGATGTAAAATTGATTGGATTAAATCTTAGAGGAGTTGAAAAGCATGTCCATCTTAGTGACCGGCGGTGCTGGCTTTATTGGTTCACATACCTGCGTTGAACTGCTGCAAAACGGGTATGAAATTGTTGTTTTAGACAATTTTATCAATTCAAAGCCCGAATCCTTAAAACGAGTAAAGCAGATTACCGGCCGTGACTTTCCATTTTATGAAACTGATTTATTGGATCAGCAGGGGCTGGAAAAAGTCTTCAGCGAAAACAAGATTGATGCAGTGATTCACTTTGCAGGTCTGAAGGCCGTCGGCGAATCGGTGCAGAAACCCCTTTGGTATTATCACAATAATCTGACAGGCACCCTGCTTTTGTGTCAGACAATGGCAAAATATAATGTGAAAAAGCTGGTGTTCAGTTCCTCCGCTACGGTATATGGCAACCCGGCCAGCGTGCCGATTCGAGAGGATTTCCCGCTTTCTACCACAAACCCCTACGGCAGCACAAAGCTGATGATTGAAAACATTCTGCGTGATTTATATGTGCCGGATCATACCTGGAGCATTGCACTCCTCCGTTACTTTAACCCCATCGGTGCCCACGAATCCGGCTTAATTGGCGAGGATCCCAACGGCATTCCCAACAACCTCATGCCCTATATTGCACAGGTGGCCGCCGGTAAGCTGGAAATTCTCAGCGTTTTCGGCAACGATTACGACACGCCCGACGGTACCGGCGTCCGTGATTATATCCACGTGGTGGATTTGGCCCGCGGACATATTAAGGCTGTGGAAAAGGTGTTGTCCTCCACCGGTGTGGATGCTTATAATCTGGGAACCGGTCACGGCTACAGCGTGCTGGATATGGTAAAGGCCTTCTCCACGGTGAACGGTGTGCAGGTGCCCTACAAAATCGCGCCGCGGCGCCCCGGCGATATTGCCCAGTGCTATGCCGATCCTGCCAAGGCAAAAGCGCTCCTCGGCTGGGAGGCTGAATTTGGTCTGGAAAAAATGTGCCGGGATGCCTGGAACTTTATGGTGCAAAACCCGAACGGACTGTAAAAACGCAAATTGTGCGGTTTTGCGCCACTCTAAAGCTAGGCACAAAAAAGGACGGGGCTGTCGACTTCATGCGGCAGCCCCGTCCTTTTATATAACTTATTATTTCACCTTAATCCCATCCACAACACCCTGACGGATCTCAATGGTCATGTCGGATTTGTAGGAATCGATCAAAGCATTGTACTTATCCTGAGACAGCTCGCCTTTAATGCTCTGAACGGCTTTGTCGTAATCGTCACCGGCGGTCGGCAGCTCATACTTTTTAATGATATGCCAGCCATAGGGGGTTTCAACTAAATCGGAAATTTCGCCTACACCCAGCGCAAAGGCCGCGTCCTCAAACTCGGCAACCATGGAACCCTTGGTAAAGGTGTAGCCATCCGGTGAGCTCTCCATGCCAGGATCCTCGCCATATTCCTTCACTAAAGCATCAAAATTGGCGCCGGCCTTAGCCTTTTCCAACACCTCGGCAGCCTTTGCCTTCTGCTCAGCCTTATAGGCCTCGGCAGCTGCCGCTGCATCCTCCTCGCCGGGGGCTTCAGTCGCCTCTGCATCGGGTGATGCCGGTGCTTCTGCACCTTCAGCAGCCCCATTGGCACTTTCATCGGTATTGCCGATTAGAATGTGCTTAACATGTACATACTTCTGCTGATAGGACGCAACGATTTCTTCGTCCGTCGGTGTCAGCGAATCAGGATCGTTTGCATTGATATCGCTGGCAAAGGCGTTGGCCAGAGAAGTCTTGTTCAAAAGGTTAATCAGCTGATCGTCAGACAGGCCTGTCGCCTCCTGCAAGGCGTCAACCTGAGCCTTTTGGTTACGGTCTGTGGACTTCACCATGGCACGGATTTGCTTTTGATCCTCCGACGGAACGGTGAGACCCTTTTCCTCTGCCTTTATGCAGGCAATTTCCACCCGCAGCATTTCCTCCAGCGCCTTTTTCTTGGCGGCCTCACTGGCCTTTTCGCCGTCAATTTCCGCATCCCAGAACCCTTCGGTATCCTGCGTGCCGGATTCAGACAGCATCTGCTGCTTAACGTTTTCCAGATAATACATATACTCTGCTTTAGTAACGACACGTCCGTTTACCTTGGCAATTTCTCTGGAAATCTGAAGCTTACCGCAGCCCGCCATGCTGAACAGCAGACAGAACACACAGACAAGCGCGGCGATTTTCTTCATTTTTTTCAACGTCAACACTCCTTTTACGTCTATTTAACTTTATTCTCAGACAGGCAACGCAAAGATACATATGCCGATTAGCCTGTCCAGATATGCTTATCAATATTATTATACACTACTTTTCGCCGTTGTGCAAGTCCCTATAGGTCTGTAACAAACTTTTAATACAGCCGGCCATGGATTTTTTATCTGCCTCTGTCATACGATAGGCAAAATACGGCTTTTGTCCCGCTGACAGAAGAATCCGACCCTGATAGTGTCCAATCAGCGCCGCTATCTCCGCCGGGTCAAAGCCATCCTTAAAATAGCACAGCACGCTGCCCTCCCGAACCGTTACCTGTGAAATGCCGGTTTCCTTGGCCAGCGCACGGCTCTGCGCCGCCAGGAGCAAATTCCCCACACTGGCGGGATAATCGCCGAAGCGGTCGATTAATTCCTCTGCCGTTTCCCTGGCGTCCTCCTCTGTTGCCACAGCGGCAATTTTTTTATAAAACTCCAGCCGGAGCCGGTGGCTGCGGATATAGGTCGCCGGAATATAAGCATCTGCCTCAAAATCCAGCTGCGGCTCCCAGTCCTCCGCCTGCGCCGGACGGCCCTGCAGCTCATTGATACACTCCTCCAACAGCCGGCAATACATATCATATCCAACAGTTTCCATATGACCGTGCTGCTCCGCGCCCAGCAGATTACCGGCGCCCCGGATTTCCAGATCGCGCATGGCAATTTTAAAGCCGGAGCCGAACTCGGTAAACTCGCGGATGGCGGACAGACGCTTCACCGCCTCCTCACGCAGAGCCTTGCTGCGCTTATAGGTCAGGTAACAGTATGCCCGCCGGTTGCTGCGTCCCACCCGGCCCCGCAGCTGATAAAGCTGAGAAAGCCCCAGGCGGTCGGCATCCTCCACAATCATGGTGTTCACATTCTGAATATCCAGCCCGGTTTCGATAATGGTGGTGCAGACTAAAATATCAATCTCCCCGGCCTGCATTTTGAGCATGACATCCTCCAGCTCCTCCGGATCCATCTGCCCGTGTGCATAGCGAATCCGCGCCTCCGGCAGTGCTGCCTGCAGCCGCCGTGCGCAGGATGCGATGCTTTGTGTCTGATTATGCAAATAATAAACCTGTCCGCCCCGGGACAATTCCTTTTTAATGGCATCCTCAACAATGACCGGGTTATGCTCCACCACGTAGGTCGATACGGGGTAGCGATCCCGGGGCGGCTCCGAAAGCAGACTCATATCTTTAATATTCACCATGGACATGTGGAGCGTCCGGGGAATGGGTGTGGCCGACAGGGTCAGCACGTCCACGTTATTCTTCATTTCCTTAATCCGTTCCTTGTGCCGCACGCCGAACCGCTGCTCCTCGTCGATGACTAAAAGACCCAGATCGTGGAACTCAATATCCTTACCCAACAGCCTGTGGGTGCCGATAACAATATCCGTTTCTCCGCTTTTCAGCCGTTTTAAAACCGCCCCCTGCTCCCGGGCAGAAATCAGGCGGCTTAATAACTCAACCTTAACGGGGAAGGCCTTCATGCGCTGCGTAAAGGTGTTATAATGCTGCAGTGCCAGCACCGTTGTGGGCGCCAGATAGGCCACCTGCTTGGAGTCCTGCACTGCCTTAAAGGCCGCCCGGAGTGCCACCTCCGTTTTGCCGTAGCCCACGTCGCCGCAGAGCAGCCGATCCATGGGGCGGGGGCTTTCCATATCCGCCTTAACCTCGGCAATGGCGCTTAGCTGATCCTCCGTTTCCTCATAGGGAAAATGATCCTCAAATTCCTTCTGCCAGGTGGTATCCGGCGAATAGGCGTAGCCGGAGGAGGCCTGGCGGGCGGCATATAGCTGAATCAAGCCCTGTGCCAGCTCCATGGTGGATTTTTTCACCTTAGCCTTTTGCCGGGCAAAATCTGCGCCGCCCATTTTGGAAAGGCGTACCCGCGCCTCCTTGCCGATATATTTCTGCAATAGCTCCAGTTGATCGCAGGGGACGTATAAAAAATCATCACCTGCGTATTTTATTTTCAAATAATCCTTATAATGCCCTTCCACCGTCAGGGTGTCAAGCCCCACATATTGGCCGATGCCGTGGGTAGCATGCACCACATAATCGCCGATGTCCAAATCGTCAAAGCTTTTCAGTTTATTGCCCTTGACTGCCTTTCTGCGCCGCGCCTTTCGGGTTTCCCGGCCAAAAATTTCACTGCCCGTCAGCACCGCCAGACCACACTCCGGATAGGAAAAGCCCTTTTTCAGTGTCCCCTCGGTAAGCAGGATTTTGCCCGGCGACGCATTGTCTGCTGTTTTATCAATGAACACCGGAAATGCCTGATTAGACAGCTCGGTAAACAGTGCCTCACATTGCAGGGAGGACGCCGCCGCAATCACAACGGCCCAGCCACGATCCAGCCATGTCCGCAGGTCGGCATAAAGCAGCTCCCGCTGACCGGAATAGGTGTTCATGCCGTGACTGGTTAGGTTAACCGCCATCTTCGGCCTGTAGTCCCGCGTGGATTGCGGCAGGGTGAACAGTCCGATAAAGGGATGGGTTAAGAGCCGCGCCAAAACCTGACCGTAGTCATGAATATAGGCCTCCTCGGCCTTTTCAATCACACCCTTTTCCAACAGTGCCGTCACCGTCTCGCCAATATCCCACAAAAGCCCCTCCGCGCGCTCCCGAATCCGTTCCGGCTCATTAAAGAAAACCACGGCATTCTCCGGCATATAATCTGCCACGCAAGGATGCCCGCATTGATCGGAAAGCTGCTCCCGGGCAGCTTCAATCCGCACCTCGCCAAGACGCTGCACAGAGGTTTGCATAATGGGATCAAATTCCCGGATGGAATCAATTTCCTCCCCGAAAAATTCAATGCGATAAGGATTTTCAGCGGCAGGCGGGTACACGTCCACAATGCCGCCTCTGACGGAAAACTGGCCGCGGGCCTCCACCATGTCCTCCCGGACATAGCCCAGCGCCTCCAGCTGCCGGAGCAGTTCATCACTTTCATAACTGCCGCCGTCCGTCAGGGTGATGATGGAGCTTTTAAAGGCGGCAAAATCCGCTGCAAACTGCAACAGCGCATCCACACCCAGAACAAAAACGGTGCGGTCACCATCCTCCGCCAACCGTCCCAGAGCCGCCAGACGCTGGGATTCCAGTTCATTACTTTTAGCATCTACATGATAATATTCAATTTCCTTGGAAGGGTAGTAGATGCTGTCCATACCCAGAAAAAAATTTAAATCCTCACAAAACCGCCGGGCGGTATAATCGCTGTCGCAAACCACCATGCCGCCCGCCTGTTTTTGGGCGCAAACAGCCGCGGTCAGCTGCGCCTTAGCCTGCTCCGTCAGGCCTGTGACGGAAAGAGGCAGGTGATTCTGGCAAACCGCTTCCCGGAGCATTCTCCACTCTTTTTTAGTTGATAAAACTTTTTCAAACAATCTGCTCACGCCGTTTCAATCAATAATGTCTTGCTTTACTGCGCGCCGTTAAACCGGTTCATCGCGCTCGGCACGCCTTTTTGGATAATTTCCTCCACCATATCCGGCACCCGATCCACTGCCGCGGCCATTAATTTAATCTCCTCATCGGTAAATTTCGCCAACACCCAGTCTGCCAGGTCATAGGTCGGCGGCTTTTGCCCCACGCCCAGCCGGATGCGGGGAAAGCTGTCGCTTCTAAGATGATAAATAATGGATTTCATACCGTTGTGCCCGCCGTCGGAGCCCTTGGGGCGAATACGGACGCGACCTGTATCTAAATTCACATCATCATAAATCACAATCAGATTTTCCGGCGGCAATTTATAAAACCGCATGATCTCTCCCACGCTCTCGCCGGACAGGTTCACAAAGGTCTGGGGCTTGACTAAAAGCACCCGCTCCCCCTTAATCTGCCCCTCACCGATCACTGCCTTGTGCTTGATTTGACGCATGGGAATGTTCCATGAGGCCGATAAAAAATCCAGACTGATGAAGCCGATGTTATGCTTTGTGTTTTCATATTGCCGCCCCGGATTCCCAATTCCTACGATTACGTACATGCTGTTCCTCCCATTATTCCTTAATAAGCGTTATTGCCACGCCATCCCCCACCGGCAGCACCGCCGTATAAAACCGCGGATCATGGCAAAGACAGGCCAGATACTCGCGCATGGCCTTCACGCCGGTTCTGTGCTTATGCGCCGGTTCCCCGGGTGCCGCCGTTCGGCCGCCATACAGCACATTATCCGTAATAATCAGGCCGCCGGGGGCGATTTTGGGCAGCACCTTGTCAAAATAGCGCTGACTGGCGCCCTTGGCCGCGTCAATAAAGGCCATCTCAAAGGTACCGTCCAGTGTATCCAAAACCTCCTCCGCATCGCCGCAGATGGGCTTAACCTGATCCAGAGCGCCAAAGCGGCGCAAATTCTGCCGCGCCAGTAAAAACCGCTCCTCATCCTTTTCGATGGTGATGATGTGCGATTGCCTGCCTGAGCCCAAATACAGAACCAATGCCGAATAGCCCGCCGCCGTACCGATTTCCAAAATCCGCTTCGGCCGTTTGGCAGCGGCCAGCAGATACAAAAGCCGAGCCGTGGGCCGGGTTGCCGCCGGAATTCCTTCCCTGCGGCACTTTCCCTCCAACTCACGCAAAAAGCCGTCCTCCGGCGTTTGGAGGGCGTTTAAAAATTCATCTATATAAGGATATGTAATCTGATTATCCATGTCTGCCTCACTGCTCTGCTGCAAAAAACGCTGGCAGAGCCGAATATCTCTTTTCTTCAAAATTATTGCCGATCATCGTATCCACTGCACTTTTCTGCCCCACCAAAACCACCAGCCGGGATGCCCGGGTCACGGCAGTGTATAAAAGATTCCGGGTCATCAGCCGGGGAACACCGTGAAAAACTGGCATCACCACAGCCGGGAACTCGCTGCCCTGGCTTTTATGCACCGTCACCGCATAGGCATGCTCCAGTTCCTCCAGCATGGGAAGCTTATACAGCACCCGCCTTTCACCGTCGAACACCACGCTGACGGCCTCCGGCTCAATGCTTTCAATGACGCCGATATCTCCGTTGTAAACGCCAACCCCCTCCTGGCGGCCGTCTAAGGCCTCCCAGGGCAGGTCATAATTATTTTTAATCTGCATAACCTTGTCCCCCTCCCGCAGGGTACGCAAGGTGCTGATACGCTCACGGCATCCCTTTCGGGGCGGGTTTAAGGCCTCCTGCAGCAGCTTGTTTAAGTTCAGCACGCCGGCTGTGGTCTTTTTCATGGGGGAAATGACCTGAATATCCCGCAGAGGGTCAAGGCCATAGGCCTTCGGCAGCCGAAGGCTGACAACCTCCGTCAGCTTTTGGGCAATGGATTCAGCACCCAGCGCGTTGACAAAAAAGAAATCCTTATCCTTTTGATTATAAACCGGCGATTCGCCGCGGTTAATCCGATGGGCATTCAGCACAATCATGCTTTCCTCCGCCTGCCGGAACACCGTGTCCAGCCGCACCACCGGCGCCTGGCCGGAGGCGATTGAGTCCTTTAAGGCATTGCCCGGCCCCACCGGCGGCAATTGGTCGGAATCACCCACTAAAATCAGCTGTCCGCCGGGACGGATAGCCTCTGTCAGTGCCGACAACAACAGCACATCCGCCATACTGGCCTCATCGACAATAATGACATTCTCCGACAGGGGATCCTCCGCGTTTTTGCTGTATTCCCGCAGCAAATCATCATCGCCGGAATAGCCCACCTCTAAAAGCCGGTGGATGGTTTTGGCCTCACAGCCGGATAGCTGGCTCATGCGCTTGGCAGCTCGGCCTGTCGGCGCGCAGAGGGCAATTTTCTTTTTCCGCTGTGTAAAGGCCGCGATTAAAAAGCGGATGATGGTTGTTTTACCGGTGCCCGGCCCGCCGGTGATGATGGAAAGTCCTGCCGTCAGCCCGGTCATAACCGCCTCTCGCTGCAGTGGTGTCAGCTTAATGCCCTGCTCAGCCTCCAGTGCGGTAATTTCCTCGTCAGCTGCCTGGCAGGCCGCAAAATCTGCGTCCTTATCTTGTCCGGCCATTGCCGCCAGATGCCGCCCCAAACGCCGCTCCGCCTGATACAGGGCAGGCAAAAATACCCCTTCTTCACCGTCGATCCGGTCGCTGATCAGGGCACCGGCCGAAAGAAGAGAAACCAATGCGTTTTCCACCAGAAGTTCGTCCGCCGCCAGCAGTCTGGCGGCCGTGCTGACCAAAAGTGTCCGGGGCAGATAGGTGTGACCGCCGGAAAAGGCACTGTAGGTCAAGGTGTGCTTCACACCGGCGCGAATGCGGTTTTCATCCTCCGGCTGAATCCCCAGACTTCTGGCCACACCGTCAGCGATTCGAAAGCTCACGCCACGCAGATGCTCGCAAAGTAAATAGGGATTTTCTTCAATCTTGCTGACCGCCCGGCTGCCGAACAGCTCATAAAGCCGCATGGCATGGCCGGTAGCAATGCCATGCTTTTGCATAAACATAATCAGCTGTTCCAAATCCTGCGTTTCCAGATAGGCACGATGGATTTCAAAAGCGCGCTTCGCCGTTATCCCCTTAATTTCCGCCAAACGCTCCGGCGTATCGGCAATGACGCGCAGGGTGTCCGGGCCGAAGCGGGATACCATTTTCTCCGCCGTGGCCCGCCGAACACCGGGAATAATCCCGGAGGCCAGAAAGCTGAGAATTTCCGTCTCGCCGTCAGGCTCCGGCCGGGTAAAGCCCGTCAGTTTCAGCTGTTTGCCGTAGCTGGGGTGGTAGTGCCAGCCGCCCATCACCGTCAGGCTCTCTCCGGGGCTGACAAAGGGCAGCGTTCCTGTGCAGGTGATGACCTCCTGTTCCTCCGTCAGCAAATCAAAAATGCTGTAGCCGTTTTCCTTATTAAAATAGATAACCTCCGTAACGGAGCCGGTAATTTTCAGGGCTTCTTCCATGCAAATTCCTCCAGCACCACCGCCATGGCGTCTTCCTCAAGGGGGTCAATCCAGCGATATCGCTTGTCGCGCCGGAACCACGTCAGCTGGCGCTTGGCATACCGCCGCGTTGCCTTTTTAATTTCCTCGATGCAGGCCTCCCGGCTTACAAGACCGTCCAGATAGTCAAAAACCTCCTTGTAGCCAATGCCCTGCATAGACTGCATATCCCGGGTCAGACCCATATCCCGCAGACGGCGGCTTTCTTCGAAAAGCCCTTTTTGTACCATGGCATCCACCCGCCGGTCAATGCGCTCATATAAAAGCGGCCGCGGCGGGCAAAGAGCCACCATATAGGGGGCATAGGGCGACGGTTCCTGCCGCGAACGGGCGTTTTGCTCTGTTAAGGTCATCCCCGTGGTTTCATAAATTTCCAGTGCACGCACCACCCTTTTAACGTTATGAGGGTGAATGTTGTCCGCCGCCTCAGGATCCAGCTGCCGCAGCCGTTCATACAGTGCCTCGGCTCCTCCGGCAGCCGCTGCCTCCAAAAGCCGGCTGCGCACGGAAGGATCAGGGGTTTCCTCTGTAAATTCAATATGATCCACCAAGGCGGATATATAAAGCCCCGTACCGCCTGCCACAATGGGCAGACGGCCGCGGGAGAGAATATCGTCCATACAGACTCTGGCTTGTTTGACATACTCTGCTACAGAAAAGCGGTCAAAGGGCGACAGAATATCGATCAAATGGTGCGGAATCCCTTTTTTCTCGACTTCGCTGGGCTTAGCGCTGGCAATATCCAGCGCCCGGTAAATTTGAATGGAGTCGGCGGACACCACCTCGCCGCCATAGTGTTCAGCCAGCCGGATAGCCAAATCCGTTTTGCCGCTGGCGGTGGGCCCCGCCACCACAATGATACGGTTCATAGTTCCTCCCCTTTGCCTAGGCAGATGATATAAATCCGAACACCGATTTTCAGAGACAGAAATTTAACCGGCATAAGGCGCATGGTGTTCAATTCCCGTCAGCCTAAACAATCCGCTTAAACTGTTTTTCAATAAACCCCTTCGTCATGGCTATGGTAATCGGACGGCCATGGGGGCAGGTATTAATCGCATCTAAGGCAAAAACGGCATCAAGCAACGTGCGGATTTCTGCCTCCTTCAGCTTATTACCGGCCTTGACCGCGCTTTTACAGGCGATGGTATATAGCGCCCGTTGTGCCTTTTGTCCTCGGGCATCCTTCCGTCTGTCTCCCAAATGCCCCAGCACCTCTAAAAATAACCCCTGCAGCGCCTGTTCGTCCAGAGCCTCCGGCGCGCCGCGCAGAATGACTGTTTTATCGCCAAAGGGCTCTGCCTCAAAGCCCATGTCGGACAGCATGTCCTGATATTCCCGGAACAGTCCCTCCTCTGCCGCCGTCAGCCGGACGGTAACCGGCAAAAGGAGCATTTGGGACTGCACCCGCCGCCCCTCAAACTGCTTTAACAAGGCCTCGTAACGGAGCCGTTCATGAGCCGCGTGCTGATCCACCAACAGCATCTGTCCGTCCTTTTCCACAATAATATAAGTATCAAACACTTGACCGCAAATCCGATAGGCCGCTGTCTTTTCTGTCTCCACCCCTGTCTGCACGGCTTCCGGGGTCGCCCGCTCTTCAGAAACTTTCACAGCGTCACTAGCTGGCACGGGAGACGGCGCATCCGGCTTCCTGCAAGGGAGCGGCTTCTCTGCCGCCGTATGTATGGGTACCGTTTTGGCTTGTTCGCCCACTGACTCCGGCACTGCCTCTGTTTTCGTTCCTGCCGGCATTTTCCGTTCAGTGCCGAAGGTGATTTTCTCATGGCCGTTGTCCGTCCTTTGGGAAATGCCGCGCCAGACAAAGGGAGTGGGCTCCGGCCGCAGCTGCGCCGCCGTTTCCTGCATCACCACCGCAGAACGCACGGCCGCAGCGCGCGGCTTGCAGGGGGTTTCCTGCCGCTCCCGGGGCATAACAGGCGGCGTAACGGCTTCCTCCTCTGCCGCAAGGGTAACCGCCGGAATTTCATTTTTCTGATACAGCGCATTCTTCGCCGCCCAATATACGCAGTGATAAACCGCTTTTTCATCGGCGAATTTGGCCTCCAGCTTTGTGGGATGCACATTAATATCCACCATGGCCGGCGGCAGGGTTAAAAGCAAAACGCAGGCGGGGAACTTGCCGCCCATCACCTCATTTTTATAGGCCTCCTCCACTGCCCGTGCCAGGAGAGGACTCTTGATATATCGCCCGTTGACGAAAAAGCTTTGCATGCTCCGGTTAGGCCGGGCCCCGGCACCTGTTGCACAAAAGCCACTGACGCTCACGCCGCCCTCGGCGTAGGCCGCCGGCCGCATTGTATTTTTCATATCCTTGCCGTAAACAGCAAAGATACAGCCTAAAAGATCAGAATCCCCGGCTGTAAACAGCGTTTCCTTGCCATCTGTCAATAGCCGGAAGGATACGTCAGAACGCGCCAGAGCCAAACGGTTAACAATATCGCCGATATAACCAGCCTCCGTATAGTTCTTTCGCAAGAATTTCATGCGGGCGGGCGTAGTCATAAACAAATCCCGGATAATCACCGTTGTGCCGGCAGGACAGCCGGCTTCACAGCATTCCGTTATGGTGCCGTTCTCCGACATCAAATGGGTACCGGTTTCCTCGGCCGCCGTTCGGGTATAAATTTCCATTTTACTCACGGCCGCAATGCTGGAAAGCGCCTCACCGCGAAAGCCCAGGGTCATAATGGCGTCTAAATCCGCCGCGTCAGTGATTTTGCTGGTCGCATGGCGTAAAATGGCCACCGGCACATCCTCCCGGGCAATGCCGCAGCCGTTGTCTGTCACCCGGATATAGGTAATGCCGCCGTTTTTAATTTCGGTAACAATATGGGTCGCGCCGGCATCCAAGGCGTTTTCCAAAAGCTCCTTCACCACAGACGCAGGCCGCTCAACCACCTCGCCTGCCGCTATTTTGTTAGAAACGGATTTATCCAGCACCTGAATTTTTCCCATGCTATGTTCCTTTCCTGCGATAACGTAACGGCCATGCGCGCCGCCTGTTTATCAGCATTTCATCAGTTTCACCCATGCGCGCCGCCACAGCCTAAACCAGCAGCTTTAACACATCCATATAGGCAATGACAAGGGACAGAAGAATCAACAGCGCAAAACCAATCATATGCACCAGTCCCTCTTTTTCCGGCGGCAGCGGCTTTCTGCGGATCATCTCCACAAGCACAAAAAAAATCCGTCCGCCGTCTAAAGCCGGAATGGGCAGCAAGTTAAACACGCCCAGATTAATCGTCAACAAAATTGTCAATTGCAGCAAATTTAAAAAGCCCTGCCAGCCTGTTTCCGCTGTTTGCTGCACCGCCGTTCCGATTTCCGAAACAATACCGATGGGGCCCGACATGCTGCTGAAGCTGATTTGTCCGCGCAGCAGATCAACCAAGGTTTCAAGCACAACGCGGGCATAAAAAACCGTGCTGTAAGCGCCTGTTTTCACCGTTAGGCCAAAGCTGTTTTCCTTTTGCATTAGCCGGATGCCCAGATTGACGCCGCCCCCTGCTGCCTGCGGCGTCAGCGTCAGCGTTTGCTTTTCGCCGCCGCGCCGAACGGTAACATCAACCGGCGCGTCTGTCAGCTTTGCCTTTTCCCAATATAAATCGCCGGCAATGTGAATCCGGCTGCCGTTTAACACCACAATTTCATCGCCTGCCCGGAGTCCGGCCAGCGCCGCCGCGCCGCCTTCGTCGACCGACGCGATCTGCGGGACAGTAATCCCCCGCGCTGTGCCGTAAAGCCAGAACAGCAGAAAAAGCCCCAGAATAAGATTCATACAAGAGCCTGCCGCCATCACAATCAGCTTGGCCCAGGCCGGTTTATTGGACAGAGCCCGCGGATCTGCCGAACTCTGATCCTCCCCCTCCAGCGCGCAAAAGCCGCCGATGGGCAGTGCACGAACGGAATACAGCGTTTCGCCCTTGCGCCGTCCCAACAGCTTTGGCCCCATGCCGATGGCAAATTCATGGACACGGATGCCCAGCAGCTTAGCGGAAATAAAATGACCCAGCTCATGCACAAAAATCAGAATACAAAAAATCAACACAGCTGCGATAACAGTCCAAAATGTAGTCATAAAGCTCCAGTCGCCTTTCTGCCCACAAAAGTAATTTACGTCAATCCCTCACTGTGGGCGGAAAAGGCGTAAACGAAGACAGTGCCGCTATTGCCCGGCCAATGATAAAACCTTTTCTCTGGCCCAGCGGTCAGCCTCTAAAATATCTTCTAAAGCAGGATTTTTCACAATCGTGTGGCTCTGCATCACCTGTTCAATCATGTCGCCGATTTCCAAAAAACGAATTTTTCTATGTAAAAACAGTGAAACCGCCGCTTCGTTGGCGCCGTTCAGCACACAGGGCATAGTATGCCCAATCCGCGCCGCATCATACGCCAGCGCCAGACAGCGAAAGGTCTCCGTATCCGGTTTTTCAAAGGTCAGATTGCCGATGGCAGCCAAATCCAGCGTATTGCCTGTCATGGGCAGCCGCTCCGGGTAGGTCAGGGCATATTGAATGGGCAGCTTCATATCCGGCACACCCAGCTGCGCCAGCACCGCGCCGTCTGTCAGCTCCACCATGGAGTGAACAATGCTCTGCCGATGCACCAGCACATCAATTTTATCCGCAGAAACACAAAAAAGCTGTGCGGCTTCTAACACCTCCAGCCCTTTATTCATCAGCGTTGCCGAATCGATTGTGATTTTCGCGCCCATATCCCAGTTGGGGTGGCGCAGTGCCGCCTCCGGCGTGATGTCTGCAAGTGCTTCCCGGGTTTTGCCTACGAAAGGCCCGCCGGATGCCGTCAGCAAAATACGCTTAACCTCCGCCGGACGTCTGTCCCTGGCCACAGCCTCCAAACACTGGAACACCGCGCTGTGCTCGCTGTCCACCGGAATCAGCTCCCCGCCGGATTGTTTCAGTTCCCGGCGGACAATATCCCCCGCCGCCACCAAGGTTTCTTTGTTAGCCAGCGCCAGCCGTTTTCCGGCTTTCACGGCAGCAAGCGCCGGCCGGAGCCCTGCCAGCCCGACAATGGCCGCCACAACCGTATGGCAGTCCGGCACTTGCGCCAATGTTTCCATGCCCGCTGTGCCGGATAGAACCCGCGTATCGGTATCGGCAACCCGCGTTCGCAGCTCCTTTGCCGCTTCTTCCTCAGCCACGCAGGCAAGCCGCGGCCGAAACTCACGGATTTGCGCCTCCAAAAGCTGAATATTGCGCCCCGCAGAAAGGCCAACCACCGAAATATCCTCCCGGCTTCTTATGACCTCCAGCGTCTGGGTGCCGATGGAGCCGGTAGAGCCCAGTATCGTTACATTCATCATTTGTATACAACCTCAAATATCATCAAAAAATAATACACAACCGGCGCGATAAACACCAGACTGTCCACCCGGTCTAAAATGCCGCCGTGGCCGGGGATTAAATTCCCGAAATCCTTCATGTTGCACTCCCGCTTGATAACAGACGCCGCCAAATCGCCGAACTGGGCGATGACGCCGCATAAAAGCGCCAGTCCCAAAAGAGCCGGATAGTGGACAGAAAAATCAAAGCAGCCGGTAATCACCAAGCCGTAAACAACAAACATCAGCACGGCACCAAAAACCGCCCCCACGGCGCCCTCCACTGTTTTATTGGGGCTAACGCCGGGGATCAGCTTATGTTTGCCGAACAGGCGTCCCGCAAAATAGGCGAAGGTGTCCGGCATCCATGCCCCCAAAAACGGCAGAAAGACCAACACCAAGCCCTGATCCATCATTCGTATGTACGTCAGGTGCATGGGAAACAGCACCGCATAAATCAACATAAAAAAGGAGCGAGTCACATCTGTGAATTTAATCCGGTCATGCCAGATGACGGAACAAATGAGCAGCAGCATCAAATAAATCACCAGGAAAAAGGTTATCGTTCCGCTCTGAAAGCTAAAGTGAACCAGCGGCGCCATTAGCAGCACCGCGGCAAAAACATAGTCAAGCAGAACGATCTGCCACTTTGTTTCCTGCTTAAAGGTAACATGCAGCTCATGCAGCACCAAAAAACAGGTAGCTGCCACCGCAATATGGAAAATAACCGGTGTTGAAAAAATCATTCCCAGCACAAACACCGCACCGATCAATGCACTGATTAAGCGAACTTTCAGCTTCGACACAGCCTTTGCTCCCTTCCATGGTGTATTTGATTGACGAAACGGCAAAGCCTGCCGCAGCGCCGGCCGGACGCCTCAGGCACCAAACCGTCTGTTCCGGTTCTGATAATCCAGAATTGCCCGGGTAAAATCCCGCGTGGAAAAATCAGGCCAGTTAATATCTGAAAACCAAAATTCACTGTAGGCCGACTGCCACAAAAGGAAATTAGACAACCGCAGCTCCCCGCTGGGGCGGATAATTAGATCCGCCTCCGGCACCTCCGCCGTATAGAGCTGGCCGGAAACCATAGCCTCTGTCACATCACCCGGCTCCAGATGCCCCTCACGAACCTGCCGGCACAGCTGATTGACCGCCCGGACAATTTCCTGGCGGCCTCCGTAGTTAATGGCCAGATACAGCACCATGCCGTCGCGATCCTTCGTGTAATCCTCAACCACATCGATCTCGTGGTTAATTTCCTCCGAAAGCGCGCTCCGGTCGCCGATAACGCGGATGGTCACATTTTTGCCGGCCAGCTGTTTCTTATCCCGCAGATAGTCGAGCAAAAGCTGCATCAGCGCGTCGACCTCCTCCTTGGGACGTTTCCAATTCTCCGTGCTGAAGGCATAGGCCGTGATATACCGAATCCCCATCTCGCCGGCAAATTCCGTAATTGTCTTTAAATTCTGGGCGCCGGCTCTGTGTCCCGCACTGCGGGGCAGCCCCCGCTTTTGTGCCCAGCGGCCGTTGCCGTCCATAATGATGCCCACATGGCGGGGCAGATTATCGGGATCAACCTCCCGCAAAAGCCGCGTTTCAGGACGCAGCCTGTTGAATGCCTTAAACATATCCTTCCCCTTACAATTCCCAATGCTCATCAAGACCGGGTTTTTTAAATTTCCATAATTTCCTTGTCTTTTTTCGCCGCAATTGTATCAATATCCTTACTGTACTGATCGGTCAGCTTTTGGATATCCGTCTCGGCGTCTTTTAAGTCATCCTCGGTAATTTCACCCTTTTTCTTCTGCGCCTTAAAGGCCTCCAGCGCATCCCGACGAATGTTGCGAATAACCACCTTGGCCTCCTCCGCACGCTTGGAAATGCTCTTAACCAGCTCCTTGCGGCGTTCCTCTGTCAGCGCGGGGAAGTTAATCCGCAGTACTTTGCCATCGTTATTGGGCGTCAGACCTAAATCCGATTTCAAAATAGCCTTTTCAATGTCGCCTAAAATGGAGGCGTCCCAGGGCTGAATCACCATCATACGCGCCTCCGGTACAGAAACAGAGCCTACCTGTGGGATTGGCGTGGGCGTACCGTAATAATCCACCGTCACTTTATCCAGCAGGGCGGGATTGGCACGGCCTGCACGGATTGCAGCATAGTCGTTTTCCAGCGAAGCGATCGCTTTATCCATTTTTCCTTTTACATCTTCATACATTGTCAAATCCGTCCTTTCGTTTTGTTAAGTATCTGCCGGCGTCTGCATCCGGACTTATCCGTTTGAAACAATCGTACCGATTTTTTCGCCGTTAAGTACCCGTATGATGTTTTGCGGATCGTCAATACCAAACACCAGAATCGGGATATCATTATCCATACACAAGGAGGTGGCCGTTGAGTCCATAACGCCCAGACCGCGGTTTAACACATCGATATAGGTCAGGCTGTCAAACCGTTTCGCGTTGGGATTTTGCGCGGGATCGCTGTCATAAACCGCATCCACCTTTTTGGCCAGAAAAATGGCCTCCGCTTCAATTTCCGCTGCGCGGAGAGCCGCCGCCGTATCCGTTGAAAAGAAGGGATTACCGGTGCCGCAACCAAAGACCACAACCCGCCCCTTTTCCATGTGGCGGATGGCCTTGCCCCGGATATAGGGCTCTGCAATCTGCCGCATTTCAATCGCCGTCTGCACCCGAGTGGGAACACCTGCCGCCTCCAGCGCACTCTGCATGGCCAGAGAATTAATGACCGTCGCCAGCATGCCCATATGGTCGGCGCGGGTTCTGTCCATATCGCCGCCGGAGCGACCCCGCCAGAAGTTGCCGCCGCCCACAACAATGGCCATTTGGACGCCAGACTCGTTACACTGCTTCACCACAGCCGCAATACGGCCCAAGGTATCAAAATCAAGACCGGTTCCCTTCCCGCCTGCCAGTGCCTCGCCGCTGATTTTAAGCAGAATCCGCTTATATCGTTTTGTCATAAGAACCTCCATACGCTTTTTATGTTATCATATTCATTATATATTGTTTTTCATTAATATTCAAGTGTTATTCCAAAAAATAATATCACAAATTGACTAATTCTTCACAAAATGCTTGACAGCCCGGTTGAAAAACCGGAAGTTATCAACATTATCCACAGGGTTATGAACAGTTTTTTGCCATTTTTCCGCATAAAAACGGCATTTTCATTACATTTGTATGACAGAAAGTCCTCTGCCCTGTTAATAACTTTCAATAAGGTGCATAACCCATCATCGGCCGGATTCTGCGAAAACTGCCGTCCGGAAGGCATCTTATATTGAGTTATAAAACCACTGTTTTATGCCGAGCCACATGACAGTTCAAATTCACACAGCAGGGCAAACCGGCAATATGGGTGGGAAAGGTCTCAATATGCACCGCCAGCGCCGTTGTGCGGCCGCCCAACCCCTGAGGGCCGATGCCCAGCGCGTTAATCCGTTCCAGCAGGGTCTGCTCCAGCTCCGCATAATAAGGATCCGGATTGTGAGAGCCAATTTCCCGGGTCAGGGCATATTTGGAAAGCAGGGCGCATTTTTCAAAGGTACCGCCCAGACCCACGCCCACCACAACAGGCGGACAGGGGTTCGAGCCGGCTCGGCGCACTGCCTCGGTGACAAAATCCATCACGCCTGCCAGACCTTCTGCGGGCTTGAGCATTTTGGCCGCACTCATGTTTTCACTGCCAAAGCCCTTAGGGGCAAAGGTCAGCTCCAGCCGGTCGCCGGCCGTCAGCTCCAAGTGAATGACCGGCGGCGTGTTATCCCCGGTATTGCCCCGGCGTATAGGATCGGCCACAACGGATTTCCGCAAATATCCCTCCTGATAGCCACGGCGAACGCCCTCTGCTATGGCCTCTGTCAACAGGCCGCCCTCAATGTGCACTTGCTGACCCAGACGGACAAAAAACACCGCCATGCCGGTATCCTGACAAATGGGAATCTGCCCGTCCCGGGCGACATCTGCGTTTTTAATCAGTTCCTCCAGCACATGGGCGGCCGGGCCCGCCTCTTCCTTCGCCCGGGCCGCTAAAATGGCGCGGCGAACGTCGCCGCCCAGATTGCAGTTGGCGTCAATACACAGGGCGCGCACCGCCTCAATGATGGTATCTGTATGAATCGTTCTCATTTGCTGTCCTCTCTTCCTGCGGACTTATTTTTAAATACCCACAGCCGGTTACCCAAAAAGTTGACTGCTAAGGAAAAAGGCACGGCCAGCAGCTTGCAAAACATAACCGCACTGTCCCCGGACAGGCGGAAGGAAAGGCCGATCAGCGCCAGCAGCCGGTTAGCAAGAGTATGTAGTGACAAAAGGTCATAAAACAAATTCAGGCATAAAAGCGTTGTGAGGAGAGACAGCAGGTTGACCAGAATAAACCGCCAGATTTCTCCGCCCCGCACGCCACCGGACTTTTGAAAGGTCCAGTATCGGTTTACAAGATAGCTGTTGGTCATAGCAAGAGCCGTTGCCAGCACTTGGGCAAGGTTTTTATCCAGACTGCAAAGAGAGAAAAATACAAAAAACAAACCATAGTCCAGCGCTGTATTCACCAGCCCCACCAGAGCGAATTTTACCGCCTGTAAAACATCACTTTTCTTCATCAGTAAACCCCTTTTTCTCACGAATCACATAAAGCGGCCGGTTTTTGGTTTCATCATAAATCCGGCCGATATATTCCCCGATAATGCCCAGCATCATCAGAATCACACCGTTAAAAATCAGCGAAACCGACAGAGCGGAGGCCCAGCCCGCCACGGTTTGATCGGTAAACAGCTTCAGGCCGATAACAACCAGCAGATAAATAAAGCTTAAAAGGGACACCAAAAAGCCCACGTAGGTGGACAGCTTCAGGGGCTTATAGGAAAAGGTGGTGATCCCGTCCAGCGCAAATTTCAACATTTTTTTCAGAGGATATTTGGTTTCCCCGGCAAACCGCTCCTTGCGGTGGAACCGAACCGCCGTCTGGCGGAAGCCCACCCAGCTGACAAGACCGCGAACATAGCGATTTTTTTCCGTCAGGGAGCTTAAAACGTCGCACACCTTGCGGTCAATCAACCGGAAATCACCGGTATCAACAGGAATATCCACGCTGGTCAGACTTTTCAAAAGACGGTAAAAGGCCTTGGCGGTCAGCTTTTTAAAGACGGTTTCCCCTTCTCGGGAAATCCGCTGACCATATACAACGTCAAAGCCCTCCTTCCACTTCTCGATCATTTCCAGAATGACCTCGGGCGGATCCTGCAAATCGGCATCAATCACCACAATGGCCTGGCCGGAGGACGCGTCCATCCCCGCCGTAATCGCCGTTTGATGGCCGAAATTGCGGGAAAAGCTAATCATCTTCACATGGGAATCCCGGTCGCAGAGACCGCTGACCAGCTCCTCCGTTTTATCCCGGCTGCCATCGTTGACAAAAATCAACTCATAGGCCTCGCCGGTGGTATCCATCACGGCCTTAAGCCGCTTATAGCTTTCCTCCACTACTAATTCCTCATTAAAAACCGGCACAACAACGGAATACCGGATTGACATTTGCAGCACCTCCAAATAAATTAAATGCATTTCTTTTACTCATTATACGATTATGCCAAAAAAGTCAATATTATTTCATAAGTCAGATCGTTTTCTCACTTCATGCTGGCCCATGACTTCATATGGTGATATTATAGCATAAAATTCTCTGATAGTCAATTTATCCCAAATAATTATAATGAATATTGGGGAAATACTTTTGCCTGTGTGTAAAATTTTGTCGAAATTATAAACTTTGTTAAATTTTTATAAAAGTTCTTTTTGACGTCTTGACGGTCAATGCAACTTGACGTATACTCTAAACATAAGCAGAAAACCGCCGAAAACACGAACGGACAGGCTGCATATCCGCGTCCGCCCGCTTTTGAACGGTCGACTGATTAAATAATTACTGATTAAATAATTCATTAAGCGGAAGGAGAAACAAAATGTTTGAATTTACACTGGAGAAAGCCACAAAGCTTGCCAAACAAAAAAACTGGGACAAGCTCCGTCACAAACTGAACAAAAACGATCCTAAGATCGGCGTGATTGTTGCCCAGGCCTGCAGCACCGTTGACGATGACGGCTCATACAACATTTTGATTGAGCTGATGAAGCACGATCAGCGTCCTATTAAGCTGGCCGCCGTCCGGGGCTTAGGCGAGTTGGGTCGCGACGCTGCCAGAACGCATATCAGCTGGCTTAAGCAGCACACGCCGGAAAGCGATACGGAAATGCATGCTGCCATCTCAGAGGCCATGGCAAAAATCAGACACGACAAGAACTAAACGCATAATATCAACTGTCTTTTGCTGGGCGCGCCGATACATTAAGGAAAGAAACTGTTGTGCAGCGGATGAACACATGCCGAAATAGCAGTGCTGCACTCCCGCTGCTTCCTTGGGTATCCATAATAAAAAATTGCTGAAATTCATCTAGGGTATTGTCATAATGAAAAAGTGTGATATACTGATAGTATATACATCAATACAACAAGGAGGAAAAGAAAATGGCAAACAGAATTGTACTCAACGAAACAAGCTATCACGGCAAAGGAGCCATTGCGGAAATTGCCAGCGAGGTGAAAGGAAGAGGGTTTACAAAATGCTTTGTCTGCTCTGATCCGGATTTGATTCAATTCGGCGTCACCACCAAGGTTACAGACGTGTTGGATAAGGCCGGGATTCCCTATGAAATTTATTCAAAAATTAAGGCCAATCCCACCATTGAAAATGTACAGACAGGCGTTGAGGCCTTCAAGGCATCCAAGGCTGACTGTATCATTGCCATCGGCGGCGGTTCTTCCATGGACACCGCAAAGGCAATCGGAATCATTATTAAAAATCCTGAGTTTTATGATGTTGTATCCTTAGAAGGTGTTGCACCGACCAAAAATAAATGCGTTCCGATCATCGCCGTGCCGACCACGGCAGGAACAGCGGCCGAAGTAACGATTAACTATGTTATCACCGATTCTGCCAAAAACAGAAAAATGGTTTGCGTGGATGTGCATGACATCCCGGTTGTGGCTATCGTCGACCCCGATATGATGGCCTCCATGCCCAAAGGCTTAACGGCCGCCACCGGTATGGACGCGTTAACGCATGCCATTGAGGGGTATATCACAGCCGGCGCATGGGAAATGAGCGATATGTTCCACTTAAAGGCGATTGAAATCATTTCCAAAACCCTGCGCGATGCTGTTCAGAACACCCCGGAGGGCCGCGAAGGCATGGCACTGGGACAATATATTGCCGGCATGGGCTTTTCTAACGTTGGCTTGGGAATCGTTCACTCTATGGCGCACCCCTTAGGCGCTGTTTATGACACGCCCCATGGTGTTGCGAACGCCATTATTCTGCCCACCGTAATGGAATATAACGCACCGGCAACCGGTGAAAAATACCGCGACATTGCAAAAGCAATGGGCATTGAGGGTGTCGACAGCATGAGCCTTGAGGATGCAAGACGTGCCGCCGTGGACGCTGTCAAGAAGCTTTCACAGGATGTTGGCATCCCCGCTGACCTGAAAGAAATCGTAAAGCCGGAGGACGTTGATTTTCTCGCCCAGTCAGCTTATGATGACGCCTGCCGTCCGGGTAACCCGAGAGAAACCTCCGTTGCCGAAATCAAAGAGCTGTATTTGTCATTGCTGTAAAGCTTGGAATTCTAAATTCTAAAAGGGGCTGTCGACTTAGTGCGACAGCCCCTTTTTGTGACCAAAACAAAGGATATATACTCCGATTTATGTACAAAAGCAACGATAAAAGATGGTACCGCCTGTGTTTCAAAAATGCGCCGCAAAAAGCAGTGTACCTACCCGGAACAGATGAAAAGACAGATAACGCGGCCGGTTAAGGTATGGGTCTTGCCACCGCCACGAGCTGATCGCCGAAGGTTTGCCGCAGAGTCTCCATATCCGGCCGATCCGGAAAGACCCCGAAACAGGTGGCGCCGCTGCCGCTCATCATGGCATGTGCCGCCCCGGACGAGCGCAGCCGGTCAAGCAGAACAGCAATGGCCGGACAATATTGGATGGCCGCCGGCTCCATCACATTTTTCATCTCCGCAAAGGCCTCGTTCATGCAGCCTTGCTCTAAGGCTTTTACAAGCCGGTCTGTGTGACCGGCTGCCGGCAAATTGCCGCTGTCCAGCACCTGATAAATCAGTGCGGTGGAAACCGATACACCGGGATTTGTCAAAACAATATAGCAATCGGAAAGCCCGGCCACCGGCGTAAGCCGTTCTCCGATGCCCGTGGCCAGCGCGGGTCGGCCGTACAGGCAGAAGGGAACATCCGCTCCCAGAGTCAACCCCAGAGCCGCCAGTTCCTTGTCTGAAAGTCCCAATCCGCACAGCTGATTAATTCCCTGCAGCACCGCCGCCGCATTGCCGCTGCCGCCAGCCAGCCCGGCGGCCACCGGAATCCGCTTATCCAGATGGATAAAAAAGCCGTGGTGAAGGTCGAAGGTTTTTTGCAACAGAGCTGCGGCACGATACGCAATATTGCCCTCTCCCGCCGGCAAATCCGGCCGATTGGTTTCCAGCTGAATCCCGGGCGCATCCGCAAGCTCTATGGTGACCCTGTCACCAAAATCCACGGTTTGCATAACACTCTCAATCGTATGATAACCGTCCGGCCGTTTGCCCAGCACGAACAGGGACAGGTTGATTTTAGCTCGGGATTCCAGCGTTAGTGAATCCATGGTGTCGCCGCCTTTCTGTCAGTATTAAGCATAGCCAGCTATCCGCTGTTTAATGAACAAACTCAAATTCAAGATCGCATATCCGCACCAGATCGCCCTCCTGGATGCCCGCCGCCTCCAGGGCGTCAATAATGCCGGCGTCCCGAAGGGAGCGCTGGAAAAATTGAAGGGATTCATAATCTGAAAAGTTGGTGCTGGCCACAATATGCTCAGCACGGCTGCCCTCCACGCGGTAGGCCTCATTTTCCCGGACGACGGAGAAGGTCATGGCCTCTGCCTCTTCCGTAACATCCTCATACACAACCTGCTCCGGCACCGGCAGCTCCTTTAAGCAGCCGTAGGCAAAGGCCATCAGCTCCCGGGTGCCTTTTTTAGTTGCGGCAGATATCTCAAACAGCAACAGATCACGATTCTCAATCTCCTGCTTAAAGGCCTCATAGGCCGCAGGATCGGTGACGATATCGGTCTTGTTGGCAACAACAATCTGGGGTTTTTCCGCCAAAAGGGGGTTATATCGCCGCATTTCCTCACAAATGGTATCAAAATCCTCAATGGGGTTCCGCCCCTCAATGCCGGATACATCCACAAGGTGCAAAAGCAGCCGCGTCCTTTCAATGTGCCGCAAAAATTCGTGCCCCAGACCGGCGCCCTCGCTGGCGCCTTCGATAATACCGGGAATGTCGGCCATAACGAAGCTTTCCCCTTCACCAACGGAAATCACGCCCAAATTTGGCTCTAAGGTCGTAAAATGATAGTTGGCGATTTTCGGCCGAGCACTGCTGACAACCGACAAAAGAGTGGATTTTCCCACATTGGGAAAGCCCACCAGTCCCACATCGGCCAGCAGTTTGAGCTCCAGCTTAATGCGCCGGGATATCCCCCGCTGTCCGGGCTTTGCAAACTTCGGCACCTGCCGGGTCGCTGTGGCAAAGTGGACATTGCCCCAGCCGCCGTTGCCGCCCCGAGCCGCCACAAAGCGGTCACCGTCATGATTTAAGTCCGCGATGGGTCTGTCAGTTTCCGCATCCTTAATTAAAGTCCCCACCGGCACGTGAATCACCAGCGGCTCACCGCTGCTGCCGGTGCACTTGGCGCCCCGGCCGTCACCGCCGTTTTGCGCCTTATATTCCTTTTTATAACGAAAATCCATCAAAGTTAAAAGCCGCGCGTCCGCCGCAAAGATTACATCGCCGCCCCGTCCGCCGTCACCGCCGTCCGGGCCGCCGGCTGCTACATATTTTTCACGGCGGAAGGAAACCAATCCGTTCCCGCCGTTTCCTGACTGAATTTGAATTTCTGCCACATCTACCAACATATTAATCCCGTTCCTTCCCCTTTATTCTATCATGTTGCCCACCCGCGCGTCAAAGAACAGCCTACGCTGTGCGGTGTCTGTCACTGTGTACACCGGCACTGCTGCAATTTCGCGGCTGCTCAGATAATCATCAGCGGCGTAGAAGGCGTTTTCAATCTGCATGATACGCATATTCCGGCAATCCTCGCGGTAAATCAGTCCCGTCAGCACCGCCGTAATATCTAAAAGCGGCTCCTGCGCATAAACCTCCGCTTCCACGGCCCGGAACCAACTGCCCTCCAAACTTAGAATGTCCTCACTGTCCGCTGTAATATGCATGGAAATGCCATAAATTTTCACGCCCTGATACAGGGGCACGGCCTGACAATGATACAAACCATTTTCCAGCCGCCCGCCATCGATGGAGGTTTCCCTTCTGTTAAACCCCAGTCTTCCCAGCTGATCGGAAATTTTGCTCTGCAGCACTTCCGCCGTCGGTTCATCACCGATCCTGTAGGGTTTCGGTTCCTTTGTCCGGCGATAGGTAAAGCCGACGTTGCTGACAAATAGACTGGCCTGCTCGCTGACAAAATGATATTCATGCTGCAGCTTGTCCGCCTTTCGTGTCTCAAAGCTGCCTAACATCCTGTCGGCGGCAGCTGCCGGCTCCTCAAAAGCATTACGCATAATGATATTCCGGTTCTCCGCACGGCGCCGGGGAATAACAGACGGTTCAATATCCAGGCCGTTATTTTGCAGAATCCGTACGGTTTCTGCAACGGTTTGTTCCGGCACCCGGGTAAAAACCAACTTAGTCTGCAGCAACACAACCAGCAAAAAAATATCTGTCACCAAAAACATAATAATTAAAATTGTCTTTGCGCGTCCCCAGTTCATAGGTCACCTTCTCTGCCCGTAATCTGACGTACCTGCTTTGCGGCAGTCTTACGTTTCAACCTGTGTTAATCAATCATCCTGTCGTTTCCGTCCACCACAGCATTCCACTTGGGGACGATAGTGCCGTCGGCGTCCTCCGTATAGCATGGGCTGATTTTTTTAATAAGCAGCGGACTTTCACCTGTGTATAGGGAATCCACCAGTGCATCAGCGGCACTGAGCATGGGCATCATCTGCCAGGCCTCACCGTCCGCCTTTTCATAGGCCTTCATAAACTGCCGATAGGATTTTAAGTAGCCGTTATCAATTTCCATTTCAATGGTGTGGGCATAGCCGTCCGCCGTTTTGTATCGGATGGGAACGCCGCCGATGCAATAATCAAAATAAAGCCTGTAAACCCCTTGCCGCGCTGCATCGTCCACAAGATTTGTATTAATCTGCAGGTGATCAAAGAAGGCAGGGGGCATATGACTGCAAAGCTCTGTTACAAAATCCACCGCATGCGCTGTAGCAGCGTAAATATCATAGCCCGTCTTATCCGCGCCGCCGGTAATGTCCAACCCGCGCCCGCCCTGTACGACCTGATATTCCAACAGGCCGTCCGGATAGAGCGTCAGGGTCGCGTTATTTTCGACAAACACCCGAGCGTTATCCAAATCCGTGTATTTACGCATGGTGCGGTTGTTAATGGAAAACACACCCAGCACTGCCTCCGTCAAACCTTCACTGAGCATTTGATCAACCTCATTCGCGCTATAGGCGTGCACCGGCGGCAGATTGACCGGAACCAAATCCATCAGAATCAGCGGATCAAAAAGAACCTTGGAAACCGACTGCGCCTGTTCCTTATGAAAGTTCAGTTCAAAGGAATAGGAGGGGCTTCCGCTCACCGACGGCGCTGCCATAAAGGCTTCCAGACGCTTTTCCAGCTGATTTTTATCGGCCTCAAACGTATAGCGGTAAATATTACCGCTTTTCTGATCCATAATATACAGCGAAATATCGTTTAAAATTCCATCATGCAGACTGATGATATAGCCTCTGATGGCACTCAAATCGTCTGTAAACCGATTTTTCTCCTGACCGCAGACGCCATAGGAAAACAAACGGTAGTCACAATTTTTCCCGTAATCCACATAAATTGATTTGCCCTTTAAAACAGAAAAATAGCTTTCCAAATCCACCGTTTCTCTGGATTTCAGTGCATACTCACCTAACAGGCAGTTGCTGATGATGTCGGCAGACAAAACCCGTATCTGATTAAACTCCTCCGAACCGCTTGAAAAAACCCGACGGTCACCGGAGGCATGCAGGACTATTTTTTCCGGCTTAAAAAGCGTATGCAAATTCTGAGAAAAATCAGTACCTTTCCGCCCTTCCAGCAAACGAATAATGGGGTTTATAACCTTGCTCCGCAGACCGGATGCAAAATAATTATATCCATCCGGCAGAAAATAACTGCTGAACCAAATCTGATACACAAGAATAAACCCGGTCAAAACCAAGATGATCAGCAGTATGTTCTTAATTGATTTTTTGAGCATAATCCGCCTCCCCTGCCGCCCAACGACAATCCGCCTGGCAGCTTGTTCCGCCTGAGCAGCCGTATATCAGCAGCACAATAGTCAAGGTACTGTTATGGCCTATATAGCAAAACAGGGCATCCGTCGTTTTCCATCCGACCGGATGAAAACCACCGGGACGCCCCATAATCACACAGTCTGTATTTTAATTAAAGATGGTACTGATAACGCCCTTAATCCGGTCCATAAAGCCTTCGTTTAAGACATTAACGTCAAATTTAACCACCGTATAAACCGAATCATCCCAAGCGCCACGGATTAAAAACTTATTCATGCCGGAGGTCAGATCCACCTGACCGGCAAACAGCATGGTTGAGCCCACAACGGATTCCAGCGGAACATCCCCTGCTGTAATTTTATGATAGCAGCCGGTGGAATAATTATACCGATATACCGAGACTAAAACGCCCTGGGGCGCAGTAGCCGAAATCGGCAGTTTTCTGTTGTTGGTCGATGTGGTTAGCTGCTCCGGCGCCTTCAGAGTGACCAGCGCAGCGGCAGTCGATTCAACAGACCCCGGCAGCACGTCCGGCGCAGCGTAAGCACTCACCGCAGTGCCCATCATGAAAACCAGCAGCAACAACGCAACGCCGACTTTTATCATATTGTGAACTGAACGTTTTGCAGCCAAATGAAACACCTCCTGATGAAATACACAAAAACAAATAAATCCGTTAACAAGTCTAATAACCTACTCTTATTGTAACATAAGTTTTTTACAATTGTGTTACAATTCGATTATGTTCCGTTTACAATTTAAAAAAATCAAAATTCTTGCTGACCGGACTCCGGCCGCAGCACCGGCAACGAAATGGTGACCTCAGTTCCCTGATTCACCTTGCTGGCAATCGAAATGGTGCCTTCGTGAGCATCAACAATGCTTTTGGAAATGGCAAGCCCCAGTCCTGTGCCGCCCTTTTCCCGGCTCCGCGCCTTATCCACCCGGTAAAAGCGTTCAAAAAGCCGTCCCAAATCCTTTTCCGGAATCCCAATACCGTTATCCTTCACCTTTATATACACGTTACCGTAAAGCTGACCGGCCTCCACCTCAATTTTTCCGCCATTGGGCGTATATTTAATAGAATTGGAGATGATGTTATATAGCAGCTGCTCCAGCCGGTCGCGGTCACCGTAAAAAACATCAAAGATGCCGCGAGTTTTCAGTGACAGCCTGTGCCCCTGCTCCTTAGCTACCAGTTCCAGTGTATCCACCACATCCGACAGCAGAACCGGCATGCTGAATTCCGTCTTTTTAAGCTGATCCGACTGCTCCAGACTGGACAGCACCAAAAGATCCTTCACCAGCCGGGTCATACGGTCGGTTTCGTTCAAAATTGTGTTAATAAAGGTAACCGGTACGTCGGCGCTGTCCGCCATGTCCAAAAGCGTTTCAGCATAGGATTTAATGGTGGTCAGCGGCGTCCGCAGCTCATGAGAAACATTCGCCACAAATTCCCGGCGGGAATTTTCCAGCTTCTGCTGCTTGGTAACGTCGTGCAGCACCACCAGCACACCACCGGTGTTATCAAGTTCATCCTCAAACACAACAAAACTGGCCTTAATGGATACGTTCTTTAATTCAATATCCCGCTCCATGAACCGGTTATCCTCCAGATAGAGCAAATCGCCCAACCGGATATCCGCATGATGCCGGATAAAAAATTCATCAAATTCAATGCTTTCATCCTCGGAAAGCGAGAACATTTTCCGCGCTGTCGGGTTAATATGAATCAAGCTGCCGTCTGTTGCAAAGGCCATAACGCCGTCTGTCATATTTAAAAGAATGGCTTCCACCTTGTTTTTTTCCGTGGACATTTCCAGCATGGCGGCCTGCAGCTTAGCGGACATATCGTTAAAGGTTTTCGTCAGCGTACCGATTTCATCGTCAGACTTGACATCGATTTTATATTCAAATTCTCCCTCCGCCAGCCGTTTGGCCTTTTGCGTCAGGTTAGATATGGGCGTCGTGATGGTTCGCGACAGGAAATATCCCATCACCAGCGAAATGGAAACGCCTAATAAAAGCGCCTGCAGAATAATGCTGAAAATGCGTTGAATAACGACCGTCAGTTCTTCCTTGGTATCGCGCACATAGATGATGTAAAAAAAGCCATCCCCGCGTATCGGCACCGCATAATCCATAATGGCTGCCTGGGGACTCACGTTTTTTCCCACATGGCCGGACAGCGCTGTAATCAAATTCGCTGTCTGCATGGAAAAGGTCTCCGGCACCGGCGCCGAGCTGTCGATCACTGCGCCGGTATCTGCAGCAATGATATAATAGTTCCGGTAGGAGTCAATGCCCATCCGCGCCATATAGGCAGAGAGGACACGTTTAAGATAGTCCTCGCCTTCTGCGGCTCCGGTTTCCATCTGCTGTATGAAGGAATCGGTAAAAATCGAATCCATCTCGCCTGCAAACAGATTGTGGTAGGCGTTGGTCACAGAGAGAATCAAAAAGGTGCCGGTAACGGACATAATCGCCAAAACCATCAGCACGAAAATCGTCACCATTTTCCATTGCAGGCCCTTAAACATCATGCATCTCCTCTGCTTTTCTACTCCGCCGCCTTGTCAAAGTAATATCCAACGCCGCGCTTTGTCAGTATGTACTGGGGATTGCTGGAATCGTCCTCCAGCTTTTCCCGCAGCCGACGAACCGTAACATCCACCGTGCGCACATCGCCGTAAAATTCATAGCCCCAGACGTTGGAAAGCAGCGCCTCACGGGAAAAAATCCGGTTGGGCTGCGTGACAAGGAATTTTAAAAGCTCATATTCACGCAGAGTTAAATCCAGCGTAACGCCGTTTTTAATTGCCTCATATTTGGTGGTGTTAATCACAAGATCCTTCGCCGCCACAATAATATCCTGTGCATCCTCTTTGGCCTCACCGGCAAAACGGCGCATATTGGCCTTAACCCGGGCCATAACCTCCCGAATGCTGAAGGGCTTTGTAATGTAATCATCCGCCCCCAGTTCCAGACCCAGTACCTTATCCACTTCCTCCTCCCGCGCCGTGATCATGATAATCGGCACATTAGACTTCTCGCGGATTCGCTTGCAGACATCAAAGCCGTCCAGCTTTGGCAGCATTATATCAAGGAGAATCAAATCGGGATTCTGGGTTAACGCCAGAACCAGACCTTCCTCGCCGTTGTCGGCGCCCAAAACCCGAAAGCCTTCTTTTTCCAGGTTATATTTCAAAATATCAAGAATCGGTTTTTCATCATCAACCACTAGAACAACCCGTTCCATCACGCCGCTCCTTTCAATTCTTTTTCTTTCGTTACTTTAGTTCAATCACTGCGCACATCCGTCCGGTTTCACCGCTGCGCCGATGGGAAAAAAACAGTTCCTCCTCGCAATAGGTGCAAAGAGGACAAACACTGATATGCTCCTGCAGCACCCCGGCCTTTAAAAGCGAATGTACGTTTAAGCGATCGGTATCAATATAATATTTTTCGTTTTTCCGCTTGGTGCACCGCTCCGCCTCGCCGCGAAAACGGTCTAAAAATGCAAAGTACACGTCCTCGTCCACCTCAAAGTGGCACTGCTTGATGGAAGGCCCCATAGCCACCAGAATATCCTCACTCCGGCAGCCGTATTGCTTGCGCATGGCAAGCACCGCCCGCTGGGCAATTTTGCCCAGAGTCCCGCGCCATCCGGAATGAACGGAGGCAATCACGCGACGGACAGGATCCAGCAGCAAAATCGGTGTGCAGTCCGCGTAAAAGGTGGCAAGCGCCAACCCCGGCTGATCGGTCATCAACCCATCGGTTTCGGTAAAATCACTATCCGCATAAAGTCCCTTGCCCGCGTCAGCAGGCACCACCGAGCGGATATTGGTGCTGTGCGTCTGCTGCGCCAGAACCAAATGACAGGGGTCAACAGACAGATCCCGGCAAAACAGAGCGAAATTGTGTCGCACCGTTTCCGGGTCATCCTGCGTGTGCATGCCTAAATTTAAGGACGTAAAAATCCCCGTGCTGGTGCCCTCCCGGTTCACAGAAAAGCCATGACGCACCAAACCGGTCGCTGACAGTGCATCACAGGTCAGCACCCGACCGTCTTCATAGGTAAAGCCGTCCCTATGCATACTGGAAGCCAAGCTCAATGGCCTTAACGTTCTTATCAAACAGCGCGGCCTTGGTCGGCGGGATGCTCTTTTCCAGTCCTGCCTTGATTTCCTCCAGCGTATAAAGACCGGTTTCCTTCAGCAGGCGGCCAACAATGACCATATTGGCCAAATTGCCCAGACCGTTTTCCAAAGCGATTTCCCGGGCGGGGATTTTCACAACGTTGACATCCGTCCGTTCCACCTCACGGTCAACCATAGAGCTGTCGGTGATGATGATACCGCCCGCCGGCAGGGTTTTTTCAAATTTATCCAGCGAGGGCCGGTTCATGGCAATCAGCACGTCCGGATTGGGGATAATCGGCGAGCCCACCGGCTTATCCGAAATAACCACGCTGCAGTTGGCTGTGCCACCGCGCATTTCAGGGCCGTAAGAAGGCAGCCAGGACACCTCTCGTCCGGCCTTTAAGCCTGCATACGCCAATACCTTACCGGCAAATAAAATGCCCTGTCCGCCGAACCCGGCCAACATAATTTTACAGTTTTTCATTGCTGTTTCCTTGCCTTTCTGCCCACAAATCAATATGTATATAAAATTCCCTGCCCTCCCTGTGGGCCTATAAGGACATAGGGGAATTCTATTCGCTGATTCTAACAGGTTTCGCGCCAGATATCCGCACCCAGCGCCTTAAATTTTTCCTCCAGGTTTTCATATCCCCGGTCAATATGCTCAAGCTCCGTAATTTCTGTAATACCGCGAGCCATCAAACCGGCAATCACCATGCCGGCACCGCCGCGCAGGTCTGTCGCCCGCACAGGCGCACCCTCTAAATGATCCACACCGGTAACAAAGGCGGTTTTACCGTCCACACGGATGTCGGCGCCCATCCGCAGCAATTCACCGACATATTGAAAACGGCAGTCCCAAACCCCCTCAGTCACGAGGCTGGTGCCCCGGGCCACCGATAAGAGTGCCACAATCTGGGGCTGCATATCCGTGGGGAAACCGGGATAAGGCAAGGTCTTGATATTCACGCCTGAAATATCTGTACTGCCCTCCACGCGGATGCTGTCATCATATTCCGTAACCTTAGCGCCGGTTTCAATCAGCTTGGCACTGACAGATTCCATATGCTTGGGAATAATGTTCTTCACAAGCACGTCCCCGCCGGTAGCCGCCGCAGCGACCATAAAAGTCCCGGCCTCAATCTGGTCGGGAATAATCGAATAGGTACCGCCGGAAAGCTTTTTCACGCCGGTCACCTTAATTACATCGGTTCCGGCACCCTTGACGTTGGCACCCATGGCGTTTAAGAAGTTGGCCAAATCCACAATATGCGGTTCCTTTGCTACATTTTCAATGGTGGTCACGCCTTCGGCCAGCACGGCGGCCAGCATAATGTTGATGGTCGCGCCAACGCTGACCGTATCCAGGTAAATGCTGTTACCACGCAGTTGATCAGCCGTTGCAACAATGATGTCACTGTCCTGATGCACCGATGCGCCCAATGCTTCAAAGCCCTTAATATGCTGATCAATGGGACGAGGGCCGAAATAGCAGCCACCGGGCATGGTCACCTTGGCCGCATGGAAACGCCCTAAGAGCGCTCCCAGCAGATAGTAGGACGCGCGCATTTTCCGCATCATGGCGTCCGGTTCAGTTTGTTTTTGAATACCGCGGCAGTCAACCCGCAGCGTATAAGCGTCTATAAATTCCACACTGGCACCCATATGCTTCAGTATGGTGACGATTACCTGAACGTCTTTAATATTAGGTACATTTTCGATGGTGCAGACACCATCCACCAAAATAGCAGCTGGTATAATGGCAACAACGGCGTTTTTCGCTCCGCTGACACTGACTTCGCCGCAAAGCCGCTTACCACCCTTAACCACTATTTTCTCCAAATTCCACATCCCCTTACCGTTTCGAATCAAAAGTTTACGCAAATCAACAAAAATATAAACACACATTACCATTATACCATTTTATGCGAAAAAATCAATAGTTTTTGTACGGATTACGGATAATTTGTAAATTTTTTAAAAATGATTTTACAAAATCATCTTTTTGTAGTATAATAAGGAAAGATACTGCCGAAAGCGTTCCTTCAAACACCCTTCGGCAAAATAAAAAGGAACATGAACGATTAAATTCCGGGAGGTTATTCATGCAGCAGCAACAAACCAACGAGACAGATTTAAATGAGATTTTGCAGATTCGCCGCGATAAGCTTAAGGATTTGCAGAACGCGGGTCAGGATCCCTTTATGCAGGTTAAATTTGACAGAACACACACCGCCAAAGAGGTCATTGACGGCTACGAAGCCTTAGAGGGCAAAAAGGTAACCGTCGCAGGCCGCATTATGTCCAAGCGCGGCATGGGCAAGGTGATGTTCTGTGATCTTCACGACATCAGCGGCCGGATCCAGATTTTTGTGAAAAAAGATTTGCTGGACGACGAATATGACGCCTTTAAAAAGCTGGATATCGGTGATATTATCGGTGCCACCGGCGAGGTGTTTACCACAAAAACCGGTGAAATTTCCGTGAAAATTGATTGCTATACCCTACTTTCTAAATCTCTGCAGCCGCTGCCGGAAAAATTTCACGGCCTGACGGATACGGATATCCGCTATCGTCAGCGGTATGTGGATTTGATTATGAACACCGAGGTGAAGGATACCTTTATCAAGCGTTCAAAAATCATAGCCAGCATCCGCAGCTACTTAAATGCCCAGGGCTTTTTAGAGGTGGAAACCCCCATGCTGGTATCCAATGCCGGCGGTGCGGCTGCCCGCCCCTTTGAAACGCATTTTAACGCCTTAAATGAGGACTTTAAACTTCGTATTTCTCTGGAGCTGTACTTAAAGCGTCTGATTGTCGGCGGTCTGGAGCGGGTTTATGAAATTGGCCGTGTGTTCCGCAATGAGGGGCTGGACACCCGTCACAACCCGGAATTTACTTTGATGGAGCTGTATCAGGCCTATACGGACTATCACGGCATGATGGACTTGACGGAGAACCTGTACCGGCATGTGGCGCAGGAGGTTCTGGGTACCACAAAAATTGTCTATAACGGCATTGAAATGGATTTAGGACAGCCCTTCCGCCGCATCACCATGGTCGATGCCGTCAAGCAGTATGCCGGCGTTGATTTTGATCAGATTCACACGCTGGAGGAGGCCCGTGCGGCAGCCAAGGCCCACCATGTACAGTTTGAGGAACGCCACAAAAAGGGCGACATTCTGAGCCTCTTCTTTGAGGAATTTGCAGAAGAGCATCTGCTCCAGCCCACCTTTGTCATGGATCATCCGGTGGAAATCTCGCCGCTGACCAAGAAAAAGCCGGATAACCCGGAATATGTGGAGCGGTTTGAATTCTTTATGAACGGCTGGGAAATGGCAAACGCCTATTCAGAGCTGAACGATCCCATCGACCAGCGGGAACGTTTCCGGGCACAGGAGGAGCTGCTGGCACAGGGCGACGAGGAAGCCAACACCACTGACGAGGACTTTATGAATGCGCTGGAAATCGGTATGCCCCCCACAGGCGGCATTGGCTTCGGCATCGACAGGATGTGTATGCTGCTGACTGACTCCGCTGCCATCCGCGATGTACTTCTCTTCCCGACAATGAAGTCCTTACCGAACGACAAGTAAGAAAACCCCAGTA
>CAYUUO010000005.1:0-59680 GCA_964447945.1 uncultured Oscillospiraceae bacterium
GGGGAACGAAAGACCGCCCGGGCTCGGCGGGCGGAACGGGGCCCGGCTAAAAAAAATTAACACTATTTTGCAGAAAAAAACTTTTTCGACAGACTGAACGGTGCGGCTGATCCCGCACCGTATTTATTTTTTTACTGTTTTTTTGGGGACGCAAAATAGCGCGTCCCCCCTTTCATCTATAGCCATAAACCACTGCCGCAAGCAAATTGTGTCCTGTTACCGAACGCTTCGGCATTTGTCATTCACACAAAAACCCTGTCGACATATAATGAATTAACTGAACTTTCAGCAAAAAACAACGTTGCACATCTCCGTCCAAATGGATGATGCATCCGGCTTTTTATTGCTTTGCCCCATGAAACAGCGTGTACATTCTTTCCGTTTACGCCTTATCCGCCCACAGATAGGGATAACCGTAAATTCATTATGTGGGCAGAAAGGCTATGGAAAGTATTATGACCTATAACAGCTTATGTAATATTTCAGTCGGTGCCACGGCCTGCGTCTGCAATCTGCACACAGAAGGCGCAATCCGCCGCCGGCTGTTGGATATCGGACTGACCCAAGGTGCTGAAACGACCTGCCTGTACCAAAGTCCAGCCGGCGATCCGCGGGCCTATCTGATTCGGGGTGCTGTGATTGCTTTGCGCTCTGAGGAAGCACAGAAAATTGAAGTGATGTAAGGAGGGGTTTAAATGGGCTTAACTGCCGATTCCACCGGCCTGCATGCCGCAGCCTTTGAGCTGGAAATCAAAAAAACACAGCCGGATGACGCCGTCATCGCATTAGCCGGTAATCCCAACGTAGGAAAAAGCACCGTCTTTAACGCGCTGACGGGTCTGCGCCAGCACACCGGGAACTGGCCCGGCAAAACCGTCGGCAATGCGCAGGGGACTTATACATATAAAAATAAAAATTATGTATTAGTGGATATTCCGGGGGCATATTCCCTGTCGCCCCACTCTGCCGAGGAGGAAATTGCCCGGGATTTCATTTGCTTCGGCGGCGCCGATGCCACAATTGTTGTCTGCGATGCCACCTGTCTTTTGCGGAATTTAAATCTTGTTCTGCAAACACTGGAAATTACCGATAAGGCGATTTTGTGCGTCAACCTAATGGACGAGGCCGGGCGCAGACATATCCAAATCGACTGCAAGGCGCTGGCCGCCGAACTGGGCGTCCCGGTTGTGGCAACCAGCGCCAGAGACGGCGCGGGACTGACGGCTCTGACGGAACAGATTCGGCGGCTTACGACGCAAAATGTCAATCCGTCTCCCAGACAAGTGGCCTATCGGCCGGAGATTGAAAAAGCCATCGCAGCCCTTGTGCCTGTGATTCAGTCTGCCACAGAAAAAATCAACCCCCGCTGGCTGGCGCTTAGACTGCTGGATCCGGATGAGGCACTGCTTGGCTCCTTGAACCGCTTTCTGGGCTTTCCCCTTTTGGAACAGGAAGGCATTGCCGAAGCCCTTCGCCGCGTTAAAGCGCAGCTGGAGGAAAATGGGCTGGATGCCGTTCGCCTCCGCGACGCCATCGTCTCCGATGTATATAAAACCGCCGAGGCCGTCTGCGCAAAGGCTGTCCGCTGCGAGGACACGACCTATAACGAGCGTCAGCTGGCCATCGACCGTCTGCTCACCAACAAGGTGACGGGTATTCCGGTGATGATTCTCCTGCTTTTACTGGTGCTGTGGATCACCATCAGCGGCGCCAATTACCCCTCTGCCCTGCTGTCTAAGCTGCTGTTCGGCCTGCAGGATAAGCTCACGGCAGGCTTTGCGGCGCTTTCCGCGCCGGATTGGCTGCACGGCGTTCTGGTGCTGGGCGTCTATCGGGTGCTGGCCTGGGTCGTGGCCGTTATGCTGCCCCCCATGGCCATCTTTTTCCCGCTGTTTACCCTGCTGGAGGATTTGGGCTATCTGCCCCGCGTGGCCTTTAATTTGGACTGCTGCTTTAAAAAATGCCAGGCCTGCGGCAAGCAGGCATTGACTATGTGCATGGGCTTTGGGTGCAACGCGGCCGGTGTGATTGGCTGCCGGATTATTGATTCGCCCCGTGAGCGGTTAATTGCGGTGCTGACAAACAGCTTTGTCCCGTGCAACGGCCGGTTTCCGACCTTAATTGCCATCATCACCATGTTCTTTATTGCAGGCGCAACCGGGCTGCTTTCCTCTATAGCCTCCGCCGCACTGCTCACCGGCGTGATCCTGCTGGGAATCGGCATGACGCTGCTTTCCTCCCGGATTTTGTCCCGAACCCTTTTAAAGGGCGTGCCCTCCTCCTTCACGCTGGAGCTGCCACCCTATCGCCGTCCGCAAATCGGCAAGGTGATCATCCGCTCCATATGTGACAGAACCCTGTTTGTACTGGGGCGGGCGGTGTCGGTCGCCGCACCGGCGGGACTGGTGATTTATCTGATGGCAAACCTGACGATAGGCGGTGCCACCCTGCTGGCTCACTGCGCCGCCTTTTTAGACCCCTTCGCCCGGCTGATTGGCCTGGACGGTGTGATCCTGATGGCCTTTATTCTGGGCTTTCCGGCCAACGAAATTGTAATTCCCATCGCCATCATGGCCTATATGTCCACCGGCACCATCACGGAGTTTGAAAGCCTGAACACGCTGCGGACGCTGCTGGTCGATAACGGCTGGACATGGCTGACGGCCGCCTGCACCATGCTCTTTTCCCTAATGCATTGGCCCTGCTCCACCACGCTGATCAGCATTAAAAAGGAAACCGGCAGCTGGCGCTGGACGGCACTGGGATTTTTACTGCCCACGGCTGCCGGCATGCTCCTTTGCTTTCTGCTGACCTGCACCGTACGGCTTTTTACCGGGCTTTAGACGGAGAATAAAACCACACGAAAGGGGCTGTCGACTTAATGCGACAGCCCCTTTTTCACAATTTACGGCTGAGACTACTGCTTCAGCAGCCGTTCCATCAGCTGGCAGCCCTTTTCCAGATATATGCCTGTCTGTTCGGCGTTCTTTTCCGTATAGCAAAGCCCGGAGCCTTGTGGCTGATCCTTTTCATACAGCGCAAAGGGAACCGGATTTTTCACATGGGTCATCAGCGACAGGGGGGTGGGATGATCCGGCGTGAGCAGCACGCGGAAGGGCTCGCCGCTGTCCTCTAAATAGGCCATAACAGGCCCAACAATCTTTTCATCAATCAGTTCAATGGCGCGAATCTTTAAATCCGGCTGTCCGTGATGGCCGCATTCGTCCGGTGCCTCCACGTGGATATAAACAAAATCCTGCCCGTCCCGCAGGGCCTTAATGGCCGCTTGAGCCTTGCCATCAAAATTCGTATCAATATTACCGGTCACATCCGGCACTGACGCCACCTGCATCCCGGTGCCGCAGGCAATACCCTTAAGCAGATCGACTGCGGAAATCATTGTGCCGGACAGGCCGAATTTATCCGCAAAGGAATCCAGCGCCGGCTTTGTGCCCTCACCCCATATCCACAGCGAATTAGCCGGATTGAGTCCGCGGCGGATCCGCTCCTGATTAATAGGATGTGCTGACAAAAGCTCATGGCTTTTTTTCATAATATCCAACAGCACATGACCCTGCGCACCGCCGGGCAGATAGTCTGCCACCCTGCGGCGGGAAATATCGTGCGGGGGCGTCAGCTGCACCTCGGTGGTGCCGTGATCCCAAACCAGAAGGTGACGATAGCTGATGCCGCTGTACAGCGAAAAGCCGGGAACCACCAGATTTTTCTGCAAATAGGCAATTAAAGCGGCAGACTCCGCCGTGGTAATCTCCCCGGCACTGTAATCCAGCATGGTTTTTGCCTCATAGTCCGGCTCATACGACAGGGTAACCAGATTGGCGCGAAAGGTCACGTCCGTATCCTGTAAATCTACACCGATAGACAGGGCCTCCAAAGGGGAACGGCCGCTATAATACCGGAGCGGGTCATAGCCCAGAACGCTGAGGTTCGCCACATCGCTCCCCGGACTCAGGCTGTCATCCACCGTCTTGACAAGCCCCAGCGTGCCGCGCCGGGCAATGGCGTCCATATGCGGCTTATGGGCAAGCTCAAGAGGCGTTTTGCCGGACAGTGCCTCGCAGGGAAAATCGGCCATGCCGTCGCCTAAAAATACAACATATTTCATGAAAACTCCTCCAAATTGTTCCGTCCGAAACTTCTTTCGTTTTATTTTACCATAAGTGCAAGCCGCCAATCGGCTTGCCTCACACCGATACAATAACCACATGACGAAAAAGCGGTTACGCTTTTTAACTATGATGTTGTGTTTATTATATCCCTTTCCCGCAAAAAAGTCAAGGGAAAAGACCGTACCCGCTTTTTTGCCGTTGACAAAAAAGACCTACTTATGATATACTCAGAATGAGAAATAATGTAAATTTTATCCGTTAGGATGATGAACATGAACAGGATTCTGATAATCCCGAATCCGGAGCGCGATCCCGGCCTGTTATACACCAAGGAGGCGCTGGCCTGTCTTAAAAATCAGACCGTTGTTGTCAGCGAGGCCTTTGCGCCCATGCTGGATGGGTTGGCAACGCCTGTTCCGGCTGACGCGCTGTATCGGGATGTGGAGCTGGTGATCGCCTTAGGCGGTGACGGTACGCTGCTGACGGCTGCCCGGGAGGCCGCCGTGTATGACCTGCCGGTGCTGGGCGTGAATCTGGGACATCTGGGGTTTTTGGCAGAGGTTGAAAAGCATGAGATTGCCGAAAGTATGGCGCGGCTTTGCGCCGGACAGTTCACGGTTGAAAACAGAATGATGCTCCGGGCCGTGCTCAAGCGTGCTGACGGCGAAACGCTGACCTTCAACGCCTTGAACGACATTGTTGTCAGTCGAAGCCAAAGCTCCCGGCTGATTGATTTAAATTTATATATTAACCGAGAATTTGTGGATGATTACAAGGCAGACGGCATGATTGTCGCCACACCCACCGGCTCGACCGCCTATTCCATGTCGGCCGGCGGCCCGATTTTGGATCCGGCTGTAAAAAGCTTTGTCATCACACCGATTTGCCCGCATAAGCTATATGCCAAAACCGTTGTGGTGCCGGATCATGTGGAGATTACCATGACAATCAGCAATCAAAATCCCCGTTCCGCCGTTGTGAATTGCGACGGACAGGGAAATGCCGTTTTTTCCGAGGGCGACGTTTTGTCGCTGAAGCGTTCGGATTACACCGCCCGGCTGGTGAAAATCAACGGCAGCCGGTTTTACAGTGTGCTGCACCATAAGCTGCTGGGAAAGGAAAAATAAGCCATGAAACAAAAAAGACACGCGGCCATTTTAGACCTCATTGCACATCAGGAGATTATCACACAGGAGGAGCTGGCAAACCAGCTGCGGCAAAACGGCTTCCAGGTAACCCAGGCCACCGTTTCCCGCGATATTAAGGAGCTGAAGCTGACGAAAATTCCCGGCGAAGGCGGCGTTTATAAATATGCCCAGCCAAAGGCAGCGTCAGGCGCACCCAACCGCCAGATTTTAATTTTGTCCCGCTCCGTTTTCAGCGTTAATTTTGCGCAGAACATTGTGGTGATTAAAACCCATTCCGGTATGGCGCAGGCCGCCGCCGCAGTGCTGGACGCCCTGTCTATGAAGGAGATTGTCGGCACGCTGGCCGGTGACGATACCATTTTCTGTGTGACCCGGGACGAAGCCTCGGCCATGCAGCTGACCGGACGGATTAAGGCCCTGCTATAGGCATAGGAGGAAGAACGATGCTGTTTGCTTTGCACATCCGAAACATCGCCCTGCTGGACGATGTGGAAATTGAATTTAAGGACGGTTTGAACGTGCTGACCGGTGAAACCGGTGCCGGTAAATCCATTTTAATCAGCTCCATTAATCTGCTGCTGGGCGACCGCGCCAACCGCGAGCTGATTCGTCACGGTGCCGACCGGGCCGAGGTCAGCGGCTTGTTTTACATTGAGGATGAACGTCTGCGCGCCCGGCTTGCCGACTGCGGCGCAGAACCCGACGCCGACGGTTCGCTGCTGATTACCCGGCAGTTGCTGCGGGACGGAAAAAATATCTGCCGGATCGGCGGCCGGCCGGCCACATTGTCGGAGCTAAAGGACATCAGCCGCCTGCTGGTGAACATTCACGGCCAGCATGACAGCCAGGCTCTTTTGGACCCGGCGGAGCATATTCATTTTTTGGACGGTTTTTTAAAAGAAGAGGGACAGGCCGCCCTCACGGCCTATCAAACTGCCTATCGGACATGGCGGGAACTATTGCGCCGGGCAGAATCCATGGACATGGACGAGGCAGAGCGGCTGCGTAAAATCGATATGCTCACCTATGAAATTGACGAAATCCGCAGCGCCGCCTTAGAGCCCGATGAGGAGGAGGATCTGAAAAAGCGGCGGGACGTGATTAACCACAGAATCCATCTGGAGGAAAACGTGGGACAAGCCATATCTGCCCTTTGTGACGGCGCCGACGGCATGGACGCCCGGCAGGCGCTGGCCGTAGCCGCCGAGGCTTTAGAGAATGCGGCGGCGCTGGATTCGGAACTTGCGCCCCTGAACGATGCCATGTTTTCCATTTTGGAGGAGACCGAAGAGCTTGCCAGATCGCTGCGCAGCTACTTTGAGCAGCTGGCAGAGGACGATCAGCCGGTGGATGAAATTGAAGCGCGTTTGGATACCATTTACCGTTTGAAACGGAAATATGGCGCAACGGTTGCCGCAGTGCTGGCGCACGCAGAGGCCTGCGAAACGGAGCTGGCCGGTCTGGAAAACGCCGAGGCGCAAAAGGAGGAAATGACCCGGCTGCTGGCTGAGGCGGAGCAAAAGGCCGCCGCAAGCGCCGCACAGCTAACCGCACTGCGCCAAAAAGCCATCGAAGCCGTTGAAAAGGCCATAAACGAAAATTTACACTTTTTAAATATGCCGGACGCGGATTTCCGCATTGTGCTGACCCCCGCCGCCCTGCACCGATTCGGCGCGGAGCAAATCAGCTTTGTGATTAAAACCAATTCCGGCGAGGACTTTCGCCCTCTTGCCAAAATTGTTTCCGGCGGCGAGCTGTCGCGGATTATGCTGGCGATTAAATCCGTCCTGACAGACGGCGACAGCACCGATACCCTGATCTTTGATGAAATCGATACCGGCGTCAGCGGCACAGCGGCGCAAAAAATCGGCCGCAAACTGAAAGCTCTTGCCAAGAACAAGCAGGTGCTCTGCGTCACACATCTGGCACAGATTGCCGCCATGGCCGACACCCATTTTCTCATCAGCAAATCCACCGAGGACGGCCGTACCAAAACAGAGGTGAGCCCCCTCCCCCATCAGGATCGTGTGCAGGAGCTGGCACGGATTATCAGCGGCGAGGCGGTAACGGAAACCACTTTAAAGCAAGCGGAGGAATTGATTACCTTTGGAAAAGACAATAACTGACGAACTGACAGCCCTGCTAACCGGTCAGGGTGCTGCGGAGGTGGGCTTTTCTGCCGTAACGCCCCCGGCTGAATATCCGGCGCTGCAATGCGCCGTGACCCTTGTCCTGCGTTTATCTGACGCCGTGATTGACACGGTGGCAAAAGGGCCGACCCATACCTATTTTCATCATTACCGGACGGTGAACGCCTATCTTGACCGGCTTGCCCTGTCTGCCGGCCTGTTCCTGCAAAAGCAGGGCCGGCGCTACGTTTGTGTGCCCGCCTCCCAGAGCATTGAAGGCTTTTCCGGCCTTTTTTCTCATAAAGCTGCAGCGGTAGCCGCCGGGCTGGGCACCATCGGGCGGAGCGCTTTGTTCCTCTCCGATCGGTTTGGCCCACGGGTGCGGCTTGCTACGTTGCTGACAGACGCGGATTTATCCGCCGGCTTTCGGCCGCTTTCTGTCAGCGATCCCTGTGCCCGGTGCCGCGCCTGTGTGGATGCCTGTCCGGCTATGGCCATTTCCGGCAAGAGCTTTGCCGAGGGCGGCCAGGCCGTTTTAGACCGAAACGCCTGCAGTACCCATATGAAGCGCGCCTATCAAAAAATCGGCCGGGGCGCGGTTTGCGGCATCTGCGTCAGCGTTTGTCCGGCCGGCCGTGACAGAACGCCCTCCGGCACGACAGCACTTCCAATATAAACAGTTAAAAATTTGGAAAAAATTAATAAAAACGATTGCAACCGGCACAAAAGTTATGTATAATGAAAGATGTGGAAACTTTTTCCGCCCGGATCGGGTATGGTATGATATATTTTTACATAAAATCTGTATATCAGGGAGGGATATGGATGTTTAATTTTGGACAAGACATTGGAATTGATTTGGGAACAGCCACGATTTTGGTCTATGTCAAGGGCAAGGGCGTCGTGTTGAAGGAGCCCAGTGTGGTGGCCATTGACACCAACACCGGCAAGGTGCTTAAGGTGGGCATTGAAGCGCAGAATATGATCGGCAGAACGCCGGGAAATATTGTAGCAATCCGTCCCTTAAAGGACGGCGTGATTTCCGATTATGACACAACCGAAAAAATGATCCGCTATTTTTTGCGGAAGGTTTGCAAAAACCGGTTCTTTAAGCCCCGCGTGATGGTTTGCGTGCCCAGCCAGGCCACGGAGGTTGAGGAACGCGCCGTCAATGACGCGGCTCTGCAAGCAGGTGCCGGCAAAACCTATATCATTGAAGAGCCCATTGCGGCCGCCATTGGCGCAGGGATCGACATTTCAAAGCCCTACGGCAACATGATTGTGGATATCGGCGGTGGCACCGCTGACGTGGCGGTGATTTCCCTGGGTGAAATTGTCGTCAGCAACTCCATCAAGGTGGCCGGCGATAAGTTTGACGAGGCGGTTGTGAAATATATCCGCAAAAAGCATAATATGATGATCGGCGACAGAACGGCAGAGGAACTGAAAATTGAAATCGGGTGCGTGTATCCCCGCCCGGTGCCCACCTCTATGGAAGTGAAGGGCCGCTGCCTGATTACAGGTTTGCCCAAGGTGGTGACCATTAATTCCGAGGAAATGCTGGAGGCGCTGGAGGAATGTGCGTCCCAGATTGTTGAGGCCGTTCACATGGTGTTGGAAAAGACCCCGCCGGAGCTGGTGGGCGATATCAGCACGGGTGGTATTCTGCTCACAGGCGGCGGCAGTTTGATTTACGGACTGGACAAGCTGATTGCCCGAGAAACAGGGCTTGAGGTGTTCATCGCTGAGGACGCCGTTTATTGCGTTGCCAAAGGAACCGGCATGTCGCTGGATTATATGGACAGCATGAAGCAAGGCACCCGGTATAAAATGTAGACAACGGGGAGGCTGTCGCGTTAAGCGATACCCACTTTTTAGGCTGAACGGATTTGAATGCGACAGCCTCCCCGTTGGCAATAAAATCTTGTCACAAAAACAGCGTGCAAGGACATGCGATCACTCGCCCTGTCTTTACACGCTGTTTTAAAATACCGCGGCATCGCGCCAACGGTTATGCGGTTTTCACCACTGCATCCTATTCAGAGCTAAAGGGCAGCAGCGCAATATGTCTTGCACGCTTAATTGCCTCAGTGAGCTGTCTCTGATGCTTGGCGCAGGTTCCCGTGATTCTTCTGGGAAGAATCTTGGCACGCTCAGATACAAACCGTCTGAGCTTGGCTACGTCCTTATAATCAATGTAATCAATTTTGTCCTGACAAAAGGCACAAACTTTTTTCTTTGCCTTTCTGGATCTGATCGGTCTTTCAGCCATGTGAAAACGCCTCCTTCCGGCTCAAATTAAAAGGGTAGGTCCTCCTCCTCAACAGGCATAAAGCCGTCGATGTCGGCAGAGGGCGCCTGCGGTGCCGCAGGTGCTTGAGGCGCGGAATAGGCCGGTGCCTGGTAGGAGACATTGCCCTCGTTTTTGCTTTGGGCAAACTCCACATCCTCGGCAATAACTTCGGTGACATACCGCTTGTTGCCGTTCTGGTCGTCATAGCTTCTGGTCTGAATCCGTCCGTCTAAGGCAATCCGCATACCCTTCGTGAAATACCGGCTGACAAATTCAGCCGTTTTACTCCAGGCGACGCAGCTGATAAAATCGGCCTGACGCTCCTCGCCCTGCCGGGCAAACCGACGGTCGCAGGCAACGGTAAAGCTGACAACGGGCGTTCCGGACTGTGTCGTCCGCAGTTCAGGGTCACGGGCCAATCTGCCCACTAAAACAACCTTATTCACGCATTCTCATCCTTTCCGCAGCAAAACCCTTTGTTATTTGCTGATTTTTCTCTTTTCTTCCTTTTTAATTACGATGTCACGCAGAATGCCATCCGTAATCCGGTAGATTCTTTCCAGCTCCTGCGGGAAATCCGGCTTGGCGCTGAACTGAATCAACACATAATAGCCCTCGTGCAAATCATTGATCGGGTACGCCAGTCTGCGCTTACCCCACTCGTCAACGGATTCAATCTCACCCGCGCCGGAAATCAATGATTTGAACTTTTCAACAAGAGCCGCGATTTTTTCTTCCTCTAAGGAAGCGTCAATCACAAAAATAGTTTCATACTTGTTGATTACCTCAATCATCTTTTTCACCTCCTTCTGGACTTTGGCCCTCTGCATAGGCAAAAGGGCAAGGATTTATATATCATTTTTTGATATAACATGATAAGTATAACTAAAATTTCCCGGTTTGTCAAGTTTTTTTGTCAAATCTTTTCCCGATTCCGTTAATTATCATATAAATTCCGCTTATCAATCACGCGGACGGCCTTGCCTTCGCTACGGGTAATGGTTTTGGGCTGTACCAGCTGTACCTTGGCGTAAATCCCCAGCATGCTCTTTAAGGCCTCTACCAGTTCCTTTTCCTTGGCTTCGATTTCGCGGATGGTATCGGAGAACATTTCCGGCGTCATTTCCACCTGCACCTCCAGCTTATCACTGTTGTGCTCACGGCTGACGATAATCTGATAGTTTGCCGGATACCCCTTGTTAATCAAGACGGTTTCAATCTGCGAGGGGAATACATTCACGCCCTTGACAATCAGCATGTCATCGCTCCGGCCCATGGGCTTACTCATCTTCACAAAGGTCCGGCCGCAGGCGCATGGCTTGCGGGACAGTACGCAGATGTCCCGGGTTCTGTACCGGATCATGGGGAAGGCCTCCTTGGTAATCGTGGTAAACACCAGCTCGCCCTTTGCGCCCTCCGGCAACACCTCACCGGTGACAGGGTCAATAATCTCCGCTATAAAATGATCCTCGTTGATGTGCATACCGGTCTGCTCACAGCATTCAAAGGCCACGCCGGGGCCGGCGATTTCCGTCAGGCCGTAGATATCAAAGGCCTTAAGACCCAGCTTGTCCTGAATATCCCGGCGCATAGCCTCGCTCCAGGCCTCCGCACCGAATATGCCGCTTTTCAGCTGAATCTGATCCCGCAAACCCTGTTCATGAATGCTTTCTGCCAGATACAGCGCGTAGGAAGGGGTGCAGCACAAAATGGTCGAGCCCAGATCGCACATAAACTGCAGCTGACGGTCTGTGCTGCCGGAGGACATAGGCAGGGTCAGAGAGCCGACCCGGTGGGAGCCGCCGTGCATACCCGCGCCGCCTGTGAATAACCCATAGCCATAGCACACCTGCACCACATCATCCCGGGTGCAGCCGGCTGCCACCAGCGCCCGTGCACAGCAATCCTCCCAAATGTCAAGATCGTGCTGGGTGTAAAAGGCAACCACACGCTTGCCCGTGGTGCCGCTGGTGGACTGAATCCGCACGGTTTCGCTTTTGGGAACTGCCAAAAGACCGTAGGGATAAGCCTCACGCAGATCGTTCTTTGTCAAAAAGGGCAGCTTGTGCAAATCATCCACCGACTGAATATCCGCCGGGGTCACGCCCTTTTGTTCCATTAAATGCCTGTAATAGGGCACATGCTCATAAACATGCTTCACGGTTTCAACCAAACGCTCGCTTTGCAGGGCGCGTATCTGTTCCCGGGAGGCACATTCCGCTTCAGGCTGAAAGTAATGTTCCATGCTTATCATTCCTTCTTTATAATCTTTATTTATCCATCGGCTGCTTAGGCATAATCAGCGCCGCGGCAATATAGGCAATCAGGCCGCTGCCGCCACAGAGGCTAAACAGCACCCACAGCAGTCGTACAATGACCGGATCGAGATCAAAATAAGCTGCCAGACCGCCGCAAACGCCGCACAGCTTTTTATCCGTTTCAGATTTATAAAGCTTCTTCTGCATTAGAATCACCTCAAAAAATATATTTTCGAAATTATCCCACAAAAATCATTTCATAGATAAATATCCCGCATTTTTCACCACATAATCCACGCCGGATATAATCGTCAGCGCCGCTGCCAGCCAGATGCAGACATCAATGACAGGATTCTGCCCGAAAAACAGCGCCAACGTCAGGGCGATAAACTGCCACATGGTTTTGGCCTTCCCCCACAGGCTGGCCGCAATCACATTACCCTCGGCAGCCGCCGCAATCCGGATGCCGGACACAATGAACTCCCGCGCCAGAATAATCACCGTAACCCAGGGAGAAACCGCACCCTCTGCCGAAAGGCAAACCAGTGCCGCCGTGACCAGCATTTTATCTGCCAGCGGATCCATAATCTTACCAAAGCTCGTTACCTGTCCGTTTTTCCGGGCCAGATAGCCGTCCAGCCAATCGGTGAAAAAGGCCAGAACAAACACCGCCGATGCAACATACCGGGCGCCGGGCATAAAGTCATACAGCATAAAGACCATAAACAGCGGAACCATCAGAATCCGCACCAACGTTAATTTATTCGGTGTGTTCATTGTCAAATTCCTCCAAAATTGCCCGGCCCACCAGCTCATAGGCCTCTGCCTGTAAAATTTCTACCGGCACAAAATCGCCGGGACAAAGGGCATCCTCTGCCGCAAAATATACCCTGTTATCCACCTCCGGCGCGTCACCGGCCGTACGTCCGAAATACATCAGGCTGTCCGGGTCATAGCCCTCCACCAGCACCTCCGTAACGGTGCCGATTTTTTCCTTTTGCAGGGCAAGGGAAATGTCTGCCTGCACTCTGAGCACCTGCTCTGCCCGCGCCGCTCTTTCGTCCTCCGGCAGCTGACCGTCCAGCCGGGCCGCCGGCGTACCCTCCTCCTGAGAATAGGCAAATGCGCCCAGGCGTTCAAACCGCATGGCTTTAACAAAGGCTAAAAGCTCCTGAAACTGTGCCTCTGTTTCACCGGGGAACCCGGCAATGACCGTTGTCCGAAGGACAATGCCCGGCACACGGCTCCTCAGCTTTTCAAGCAACGTAACGAGCTGGGCCCGGGTCAGATGACGGCCCATGCGCTTCAAAACCTCATCGCTGGCGTGCTGAATGGGAATATCCATATATTTCACCAGCTTGTCCTCCCGGGCAAAGGTATCGATCAGTTCGTCCGTGATGGCCTCGGGATAGAGATATAAAACCCGTACCCAATGGATGCCGGGGATGGCACACAGGTTCTTGAGCAGCTCCGGCAAACGGCTTTTTCCGTATAGATCCACGCCATATCGCGCGGTATCCTGCGCAATCACCACCAGCTCCCGCACGCCGCTTTCCGCCAGTGCCGCAGCCTCCCGGACAATTTCCTCCATCGGGCGGCTCCGATATCGGCCGCGAAGCTTGGGGATAATGCAATAGGTACAGCAGTTATCGCAGCCGTCTGCTATTTTCAGATAGGCCATATAGCCCGGCGTGGACAGCACACGGCTCTCCTCCGGCAGATCGTCGTTCATGTGACCGTATAAAACCACCTTTTCGCCATCAAAGGCGCGGGTGATGACCTCGGCGATTTTTGTATAATCGCCGGTACCCACCACTGCGTCCACCTCGGGCAGTTCAGCCAGAATCTCGTCATGATATCGCTCGGCCATGCAGCCGCACAAAATCAAAAGGCGGCAGCGATCCTCCTTGTAGGCCGCCATTTCCAATACTGTCCGGATGGATTCCTCCTTAGCCGAATCAATAAAGGCGCAGGTGTTGACAATAATCACGTCTGCCTCCTGCGGCTCTGCCACAATCTGATAGCCCTCATGTCCCAAAATACCCAGCATAACCTCTGTATCCACCAGGTTTTTGGCACAGCCCAGGGATACGATTCCGATATTCAAATAAACCACCCTTACTCTGAATCGGTTTGTTCGTCCGCATTTTCTGCAGCGTCTTTAGCTCCTTCGCCGTCCTCCGCCGTCTCCAGCGCGTTCTCCACGGCGTGCTCTGCCGCCTCCAGCGCCTGTGCCTTAGCCATATCCTCTGCCTCGCGCTCCATTTCCTGTTCGCGGGTTTCGTTCACAACCAGAATTTTATCCGCCGCAATTTCCTCCACCGCACGGGTGATGCTTCTGGCGCCGTCAATACTCTTTTCCTCGTCCCGGCTTTCGTCTAAAATCGTCCGCGCCCGCTTGGAGGCGGCGATAACCAGAGAATAGCGATTACCGGCCTTGGCCATTAAATCCATAATAGAGGGGTATAGCATCATAATAAATCAATCCTTTCTTTTGCCTTAAGCGCTTCCCGAACCAGACTGCCGTTTCGTTCTGTCCGCTGTTTTTCAGCCTCGATAATGGTGATGAAACGATCCACCGCCCGGTCAACGTCGTCATTTAATAGTATGTAGTTATATTTTTCAATATTCGAATATTCCCACAGGGCCGTTTTCAGCCGTTCCCGAATCACAGCCGGCTGCTCTGTGCCGCGGCCGGACAGCCGCCGCTCCAGCTCATCAAGGGAGGGCGGCACCACAAATACAAAGACCGCCTCCGGAAACTTACTTTTCACCTGCATGGCGCCCTGCACTTCAATTTCCAGAATCACGTCACGGCCGGCCGCCAGCTGCTCCTCCACCTTTTGCCGGGGCGTGCCGTAATAATTCTGGCAAAAGCAGGCCCATTCAATAAAGCCATTTTCATTAATCATGGAGCGAAAGGCCTCTTCCGTCATAAAATAATAGCTCTCGCCCTCTGTTTCACCGGGACGCGGCTGCCGCGTTGTGGCGGATACAGACAGATGGATATCCGGTCGTTTTGCCATCAGTGCCTTGCAAATCGTCCCCTTACCGGCGCCCGACGGACCGGAAACCACCAGCAGCAGTCCTCTATTCATCCTCTTCTTCCTCCTCAGCCACCGCCTCATTGTCGTTCAGCCGGTTGGCCACTGTGGTAGGCTGCACCGCCGACAGCACAATATGGTCGCTGTCCATAATGATAACCGCCCGCGTCCGGCGGCCATAGGTCGCGTCGATCAGCATGCTCCTGTCCCGGGCCTCCTGAATCATACGCTTAATGGGCGCAGATTCCGGCGAAACCACCGCCACCAGACGATCAGAGGACACGATATTACCAAAGCCGATATTAATTAGTTTCATAAGACAATCCTTCCCCTCTGCTCTACTCGATATTCTGAATCTGCTCCCGCAGCTTTTCAATTTCTGCCTTCATATTGACAACACACTTGGATATGGCAAGATCATTGGCCTTGGAACCGATGGTGTTCACCTCGCGGTTCATTTCCTGCACCAAAAAGTCCAGCTTGCGGCCGATGCCGCCGGCCTCCTGCAGAATGTTCTCCATTTCCTCAAAGTGACTTCTCAGCCGGACCGTTTCCTCGCTGACGCAAAGCTTATCCGCCATCAGCGCCACCTCGGTCATAAACCGGGACTCGTCTACCGGCGTATCGCCCAGCAGCTCCCGCATCCGCTCCCGCAGACGTTCCGCATACTGCTCAACCGTTTTGGGTGCCAGCGTTTCCACCCGGGTCAGCTCCGCCAGCACGTTCCGGGCCCGCAGACGTAAATCCGCGGCCATCCGGGCGCCTTCCCGCGCACGCATGGCCTCAAAATCGTCCACAGCCTTTTCCAGGCACCGGGAAACCATGGCCCATATTGCCTCCTGATCCTGCTCCTCCTGCCGAACAATGAAAATATCACTGAACCGCGTCAGGTCTGACAGGCCAATCTCACCGCCGATGTCACAGGTCTTTTGAATTTCCGACAGCACCTCATAATAGTTCTGCAAAAGCCCGGTATCTAAAGACACCGCCTTATTCTGGCTTTCATAGCTTTCAAAATACACCGATACGTCAATTTTGCCCCGATGCACCCGCTTGCCCACATAATCCTTGATTTTATCCTCCAGGTAGCCATACATCCGGGAAACCTTCACATTAATGTCGCAATACCGATGGTTAACGCTCCGCAGATCAATCACAATTTTCTTCTGTGCATCCACGCTTTCATACCGGCCATAGCCGGTCATACTTCTAATCGTACTCATGTTCAACCCTCTTTATTCTTTTGCTGCTCTAAGTAAATCATTAAAACAGACACATCCGCCGGGCTCACGCCGGATATCCGGCTGGCCTGCCCCAGAGAACGGGGACGGATTTTGGAAAGCTTCTGCCGCGCCTCCAGCCGCAAGCCGGACAGGGCGTCGTAATCAGTGTCCGCGTCTAAGAGCTTGTCCTCCATTTTGCGGAAGGCAGCCACCTGCCGCAGCTGACGGTTGATATAGCCCTCATATTTAATCTGAATTTCCACCTGTTCTGCCTCTGCCCGCGTCAGTGCCGGTCTTTCCGGGTCAATGGCCGCCAGCGCCTCATAGGTAAACTCCGGGCGGCGCAAGAGCTCGCTTAAGCGGATGCCCGTGGCAATATCCGCAGAACCGTGGGCGGCCAGAAAGGCCTTAACGGCCGGTGACGGCGGCACAACCACCGCAGACAGCCGGCTGATTTCCTGCTCAATATTTTCCTTTTTCTTTAAAAAACGACGGTACCGCTCCTCGCTGATTAGCCCCACGTTATAGCCCACAGGCGTCAGCCGCAGGTCAGCGTTGTCCTGCCGCAAAAGCAGCCGGTATTCCGACCGGGAGGTCATCATCCGGTAGGGCTCCGGCGTTCCCTTGGTCACCAAATCGTCAATCAGCGTACCGATATAGCTTTCCGACCGATCCAGCACCAGCGGCTCGCGTCCCAGCTGGGAAAGGGCGGCGTTAATGCCCGCAATCAGTCCCTGGGCAGCGGCCTCCTCGTAGCCGGAGCTGCCGTTAAACTGGCCGGCGCCGAACAGACCCTTAATCTTTTTAAATTCCAGTGTGGGCAATAGCTCCGTGGGATCCACACAATCATATTCAATCGCATAAGCGGTACGCATCATTTTCACATGTTCAAGGCCGCTGATGGTCTGCAGCATGGCAAGCTGCACATCCTCCGGCAGGCTGCTGGACAGCCCCTGTACATACATTTCCTCCGTGGCGGCACCCATGGGCTCAATAAACACCTGATGCCGGTTTTTATCGGCAAAGCGCACTACCTTATCCTCAATGGAGGGGCAGTACCGAGGGCCGATTCCTTCAATTTTTCCGCCAAACAGGGGCGAGCGGTGCAGATTGTCCCGAATCACCTGATGGGTTTTTTCGTTGGTATAGGTCAGATAGCAGCTAACGGTATTTTTTCCGGGGGTTTCCGTTTCAAAGGAAAAAGGGGTAACAGGGTCATCGCCCTTCTGCTCCTCCATTTTGGAAAAATCAACGCTGCGCCGGCTGACCCGGGCAGGCGTTCCGGTTTTAAACCGCCGGAGGGTAATGCCCAGATGCTGCAGGCTGTCTGACAGACGGTTTGCAGGAAACAGGCCGTCCGGCCCGCCGCTGTAGGACACGTCCCCGATAATAATTTTTCCTTTTAAGAATGTCCCCGTTGCCAGAATCACGCAAGCCGCCTCATAATAAGCGCCGGTATGGGTCACAACGCCCCTGACGCCGCCGTTTTCGCAGCAAAGAGCGACAATTTCCGCCTGCTTAATGTCCAGATTCTCCGTCTGTTCCAGCGTGTGCTTCATTTCCGTCTGATAGGCCCGGCGATCCGACTGCACTCTTAAGGAATAGACGGCCGGCCCCTTGCCCTTATTTAAAATGCGGGACTGCAAAAAGGTTTTATCCGCCGCCCGGCCCATTTCGCCGCCCAGCGCATCGATTTCCCGCACCAGGTGCCCCTTGGCCGTACCGCCGATAGAGGGGTTGCAGGGCATATTCGCCACTGAATCCAGATGAATGGCAAACAAAACCGTAGACACGCCCAGCCGTGCGCTGGCCAGTGCCGCCTCGCAGCCGGCATGGCCGCCGCCGATGACAACGGTACCATAACGCCCGGCATAATAGCTTGCACCATCCGGCAGTCTTTTATGTTCTTCGATCATAACCAAGCCCTTCTGTATCTTTTACGTTTTACATCTTAATATAAACATACCTTTATATTGTATCATTATTTTGCCGCCTGCGCAAGATGATTTTAAAAAAAACTTATTTTTCAAGAAAAAAAGTAAAAAATGTAAAAAAATTAGTTACAATTTAATTAAAATTTCAGATTTTAGTTGACGAATCGCGAATTAATATATATAATATTTTTATGTGACCTTGTGACTTTATGAAGGAGGAGAGCAAAATGGGCAAAAGCATCACAAAACTTGTGATCGCAGTTGTTGTCATTGCCTTAGGTGCGTATATCGCTCTGTTCGGCTTTAACATTCAAATGTTCGGCTGGCACATCAGTTATCCGTCCGCTCTGGATGAGGAAAACGGTATCCGGCAGGGGCTGGATCTTGTCGGCGGTTCGGTTATTACCTATGAGGCACAGACAGAAACAGCAGAGGATTCCGAAATGGAATCGGTTAAAAATGTATTGAGAAAACGTCTTGATGCGCTGGGCTACAGCGAGGCAACGGTTTCCCGTCAGGGTGAGAAGAAGGTTCGGGTGGAAATTCCGGCCATTCAGAATCCTGAGGAGGCCGTGCAGACCCTGGGACAAACCGCAAAGCTGACCTTCCGGGACGCTGACGGCAACGTTGTGCTGGAGGGCACCGACGTAAAGAGCGCCACGGCAGCCTTTGGTAAAACAACGGAAAACGGCTCCGATCAGCATTACGTGCAGCTGCAGCTGGCTGACAGCGGTACGGAAAAATTCGCCCAGGCCACAGCGGCCGCGGCGGCACGGAAATCGGAAAACAAAAACTACATTGCCATTATGCTGGACGAGGAAGTGATCAGTCAGCCAAGCGTTGATCAGACCATCAATTCCCCCACCTGCATTATCTCCGGCGGTTTTCAGGATTCCTCTGAAACCCGGGAGCTGGCAACGCTGATTAACTCCGGTAACCTGCCCTTTTCCATTGCGGACGTAGAGCTGCGCAGCGTGGGCCCGACACTGGGTGAGCACGCGCTGGAAACCAGCCTGTTTGCGGCAGCTATCGGCATCCTGTTGGTTTTAATCTTTATGGCTATAGCCTATCGGCTGCCCGGTCTGATGGCCGATATCGCATTGATTTGCTACATCGCCATCGTGACATTTATTATGTCCTGGTTCCGGATCAACCTGAGCCTGCCCGGTATTGCCGGTATCATTCTGTCGGTTGGTATGGCAGTTGATGCAAACGTCATCATCTTTGCCAGAATGAAGGAGGAGCTGGCACTGGGCAAAACCATCCGCACCTCTGTGGAATCCGGCTTTAACCGCGCGTTTATCGCGATTTTAGACGCCAATGTTACCACGCTGATTGCCGCGGTTGTGCTGTACTACTTCGGTACCGGCCCCATTCAGGGCTTTGCCATCACGCTGGCCATCGGTACGGTTGTCAGCATGTTCACCGCCATCGTTGTAACGAAGTTCCTGCTCCGTCAGATGGTGGGCTTAAAGATTCACAATCTGAGCCTGTATGGTGTGAAAAGGGGGAACGACCGTGCTTAAAATCGTTGAAAAATTTAAATATTTCATCATCCTACCGGTTGTCATCGTTCTGCTGGGCGCTGTTATGTTTGCTGTAAACGGCGGTTTTGCACAGGACGTCGATTTTGCAGGCGGTATGACGATGTACATTGAAATGGGCCGCGACGTTGATTTGGAAGAGCTTTCGCAGTACGTGATTGACAGCACTCCGGACGGTGTTACGCCCACCGTTCAGCGTTCCGACGGTACCCAAATCGTCGTGAAAACAACACCCATCGATTCAGAGGTTCGCGATGCGCTGCAAACAGCTATTTTGGAAAAATATGAGCTGGAGCCCAGCGCCATTCTGCAGGTAGATAACGTTAGCGCAACCGTTGGTGACGAGCTGAAGGCGCAGGCCACAACCGCTACCTTAATCGCCGCCGTCCTGATGCTGATTTATATCACCATCCGCTTCGAAATGAGAACCGGTCTGGCGGCTGTTCTCTGCCTGATACATGACATTTTGATTATGCTGTCGGTTTATGTGGTTTTCCGGATTCCGATTAACAGCAACTTCATCGCCGCTATTTTAACAATTGTCGGTTACTCCATTAACAACACCATTGTTGTGTTTGACCGCATCCGCGAAAATTACGCAAAGAACAAGCGGGCACCCTTTGCCGACACGGTGAACCTCAGCATTAAGCAGACCCTGACACGTTCAATCAGCACAACCATCACCACCCTGCTGCCGGTTATTATGCTGTTCATTTTCGGCGTAACCTCCATCAGACAATTTACCATTCCGCTGATGGTTGGCTTGCTCAGCGGTACCTATTCTTCGGTGCTGTTAGCCGGCCCGATCTGGGTGTTCTTAAAGAACGCACAGACCAAGAGAAAAAAGAAACGGCTGCAGGCCGGCCGATAAGGCTTTGCTTGTGACAAGGCAAATACGAAAAACGCGGTAACCATCCCAATGGTTGCCGCGTTTTTTTGTATAAAAGCAAGGGGCTGTCGAAAAGTTTTTTTCTGCAAAGAAGTGTTAATATTTTTAGCCAGTCCCCGTTCCGCCCGCCGAACCCGGGCGGTTCTTCGTTCCCCTTCGGGGAACTCAGGCAAAGGGGCTGTCGACTTAATGCGACAGCCCCTTGTTCGATAGGCAGGAGCCCCATTTTCGGCTGCTCCTTCTATTATTTGCTATATGCCTTTTTTGTCGCCGCTTTAATAACAAACAGTGTCCCGATGGTGAGGACAATGCCGATCGGCAGCAAAATAAAGGCGCTTTGGATAAAGGCAGCCAGCACATACATAACAAACGAAATAGCGGCTACCGTGATGGCATAGGGCAGCTGTGTTGAAACATGGTTCAAATGATTCGACTGTGCCCCTGCCGAGGACATAATGGTGGTATCGGAAATGGGTGAGCAATGGTCACCGCAGACCGCACCGGCCAGGCAGGCCGACATACCGATAATCAAAAGCTCGCTGCCGGGCTCAAAAATCGCCGCCACAATGGGAATCAGAATACCGAAGGTACCCCAGGAGGTGCCGGTTGCAAAGGCCAGAATACAGGCAACAATGAAAATAATCGCCGGCAGGAAGTTGGCCAGGCCCGCAGCGGCGGAATCCATCAGATTCCCCACAAACACATCCGCGCCCAAAAGACCGGTCATATTTTTCAGCGCCGTTGCAAAGGTCAGAATCAAAATAGCCGGAACCATGGCAACAAAGCCCTTGGGAATGCATGCCATAGCCTCTTTAAAGGTCACGACACGCCGGGCAATCAGATACGCAATGGTCAGCACAAGGGCAATGAGAGCGCCCCAGGGCAGACCAACCGTTGCATCGGTGTCACCAAAAGCCGTGATAAAGTCCGCACCGGAGAAAAAGCCGCCCACATAAATCAAACCAATAACGCTGGCAATCACCAGCACAACCACCGGCAAAATTAAATCAATGACCCGTCCCTTCGGGTTCTCTGTTTCGGGAACCGTGTCATCCACGCGATCGCCGCAGGTATATAAATCATGATTTTTTATTGCATTCAGCTCGTGGGTGCGCATGGAGCCGTAATCGAACTTCATTAACGCCAGACACACAATAAACACCAGCGTCAGCAAAGAATAAAAGTTATAGGGAATGGCACGGACAAACAGCTCAATGCCGGAATAGGACGTGCCCTCTGCAAACTTCGATACAGCCGCCGCCCAGGAGGACACCGGCGCAATCATACAAATCGGCGCGGCAGTGGCATCAATCAGGTAGGCAAGCTTAGCCCGGGAAATTTGATGACGGTCGGTAACAGGCCGCATCACACTGCCCACGGTCAGGCAGTTAAAATAGTCGTCAATAAAAATCAGAATACCTAAAACAAAGGTAGCCAGCATAGCGCCGGTGCGGGATTTAATATGCACCTCCGCCCAGCGTCCGAAGGCCGCAGAGCCACCCGCCTTGTTCACCAGTGCCACAATGGCGCCGAGGATAACCAGAAACATAAAGATGCCGGCTGTCCCGGAAACGGCCGCGATGATGCCGTCGTTTAAAAGAGTGTCCAGCGCACCCACGGGGTGCCAGTTAGCCGCAAACAGGCCGCCCAGCAGGATACCGATGAATAGCGAGGAGTAAACCTCCTTGGTGATGAGTGCCAGCGCAATGGCAATCAGCGGCGGCAGCAGCGCCACAAACGTGGAATAATACCGACTGTCGGCAGTCACCTGACCGCTGCCCTCACAGTCAGCACAAACGGAAGGCTCCAGGCCACCCTGCCCCTGGCAGACTGTACATGTGGCCTCAGCCTCGCCGTCCTCAACGATGCCCTCCCCGCCGCAAACCTGGCAGGAAAAAGCAAAGACCGTACCGGTGCCGCCACAGGTTTCGCAGTCGATTGTTGCAGCGGAACGGATGCAAACCGAGCAGACAACAACAACCAGCAACGCAATGACAACAGCAATGGAATTGACCAGTGTTTTCTTCTTCACGAAAAAACCTCCTACAAATAAAAATGGTTATGGCAGAGCACAAGCCAAACCATAACCACGAAGAAATCACTTTGGAATGATAGCGCTCCACCTACGTGACAGTTATACAGATATTATCTATATAACCAGGCTGTAAAAAACGGATATTTTTTATAGCCTTCGGCGGTAATGCCTTTCGGGATTCGGCTATCCGGCCGGGAAAACCCTAAAATCCGTACTGATAATCACCGCACCTCTATCACTTTTAAAGGTATCATATCACAAAAAATGGATAAGGTCAATATTTTTTGTAGAAAAATGTAAGATTTCGAAGATTGCAGCAGTCGGCTGCCGGAAACCCAGCCGACCAAAAACTTTTTCCCGAACATGCAAATCAAAGAGGTCGAAAAGCCTAATAAAACGCACAGGGCTGCAGCAAAACGATGATAAAATCGTGTTACTGCAGCCCTGTGAACCGATCAACACAGTTAAATAATGTCTACTGAACAAATGGTTTTGCGAAACCATTTGTGGCTGTCGCATTGAGTCGACAGCCCCCTAAAAACAGCATTAAAATGCTATTTTTAGGTTCACGACATTGATTGACTTACTGTTCGTGTCGGTTGTCGGGAGACGACACCCGACACAAAGTGCAAGGTTTTTGACAAAAAAGCACAAAAACCTTGCATCTGAACAATTATGAAACGCTTACAAGCCGCTATGCGGCTGCGTTTCAAAATTGTTCAGCAGTCATTAAATAATTTCCACAACAACACGCTTGTTGTCGCGGCTGGCGGCAGCCTGCATCACTGTCCGGATGGACTGTGCAATTCTGCCTTTTTTACCAATAACCTTACCCATATCTCCCTCGGCAACGCGCAGCTCCAGGTGTATCGACTGATCGTTGTCAATTTCTTTGACATCCACCGATTCCGGATAATCGACTAAGGCTTTGGCAAGAACCTCCAACAATTCTTTCATGTTGTCAGCCTCCTAAACCATTCGAAATTGCGTTACACTACTGAATAACGCCGCTCTTTTTCAGCAGACTCTTAACAGTATCTGTGGGCTGTGCACCGTTGCCCAGCCATTTCTGCGCCTTCTCGGCGTCAATCTTGATTTCAGAAGGACTGGTCAGCGGATTATAGGTTCCGATTTCCTCAATGAATCTGCCGTCTCTGGGGTATCTGGAATCCGCAACGACAACTCTGTAAAACGGAGCCTTTTTCGCGCCCATTCTTCTCAGTCTGATTTTAACTGCCATGTATTTCACCTCCAATTTGTTTCGCTTCTATATAAACCACAATGGTGATTTAACAAACCTAACGCCGTTTTTTCCGCTTCATCATGCGGCCGAAGCCGCCGCCGGAAAACTGCTTCATCATTTTCTGCATCTGGTCAAACTGACGCAGCAGCTGATTCACTTCCTGGACGCTGTTGCCGCTGCCCGCCGCAATCCGCTTTTTTCGGCTGGCATTGATAATGGAGGGATCCCGCCGCTCCCGCTGAGTCATGGACTGGATAATCGCCTCCACGCGCAGCATCCGGCGATCGTCAATATCCACATTCTCAAGCGCCTTAGCGTTCACCCCCGGCAGCATGGTCACAAGCTGCGATAAGGGACCCATTTTTTTCATCTTTTGCAGTTGATCCAAAAAATCGTTAAGATCAAATTGATTTTTACGTATTTTAGCCTCCAGCTCTGCCGCCGACCGATCGTCGATTGCCTGCTGAGCCTTTTCAATCAGGGACAAAACGTCGCCGCTGCCTAAAATACGGGAGGCCATACGGTCAGGGTGAAATTCCTCAATATCCGACAGTTTTTCGCCCACGCCCACAAATTTAATCGGCTTGCCGGTCACCGCCTTAACGGACAGTGCCGCACCGCCGCGGGTATCGCCGTCCAGCTTGGTCATAATCACGCCGGTCACCTGCAAACGGTTGTTAAAGCTTTCCGCAATGTTCACCGCGTCCTGACCGGTCATTGCATCAATAACCAGCAGGATTTCCTCCGGCTCCACCGCGGCCTTAATATCCTCCAGCTCCTGCATTAAAAGATCGTCAATATGCAAACGGCCGGCGGTATCAATAATCACAAAGTCGTTGCCGTGGGCTTTGGCGTGAGCCACCGCTTCGGTTGCAATGGTCACGGCGTTCTTGCAGTCCTCCATGGCAAAAACCGGCACATCAATCTGCTTGCCCACCACCTGCAGCTGCCGGATGGCGGCGGGACGGTAAATATCGCAAGCCACCAACAGCGGCCGTTTGTTGTGTTTTTTTCGCATATAGCCGGCCAGCTTGGCACAAAAGGTGGTTTTACCGGCACCCTGCAAACCGGCCATCAGCACAACGGCAGGGGTTCGCTTGCCAAATTCAATACGGGCATTTTCGCCGCCCATTAAGGCCGTCAGCTCATCGTTCACGATTTTAATGATCTGCTGCCCGGGCGTCAGGCTTTCCAAAACCGCACTGCCGGCGGCACGCTCGGAAACACGGCCGATAAAGTCCTTAACAACCTTAAAGTTAACGTCGGCCTCCAAAAGCGCCAGCTTAATCTCCCGCATGGATTCCTTTAAATCCTTTTCGGTAACAACGCCCTTACCCTTTAGTTTTTTAAAAGCCATGCTCAGCTTTTCCGATAGACTTTCAAATGCCACCTGTCATGGCCTCCTTCACAAAATTACACTGCCTCACAGCTCAGCGGTAACGCCCTTGAGCTTTTCCTCCAGTTCGCACAGAGCGTCAGACATTTTCTTAGAATGGATATACAGGCTGGCATATTTGCGCATAGCCTCCACATCCCGGATAATTTCCTGCATTTTTTCATCCAGATTCATAAAACGGTTCACAAGCCCCAGCCGTTCCTCCATGGACAGGAGCAGCTTTTCACCTCGCTTGATGGTGTCGCGCACCCCCTGTCGGGATATGGCGAGTGGCTCGGCAATTTCGGCCAGGGATAAATCTTCATTATAATAAAGATCAATGGCCTGCGCCTGTTTGGGTGTTAACAGTTCGCCGTAAAAATCATAGAGCATTGCAATGCTTAAGTCCTTACTCAAAACACTCACTCCGTTCGCATCTGTAAAGGCGAAGGCCTATACACTCCTTATATTGTACCGCACTTTCCCCCGTTTGTCAAGAGTTTTTTACGGAAATGTGACAAAATCACGGGGAAAGATCGTTGTTTTCACCACTCTATCAGCATCCAGGACATTTTTTTCCGTTTTTTTTCAATTTTTCAAAAAAAACAGTTGATTTTTCTTTTCAATTGTGTTAAAATAGTAAAAGTCATTTAAAAGGCAATGGAGGTGAACGGTTTGCCTAACATTAAATCTGCGAAAAAAAGAGTGAAAGTCATTAAGACGAAAACGCTCCGGAATCAAATGATCAAATCGGCTGTAAAAACATATATTAAGAAGTTTGAAGCTGCAGCAGCTGCCGGTGATAAGGCTGTTGCTGAGCCCGCTTTTAACCTGGCTGTTAAGAAGATTGACCAGGCTGTCAGCAAAGGGATCATGAAGAAGAACACTGCTTCCAGAAGAAAGTCCCGGCTGGCACTTATGCTGAATAAGATCGGCGCATAAGGATCGGATTGAATGCCGCACACTTGGTTTAAGTGGGCGGTATTTTTATGCAGAAAAAGCCGTGCATTCCCTGAATAAGTACAAGAGGCTGTCGCATTAAGTCGACAGCCCCCTCTTAAGTCCTGTACATAAAATTTGGAATTGTCCGCACCCGGAACCGAAAAATACACACCCCATGAACCGCTATTCTTATGCTTCTGCGCAGGGCAATTTTATCATTCGGATTACATGCAAAGTTCCGGTAATTTCATCTTGCATCCGCCTACATGCTCACTTTTATAATTTCACAAGGCTTTGCTGTGCCTTTGTACCTTCTTCCGTCCTTAAACAAAAGCTCAAATTCTTCAGCTGCTTTGGCATTGGCGCACATATTGAGAATATCTATCTCGCTTTTTCCGTCCTCTGTGACTCTTTCGGTAAAGCATATATTGGGGTTGGTGCAGATAATATCTGCCGCTGCCTTACCCATGCAGGTTAGAACATATTGCATGATTTCCATTTTCCCCGCCGGGCAGTTAAAGTCGGCAAACGTGCCGAAATACAGCGTTCCCTTTCCGATCTTTTTCCTCCAAACCATGATGTTTCCGTCTGCATCCACTGCTATTTTTTCGCCGCCGTCCATATGGCATTGGACAAGGGAAATTTCCGACTCTATTTCCACCGTCTTGCCGCAATCAAGGACGGCATTTGCGGAGGCCGTAATCACCTCACCGCAGTGAATCCCCAGGGCGCTTGTGTCAGCAAATTCCATAGGCAGATCGCTTCTGTCTGTCTTATTAAAATGACAGTAGCTGATAAAGGCCGTTCCGCCATGCTCCACATAGTCGCGCATTGTCTCGGCAAAGCCCTCTTCGTATGTATTCCACCCCAGCAGGGCAAGCGCCTTATAGGCATTATAATCGCTTTCGTAAGGAATAACATTGACACTACCGTAGGGCGTGCCGCTGAAAAGCTTAAGATTCAGCACGTTTTCCTTGCTGTTTTGATGTTCCGCAAGCGGCAGCCATGCGTCAATGGCTCGCCAGCATTTCTGGTGGCGGTTATCCTTCCATTTGCCCCACACGGTTATATCCCAATCGTCATTTTCGGGAAGCTCTGCCATTCTGTCGTTATAATGCCACATAAAATATTCGTTGTTGCCGTAGATAACCGCAAGGTCGGTTTTGAGCTTTCCCTCTCTCGGATTTTTTACGGTGTATGCATAAAACTCTCTTAAATATTGACGGCACGCCGTACAGAACGGATCCTCCCAATTTTCCCGCGAGAAGGCATTGGTCTTGAAAAGTGAATTTTCCGCATAGATGTAGTCGGCACCGTGCAGATACAAAAGCTGCATAGCCAGCAGAAACTTCTTGGCCTTTGTTAAATCATTCGGTTCACCGAAATACCAATCTGTAGGCACATGAGCGCCCCACATCTTCGGGGCGGCGCCTCTGACCGCACCAATCAGCAGATTGATATTACTGACAGGCTCAATTGTAACCCGTTCAAATCCGCTTTTTGCCTCGTAGCTTGTCAAAAGACTTGGCGAACCCACCGAAGTCAGCCCTGCCTCAGCCTTGCAGCTTAAATACATTTTACGCAGAACATCGCAGAAAAGCTTTTTCGTTTCGCCAAAGGACGCGGAGTTTTTCAAGGCCTCCGTATCAAGAAACAGCTCCCGCGACAGCTTTTCGTCATACACAAGGGCGGAACAAAAATACAAATATGCCTCGTGAAAATGCTTGCCGATGAAGCTGTCACCGCACAGCCTTGCAAAATACGGCATCACGTTTTCACCGTCTGAAAGGCTCATTTTTGTATGAAACGCTTTCAGATAGCAAACTCTTTTTGCCCATGTTTCTTCGCTTGAAAGCTCGAAATAATTTCTAAACTCCTGGGGTCTTGCCTGCCAGAAGTTACCCAAATTGGTATTGGCAAAAATTTCTATGATTCTGTCTGTCTCGTCAGAGTCGTCATGTCTGTGGTCATCGGAGTCTGTTCCAACCAGGCAGCAATCGCGGCTTGCCGGAAAAACTTCAGGCATAACCGCATGCACTGACTGTCCGTTTATAGCAAGCATCAGCTTTGGTTGTTCGCCTATCACCTGAATATTCACGATGACATGCGCCCTGTTTAAAGGCGAGCGCAGGATTTTCGTTACCGTGCAGTCTTTTGCTTCTAAGACATTTGTCTCGCCCGCAGGCGCATAAAAGCTCAGCGCAAGCCCGTCACCGATTCTAACCGCAGGCTTTGCCGTCAGCTGCTGCCCCTCTGTTGCCGCAGGCAGCGATAACAAATCCACCGCTGCCACCAAAAGAGCGGTTTTGCCCGCTGTCTGACTGATGGTAATAACATTCTCTCCCGTTTTCAGCAGGCGGCTCTCAAGGGGAATATAGACCGTGGGCCAGCCGAGATTGACATTTTCAAAAAATTCCTTGTCGTTTTCATAGGCAGGTTTTCCGTTTACGGTTATTTTGACGCCGCAGACATATTGCTTCCAATCAAAAAGGCAGGCCGTCAGTTTAAGATAAAACCGTCTTTGAAGGCTGCTGTCGTCGAGGACGACCTTGCCGGTGCAGGCCGCATGCTTAATATTCAGGCAGCTTTTTGTTTCCCTGATTCCATAGGCAAAGCATGTAACCTCACTGTGCAGGCTTGACGGGGCCTGATAGTCAAAAAAGCCTTCGCCGCCTAAAAGACTGCCTTTATGTAATGTGAAATCCTCGTAATAGGACAGGATTTTTTCGTATTGTTTGTTCATATATTTACACCCTTGCTTGTTCAAAGAGATGAATCAAATGTCTGCCTGTCTGCTCCATCAGTTTTAAATACTGCGGTATCAGCTCCTTGGGCTTGTCAATGAAAAAGCTGTCTGCCTCATAGGTAAGCTCACCCTGATAATCAATTTCGGCAAGAGCCTCCATAACGCTTTTCCAATCGGTGATACCAAAGTATGGCAGTGTATGCAAATCATCAATTCCGTCAACATCATGCATATGGAGGCATGCAAGGCGTTTATTGCCCAGCAGTCGGATGAAATCGTCGGGCTTTTCACGCACCAGTACCGCGTGACCTATATCAAGGCAGGCCGCTATACTGTCATGATTCAGTTCGTCAACATATTGTATCATTTCCGCCGGTCTTGAACAGGTCGAGTGGCTGATCATGCCGGGATATTGCCACATGTTTTCAATGGCAACTTTAATGCCGTATTCTTCACAATAGGGAATCAGCCTGCGGAAAAATTGCATATTATACTCAAAAAGCTGCTCCGGAACACCCCGTTCCACATAGTAAAGGTGCTGGCAAGGATGCACGACAATCGTTTTTACACCTAAATAAGACGCACGCTGCATGGTCGTTACAATCACGTTAAACATTTTCTCTGATTCTGTTTCATCCCGATAGCTTGACGGCGCCGGCGCATGCGCCTGATGGAAGAATACGCCCTTATCCTCCGCATATTTTCTGAGCTCTGTACAAAACTTTTCCGGCAGCAGCTCCTGATACCCCTCGTCCGGGAAAGAAAGGTCAATGGCGTCAAAGCCCGCAGCCTGTATCATATCAACCGCTTGATTCATCCCGAAAATCCTTGCTATACAGCCTGTTTTGGTTAATAATTTCATGATGATTGCCTCCTGAAGCTATATGTAAAACCCATGTGAGCAAAGATAGATTACCATGGCAAGGTATCTTCATTCTGCAATTTTAGCAGTGCTTCCAGTAAGAAATAGTCGCCGTAAATAATCGGCATCGGCTCATCCCCAAAGGCTACAACACCGTCCTGCAGGATGGACTGTTCTTCCAGATCAAACCGGCAGTGTTTTTCCGCTCCCTTCAAAAGGCCTATGGCCGCGTTTCTGTAAAGGTCTTTCTCGCCCTCGTCAACAACTTTGGCAAGATCAAGAAGTCCGCTTGCAGCTGTTACGCCGGCCGTTGTGTCCACATAGCCTGCCCTGCGGGCACGAAAATCCACATAAGGCATCAGCTCCTCGTCAATATTGGCAATGAAGTAATGGGCAACGCGCTTGGCCGCATCTAAATATGCCTGCTTTTTTGTATGCATATAACTCTGCGCAAAGCCGTAAAGGGCCCACGCCTGTCCTCTTGACCAGGACGAGCCGCTGTAGGAGCCCTGACCGCTTGGGTATTCCTCCACCTCGCCCGTTTCATCATTAAACTGGGCAATGTGCGCAACCGACCCGTCCGGTCTTACAAAATACTTTAAGGTTGTGTCTGCATGGGCTTCTGCCACATATCTAAAACGGGGATCGCCGGACACTTCACTGGCCCAGTAGAGTATCGGAATGTTCATCATGCAGTCAATAATGGCACGGTTATATTTGTCATGCTCCCACGCACGGATATAGCCACCTTTGTGGTTAAACCGTCCGGCCAGAAGGGTTGCCGCATGCATTCCTCTGAGCCTGGAACGTTCGTTTTTTGTCATACGCCAGTTTTTAACTGCACTGGCAAGCCACATCATGCCGGCATCATGTATCACATATTTGAACTTATCAAAGCATTGGTCGAGATGTTCCTCGCAGCCCTCTGCAATTTTTCTGTACTTTTCATCGCCTGTTTTCTGATACATCAGCCACATCATGCCGGGCCAGAAGCCGTTTGTCCACCAAAAAAGTCCGTAGCCATCCTCTGTATCTCCGTAGGCAAAGGTCTCATACTTTCCGTCTGTGGTTGTATAGGGAAAGGCAACGCCAACCTGTTCAGAGGTAACAGAAAGTTTATCCGTTACCTTTTTGACAAAGCCGTCTAGCCAATTTTTATCCAATTCAAATCTATTCATATCATTCTCTCCTAATAAATATAGTTTAAAAAATGCAGGGACAAATCGAAATCTGTCCCTGCAATTTTGGTCAGGGGTATGATTGCTCTCCCTTAATTGATTATACTAACGGTATTAAAGTACCGTTTTCCCAAACAAAAGCTCTTGCCGTGCAGCCGTCCGTATAGCCCGATACGCTTGCCGTGAGTTCTACATTGCTTTCGCCGCCCCAAACAATTTTAGAGGCTTTTTGAATGCTCTTCAACGTCCCATCGGCATTATAAACCGCAACAAAAAGGATCGCCTTTGTGTAGTGACCTGAGTCTGCGCCCGCCTTGGAAAGAATGGCTGTGGCCGTTGTTGTTGCTCCCTCCGTCACCGTAACGTTTGCCGATACCGCCCCTTCCTGCGGAATACTGCTTTTCGCTATGTACCCTGCACGGAAGCTTTTAAGGCTAATGCTGTTGCCTGCCTGACCAACCGCCATGCTGTGAAGCTGCATGGGACCGCCGGACGGATAGGTATTGTCAAGATCAGCTTTATACACCTCACTCGTTTTTGTGATAACCCGCTCACCGTTCAGATAGGCTGAAATTGTGTATGTAGCCGGATCATAGCTGATACCAAGCTTCACGTCATCCTCCAAAAGGGCAGCAGGGATATCGGCCGAGCCTGCGTAACCAGGCCGCTCTGACGATATATCACCTAAAAATCCCAGCGCTATGCTATCTTTGCCTATGCTTAAGGTTGCAATATTCTTTGGCGTTGTATTGTTGCTGCCCTTAACGGTCATGCGGTATGCATCCTCTGCAGCAAGCTTGGAAACATCCGCCGTCAGCTCATAATAGTGCAGATAGCTTGGATTGGTTCCCCAATAGCTGTAATTCACATCGATATCGCCGGCTGCCTGATCAACCGTGTCGGTAAGCACAAGGCCCGAAATCGCTTCCTTTTTGTCAGCTGCCGTGTACTGTGTGCCGCTTCCCGCCGGCAGCGTAATGTCCCCGCTTGTTATGCTGTTTTCTGTAAATGTAATGTCATGGATCTTGGTCAGATATTCACAGGTTTCCGCCGGGTAATATTGCACCCCGAGGGCATCCATTGCTTTTGATTCATATACCTTGTAGTTTTTCAAAACCAATGAATCGCCGTTGCCGCAGCTCATAAAGTAAAGCTGGAAAAATCCGCTTGGAAGAGCGCCAAGCTGAGTCCCGTCGTTCGTGTCGGCTTCCGTCGGGGGGCACACTTCCACACCATTTACATACAGTCCATAGACGCTGGTGTTGTAGTGATAAGGCGTACGGTAAACGATGCCGATTGTTACATCCTGATCGCGCTCTTCCTCCGGTATTGTATAACTTTTCTCAGCCTTTTTGATGAGAACGGAGCTCTTTGAAACTTCAACCTGAAAACATGCCTTGCCGGCATCGCTTTTCGCATAGACACGGTATGTGCTGTTGCCCAAATTGGCCATGTTCACCGTAAATTCATAATAATATGTATAGTTTTGTTTGGCCTCTGCCACGGTAGGAAACCGAAAACCGTCAGCGGTTACCAGACCCGCAACGTCTCCGCTGCTTGCCGCCAGCGCTTTAAGCTCTAAGCCCTCGATGTCGGCACTGTCCTCCAGGTAGGTTTTTGTAAAATTATCCCCTGATACCGAATACGCAGACCCCTCGTTGGCTTTTGTAAAGTCTACGCTGTCTGCAACGTAAAATGTTGTCGTACCCATCGGGTAGAACGCGGCGCTGACGCTAACGCTGAGCGCCATCAGAAAAACCAGAGTCAAGACCAATGTTTTTTTCATTTCTTTTTCTCCTCTCAATTGTAATTTATTTATATGAAATTTAGTGTAAGCCGATAAGTCTGCCGATTGCGGCAAAGGCCTGTTCCCGCAACACAGCATTTTTCGGTGCAAAGGTACCGTCTCCCATACCGTTCAGTATCCCCAGTGCCGCCGCCTTGTCAACAAATGCCTTTGCCCAATCGCTAATGTCGCCGCTGTCGGTAAAGGCTGTTTCCGCGCCGGCGGTTTTTTCTGCCCCGATCCTTGTATAGGCTGCGACAAGAAATTTTGCCATCTGCTCACGCGTGACGCTTTCATTGGGCATTGCTTTGCCGCCGCTGCCGTCAATAAGATTTGCATTTTTTGCTGCGGCTAAGGTTTTTGCATACCAATCACCACGATCAACATCGGAAAATTCGCCGTTATACGGTTGTTCCTCAAGATTCAGCGCACGCACAAGCATTGTCAGCAGCTCCGCTCTTGTAACCGTGTTTTTAAGATGCAGCTTGCCGCTGTCGTCACCTTTTATAATGCCTGAATTGATAAGCTTTTTAATTTCATTTTCTCCCCAGTGGCCACGCAGTTCCTCTGCAAAAGCATCACTTGGTTCTACTGTTACGGGTGGCGTTACAGTGCCGCCGCCACTGCCGCCTGAAACTGCTCCACCTGAAGCTGCGCCGCCTGTATTGGCAGAATGGTTACCGTGATTGCCCGTGTTAACCGATTCACCTCCATTGCCTGTGTTATCCTGCGTTTGCTCCTCATCGGCTAAAATCGGCTCCAAGCCGAAATAAACGTAGTTATTCGCCTGCGAATAGGGAATCGGCTTTCCGTTTAGAAGAACATTGGTTATGCCTTGCTCTGCACGAATGGTAAGCTTTGTTAAATCAACATCCTTTGTCGTATCCAGTCTAAGCGCGCTGCTGTCAAAGGTAACCGAAAGCTCCTCCAGGGGTTCCTTGGAAAAGACAAGCTGCTTTTTAGTTATATTGTTGATTAAATTTTCGCCGTCCTGCACGATAAACTGAGAATAGTTATCCTGCGTTTTTTCAACAAAGGCCAGCCGACCGTCTGTGCTATACGCGCCAAAGCTTCTTTGCGATTGATAATCGTCATCATTCAGTTTATAGTAAACTGCCTCTGTTGTCTGATTCAGCGCGGTGTCCGTTATGGTCAAACAGAAGGCATTCGCCACCGTTTCATCAACGTTAAGCGAAATGTTATCCGCAGAGGCTTCAATCTGCGCCCCTGACTTTGTGGGAAGAAGCACTGTGTTAAACACCTTGTTGCCTGCCCCCGTTTTTTCATAAACAGCATATTTCGCTTCTTCCAGCTTATAGTTTTCCGGTGAATAGTAACCGTCCTCAAGCTTTGCCGTCATTTGACTTTTTGAAAAAACGGGAATTACCTGAATATTGGCACCGGTAAAATTACTTCGGGCAATGCCGCTTTCTTCGTCCATACTGATATTGGCCTCCGGCAGCATATGCCAGTTTTGCCAAATGGTATAGTCACTGTCATCCAGCGCCGTAACATAATCGGTTACAATCACATACTTGCCTTTTTTGAGCAGCAAAAGTCCCCGTTTGCAGTTAATATTGGCTTTACGCCGCAAGGTTTCTGTCACGTTGCCTTGTCCGTCTGTTATCGTTTCCTCATACGGATAATTTTCGTAGTTTGGATGCGACATCTCAACAAAATCGTAGCCGCTGTTATTCTCATTGCGATGGATGGTCCCCGGTGACGCCTCCTGTTCACGGTTATAGTAAATGTATTCTCCGTTTATCGCCTGTTGCGGACCGGAGTATATGGCAGAAATATTAGCCTTGTGGGTAACGTTTGGCACCGCCAGCGTATTATGCGCCTGGGTTGAATAAACCCATACCCTCTCCGGCTCATTGACAGTATAACTAAACTGCTTCTGATCGGTGAGCAAATACTGGCCGTTGGCAAACATCACGATGTTAAGGTCATCCGGATGATTGTGGGTAGATACTGTCTGATCGGAGGAAAAATCAATATAAATATCCTCCATACTCCAGCCTGTTTTGAGCAAGGCCTGCCTCCTGAACGGATACAGCACCGAGGTAAAATCAGGCTGCGTTCCATATTTCCCGTTTGTGCCTGCCCAGGTAAGAAGAGGGTCATTGGTCAAATCGGCAAGCTCCTTAATCCTCTGGCGGAAGCTCGTCTTATACCCATAGGAGTCGCCAAGCTGAAAATCTACAAAATCAGGCCCTGTTGCGACCATCATATACCGCCCTAATTTTGTAAATATCTCCATGACTTTTTCGCCGAATTCATAGGGCTCTCCGGCTTCTTCGGAGAAGGTTACATAATTTAGATACTGGGTCAGAGATTCCTTTGCGTAGCCCAGCGTTTCCTTAAAGCTGCCGTCCTCGTGCAGAATGTTTTCCGCAAGGACATCATAACGGTGCTTAATGAGCTTGTTCCATCCGCCGCTGTTTCCGGCGCCGAAAGAGCCGCCTTCAATCATTTCGTCATCGACTATGTCAAATTCCTTGAAGTTAATTGCGAGGGCTGCAAGGCCTGCGGTCTCATAAAGACCCCAGTTCCCGCTCTGCGCCTGGCTATCCCAGCCATAAACAAGTCCTTGTCCCATTGTCCAGGCATATTTAAGCATGGGAACGAAGTTATCTGCATTAAAATGCACGCTTGTAGAAAGTTGTGCAAGGATCATGGGCAAATCCGCGGCTCTCGTCCCCAGATCCAGCATATAATGGCTTTGGCCCCTGTGTCCGTATGCACGGATATAATTGTTATACAGCCGAAAAGCATGATAGGCATAAATTTCATCCCCGGTGTAACGGTAAACCTGGGAAAGAGCCGTATAGTTTTCAAAGGGATGCAGCTGTGTCTGGTCAAAGTTACCTTTGTTGACAATCGGACCTGCCTCTCCGCTAAAGCTTGCGTAAACACGGTTTGCCCTTTTCCATGTCCATTTACTGGCCGCTCCGGATTCTTCTTCGCTGTCGCCGCCTGTGTTCATGAATACAATGGCTTTTTTTGTCCCGTCCGTTTTATCCGTGCTCCCGTTCATGCACAGCTTTGCTGACGTGATGATATCACCGTTAACCAAACCGTCATGATCCGTTCCGCCGATTGCATCGCCAAAATCAACCGTTAACCGTGCTCTTTTTGTTTCCGAATAATCGGGATCTGCGGGCGCATCGGGTAAAACTGTATAAATCGGCGGTTTTCCCGCATTGGTATAATCGGGATTTTCGGCAACATACAGGATGGGCTCTGTTCCGTAATTCACACTGTCGTAGCTGCCGCCCCTTAAATAAGTATCCCGAATGACGGGGAAATGCTTTTCAACACCGTTAACCTCCGCCTTAACATACGGCTGATTTTCACTTTCACGGCTGTCAATCCGGGCCGTATATCCGTCCTTTTCAATGGCGCAGATTTCAAAGGTACGCGTTTTCAGGGAATCAGCCGCAACAGCCTGCGCAATGACCGTGACGTCTGCCATAATTTCTCTCGGCGCAGAGGTAAACTCAATCACATCAAGCAGGGTGGCCCCGCCGAGATAGAAGGCGTTAAATGCCTGCAATTTTGCCCGGAGAATTGTGTCCTGGTCTTTTGCCGTTTTAATGGTTCTGGGCTGGTTTTGGAATTTTTCTTTATAATATTTTGTAACCAATTCCCTTGCTTCGTCATACCGGCCCTGTTTAGCCGCTTTTTCCACTTCTGCCAGCGCATCATATTTTTCATAATCAAAGTACGGTTCTTTTCCTTCCTCCCAGGCCAGCTTCTCGCTGTTCCAAACGCCGAAAAAATCCTCGTCGGAAATCCAGTTAGGGTCGCTGTAATCAAATTCCGAATAAAGCGCCTCTGTTTCTGAAATATCCAGCGCCTCATGCGCAGAAACCGTCATCTGTGGAAGAACGGGCAGAATCAATAGGCATGCTAAAAGAAAGTTTAAAATTCTTTTCATGATGCAAGCTCCTTTCGGATCATACAAAGCACCTTGGCCGCCTGTTCACGGGTAAGACTGTCTTCAGGATTGAAGTTTTCTCCGTCACCGCCGAGAATGCCCGCCGCCGCCAGGTAGGCAACAGCATCTTTTGCATAGGGCGCAATCTTGCTGCCGTCGGAGAAAATCGGCGCAGCACCGAGCTCTATTGTCTTGTCCTTTGCCGCAAGTGCACGCATGACCATCACTGCCATATCCTGCCGTGAAATTTCTTGGCCAATACCAAATGTTTCGTCTGATACCCCCTGAACAATCCCGTTATTAACGGCTGCCGCTATAAAAGCTTCATACCATGCACCGTTTTCTGCATCGGAAAATGCAACCGTGCCGCCCGGTGTTATGTCTAAGGAAAGAACAAGCATTTTGACAAATTCTTCTCTCGTAACCGTGCGTGTGGGATGGAAATTACCCTCGTCCCCCTCCACGATACCTGCTTCCTTAAGCTCTTTGATAAAATCATGGGACCAGCGTTCCGCCTGTACATCGGGAAATACCGTAACCGGCCGGGAAACATTTTCACTGCCGTTTTGTGGATTCATAATGCCCGGAGAGGTCACACCCTTCACGGGGGAGCTGCCACCGCCGCCACCGGCTCCGCCGCCTGAACCGCCGCCGGAGCGGCCGGCGCAAACCAGAACCTTGAAGTCCTTCGTTCTGGTCTCCGTTCCGTTTTGAAGGGTTGCGGTCAAGGTCACAACCGTATCCCTTTCAGGCGTGGCAAGCAAAGCGCCGCTGTGGGAAATAATCGCAGGGTGCGAGGATTTCCAGCTTACGGCAGAACCGTTTGTGCAAGCAGACGTGAGGGACAGGTTCGAGCTTACAATATAATCTGACGGCGTGACCTTAATGTCCGCCAAATCAAGTTCAATCGCAATGGAAGGAATCGGCTCGTAGTAAATCCCCAGCTCATAAAGGCCTGTTTGCGTGCCATCAAATGCAGTAACACTGTAGCGCACATATTTTGCGCTCACCTCATCAAATTTCACTGCTATGCTTTCGCCAATCGTTGTGCCGTCAGAATAAATTGGCGTCCAGGTACGGTTATTGTTAGAAACTTCTATGGTGAAGCCTTCCACCCCAAACACATTGGATTCATTTTGTGCTTCCTTCAGGATAACCTTGTTAATCATGGTTTCCTTCCCGAGATTAACCGTTAGAAACGGGTTGGGCGCATCGGTTTTCCATGCTGTTGTTTCTACTTGATCAACCGCGTTGGCCGCCTCATAGCCTGCCAGCTCGTTTGAAACGTAAATAATTTTGTTCAAAACAAGATTTTTAGGATCCTGACCCTTTACGGTGATCTGAAACGGAGGGAGAATTTTTTCTTCGCTACCGTTTTTAACTTTAACAATGAGCGGGAAGGTAACATCCTTGTCCTGTCTTGTCACAAAACCGAAATTGCTTAACACGTCCGGCTGTTCTTCGTTAATATACGTAAGCGTGCTGCCAAAGGTTGCCTCTGTGGGAAACACAAGGTCACGGGTAACTGCATCGGGGCTTTGTGAAGTAAAATCGGAGAATTTAACGTTTAACGCATCCATCTCCACAGCCGCCTTTGTCTTATTGGGCTCATAAATCATGAGCGCGACATTATCGATACATAATTGGCCCTCCTGACCATCTGCCAGAAACCGGACAAAGGATATGCCGGCGTCATTAAACGTCTGTTTTTCTTCCGCGGCTGCAAGCTCCGTATTGTCTACAAAAATCTTAAAGGTGTTTGCCGTTGAGTCAAAAACCAGGCGCACATAAATCTCTGTTCCTTCTGTATAGGAAACGGAAGCGGCGCCGTTTTTATGCGAACAGGTAAATGCGTAATCATCCCCCGATTTTTCTATGCCGTAGCCGGTTACCAGTTCGCTATTTTCGTTATATACCTGCACTTTGGCGCTGTCTAAACCGTTTTTCACTGTGAGATACTGTTCCAAAACAACCTCGTTATACCGAACCGTGTACGGCTTTTGCGCAAAGTTTGTTACAAAATATTTCGTTGCGGAAAGCTCTCCCTCGCCTTTTCGCGTCAGGGTCAGCTTGCCATCCGTAACCCCGATTTTTCCGCCGGTTTTCGTCAGAACACAGTGCTCCTCATCATTGGTAAAACAGGCTTCATCTAACGTAAAATAATTTTCCTGTTTGTTTTCTCCAAGGACAATTAAATAGAAATTCTTATCGGGAAGGCGCTGCCCGTTATAGGTAATACAGGCGCTCAACGTGACCGCCTCGTCATACTGCTGTCTTGTCACAACACCTAAGCTGCCGGCATTGTCCGATATAACATGGGGTTTAGAGCTTTTCCACTCTACCGTGGCATCATTGGCCGGATCATCATCCCCCTGATTCAGCGCTGTCATGAGCGTGAGGTCGCGGGTTATTTTCGCCGGATCTTCGGTCGTTATCGTGTCATAGCTGCATTCTTGCGTCGGGTCGTACCCTTGCTTTATATACAGCTTCTTCAAATGCAGATAATTCTGCGGTGTAACGGCATTACACCAATTGAGCCACATGGACAGGCCAAAGCATGCGGGAATGTCGCCTGAATAGGATGTATAACCGGGATAGGTCATACCCTGATATTCAACCTCGCCCACGGGGACGCCGTTAATGGTAGGCGTCATGGTTTTGGCCACGGGATCAAAGATAAATGCAGCTTCAACATCCGACGTCTGATCGATTGGCACCCCTAGGAATAAGGAAGAACCGCTGGATGTGGTTCCAAATTTAATCATGCCGCCCTCGGCGCGAATGGCTGCAAACGTCTTTCCGTTTTTGTCATTAATAAATAAACTGAAGATGTTGCTGCCCTCGCCACGATTGGAATTCCATATAACGCCCGCCATAAATTTATCATTGGACTGTGTTATACCATGATCATTCGTGACGATTGTCATGGCCTCCTGCGTTGATGAAGGATTGACGACCTTATACCCGCCCTCTGACGGGAAGGTCTCTATTATCTTGCTTGAAAATCCTGCCGGAAATCCAAAAACACCGTTTTCTTTTTCTGCCTGCGTAAAATTAACCTCCGTAAGAGTGTTCCATGCAATAAATTCGTCATTTGCGGCGAAGGAAGGCATGATCCCCATCACGAAAACCGCATACATACAAGTTAAAATCAAAGCGTAAATTTTTCTTTTCATCTTATTCACCCCTCACGATAACACAATCTCTATAAACGTCTGTTTCCGGCATGGAAATACATATGGTGTCGCCGTACATCACATCATCAAACGTTCCCTTTACTGCTGATTTTGTCCTCTTATTATAGATATAGATATTGGGAAGATTTCTGGCAGAAAGCTCCACTGTATAGGCCGCGTTGCCGGCCTGAACATGTAAAGAGTGGATTCTTGCCAGGTTATTCGCGTCATTTCTGATTTGGAGTCTGTTAATGCCGATAACCTTGCCCGTAATGGCGCCGTTCTTTCCTTCGCTGCCGCTGTTTGATACGTTGTGCGTCAAATCCGAGTCAAGTGACTTGATGAGCCTTGCATTGACCAGATAGCCGTCGTTATTCAGCTTATAGATGATAAAGTCACCCTTTTGCAGCCGATTCGTATCGCCGCTATCACCGCTTACATCCTTGACGGTAAGCTGCACCTCGCCTTCTTCTGTCAGCACCGCTACCACATGCAGTTCTTCTCCGTTTTCGTTTTTCACATAGCTTCTCTGAACAATGCCGATGCTGCTGCTTTTTGTAATATTCTGTGCAACAGCTGCATGCATCTCCTCTATAATAACCAGCAGCTTCACACACTGTGTATCTGCATCGTTTTCATATCCCGATGCCAGATAGGACACATCGGCGTCTCTGTTATCAATCTTAATCAGCGTCATCATATCCTCTTCACTTGCGCCGCTGTTTGCCGGTATGCAGATAACCTTTGTTTCTTCATTAACGCCGAAGGGATTCACGGTTACCTGACCGCCGAATATTCTGTCCTTTGCATTGTATTTCATTTTTTTGGCCGCATCTGTTGTGCCAAATTCAACAGGCAGCCGCTCAATATGGTTCAGCTTTCCCTCAGCGCTTAATTTGAATTTCACCGGAACATTGGTGCCAAGGCTTGACAGGGCATCCTCTGCACTGATTCTTCTGCCGTCAACCTTCACTTGATTTTCAAGCTCTGCAACAACGATTTCGCTGTTATGGCACAGAAGAACGGGAATGGTTTCTTCATCCTCCGATTCCTCGTCAACCTCGTTTGCGTCTTTCAAATCGCCGGCCACAAGAATTTTAACGCTGCATTGGGAAAGGCCCTCCTTCCGGGATGCAACAATATAGCCATAGCGCAGGTTGGTGCTTTCTCCTTCTTCAATATAGACAATTTCGCCCAGGTCATTGATAAAAGCCGTAACATCGTTTCCTGCGCTCAGTCCGTTGAGATTGATACCCCTTGCCTGTTTGTAACTTTCCCCTCCTATGACCACAAAACCGTCGCCGGAAATTTCTTCAATTCTTCCGTTAACCGTTTGATCCGACACAACAATTTGCGTAAAGGTGCCATCCTTACTTTTATACACTGTAATCGTGTTATCCTTTTCGATATCGGCCAGGGTGATTGTTTTTCCTTGTCCGTCATACAGTCTGTAGCTGAGCCGATCGTCATCCTCATCGATCACCACATAATTTTTTCCCGAAATCAGAGGTTCGCTCTTTAAATAAATGCAGCCGTTAGGGTTTACCCTGTCCACTACGCTGCTTTCATATTGATAGATAAAAGCATATTCGCACAGATCATCTGCGTCGTTATCGATACACACATACCGCCCCTGTGTAATGACCAGATCCTCCGGCACATAGCTTGTCAGCACACGGTTGTTATATACAAACACCGCATCAGGCGCAAAGGTTATTTTACTTCTGCGATCATTTTCATCAAAAAAGAACAGCGCCCCGTCCGCCAGTGATTCCATTTTATCGGCATCCACAACGGTTTCTTTGTTCTTGTTTGACAGCGCTATGTTTAAAATGGTTTTCTCTCCCGAATCCTCCCGGCGGTAATAGGCCTCTACCCTTTTTCCCAAAAGAGAACGGGCGTCTATATTCCCGCTTGTGTACCGAACACCGTCAATTTCAATTTCATTTTCCTCAATATCCGCAAGCGGGCGCACCAACCATGTATCATAATCGGCTGTAACAACGCCGCTTGCGTGGCCGATATCATCCTTGTTTAAAAGTCTGTCCTTAAGCGTTTCATCGGATTTTGAAAAGGAACCGTCGGCGGAATAGCCCTGCTCAAACAACTCTGCATACAGCGCATAATAAACCATTGACACAACATCCCCGCGCGTAGCATTCTGCTGCATAGTTCTGTCAAGCTGCTTTGTCAGCCTGAGCTGATTGGCCACCGCAATATAGCCTGCCGGGTAGCCGCCCTTTCCCTCTGCTGCAATCCCGTAGCCTAAGGCGTGAATCAGGATTTTAAGACAGTCCTGCACCTTAACCGGAGAGTCCGGATAAAATCTGCCGGCTCCGTCACCGTTGACATATCCAAAGTCGCAAAGCATGGCAATGGCCCCTGCATGAATATGTGTTTCGGGGACGTCATGAAATACGGTTTTTCTGCCTTCCGGTAAATCACCGTAGCCGAGCATACGTATAACAATTGTGGCAAATTCACCGCGGGTAACGTCCTCGCCGAGCCGCAGGTCGCCGTTTTCGTCACCCTTAACAATGCCCAGCGACCTAACCTCGAATATCGCCTCATCCGACACGGCCCCTGCAGGTACAATGCTTAACAGCATTGCTGCAAGGGTCAGTATGATTACAAAACATTTTTTCATCTGGTACGCCTCCTTGAGTAGGTGAAGATTGATAACAGAAAATTTATGCCGGGCTGCGGATTTATTCTTTCACGGCTCCGATCATAACGCCTTTGGCAAAATATTTCTGTATAAACGGGTAGACACACAAAATCGGTATAACGGAAACAATAATTGTGGCATATTTAATTGTTTCGCTGAGAGCCAGCGCGCTTGCATCGCTCACGCCGCCGCCTGCCGTTATTTCGCTCTGATTATTGGAAATCAGTATCTCCCTTAAATAAAGCTGCAGCGGGAATAACTCTGCCGATTTAAGATAGATGGAAGCCTCAAACCACGCATTCCATTTATTCACCGCATAGTATAAGGCAATGACGGCAACCGTCGGAAGGGCCAGCGGCAGCACAACGCTTACAAAGGTACGAAGTGGGCTTGCGCCGTCAATTTTGGCGGCTTCTTCCAATGCCTGCGGCACCGCTGCAAAGCCGGAACGCATAATGATCATATTGTATGTACTCAGGGCTACGGGAAGCAAAATTGCAAATCTTGTATCTAGAAGTCCTAAATTCCTAACAACGAGATAGGTTGGAACAATGCCGCCCCCGAAATACATGGTGAACAAGGCAAACAGCGAAAGGGCCCTGTTCCAGAAAAGTCCTTTTCTGGACAGTACAAACGCGAATGCCGATGTAATGGCAAGGCTGATGGCTGTTCCGACAATGACATAAAAGAACGTATTGCCATAGGCTACAAAGATCGCTTTTCTGGTAAACACCTTTGCATAGGCCTCAAGCGACCAGCCAACAGGCTTGAGTATGACGCCCGTATGTCCCATCAGCCGCATAGGGTCTGAAAACGATGCAAACAAAACATATAGCATTGGATACAGGCATATAACGCCAAGTAGGGATAAAACCGTTATATTGATGATGTTAAAAATGCTTTCACCCTTTGTTCTTTTCATTTTCTACCCCCCCTAAAACAGTCCGCTGTCGGTAAACTTTTTGCTGGCTGCATTTGCCGTAATAACCAACAGACAGTTAATGACCGAATTAAATAATCCGACTGCCGTAGCAAAACTCATATTTCCGCCCTGAATACCGCTTCTGTAAACATAGGAAGCGATAATATCACCGGTTTCATAGGTCAGCGGGTCATAAAGCAGGATTGTCTTATCCGGGCCCAATGCCATGATGTTACCGATACGCATGATAAGCATGACCATAATGGTCATCAGTATCCCCGGGATTGTGACATGCCACATCTGCTGCCATTTGTTTGCGCCGTCAATTTTTGCCGCCTCATAAAGCGACATATCAACGCCGGCCAGGGCAGCCAGGTAAATAATGCTGCCCCAGCCCATTTCCTGCCAAATATCCGAAGCAATGTAAATCGTGCGGTAGAGCGATGGCTCGTGTAAAAGATTTTTATAATCCGTTCCGAAAATCTGATTAACATAGGTTGTGATAAGACCACGGTTCGCCGTGAAGTCCACCACCATGCCGCAAACAACCACCATGGAAATAAAGTGCGGAAGATAGCTTGTGGTCTGGATGACCTTTTTAAAGCGTTCACAGCGCAGCTCATTCATCATAAGCGCCAGAATGATCGGAATGGGAAAACCAATTAATATGCCGTACAAATTAATAAGGAGTGTATTCTTGACCAGTCTCCCAAAATATACGCTGTCAAAAAATGCTTTAAAATGCTTCAGCCCAACCCAGGGACTGCCCAGGATTCCGTCCAGCGGATTATAATCCTTAAAACCGATGATAAGTCCGTAAATCGGAGCATAGCAAAAGACAAGGTAATACAGGATTGCAGGCACCGCAAGCGCATACATCCATTTATTTTTTTTAAAATCCTTCACAATGACAGAGCCTATACTTCTATCGGCGGCTTCTTTCTTTTTTGGCTTCTTCACTTTTTACTCTCCTATCTGATACAGCAGGACTAAAACCCGTTTTACTTTAAATTCTTTACGTTTTCAAGGCCCCGTTCATATGCCTTTTGTCTGATTTCAAGTACACGTTCGATGCCCATCTTTTTGGCGGTTTCAACAAAGCTGTCAAAATTCTCAAGACTCTCTGTTCCTGTAACGAACTTTGCGTACATTTCTGAAATATATGTGTTAAGGTCGGCTGAAAGACTGTTGATTTCCGCGTCCTCTTCAAGTGTGGTGGGCGTCATCGGCATTTCCCATGATTTATCAACCTCGGCACAGTACTGAATGGAAACATCCTGAAGAGCCTTCTGTTTCTTTGTGAGAACATTGTTGAGCTCTTTTTGTGCGGCAACATCAAAAATGCCGGGGAAGCCGCCGTTAACACCGGCTGCCGTAAATGCGTTATAGGCTTCAATAATGGACTTGCCTTCGGGATTTTTCGTAATCAGCTCCGTAAACTTTCTTTCTCCCTTTTCATTAATGGTAAAGCTGACATCCTTTACGCCCCAGTTATGAATATCGTTTCCTTCTTCTGTGAAGAGGTAGTCAAACAATCTCATAATTTCAACCGGATACTTCGTCTTTGATGAAATCAGTGCAGCATGACCGCTGATACGCTCCTTGCTCACTTTGGCCGTACGGCGCTTCCCGTCAGGTGATTTTACAAAGGGAACTGCGATGAGCTCCATATCGGGATTTCCTTCAACAAATTTGATGGCGGAGTTATTGTTGTCGCAATAGAATGCGCCCAGCTTGTCGTTCAGAACAAGATAGTCAAGGGTTTTTTGGTCTGTCGAAACATATTCGGGGTTAATAAGACCGTCCTTGTACCATCTGTTAATGGTTGTCAGATAATCCTTAAAGCCCTTGTTAAGAATGCCGTGGGTTATTTTGTTTTGATCGGCATCCAGGTAATAGTTACAGTTATATACGTCAAAAGCAGGCATGAACACATACTTTGTCATGTAGTTAAAGGTTGAAAAACCAACCTCGTCAGCCTCACCGTTGCCGTTGGGATCCTGTGTTACAAAGGCACGAAGCACGGTTTCCCATTCGTCAATGGTATCAGGAACGCTAAGACCCAGCTTGTCAAGCCAGTCCTTGCGGATGAAGTATCCGTCGTAGTAATTGTAAGTCGGATCACTGTTCACGGCCGGAATGGTATATACGCTGCCGTCGGGATTGGCCATATGGTAGGCTTGATTCACGTCGGGGTTCTCCGAAAGATACTTGCTGAGGTTGGGCGCAAATTTCTCAATATAATTGTCAAGCTTTAAAAACATGCCGTTATAGGCTGCCTTTTTAAGCTGTGCGTTTGACCAGCCGCCGTAAAAATATGTGCTCAGGTACAAAACATCCGGAACGTCGCCCGAGGAAAGCATTAAATTAAGCTGATCCGATGAAGCGTCGATGGGATGTTCAAAATTGATTTTAATGCCCGTTACCTTCTGCAGTTCTTTCATGGATTCCGCATCGGCATATGTCTCCAGCGCGCCTCTGGAACGGTTGTCAAGATAGATGGAAATTTCAACATCTTCATTTGTAATCGGCATGGTATTTTCAGTGATGGCCTCTGCCTTTGTCATATCAAAAGCCTCTTTGGAAGTTTTGTTTGTGCAGCCTGAAAAAGTTGCTGCCGCCATAACGGCCGCCAAGCCTAAGGTTACAATGTTCTTCATACGTGTTTTCATGAATACTCCTCCTTTTTATTTAAATTTCAATTTCTGATATACTCATACCGCCGGGTGCCACCTTCAGTCTGAAGTGGCACTGGGTGCCGTCCGAACGGCTGGCGGCAAAACCAACACTGTCTGTTGCATGTTGCATATACTTTACGGGAAGCACCGGATAATGACTGATATGCTCCACATTTTTTATGGGCTTAGCGCAAGAAACAATGGCATAGCCGTAATGGATAAGCGATGTGTTATAAACAGAAACCCTGTATTTGCCGTTCTTAAGCTTCATAACGCTGATTGGCATATTACATGTGATCATCTCTGTTCCCGTATTGCGCGCAAGCAGTGCCACACTATCGGCAAATCCGTCTGTTACCTTGGTGAATTTGAGTGTTTCGCGAAGGATGGTACATTCATATTCAAAAAGCTCGTCGGCTGAAATATTCGGCTTACCGTCATCCTGACTTAAAAGCGCCGCTATTTTTTCTCTTGTCTCATCACGCAGATGGCAGTTAAAGGCGAAAGCCATGGCGGCACAATCTGAAAACTTGTCATAAAAGCATATATCCGTTTGAATCCCCCAATGTTCAGGCACAAAGTCTTTCATGGCCGTACAGACCACCGCGCCGCGCCGGTAGGCTGCAAGCTTTTTCTTTTCTTCATCGGAAAGCAGGTCGAAATTCGGCACAATCAGATTGCCCTCCACCGTGTCCAAATCCTCAATCCTTGCAACGCAGCTGACAAGCGTCCCCCGGTTAGCCAGCTCATAGGCATATTTGTGTGTTGTCCAGCGGCGGGTTTTTATGTATGCGGGCAGCAGGTTATAAAACCCATGATCCGACCATATTAACGTTGGTGTTTCGGCTTTTTCGGCGCCGTCATAGCAGCCCGCATCAAGCCGTTGTGTCAGCCATGCCCAGTCATCGCTTCTTAAGCTGTCGCCTAGGCATACCATAAAGCCGTCCGTACAGCGCTTATAGCCCGCTTTATCCTTACGCATAAAGCCCGTCATCATGTAGATATCACGCTCTAAATTGCACGGCGCATGATGCAGAATATCCCATTCCTCCGTATCATCTCGAACGCCCAGCATGGTAATCAGCTTTTTCTGCGGAACAAATGCGGAAATCAGCGGCAGCATATACATATAGTTGAAATAGGGGTCGCGCCAGTCCGGATGCTGCAGCCGCATACCGGTAGGAACAACATTCGGCATAAATTCGTCAATGCCGCTCTCTGCCAGTATTTTAAGGTCAATGCCCATGCAGTAGTAGTTTTCAAACGGGTCGGTGCAATATACGCCGAGGCTCATCACCTTTTTTCCGATTGCATGAACCCTGTCGCATAGCTTTTTCCAAAAGACGCCCCAGCGCCAGGCATAGAACCGAATCCATTCGGCACGGTGTTCCTCCCACAGCCAATCGCCGCGCCTGATTTTGTTTTCGTTAGCATCGTCGCCCAGAGCGGCATGGATGTCGTCGGGAAGGGCAAGCCCCGTGTGTGCTGCAAATTGCTCCAGCATATCGCTGGAATAGTCACCCATAGAAATCCGCAGGCACATCGGGCAGAATAAATCAGTGGGAAGAAACGCGGAAAAACCGTAGTCTGTAAGCGTCCGGCATAACTTGTCTATGAAAAAATCTTCAAAGAAAGTGCCGTCTTTAAATCTGCGAAATACATTTAAGGCACCCTTTTCCGTTTTAGCATCATAAATGACTTCGGGATGCTCGTAAATCCATTCATCATGAAATTGATTGTTCAAAAGATCTGCCATAATGCTCAGATACGTCTGGGTTCCCGACGCGTTCAGATTGCCGATAAGCTCACGAAGCTCGTAATTGGTCCATGCCTGACGTTCTCTCTGCCCGTTTCTGTCGCTGCCGTAATAGGAGCACATATCAGGGGGGAAAACCTTTTCCTCCTCCATGCCCTCATGCTGCAAAATAATGTCCATATGATATAAAAACGGCGAAACACCGTGGGGCAGAAAGGGTATGTTCGAGAGCATACCGCCCGCTCCTCTGTCTGCATCATTTTTATCAAATCCGATTAAGGGCGACCATACATAAATTTCGCTTTTATTATATTTTTCCACCATGGCTTATTTCTCCTATAGTTATGGCTGTTTTTTATTTAAACAGCTGCGGAATCACCTTATCGTTATGGTGCGTCAGGCGTTCGGCTCCGTTTTTGGTAATTAAGAATGTATCTTCCACTCTAAAGGAGCCCCACGGGAGTCCCTTAAAGTAAACATCTGTACAAATTGTCATATTTTCTTTCATTTCAACGGGCTTCTTCGCTGAGAAGAAAGGCGATTCACACTCTAAGAGCCCTATGGAATGAACAGAGCCATACGGGCAATACTGGCTATAACCTGTTTTTTTCAGGAAATCGATGTAAATATTGTACATGTCGATAGATGTAATACCGGGCTTCATCTGTTCCTCCACCAAGCGCATGGCCTCAAACGCTACCTTAACGGCATCTGAGATTGCCTTCGGTATCTCACCGAGAACAACAGGCGTACAGATGACGCCGTTATAGCCCTCGTAGCATGCGCCTGCGGCAATGCCAATCATTTCACTCTCCATAACCTGACGACGGCTGTTTCTGCTCATGCAAAGATGTGAATGAACGGGGCCGCTCTGCACCATCGGCGAGAAGGACTGAACATAGCTCTCTGCACCAAGGCAAAGCATTTTGCCCTCTAAGTCTGCCTGAATGTCAAGCTCGGTCATCCCGGGCTTAATTCTGTCCACCGAAAAATCAACCGTCTCCGTGATGATGTCGCAAGCCTTTCGTATGCATGCGATTTCCGTGGGCGATTTATTAATGCGAAGCTCATACATCAAGTCGTCTGCACTGACAACCTCTGCCTGCGGAAAAGCCTCCATCATTTTGCCGTAAATCAGCTGGGGGAAAATATATTCACCCACAACACCGATTTTTCTAACATTGTATTTTGATTTGATTTCCGCAAACAAATCCGTAAAGCCGATTTGCCCCTTCAAATCATATTCCACGCCGGATACCTCGCCAACCTCGGGCATAATTCTAATATCGCGGATGGCCGATTTGAAGTTGGACCATTCGTGCGACGCCTGGCCGCTGCAAAGAATTGCATCCCCCTCCAGAGGGATCACCATCCCGGCGCTTTCGTTTACGCCGTAAAAATCTGCAAAATAGCGGACGGCAGAGGGGTCAAACATGTTCGAGTACATAACCGCAAGGTCAATGTTCTCTCTGCGCATAATCTCACGAAAGGCCTCAACTCTTCCCAAAATCTCCTCTTTGCCGATAACCGGCCATGTAACATCCCATAATTTATCCATTTTGATACATCCTTTCTTCTTATTCAGCGTAGCCCATTAAGCCGATGTATGCCAAGTTCGGCTGCGCTAAATCCATTCTGCCGTATTGTATGACAACATTCACATCACTTCTGAATCGCAGTGAATACTGCTCTTGCCTGTTGATAACGACACCGCCGATATCCGCCGGATGATCGATTCTCAGGCATTTAACACGTTCTGCATCAACCTGAATCAGCACATCCTTCACCGGGGGTTTATCCTCATAATATACATCCATATAAACCGTTGCAGGCGTCTCATTACAATTGAGGATCATAATCGCCTCATGTCCCTGAAAATGACCGTCCTCAACCAATCCCTCATAGGGCAGATAACCATCTACTATGTACCAGTTTTTCTTTCCGCCGTTCATAGCTCGCACGACTCCTTTTATGTTAATATCTCTTATTCTAATTATAACTGATTTAAATCGCCCAATACAATGGTGAATTAGAACATATTTGGTTATAAAATACAAGGGCCATATGAAAAAACACCACTAAGATAGCATTTATTACTAGATATTAACAATCCTGCCATTTTGGAATTAATGCGAATACACCCTTGATTTTTCTAAAATGCTGTGTTAAGATTTAATTAGTAAAGGCAAACAAGTTTTTTGAAGTCTGAAAGGGTTCTGAAAAAATATAAAGGTTTGATTGCGTATGAAAAATGAAATCCGCGAGCTTAAAAAAAGTGAATATTTTAAAAAAGATGAAGATATTTTTATCCATTTATCTGATAATCTGGACTTCAACAATGTGATTCACCGGCATAATTTTATTGAATTAATTTATGTCATTTCAGGCAATGCCGTTCATAAAATTGATCATGAATCTTATCCGGTTAAAAAGGGAAACGTGATTTTGGTCAATTATAACGTCCCGCATGCCTTTTCTTTTGACCCCCTGGCTGACGAGAGCTTTCAGACCTATGATTTATTGTTTACCCCAAACTTTTTTAACATCTCCGGCATGGGAAACAATGAATTTTACTCACTGGCATCCTCCTACCTGTTCTCGCCTATTTTTGAAGAATACAGTTCTCAGGATATTTTCCAGAACCTGATTAAGACAAACTCGAAGGAATTTCACACCTTGTTTAAAAATATTCATACTGAATATACCAAACGGGAAAAGGGCTTTCAAAACATTATCCGGGCATATCTGATAGAGCTGATTACGAAAATATTCCGCGAGATTGATAAGCAGCAGCCTCTTTTCACACAAAGCCATCAGGAGCTGGTGGAAAAAGCGATTGACCACATGAGGGAAAACTACAAATCCCATATAAGCCTTGACGATATTGTTTCGGGCATGTTTCTTTCAAAAAACTATTTCAGGCAAATTTTTAAGAAAACAACGGGAACCTCAATTTCCTCTTACATTCAGGATTTAAGAATTAATGAAGCCTGTCGCCTTCTGGAAACCACAGTGGATAGTTCGGCAGAGATTGCTGCAAAGTGCGGCTTTAACGATATAAAATTTTTCTACCAAACCTTTAAAAAGGCTGTTGGCATGACGCCTGCCGAATACAGGCGGGAAAAGCTTATGAAAGAATGATTAAGAGGCTGCCTCAACAACGAGGCAGCCCCTTTATGATTCTATCCGTTTGTTTTCACAAGGCAGTTTTTTACCCTGTTCGGCAAGAATATCTTCCGCAGCACCGGCAAACGTATTTACATTTTTACTCAATATAAAACGTTTCAAGCCCCAAAAGGTTCGCAACCTCCAAAAGCTCCTGCGCCATGTCGGACACGCCGACAATACAGTGGTGTGTCACGCCGCTTTTAAATACACGCTCAAGATACTCTTTAACAGGGGTCTTGACCTGTACCATGGCATGCAGTTCATTATAGGGAAGCGCTTCCATATCAACGCTCTGTGCAGGCGATACAATCATCTTATACCCGTTAACGGTTTCAATGACGTGTGCAATGGTTACGGCGCCCGGTTTTACGATAAGCTCATAATTCAGGCCGCCGCCTTCAAAGCCCCATTCCTCAGGCGTTCTTGTCAGCGTGATGGCGTCATCACTCTTTGCAAGGGACGGAACGCCGATACCGTGCCCCATAATCAGGCAGCTGTTAAGCTTTGCATCATATTCGCCCCATTCGCCCATAAGGGCACTCTGCCCTGAAATGGATTTCATGAGCATCATGGTAACAAGGCCGCCCAAATCGCCCTCGCAGGCAACGGTCATGTTGCTTTCTTCCATCAAAAGCGATGCACCGATTCTGGCAGTCGTAAGCGTCTGCTTCTGAACAAAGTGCTGGTCAAGAAAACACATGGCATCCAGGCGGAAACGCTCTGCAAGACGTTTCATGGCGATGGCAAGCTTAATGGCGCGAAGCACATCATTTTCGGTAACGTCACGCTTTTTGAATCTCTTCAGGAGCTTGTCCGCTACCTCTTTTACCTCATTTTCTTCTACCTTTTCCCATTCTGCAAGAAGATGACCGCTCTGAATATAAATGACATTCACATCAAAAGCTGATTTGAGGAAGGTTTTGCTAAGCTCAAGGTCATACATCCCTCTGAAAACGTTGCCGATTACACCGATATTACTTTCCTTAATATCTCTTACGGCCTGGGCTGCTTTTACATACACGCCGATTTTTTTATACGCTCTTTCATCATCAATGCTGCCTACGACAATTTTATAATCGCGGCCCAGCTTTCTCATGGTGCCTGTAATCTGTGCAATCCCTATCGTGCTGCTGTTACGGAGACTGTGCTCATAATCGCTGTCTGTATCAATTCTCTCTGTGTTTTGAACGGAGAAGAAGATAACCGGCACATCCTTGACTTGGTTGATGACGTGCATCGTCATAAAGTCAGGCAAATATGTACCGTAAGCTATCACAAGAAGGTCAATTTTTTCATTGCAAAACAGCTTGCCTGCCGTTTCGGCCGCATCCAGTGTATCAACGGTTTCCGAGCAGATAACATTGTCAAATTTGTCCCTGAAATTTGCTCTTACGCGTTCCATATCGCTTTCTACATTTTGTTGCAGCGTATCCGGATACATTCTCCAATACTCAAAATATCCGCCTGTAAACAGCCCTATTTTAATTTTTTTATTTTCTCTTTTATTGGATAAAATATCGCCAAAGGTATTACCGTTAGCTTCTTCAAAAGATTTTACATTTGACATCATTCATTCCTCCTAGATTAAAGACCTGCTTTTTCTTTTAAAAATTTATATAACCCTGCTGTTATCTCGTAGAATCCAAAATCGTTGTAGTGTAAGCCGTCCACGGTCATTTCATGCCAGACGCTGTGACCGCTTTTTGCCTTAGACGTTTCTTCATCAGGCGTAAACAAATACATGTGTTTGTCACCTAAGGCTCTTCTGTCCGCCACAATTCTTTTTTGAATTTCTCTGTCTCTTTGACGTCTTTCAAGAAGAGAAGGCGTCAAATAATCTTTGCCGCTGATGATAAACGGCAGGATGATAATGGGTACATGCGGATGCTTTTCACGGTAAATTGCCACAAATTGTCTCAGTTTTTCGTCAAGCCATTCACTGCTTGGGCAATTCCCCTCAACACTGATAACCAGCGCTGCCGGATGTGCGATGCCGGCAATGACATGCGCTACCTCTTCCTCGGCTTTTCCACTTGAATTAAAGCCTAAATTATATACCTCGCGGTTAAGCCAGCGCGATAAAAGGCTCGACATGGCCATGCCCGGTCTGCCTGCACTGGCCCCCTGTTGTATGGAGCTGCCGTACAAGATCAGTTTTTTATTGTCCACGAAGCTGTGCCGCGGCGCCGATATCTCGGCCTCGTCATCCAAGCCGATCAGCACCTTGTCCACGCCGCCATAGGCCGGAAAATTCAGCAAAACATCAAATTCCGCTGCTTCCTCTAAATCAACCAATGCGCGTATATAGTAGCGTTTATTGTCTGTCATGTTCTTTGAAACATCATAAAAAACAAAATCTTTTCCGTCTTTTGATAAATATAAGTCAAAGCTGCGCTTAGTCACCTCGGCCGTGTGCGGAGAACTGATATGGTCAAAATATCCCGGTTTTGACATAATGCTGACCTCAAGCGCCAGCTTTTTCATTTTTGCATGAAAGCGAATCTGTCCGCCCGCGGTTTCATTGGCCAGAGCGTCAACGGCTTCAGGCAGAGGATATGCGGGAGATAGAGGCATCCGTCTATACACCTTGTCCTTTTCATAGAACGGAAAACCGTAAATTTTAAAAGGCTCACTTTGCGGGTTCAACCATTGCATGATTGTCCCCCTTTACGTTCTGCCAGGGCCTTAGCATTCCGATAAAGAATTTTATATTTATCCTCGTCACTGACATGGGAGAACAACACGCTGCCAATGCCGTAACCGGGGTCATACCACGGGATATCTGTTCCGAAAAGGACTCTGTCGGCGCCGATGGCTTTAACCATTTTGTCAACAATGCCGCTATGACGGTGAATATCGCAAAGATCAAGATAGACATTTTCATAGCGCTTCGCAACAGAAATTGCACCGTCCAGTTCACCGGGCGCAGAATGGCCCATGATGAATATGGCATTCTTATACGTGCCTGCCGCTTTTTCAATGTGCCGCGGTCCGTTGTGCGGGTCGTTATTCCCCCATGTGTGAATCAGAATCGGCAATCCGTGCCTGTCTGCAAATTCCAGTGCTGGACGGTAGTTTGCTCCGTCAATCGGATAATGATGATAGGTGGGCAGAAACTTAAACCCAATATAACCGGGAACGGTCATAACACGGCTTATATTCTTTTCAAACTCTTGACTGTAATTGGGGTTAAATGTGAAATACCCTTTAAATCTGCCGGGATATTTCTCCATAACCTCTTCAATTTCCTTGTTTTGTACACCGGGATCAAATAAGGCGCTGTGCGGTGCGCAGAACACACTTTCAATATTTTCCCTGTCCATAATCTCAAGCATGCCCTCTGCGCTGGCTTTGGACATATACGTCCCGTAGTTTGCCCCCATGTGTGCATGGGCGTCAATAATCGGAAGCGGCATTTTTCTGGTTCGCATAAATTCTGCGGCAAGCTCTGACGAATTTCTCATAATTTCACCTCCGACATAAGTCTTGTGATATTCCCTGATGCTATCTTTTCAATGGACGACTGGTTTAAATCAGATGACAGCAGTGCCGTGATCGGTCCGCCGTAATAATCCATAGGAAAGTTACTGCCAAAGAGCAGCCGTTCATCTCCAAACTGCTCATAAAAACGATTAAATCCGTTAATGACCTGATAATCGCTTGTGTCAATGTAGACATTCTGATATGCTCTGATTAACGGGAAGAAAAACCGGTCAGAGCCCCAAAGCCCGTAGTTTGTAAGAATCACCGTCAGCTTTGGAAATTCCTTGAGAACATCAAAAATCGGCTGCCAACCGTCCTGCGGCGATAAATACAGCGGAATATTCTTTTCGACCAGCACATCCAAAAGTTCTCCCATGGTAATCCGATCAAGAAAATATCTGTTTTTGACAGGATACGTGCGCAGGGCCTTGACGTTGTGTTTTTTCATTTCGGGAATAAGATGTTCGGGCGCATATTCCTTTTCTGTAATAGGCGGCAGTATGGCCCATGTTGCATGCAAACGTTCTGGCGCAGCCGAAACTTCTTCGGTAATGAGCTTGTTCCCGTAGCCGGGGTCATTCTCCACCATGCTCTGGTGATAAACAAAAGCCTCGTCAATACCGCAAAAGTCCATTTCATCCAGTAAATCCTTCGCGTGTGCGGCCTGCTTAACCTTTTCATACACATAGTAATTTTCATGGTTAATAATTTCACAGTTTATGCTGTTAAGACCAATGGCCGCACTGCAGTCAATCCACTTCATATACTTATCCCCTTTCTAAAAATCTCACAGGATTATCTCTGGTTATTGTTTCTATATCCTTTTGACTGATCCCAAAGTCCTCCATCATAGGCACGATATTTTCACCGATATGGTCATAACCCCAGCCGCCGTAAGCATGCAGCATGCTCTTAAGACATATATCATTGGCAATCAGGATTTGCTTGGTATATCCTCTGTCGATCAGTTTCTTTATAAACTGCACCCTCTCCGTATCATGCGCAAAGGAGCCGTCAAGCAGGTTTCTGTTCTTTCTGTCGACATAATATTCTTTTCCAAAGTCATCAAATTCAGCATAGGCCCCTCTGTCAAGGATGCCGAGAATGTATGCCTCATCCAGAAGCACATCCACATGATCAACACAAATCTTTTCGGCCTTTGCACCGCATTTCACGGCATAATCAAGGGCATTAAGACCCTCGCGGTTCCACAAGCACGCGTGAATATGCATACCAAAACCGGTTTCCGCCTGGGCCTCGGCAGCCGCCTGAATAAACTTATACTCAGCCTCTGTCATGTTTCGGCTGCTGCCAATTTCACCAATGACCCCGGCTTTAACACCGGTATCGTCAATGCCTTCCGTTAAATCCCGCAGAATGATTTTTTTCATTTCGCCCACAGATTTATTTTTAAAGGCCTCACCGACAGCGCCGTCAATATAGGTGCCGCAGCCTGCCACTAGATGAACGCCTGTTTTTTCCGATAGCTCCTTCAAAAACAAAACACACTCTTTGTCGCGCCCAAAATCAGCCGTCGTAACATCGGCAACCAGATTAAAGCCTATTTGAGCAAGTCTGCGAAATTCAGATACCACCGCCGCTTTGTCATCCAGCACCGCGTTGTCCAAAACCGCGTATGGATTTCTCGATAACGCCCCGTAATTTAACAAAGAAACTTTCTCATGAAATATGCCGTTATCAAGCGGTGCAACCAAAGGACGCAAATCAGATAATATATGCTCATGGGGAAGGACTTTCGTCACTTGACTGTTTTCAATCCATCCTGAAACGGTTTGTATCATAGAATCGCCACCTTATCATCTTTTTATTCCGTCCAAGGAGGGGGTAGTTCTGCGACAGTCCCTACACACCGGAATAATAAACACATCAAAATGAAATCCTAAGTATTTCAAACGAACGCAAAGTTTATCCTACTATAAATGTAGCATGTTTTTATTATAAAGGCAATTGTATATTCGAATGATTTTTTAATTTTGACTGATAAAAAATACTAATTGACCATAAAATATAGAAAATCCGGGTGTTTGCTAAAAAACGGCAATCTGATAGAACTAAATTTTGTTTATGGGGCTGAACGGATTTAGATGCAGAACAAACAAACTGAGTCCCGACGGCGAAGTTTGTTCGTAGCTTTAAGGCATAAAAAAGAAGGGGGCTGTAGCAAAACGATTTTTTGAATCGGGTTGACTACAGCCCTGTTTTTCTGCCTCTAAACAAGAAAAATGTGCAAAATTCCATAAATTTTTCAAGCAGTCGGATTTCATATTTTGTGGTACTCTTTTTCCATACAAAGCTGTATTTATTAGCATTTGCTTCAATTTTTGTGCCATCTACAAAAAGATGTTCAAATTGAATTTCTCCTAAACCCTTCAGTTTCTGAACAAGCTGATAAAACAATTCTTCGTAACATTCACTTAAGCGAGTGCTTCTGAAACGGGCTATTTCATGTTTGAGCTGTTATTTTGCTACAGCCCCTTTAACTTGCGACGGCAATATATTATAGAACCGTTTAAATCTTTTTGTAAAATAAGCCTGCGAAGAAAATCCAAGCGCTGCACTTACATCAGCGCAGCTTTTTCCCTCGGCTAAAAGCGCTTTTGCCATATCCAGCTTAAGCTCATTAAAATATGTCATACAACCTCTTCCCGTATAATAGGAAAATATATTTTTAAGGGTAGTAGTACACGCGCCGCAACGTCTTGCTATATCCGAAAGCAAAAGTTTTTCGGATATATTATCAAGCATAAATTTAACTGCCGTATTATATATAGCCGAATTTTCATCTCTCTGAGTATAAATTTTTTCTTCATGTCCGACAGAATACTGCAAGAACACTTCAAAAAGCTTTTTTGAAGCATCTGTTATGCATATTAAATCGCCGTTGACTCCGGTTACGGAATTATTTTCTATTTCTTTACAAAACATTTTAAGCAGATTTTCCGTATCGGAAGTCAGGGAAAACACAGAAAAGCTCCTCCAAAGCAATGCGTCAACCATTTCAAATTGTATAACTATCATTTCCGCACACTCTTTGTCTGTAACTCTGTTTTGATGAAACACTCCCGGAGGAATCAGCACCATATTTCCCTTTTCAGCTTTAAAAACACTGTCACCGCAGGTTATTTCCATTGAACCGCTTAAAATTATATTTAGTTCAAGCTCAGAGTGTCTGTGACCCAAAAAGACATAATCACTTTTATGTATATAATGATAATACTTGTTTAGTTTACTGATACGGAATTTATTTATAACCTCATACATTTTAATTCACCGTCTTCTTTTGACTGATAGTATAAATTTTTCGTCTTATATTACATATACACTTTCTAATTTATATTATATAATATTTTTATAAAAAAGTCTATACTTTTATAAGAAAGGCGAAAAATTATGATTTATACTTTTAAAATGAAAGAAAACGAATACTGGTGGGGCGGAACTTCGGTTGACGGTCCCGAATGTCCGTTTGACAAAAACACAAACATTGAACATGACTTTAATATTTTCTGTCCCAATCAGACTATGCCGATGTATCTTTCCAACCAAGGCAGATGCATTTGGTCGGACAATCCCTTTAAGGTAAAAATTTCCGGGGGAATATTTGAAATTGACGGCAACGATGTTACAATGGAAAATTTCGGAGATAGCTTAAGAGACGCTTATGTGGGCGCAATGAACAAGCACTTTCCTCCTTCGGGAAACACTCTTCCCAATAAGTTTTTTGAAGCTCCGCAGTATAATACATGGATACAGATGACATACAACCAGACGCAGCAAGGGGTTATGGAGTATGCTAACGGAATTATAGAGAACGGTTTTACTCCCGGTATACTTATGATTGACGAAGGCTGGCAAAAGGATTACGGCAACTGGGATTTTGACAGGCTTAAATTTCCCGATCCGAAGCAAATGATTGACCGGCTCCACAGTATGGGTTTTACAGTTATGCTGTGGGTTACGCCAAACGTCAGACCGGACGGAGAGTTTTTTATACGGCATATTTTCAAGGAATTTAATCCTGAGTTGTATGATAAAATTTTTCTCAGAAACAACAAAGGCGAGGTGGCTCTTTGTTCGTGGTGGAACGGCTATAGCGCAATGCTTGATTTTACAAAGCAGTGCGACTGCGATTATCTGGACAAACAGCTTCATTTTCTTATGAACGAATACGGAGTTGACGGCTTTAAATTTGACGGTGGAACTGTAGAGCTGTACAGCAATAAGCGCTGCAAAAACGGAACTGTACAGGATAATCACACACCAGCTGAAAGAAATATTGCATGGAACGAATTCGGCTCCGGATATAAGTATCACGAATATAAAGACACATTTAAGGGCGGCGGAAAGAGAACTATTCAGCGTATACGAGACAGAGGACATCGCTGGGACAGTGACGGACTTGATACATTAATTCCTAATGCAATTCTGCAGGGAATTTTAGGACACCCGTTTATCTGTCCCGACATGATAGGCGGAGGTGAATGGACCGTAAGAGCCCTTAATCAGCCGGTTGACGAAGAATTATTCGTACGTATGGCTCAATGCTCCGCTCTGTTCCCAATGATGCAGTTTTCATGGGCTCCATGGGAGGCTGTAAGCGAAGAATATCTTACATACATTAAAGCTGCAGAAAAACTCCATGGTAAATTTTCCGACACAATACTTAAGCTTGTAAAAGACGCACACGAAAACGGAGAGCCGATACTCCGCGCTCTTGAATACAACTATCCTAATCAGGGGTATCACAAAATTACCGATACATTTATGCTTGGCGAAAATATGCTTGTGGCACCCGTCGTTGTAAAAGGAATGACTGAAAGAAAGATTGCTCTTCCAAAAGGAGAATGGCTGGGTTTTGACGGAAAAACCTACACAGGCGGCGAAGAAATAACCGTACCTGTTACAATTAAGGATTTACCCTATTTCATTAAAAAATAATATAAAAGTAACGGGGCTGTAGCAAAACGATTTTTTGAATTGGGTTGACTACAGCCCCCAACCTCAAAAAAATACTTCGTATTCTCTTTATCCGGCGTTTCGACTGTATTATGAGCCTTAAAGCGGTCTGCGCTAAATGCGACAGCCTCATATAAACACAACCGAACT
>CAYUUO010000006.1:0-56957 GCA_964447945.1 uncultured Oscillospiraceae bacterium
GCTTGCAAGCCGCTATGCGGCTGCGTTTCATAATTGTTCAGCAGTCATTAAATAGCGCTCTGCCTCTGTCCAGTAGTCCATCGATTCCACCGGCTCCGCGTCCAACTGCCAGTATTGGGTCATCATGCGTTCCTTCTGGGGGCCTTCCGCCGCAACCCCGGCCAGATAGGCCTTAAGCTCCGCCGCGGAAAGCTGCGCCTTCGGTGCAAAATCCTCCGAATGACAGTAGGCAATCAGCGTTTTCAGCATGGCACAGCTGGCCGGATTACATTCATCCACGCCGGTGAAATTAAAGCCGGTAACCAGCAGCCGTCCCCGACCCACGCGCACCGCAAAGGCATAGGAAAAGCGCCGCATGGTTCTGTCATACATCAGCTCCGGCAGCTTAAATATCTGCGGATCAAACCGGTCGCGGCTGCTCTTATCCAGTCCGCTGACCAGCGAGTCCGGCGCCACCGGGAAATCATCTAAATTAATTTTGTCGCAATCCTCAATCAAGGGATAGTATTGGAAATTGATCTGACCGTCGGTCACAAAGCCGTAACGGTTTAAAATGTCCTTCTGATCCGGCCCGCCGTTGATGGTGCCCCGATCCCAGATTACGCCCTTATACCGCTCCCACACGGCACGAAAGGCGTAGCGGGGCGGCGTCATGTCCTTATGCAGCAGATGCCGCGTCCAGTCGCTGCGATAGAGTAAAAGCACGTCCTGCCCCTGCTCCAGCTTTTCAAACAGGCTGTCGTCCAGCTTATCCGTCAGGAGCAGTGAAGAGCCTTCGTTAAACCGGCAAACATGCTGCAGATAGCTTTCCTGCATATCGGCTTGTGCATCCAGGGCCAGGGTTTTGCAGGCAGGGAATACCCAAAGCTCCCAGCTGTTTATGCAGTCGGTGCCGTCGTCAAAGGCCAGTCGGCAGCAGAGGGACAGCTTTTCAGCCTTTTCTGTTTCCGGCAGAAAAAGCTCAACGCTGCACAAATCATACAGGCCGGAGCGGCCGGTATCCATGTCGGAAAGCGTGCCCTGGCTGTATATCCTGCCGCTGTTGTCCGTCACCTGATAGGAAAACGTGCCGCTTACCGGCGGATGAATCTGATATTGGGACAGCAGCACCGGAATTTTCACCGTATCGCCGCCGGCATAAATCTGCCGGGGCAGCCGCGCCAGCAAAACGGTATCGGCATTGAATTGGCGGAAGGCCTCCGGTGAAATGCCGTGAGGATCGTCAAAGCAGTCCACCACGCCGTTAGAATTTTCATATCGGTCCGTATCCGCAAACTGGAGCATGTGAAAGCCCGACAGCAGCCGGCTGGCGCGGATGCCCTCCAGCGCCGTTTTCCAGCAGCGGAACTGATAGTCCTTGGTGATTTGCAGTGTTTCGTGAAAGCCCGCCCTGTAGCCCTTGGCCTCAATCATTTTAATTTCCTCCTCCACCCACCAGGGCGCAGGACGGCCATATTTTTCGAACTTTTCCTTCAGGGCGTAAAAATCGCGCCAGGAGGTGTAGTGGCAAACCTCGTGGGCAATCAGCGGCCGGGAGAAGGCAATGGCGCGGCGGATTTTGCCGCCGTCAGTATCCTGTACCATGTCCCGGTCGTGCACTGTGCCGAAGCACAACAAATTATCGGTGTTTTCAAACATATCCCCGTGCTTTCCATACGGGAAGAAATAGCCCATATGCTGCACGTCAAAATCCACATAGTCCCGGTCATATTCGCCGTGGGCGCAGGTGTCGATAAATAAACGATTGGGATCGTGCTGCTTAATAAAATCCCGAATAGCCCGTATCCGCGGCTTTTTGCCCGGCTGCCGGATTTCATTCCCCACGCAGTACACCATAAAGGAGGGGTGATTATATAAGGAATGAATAATGTCAAGCAGCTCTTCATCGCTGACAAAATCGTTCTTTCCGTAAAGCATCTCATGCAGATTATCGTACTCTGACTTTTCCGCCCGCATTTCAATATGAATCAGAATGCCCAGCTCATCCGCTGCACGAAAGCAGGCCTCCGGCGGAATCACAGAATGAAAGCGGATGGCATTAAAGCCATAGCTTTTGGCCGCCAGAATATTCTTTTTATAAAACTCATATTCCGGCAGATTGCAATTGTTCTGGTGCTCATGAGCCGCACAGCCCCGGATATACGCCCGCATATAAAAGGGATAGCCGTTTAAGTAAATATTTTTTTCATCGCAGTCAAAATACCGATAGCCAAAGCTGTCGCAAACGGTTTCTGCGGCGCCGTCGGCAAAGGTCAGCAAAGCAGTCAGACGGTACAGCACCGGCCGTTCCACCGACCAAAGCTCTGCCGGAAAGCAGGCCGAAAAAGTCAGCGTTTTGCCCGCCGCTGTTTCCGTGCCCTCAGCCAAAATCTGCCCCCGGCTGTCTTCAATCCGCCAGGTGCAGGCGGCGATGGGTTCGGTCGCCGTCAACACTGCCTCCATGCCGTTCTCGGGATGCAGAGCCGTTATTTTTAAAATGGTTCCCTTGTCAGTTATCATAGCTGTGACTGTCTCCTCTTCCGTCTGCCGGTTCTTGAATATGAAAGTGTCGTCTGAGGGCGACAAAAACAAAAACAGACAGATTCGCAATCAAATTTTTTGTAAATTATAGCATAGCCACCTGAAAAATGCGAGACAATATCAGTTAAAAGCACGGAAAAGCGCCTGCTCAACCGTGTCGGCGGTCACGGTATAGCTTCTGCCGTCAATCAGCTGCATATAAGGCTTGGCAGAAGTCCGGGGCAGCTGCACTCGCTCCATCATTTCCATTTTACAGGTAACCGGCGCCGCAAAGGTAAAGGGTTTCATGCGTCCGGCATTGCGCACTGCCTCCATCGCCTTATCATAAAGCAGCTGATGAGCCTTTTCCGGCGGCAGCAAAATGCCGCCCTGACAGGACAGACCCTGTTTAACCTGCGCCGTTACCACGCCGGGCAGAAAGGCACAAGCCTCCGCACAGGCCTTATCGTCACCGCTGACCATAATCACCGGCTTGCCCTGCTCCCCGGCAATTGCCGCATCCACCGCGATTTCGCCCACCTTGACGTCATTGATATACATATTTTGCACACTGGCCGAGGAATAGGTATGCTCCAGAATAGCGCCCGCCGTGCCTGCCATAGCGTGATATCCCAACAGAACCACCGCATCGCAGGCCGCAAGCCCCGCATAGCGTATATCCCCCGCATCACCGCAGACATAACCGTCCGCCTCCGGCGAAACCCGTTCCCACTCCAGGGAATATCCGCCGCCGTGGCAGTCATGAACATAAACCGCCTCGGCTCCTGCCGCCTTGAGTCCCGCCACGCAGGCGTTAATATCCTCTGTGATATAGCGCCGTCCTTCTGCAAACCGGCCGCCCGCAAGTGCGACCTGCTCCCGGCTGTAAATCCCGCTGATCCCCTCAAGGTCCGTCATAACATAAACCTTCATAAGCCAATTCCCTCCGAATCATAATAAAAAAGCTTTTTAAGCTTCAACCCCTTAACCCCTAATCTTGGGGGCAAAAAGGAAAGCTTTATTTGCTTTCCGTCATTACAACCTAAAGGTTGTAATTTCCTACAAAGTAAAAATGAAAAAGGAAGTGCTGTTCCATCTGTAACGAACTATGAAACAGCACTGTTTTTACTATTTTACATCATCCCAGTGGCAAAAGCAATATCTTTTTATGAAATTTTTATATAAATTCTTTTCAAAATAGCCGCCGCCTGACCGCGGGTTGCTGTATCGCCGGGGGCAAAGGTGTCCGCCGTCATGCCGTTAACGAACCGCAGCGCCAAGCATTTTTCAATGTAAGGCACGGCCCACGCCGCAATCTGATCCCGGTCGATGAACCGTTCCAGGTCTGCACCGGTTACGGCGCCCATAAAGTGTTCATAGAAGGAGACCGCCAGTGCGCAGATTTCCTCACGGGTAATGCTCTGATCGGGCCGGAAACCGCCTTCCAGCATAGCCGCCGGTATCAGCCCCAGCTCATAGGCGGCCTCAATATAGGGCGTGTACCAATCCCCTGCGCCGATATCGCCGATCTGACCGCTGTAGCTGCCGCCGGACAGGTTAAAGGCACGGCACAGCATGGTGAGAAAGGCGGCGCGGCTCAGCGGATCGTCCGGAGAATAAATCCGGTCGGAGGTACCCTCCACAAGACCGACTTTCGCCATGTCCTCCGCAGCCTGCTGCGCCCAGCTGCCCTCCAAATCATCGAAACAGCTACCGCTGAAGGTAATGCGCAGTTCATTAATGCTGGTCCAGTTGTTGGTTGTGTTGTAGTAGCCATGCACCTTCACATAGCGAGCCGAAACCTCCTCAAAGGTGTAGGGCACGATGTCCTTAGACAGAACGCTTTCGCCCTCCCAAACCTTCGTCCAGTTTGTGCCGTCATTAGATACGGAAATATCAAAGAACTCGTGGCGCTCATCATTGTTATTCCAGAAAATCTGCACCTCATGCACCGGCTTTGCAGAGCCTAAGTCAAAGGCAACCCACTGGGCGCCCTCGTTGTGCCAGCCTGTAAGAAGATTCCCGTCAAACATATTGGGAATTTCCATCCGGTTGTTGCTGTAGAGATAGTCCTTAATCGGATAGGAATCCCATTCCGCCAGCATTTTTTGCGTATCGTCCGTAAAGGTAACAGCATAGGTTGCGGTTTGGTCTCCCTTCGTTGCCTTAACCAGCGCTGTTTCGCCGACGCTTTCGGCCTGTTCAACGGAAACAGACACGCCGCTTGCCGCCGTGGCCGAAATGGTGCCGACGCTTTCTTCCTTCAGGGAATAAACGGTTTTATCTGCTGAAAAGCTTTGCAGCATCACGCCGTCCAGATAAAGGCCGGTCAGCTCAAGGGGCTTTTCCATAAAGCTGTCCCACTGGCTCAGAGGACGGATTGCGTCCAGCGTGTATGTATAAGTGTCCTCACCGTAATAGGGCGTACACAAAACCGCAAAGGTGCCGCTGTTGTTGAGTCTTGCCTTCACAGCCAGCTTGCGGCAGGGCGCATTATCCAGATTTTCCACCTCCGGCGACGTTGGAAGCGCCACGGCATCCATGGCCTGCAGCGTTGCGCCGCAGTTGGACAGCAGCGTTACCTTCATCATCTTACCGCCACGCGATAAAATGGCCGACTGGCCGTCTGCCGCCACATTAATATCGGCACGGGTATGCATAAAGGAATAAACATCGCAGGCAGATTGCACCGTTATTTCATCCTGCAACAAGAAGGCGTTGCGGCCGTCCAGCAGGGCATAGCCGCGTTTAGCGGAGCTGGCCGTCTGGCTGTAGGCGCCGGTTAAATCGACAACGGCATAGCTGGCCCAGGGGACGTTCTGCTCCGAAACCTTGGTAATCGGCGCTATGGAGCGCCCCACCTGATCAATCACCACGTCCTCTGCGGCCTGTGTATCATTTTCCCTGTTGGAGCCCTGATGAACGCCGGGGCCGATCACCAGCGTGTTGCTGCCCTCGGCGCGGTTTCTGTAATATTTATACCGGTTGACGCCGAACATACCGATTTTGCCGTACGTTTCAGAATCTAAGAGTTCAAACCAGCGGGTGCCCATTGCATCCAAGACAAAGGCACCGGCGTCTAACCGCCCATGGGTCGCCACATTTTGCATATTGCCCTTATAGCCCACATAAAAGCCCTGGCTGCCCTTTTCAAAATCTGTGCGCATGGCGCCTACCTGGGCCTCGCCGTCGGCATGATAATCAAGGGGCATGACCTCACGCCAGTTTTTATAGGCCTCATTGGGACGATACATCAGGATGTTATACAAAGTACCGTTTTTAGCCTCCCAAACCATGCCGGCCAGCTCCGGGCGGCCGGTGTACCGCGCCAGCCAGAAATCGGCCGCCGTATTGCAGCCCCGCGCCCGGCCGTCGTAGTAATTAAAGGAAAGGCCTGTTGTGCCGCTCATATGCAGGACATAATCAGACGAATATTCCATGCCGTATTCGTCTAGAATACTGAACCGCTCATAATCCGCAGGCCCCACAGAGTTATACAGTGCGTTTTCATAGGCCATGTAGTTGTTCATGGTATAATTGTAATAATCGGGTCCCTCAAAGCAGGCACCGTCCGGTGCGTAATGCACGAAGAGGTTGCGGAGCGCCTTATAAATCCGGTTCAGGTATTGATTGGCCGCGCCCTCATAGCCCTCGGCGTCGGCAATCGCCAGCGCTGCCATACCAACGCCGCTGTTGATAATCGCATTCCAGTTGGTATCCTGGGCATCCGCGCCGTTGGTTTTGAGCAGATTAGGCCGTTTAACTTCCAGAGCATAGAGGATCATGGCGTTCCGGACAATCATGCGCTGCTCCTCTGTCCAGTCATTATACATCAGGTCATAGGCCACTGCCACGGTGCGGCAGGTATCGCCGATGGTCAGGTCGGAGTTGTTCGGATTCCAGGTAACCGCATCCTTCGTCAGCAGCAGCATTTTTTCCCAAACCGCGTCTTTATACTTTTGCTGGCCGGTAATCTTCCAGGCCAGTGCCAGGCTGGCGGCGTGGGAGGATGTGGCGCTGGGCGCTGTCGGCGACTCCACCGCCTCCGCATAGCCGTCACAGGTGGTTAAAAACTGAGGGACGGCGACGCTTAAATATTCATCGGTTGTCCATGACGCCGCCAGCTGGTCAAGCTCCTGCTGGGTCATGAAAAGGCGCGGATGCTGGTGATTGGGGAACCGCTCCTTAATCCGAGCGGCAAAGTCGAAATGATCCTCCGTTTCCGGCGCGTCCGGGATATACTTTGGCTCCTGCCACAGCTGTTCGTAGTCCACATTTTTTAAGGTAATGTTCTTAATATATAGGTTTGTTTCCGCTTCGGGCACACTGTTGTTCATCCAGAACTCAATGGTGCAGATATCGTCAAGACCCCGGGGTCCCTGTCCTCTGGACATGCTGCCCAGCCGGATGGTAACGGTTTTCCAGCCCGTCCAGTCCACCGGAATGTATTGGTAAAAATAGTCGTTTTTCAAATCGTCAACGGTGCCCTCCGACCGCAGGATAAACTGCGGCGTGTCGCCGCTGGCGTTCTCGCTGTAAATTTCCATTTCGATGGAGTTATAATTGGTAAAATCCGTAATCGGTAAAGAGGTCATTGGGTTTTTATCCGTCCGCTCGCCAAAGGTTATGCTGCCGGATGCGACATCGGACCACCAAAGGCCGTAAGAGCTCTGACCGTCGGGAACCGTTTTGCCGCCGGCATTGGAGCCGAAGGTTTTGCCCAGGGCGTTTAGCTTGGCCGGTGAGGAAAAATCATAAATCACAAATTCGTTGTCTGTTTCCGCAACCTGCGTTTGTTCCGTTGTAATATACAGACTGTCAAAATATAAATCCACGGCGCTGTCCACACAATAGCCGCCGTAGGCCGGCCAGAGCTCCACCCTGTCGATGGCATGGAAGCCCCGGGGGCTGTGCACGGCGTTAAAATCAGCAAACGGGATGGAAATCAGCCGCCAACCCTTAAATCCGGCGTTAATCACCGTTTCATAATAATCCACGCAGCCGGTTTCCGGATTGTCGGAAATCAGTCCCAAACCAAAGGAAGAATTAGTTTGCCGCGTTGAATATACCCAAAATTCCAGATAGGCGCCCGCCGACCAGTCGTTCTTAGCGGGCAGGGTTACCGTCCGCTTTAAATCCGCGCCGCTCCAGCGCAGGGAAAAGGAGCCGCCGCGGGTATAGGCACTGCTGATAGGCAGGCCGGATACCGTTGCCGCCTCAAGGTCGGAGGTATTGACCACCTGCACGCGATCTATCGCATGAACCGGTAAAACCAGAAGCCCTGCCAAAAGCAGAACGGAAAGCCATAGGGAACAAATTCGTTTGATCATGTCAACGCTCCTTTATCTGTTTCTATATACCACTGCCATGTAATAAACGCCGTATCGCAGATAGATAACCAGCCGGTCATCCGGATACAGTTCCTGGGCGGTGATTCGCCGCACCGTCCGGGTGCGGGTGTTATATTCCAATAAATTGCTTGACAGGCCTACGTTTAAAACCGACGGAGCGTCAATGCCGTCGCCTGTGGCCTCAATCTCCGCAACACTGCCGTCCACGCGCAGCACTCGGCCGATGACGATTTCGGAGGTGGAGCCGGTCACGGTGCCGTCAATGGGATGGATATCCCGCTGGCCTGCGCCGTCGTACACCAGACGGACACGGTTGATTTTTCCCGACTGATCCTTCTCAAGAGCCAGAATATCACCGGGTTCAATGCCTCCCTTGTCAGCAGGGATAACCGCTGTTCCCGCGGCAAGGCCCGACTCCAGTCTGGCCTCACGCTCCAGGTTTTCCCGCTCAAGAAGCGCTTCATCTGCCGCAAAGCAGTCGCTCACAGAGCCATTTCGGTTGCTTAAAGTCAGCTTGGTTACATTCACGCCCTCTGTCTCATCCATCACGGAGGCCGTGGAAACCACCAGATAAGGATCCATAAAATAGCCGTCGTCTGTTGAGGCCGCCGACTCGCTGACCTCCAGAATCATATAGTCCGCGGCTAAGCCGTCCTTGCCGGACATATACACGTCAAAAACCTCCGGCTTCCGCGAATCACCGGTGCTTTTAACGCGGATCGTGCTCAGATATACATTTTTCTCCGCATAATCGGCAGTGGTATTCAGCGGTACGTGGAGCTCAACGGCCTGGGGTGAGAAAAACAGCCAATAGCCAAAGCCCCCGCCGTTATAGCCGGAATAGCCTGAGCTGTTGACAAAGGTCTCCGGCCATTCGTTGCGGATATAGTTCATATGAATCAGGGGATAGTCCCGGTTCATTGTTAAAACGTCCGACCGGCGTTCTGCCTCATAGGGCACAACGATTTCCCGAAGCTTACCGGCCGGATTCAGGCTGATTTTCAAAAGCTGCCGGTTTACCAGACCGCCCCGGCTCTTAAGACGCGTCAGCGCCTCTTTTCGGGTGACGGCGGCGCGGCCGCTGTCATAAGTAATCCAGTTGACCTTGTCTGCCAGCTCATACACGAGAACCTCGCCGGAATCCGAAAGACCCTTCACATAAACAGCCGGATCCAGACCCCCTGCTTCTTCCGTGGCCTCCATCAGATAAAAGACGTTGTAATTCCAGTCGGCAGAAACATAAACCACCTCGTTCCAGTGGTTGAACCAGAAATAGTAATACTGCCCCACCGTCAGGTTGTCTGTGGGCATCCGCAAATCGGCGGACAGCTTATAGCGCTCTCCCTCCACCGTCAGAATCCTCTCCGCAAAATCTGTTTCCTGCAGCTGCAGGGAAAAGCTCTTGCCGGAAATATAGGCCTCCGCGCTTTTTTTATCTGCGCTTTCATAAACCGTCAGAATCTGATCCGGCCGCAGGGCAGACAATTCCACCGCTTCTCCCTTTTCTGAATACAACAAAAAGGAAGCATACTGACGGGTGCTGAGGTTTCGAGTACTGTCCAGCTTATCGTAAATAATGCCCTCTGCCGCGTTGCAGGAACGCACTAGAAGATTACTGAATTCCCGGATGATACACACCTCATAGGCGCCGTCTGCATCGTTGTCAATCAACGTGATCTGGCCTGTTTTGGGCTGCATAAGCGCCTTATTGAAGCAGGGCAGGCCGTTATAGGCCACCTGCGTTTTAAGCTCCATGGGAAAAGTCAGGGTTTTGTCACCGTTTAACGCCGTGTAACGGTTTTGGGCATAATCATAAACCGCTTTATCCGCCGTTAGAACAACCTGGGTGGTTTTCAGCTTTTCAAAATGAATAATTTGCTGCTCACCCTGCGTCTCCCGGTAGTAATACCGCAGATTGGCGCCCACCAGATTCCCTGTTTCCAGTTTGCCGCTTTCATAGGTCACATCGCCGAAGCGGACATAGCCGTTCCGGGTTCTTTCCCCTGTCAGGGCGGTGAAGGGATCGGCCGTCAGAACGCCTTCTTGATAGTTCACGCCAAAATATACCGTCAGAATGGTTTCATCCTTCACGGTGTCCAGCGCCAGACCGCCGCCGGACACGCCGACAATCTGTAAAAGCTCTACATCAAGAGCATTGCGCAGAATCCGCAGCGCATCATCCCGGCGCAGGACGCCGCTTTTCCCGGCAACGCCCTTTAAAAGGCCTAAGGAGGCGATCACGGTGCTGCTGCGCTCCAGCTGCCGGCCATAGCCCAAAAGCCGCGTTACGGCCTTGGCCGCCCAGGCGGTTTCTGCCGGCTCATCCGGATAAAACCAGGCGGATACCCGACTGCCGAACAGCCCCAGCTGGGTGGCCAGCAGAATTTCAGAACGGTAAAGATGGCTGGCAGATACGTCCTTATAGGACACTGCCGTGGGCGTCATATCCGCCGCACTGTTCCGGTATCCCAGCATACAGATCAGCATCCGGGCAAATTCGCCCCGGGTGACCGTTAAGTCCTGACTGGTTGTAAAAACATCATTATCGCCGACAATGCCCACAGCCTCAAACAGAGCAATGGTATCGGCGCTCAGATTTGCATCAAAGCTGCCTGCGGCCAGTGCCGTACCGGGCAGACCGGCTGCCAGCAAAAGCGCACAAAGAAGCGTGCTGATAAGCTTTTTCATATGCTGCTACCTCCTTAACGCATTGGCAATGATTTGTGCGCATTGCGCTCTTGTCATTGGATTGTTCGGATAAAAGCGGGCATCATCCATGCCGCTGATCAGGCCCGCTGCCAAAAGCGACCGGACACCGACATCGGCATAGTCTGCCACTGCGTTTTGATCCAGGAGGCCGCCCTCCGATTCCGGCAGCGTTTCTCCCTGCGCCGTCAGTACGCGGAACAGCAGAACCGCCGCGTCCTGTCTGGTAATAGAAGCATCCGGCAGAAACCGGCCGTCGCTGCCCTGCACAATGCCCAGGCCGCCGGCCCGCGCCGCATAATCCGCATACCATGCCTCCGGCGCCACATCAGAAAAATTAACCCGCTCCGTTCCCTTCAGCGAAAAGGCTTCGCAGAGCAGTTTCACAAACTCTGCCCGGGTGATAGCCGCCTCCGGCGCAAAGCTGCCGTCCGGCCGTCCGCTAATGATGCCCCGGCTGCTTAAATAGGTAATGGCCTCAGCCGCCCAATGCTCTGCCGCTACATCGAAGTAAGCCTGGTCGTTGACTGTTACCGCCGCGCCGGACTGTATCACAGAGCCGGTACCGGAACCATGGGAACCGGATCCAGAGCCTGCGCCTGAACCGGAGCCTGAACCGGAGCCTGAACCGGAGCCTGAACCGGAGCCGCCGGAGGGCTTGTAGCCGTTCACCGCCGCCTTCAAATCGTCCAGGCTGTCATACAGCTTACCGGCCACCAGGTCACAGATACCCGCCCGGTAGGCGCTGGTCGAATAGCCGGTATCCGTTAATTCCTGCAAAAAGGTATCGGCTTCCATATAGTTTCTCACATGGTAAATACCATATAAAATAGAGGTGTCGTATAACCGTGACAGCAGTGACGCCGCGTCTGTCCAGCTGCCGGACAGCGCCGCCGCGCCTGTGGCCGCGGGGTCGGCATCGTGCCGCATGAGCGAAACGCCGCGGCTATCCAACTGTCGCCGGGAAAGCGCCGCCAAAAGGTCGGTATATTGGCTCTCCGTCGGCTGACTGCTTTCCAGATAGCAAATAAGATGTGCCGCCAGGTCAAACTGGCACACGTCATAGCCGTCGCCGGACAAAATCCGGGCAGCATAGGCTTTGCCGCCGGTGCTCAGCCGGCTGTACAGCCCATACATCTCCGCTGCCGCGTCCACATCATCGTAATACAGGCTCAAGACATCGGCAAAGCCTGCCAAATCCATAACCGCAGGCACTAAAACCGCCTCCGGCTCGCTCATAAAGAGGGCGGAAACCGGCTCGCCGCTTCTGGGAATCAGGTCAACACGGTAGGAGCCGCGGGACAGGGCCGGCAGCTGCAACACCGCCCGGCCGTTTCCATCCAAAAGCAAGGCCGTGGCATAGGCCAGTTTTTCCCCGGCCGCCGCCGTTCCGGTTGCCGCCAGCACCTCGTCCCGAGTAAACACCCGGCTATAGACATCGGTAATACTCGTTTCCTCGTCCTCATGGCCGTAAATCAACAGGCTCACAAGACTATCGGCTCCGCCGGTCACATACAGCTTGCCGTCTGCAGCATAAATGCCTGTCTGCCCAGACACGCCCGCCACGGTTTCGGCCGGAACGGTTCCGGCTGTTTTACAAACGCCCACCGGCTTTAAGTCCGATGCGTATAAAAGCGTGACCGCCGCGCCGTCGATACCGGTGAGATTGTCCGTTTGCCAGACCTGACTGTCCGCCCCGTTAAATTCAATTTTCTCCAGCATGGTTTTTTGCAGAACGCCGCCGGCATACAGTCTGGCCGCCGCGTAAACATTGTCGCCGCCCAGCGCGTTCTGTACCTCTACGCGCAGCGTTCCGTCCCTAAGGGTCACACTGTACACATCCCGGATGAAGGCCGGTTCTGAAACCGACGGACTCCCGGTTTGGCGGCTGTCTGACGCCGCCACAGAAACCTTGACATACTGATTGGCCAAGCTCTCTGCCGGAGTCCAGGCAGCACCGGTGCCCGCCTGACGGTAATCACCCGCCGGTGCCGCGGCAACATACCAGATGATTTGTGCACCCGTCTGCGGGTCGTCCCATGGAGAATAATATGTATAATTTGCTGTCAGCTCCTGCCCCACGGCTGTTATGCCGTCGATGACGGGGCTGAAGGCAAAGGGCGCTGTCGGCGTCATGCTGGCACATACAAAATCACGGAGCGCGCCGCCCTGATTCATCAGCCGCACCAAGCCGCCGCCGGGCAAGGCGCCTTCTTGGGCCGGTCGCCCGTCAAATATCGCCTCATACTGCCCTGTCAGCGTGTTGACCACGATGACCGCATCGGCAGCCGCTGCAGGCACCGCAGCCGTAATCTGCACCTGTTCTTCCTCTGTTTGCAGGGTGATGTCCAGCGCCTCTGCCGTTTGGAAGGTCATCAGCAGCTGGCCCTGCAGACCGCCCAGAGCCAGCTGCTCCCCGGCGCCCACAGCGGGTACGGCAACGCCGTCTGCCGTCCGCCGCAGGGTAAAGCTTTCCGACAGCCCATAGGTGCTGCTTTCTGCCGAAACGGTGATGTCACCATCCCCCGCAGGCACAAACAGCTTGCCGTCCGCAACGGTTCCGCCGCTGCACTCGTAGCGCACCGTCCCGTCCATAGCATAAGAGCCCAGGCGAACCGCCTCGTCCAGGCTGATAACCGCCTCGCTCATGCCATCTGCAAAATACAGCGTTTCCGGCAAGGTTTTCGGCAGGGTCGGCACAAGGCCTGTGCCGGTGTAAACGGCAATATCATCCACCGCCGCACCGATTTTGAAACCTTTCAGCACTTGGAGGGGACAAGACTCGCTGTCCATAACCTTTTCTTCATTTATATAAAGACTGAGCGTTTGGTTCACGGCATCAAAATCTTCTCTGACCCAGAACCAGGTATCCGGCTCCACCTCTGTCAGCTTCCTGGGCGTGGCCAGACTGCTTTCGTTAAACATATAACAATAAATCCCGATCCGACCGTTTTCGGCCTTGTAACGAAAATCGTTAATGACCTTTCGATTGGTAACGTCATAATTCAAAAACAGCGTCCAGGTTTCGCTGCCCAGTGCCGCCGATTCTGCCATAAACCGCCCCTCAAAGGCTACGGCACGGCCGTTAGGCAGCTTGCCTGTGGTAATGACTTGAAGGGTAGTACCCCTGTTGGACCAATCCATAGCGCCGGAGGCAGACACGTATTTGTTTTCGTTGCCCTTGTCATCTATTTCACTTTTCACAATGGCGCTGCCGGCGCCGGTGCCGGTATCTTTGCCCTCAAAGCTAAACATGTAATCGTTCCAGTTAGCCTGACCCAGCATACGATCCTCGGGCACCGTCCCGACGATTTGTGTTTCAAAGTCAAGGTAACCCCGGGTGGGTTCGTCCGCCCAGTCATACAGCTTGTTGGGCAGGGTAACGGTTTTTTCCGCCAAAAGGGTGCCGTCGGCCGAAACCGCCTGCACGGCAAAGGATAGCCCGCAGCCCACGGTGCCCGGAATAATCAGGCCGCCGTCCTCCATAATCATAAGCTCTGCCGGCGCGCCGGAGAGCTGCCAGCGAACGTCCTCCTCCGAGCCGGTGTATTCATAGCCCACCCGGGCATAGTGCCCTATGGGCGGGCGGCAGATTTCTTCATCACCCACAATTTCGCCTGCTGCCAGAACGCCGATTGCCGGAAAAATCCCCAGCGCCAGCATCAGCGTCAACATGCATACCAGCAATCTTTTCGTTATCTGTTTCATGTTCATAACCCCCTTATCCCTTAATCGCGCCAATCATAATACCCTTGACAAAATATTTCTGCACAAACGGATAAATCAGAACCATGGGCAGGCTGGCCACAATAACCAGCGAATATTTTAACAGCTCGTTCATGAGCCGTGCCTGATTTTCCTGTGTGGCGTTGGTGGCAATCTCCTCCACGTTGCCCAGCAGCAGAATTTCCCGTAGGACGATCTGAATGGGATACAGCTCCTGCTTTTGCAGATACAAATACGCGTTCATAAACACATTCCAGTTGGCGACCATGTAATACAGGCAGACCACAGCCAGCACGGGCTTTGAAAGCGGCAGGGCGATCCGCGCCAGATAGCGGAAGTCGTCACAGCCGTCCAGCTTGGCAGACTCCAAAAGCTCGCCGGAGATGCTGCTCTGGAAATAGGTGCGGATGATGATCATGTTCCAAACGTTCATCGCCGTGGGCAGAATCATGGCCAGACGCGTATTAAACAATCCCATTTGCTTAATCAGCAGATAGGTGGGGATCAGGCCCCCGGAAAACCACATGGTGAAGGCAAACAGAAGGGAAATTGGATTGCGGATGGAAAAATCCTTGCGGGACAGCGGATATGCCGCCAGAACCGAAACAATCATGTTCACTACCGTGCCGAATACCGTGTAAATTACAGAGTTATAAACCCCTGTCCAAACCTGCTTGTGCTGCAGAATGGCTCTGTAGCCGTCCAGCGTAGGCTTGACGGGAAACAGCCACACCTTGCCCGCCATCAGCGCAAAGGGATCGCTGAAGGAGGAGCTTAAAACTACCAGAATCGGGTAGGCAACCACCAGCAAAATCAAGGTGGTTATTACGTAATTCACAATATCAAAAATTTTATCTGACCGAGTTTCTTTAATACTTTTAACAGCCATATGCAAAGCTCCTTTTCTTGTTCAATCGATTCCTTTACCACAGCCCTGTTTCCGACAGGGATTTGGAAATTTTGTTGGTGACGCAAATCAGCACAAAATTCACAACCGCCGTAAACAGGCCGATAGCCGCGGGATAGGAATAGCTGGGGACACCGCCGCCGATACCGATTTTATATTCATATGTACTCAAGACCTCTGAAATCTCCAGATTGGTCGGATTTTGCATAAGGAAGGTTTTGTCAAAGCCCACGCTTAAAATGGAGCCCATATTCATAATGGTCATAATGGCAATGGTGGGCACAATGCTGGCAATATCGATGTGCCAGATGCGTTTCATTTTGCTGGCGCCGTCAATAATGGCCGCCTCGTGGAGCTGAGGGTCAACGCCCGCCAGCGCCGAAATATATAAAATTGAATTCCAGCCGGTGCTGGCCCAGATGGTGGACCACACATACAGGGACCGGAAATACTTAGAAAGGCCTAAGAAGTTAATTTTTTGGCCCGTTACGGCATAGAGAAAATTATTCACGATGCCGGACTGCGTGTTGAAGATCAGCTGCAGCAGGCTCACGATGATAACCGTGGAAATGAAGTGGGGCAGATAGGTAACCATCTGCACCAGCTTTTTATAATGCTGATTTTTCAGATAGGTCAGGCTGATGGCCAGCAGGATGGGAAAGGGAATGCAAAGCACCAGCTGATAGATACTGATGGCCAGGGTGTTTCTGATTAATATAAAAAACTGGGGCGAACGAAAGAACCGGATAAAATGGTCAAAGCCCACCCATTCGCTGCCCATAACGCCCTTACGGGGCACATAGTTGACAAACGCAATCCGCGCGCCGTACATGGGCAGATATTTAAATACGATAATATAAACCAGAGGGATTAAAATCATAACATAGAGCTGCCAGTTTGTTTTGATATCGCAAAAATAGCCCGTATATTTTTCTTTTTTCTTTCCCTTTGTGTGTAATGTGATTTTTTCTTCCATAAAAGCTGCTCCTTCCGGCAGAGATAAACCTTACAAGTGTATAAAAGCTGCCTCGGCAGCCCCTTCGATTTAACAAACCGAAGACAGAACGTGCCTTCGGTGTACTTCCCCCGCGTCCGCCGCAAATAGCGGCGGACGCGGAAAAAACGGATCATGATAATTGAAATACAAAATTTTACCGCAGCGGCTGCAGGGTATCCATGTTCCACACAAACACCTTAGCCGTGGCATCCGCCGGTACGTCACGAATCGTCAGCGCGTTGGTACAGCCCATGCCGCCGGCTACCGGTGCGCTCGTTACGCCGATCAGCTTGCCCCCGGCGTAAACAGCCGCTATGAGCTTACCTGTTGCATAATGCTCCCCATCGGACAACGAAACTGCTATGGTTTTTGTACCGGCCTCGCCCAGCGCAATGGTATCAGAACCCAGAGCCGGAACAGACGCTGCAGCGCCGTTAACCAGCAGGTTAAAGCCGGTTCTGATAACCGCATCCTTAGAGCCGTTATAATACTGGAGGTTATCAAAACCAATACCAATGAACATATAGGCAACATAATCCATGTTATGCTTGGCGTTCTCTAAAACCTTAACGTCATTAATATACAAATCATAGGTTTTATTCGCTGTAAAATCAGCTTCAACGCGAACGTTGAACCACGTGTCAACAGGGACAACCGCGATTAATTCCGGATCGCCGTTAACGGCGCCGGTTGTTTTATCAATATAATTGTAAATGCCTACCGTGTTGTCTGAAAGCCGGCGATACCGAATATCAAGGGTTCGGGTTGTATCCGCTCCGTTATAGGTGGGCATCATGGTCAGAACAGACCATTCATTGGTGGGGTTATACGCTTCATAGCTGGCGGATTCCACCATAGCGTCCATGCTGATGGTGCCGGTGCTGCAGCCCTGCAAAGCAAAGCTTTTACTTGTTACACTTGCGCCCACACGCATAGTCGCGCCATCCTGCGACCAGTTTGTGCGCCCTACGGCGGAAACATATTTATTGCCGCCTGCCTCCTGCTTAATGGTTGCCTTCGGGTAATTCGTTCTCTCCTGCGGCTCCGCACTTAAAACATAATCATTCCAGTTCGCTTCGCCAATGGCTCTAAATGGTACAACCTCACCGGCTACATATTGATCTCCTTCAAAGTCCAGATAGGCATAGCCGTCTACATCCACCCAGCCATAATAATCCTGCGCAATGGCAATTGTTTTTTCGCCCACAACCGTTGCACCGCTGCAAAGCTGCACTGTAAAGTCTGCGGCGGCCGAGCCGGACACCTTTAAAAGGCCGCTGCTGTCAATGCTGACCCCTGCCGGATTATCCTTAATCTGCCATGTCAGACCCGTTGCTTCTCCCCAGGGCAGAATGGCTCTGGCGGACAAGGGGAATTTGGCCGTTGTGCCGGGCATTGCGCGGTAAACGGTGTCGACGCCATCAATTTCATAGCTGCCGGTCACCTTTTCACCGCTGTAAATCTTCAAATTATCAACCGGTGCGGCAAAGATGAACTGCTTAACGTTCACCGTGTCCAGCAAAATCGGGTCGCTTTGAAACATCTGATAATCTGTCATGGTGGTACTGCCTGTGTTATTAATGGTCAGCGTGGATTTTGAACGGTCGCCGCCGTTTTTAATCACCCATTTAAAATCCGTAACGCCACCGGGCACATAAGAAAGGCCTACCGTTGAAACACGGTTTGTCTGCACTTGACTATCGCCGCTTTTATAATAATAGGTTGTTCCCGCCAGGCCACTGTTCAGTGTTAAAAGTCCGAAAGTCGGAGCAAAGGTTTGGGTGCCGGAAGAACCCGTAAAGGAAACTGAATTATAGGCAACCTGAATGGGCATGTTGTCACTGCCGGTTCCTGTGCTTGTTCCGTTGGATATAAACTGCCCTTCAACCGTCAGGCGCGATGTGGCCAGGTCGGTCGGCGAAAACTTGATTTGTCCGTTGTTACCCCAGGTGGGCGAGGTGCCGTCACCATAGTGGTTGCCCTTATCATCTTTTTTAATCAGATCGCGCACGCTTTCGCCAAAGAGTGCGGCGGCCGCGTCGGCATCTTCAAAATCAATATCATAGCCCGCCTGCAGTGTTACGCTTTGTGAAGCGGACACACCATCGGCCGTGGCCGAAAGCTGCAGCGCCACGCCCTTCGGCGCATCGGAGGAAACATAGAGCGCACCGGTGGACGCATCCATCCAGGCATAGGACTGCCAGCCCTCCGGTCCTGTGATGGCATAGGATGCGTTGCTTACCGCGCTGCCGCTGTCGTTCAGCAGCTGATACTGTACCTTAACCGTCCCGGAAGCCGGTAAAAACACGTTGCAGTCACCCTGCAGGCTGCCTGCTGCAAAAGCCGGTACCATGGCCAGCGACAGCATACAGGTAAGCGCCAAAAGTAATGAACATAATCTCTTGAACTGTTTCACGGAATCAACTCCTTAATATTAGTGCAAAATGGGAAGGGTACGGTGGGTAGAGTGTGCCGCACCCTTCGCCCTTTGCCTGCTTATTGCAGGGTATCCAGATAATCCTGGAAGATTTCCAGATACCGCTCAAGGCCTAAATGATAAAAATTCTGTACATAGGCGTCCCATTCGGTTTCCAAATCCTTCTCGCCGATGATAAAGCCGACAACGCCGCTATCGATGGCAGAGGTCAGATTGGCCCGCAGCTCCAGATATTCCTCCGCAACCGATGACGGCATGGGGAAGTCTGCAATATAATGGTCATAGACCTCAAAGGGCTTATACATCTCATAGGCTGCATAAGCGTTTTTTTGACGAGTCGCGTCATCTGTGTGATAAGCGGTTTTAATGGAATCGGTTCGGGAAATATAGCCCGGGATAAAGGGCCATTTTTCATTCTGTACCGAGTCAAAAACAGAGGCGCCTTCAACCTTGTCAATGGCCAGCACAGCCTGCTGGCCGTCAAGCCCCAGCTCTCCCTCGTTCGCCTGGCGGGTGCCTGCCTCGGCACGGGCCTTTAAGTAACCCTCCTGAGAATAGAACCAGTCGATCCATTTAATGGCAACCTCCGGGTTCTCACAGCTGGAGGTGATGCTATAAAACGTCAGAGAATAGTTGCCGCGGCTGCCCTGGGTTCTCGGCTGGCCGGTGACGCTTTTAAGGGGCGGAACCGCCACATATTCGTTCATGCGATTACTGGAGCCTGCCGCCGTAAACTGTGTTGTCCACATGCCGGTAGCCGCGCCCAGAATGGGCACCTCGTTTTCGGCCAGTGCCGTAACCCGGGCACGATCCATAACAAAGCTGTCGGGATGAATCAAACCCTCCTGATACAGCTTGCGCATATACCGGATGCCCTCTTTTGCCTCCTCGGTGATGGCACAGAACGTAGCCTTTCCGTTATCGTTCACAAGACCATATTTGCCCCAGTCGGTGAAGCAGTTCATCAGAAACATATCCAGCCCGATCTGACCGCCCCGGTTGTTCCGGGCCGCCAGCGGCACCTCGTCCGCCTGGCCGTTGCCGTTGGGATCCTTTTCCTTGAAGGCCTTGAGCACATTATAAAACTCATCGGTGGTTGTGGGGATGGAAAGACCCAGCTTATCCATCCAGGGCTTGTATATCCACATTTTGTTGCTGGCCTGGGCCGAAAAGTCCTGAATCAGATTCGGCAGACCCAGCAGCAGATTATCTGTGTGGCGCAGCGCCTTCTCAATCTTCGGATCATCCGCAAACATTTCCTTTATGTAATAGCCGTGCTTATCCACCAGATCTGAGATGTCAATAAAAGCACCCTGGTCATAATAGGCCGACTGCTCGCTGACGGCAAAGGAAAAGCCCAGCCACACATCGGAATAATCATCGCTGGCCAGCTTTAGGTTAATGGCCTGCCGGGCGTCGCCGCTGATTAAATCCCACTGCACCTTAACGTTGGTTTTTTCCTCATACCACTTGGTGAAATCATTGGTTTCCACATTTTCAACATTGGTCGGTTTCTCCATGAAAATCCGCAGGGTTGTGGGTTCCTCTGTGATTGGGAACTCATTCACACCGGATACGGCCACGGAGCCCTTGCTGCCCCCCGTTGCGGTACCGCCACCGCCGCCGCAGGCCGACAACAGCATGGCTGCCGCCACCACAGCCAAACAAGCGCGTTTCATTGTTGCATTCATACTTCCACTCCTTTTTCATGTTCATAGCAGTTTTTCAGAATTGCTATCCGGCGCCGCCAAACGCAGATAGCGAAGTCATTTTATTCTGCCGCAAATAATCCACTCGTGGTGTTTAAAAATTTACGTCATAATAAAAGCTTCGTTGATATGCTTATTATAAAATACCTGGCCGCCGTTTTCAACAAACAATTTCTTACAACCAAACAAATCGTGGAATCCATTTGCCGAAAAGAAAGAAAAAACCGCCCGGAAACTGCTTAAATAAGCGGTTTCCGGACGGTGACGCACATATGAAGAATATATAAGTCGAAAAAGTTTTTTCACTTCAAAATGCTGTTAGTTTTTTGGAGCCAGACCCTGTTCCGCCCGCCGGGCCCGGGCGGCTGATATACTCCGACGGGCTCATACCCATCCGCTTTTTAAAGGCACGGCGGAAGCTAATGTCACTCAAATAGCCCACGGCCTCCGCAACCTCCTTCACCGGCCGGTGGCTATCCAGCAAATCGCAGGCCTTTTCAATCCGAATCCGTTCCAGATAGGAGGAAAAGTTTTCGTTCATAAACCGCTTAAACATTTTGGAAATATAGGTGATATCCGTCAGACCGAAGGCACTGGCCAGCGTATCCCGCGACAGGTCGTTCCGGCTGTAATTTTCGTTAATATATTCCAGCATTTTCTTAAATTGGGCATTGTGCGCGTTTTCCTCATAGACCTTCATGTTCTCGCAGGCCGCAAACACGAAGTCCCGAGCATATTCAAAAAAGCCGCGGATAGTAAAATCGCTGAGCCGATAGCTCATTCGCTCCTCATCCTTAAAATAGGTCTGCCGCACCTTGTTTAAGGAGGAATACACCTCACCTATCAGCTCGCTGATCCGTGCGCCGGACAGACTGCGCCGCACAAAATTTTCCTCATAAATCGTATTTAAAATTTTGGAGGCCTCAACGGCCTTACCGCCGGAAATGGCCGTAATCAGGCTGTTTTCCAGCTCAATGGGGTAATAATACATGTTTTGCTCCTGAGGCAGCTCTTCATAGAACAGCTTATCCGTAGAGCCCGTCATACGATTGTAGGACACCACCTCCAGCGCCTGCGCATAGGACTCTGCTATGCCACAGAGGCTGTCTGCCGCACGGCCGGCACCCATCAGAACCTCCATTCGATACCTGTGGAAAACCTCCAGATTCATATTCACCAGCTGATTTTTCAGGCTGCGACAAAACAGACCCGGCTCCGTATCAAAGCTCAGGAGCACCGCCATGGTTTTGGCATCGGCAACGTAAATGTAAAGCTCACCCTCTAAAAATTCCTCCAGTGCGTGGCTTAAAAAGATGTTTTTGTTACTTTCGCCCTCCAGGTTATACATCGCCTCCGTGCGCAGCGCCAGCACCAGATAATACTGTCCCCTGAGGGCCAGACGGCTGTCGGCCAGCAGCGCCTGCGCCGCGGCCTCGTCACCTGCATGGCCGGACAGGAGCATATGCAGCACCCGATAGTCGCTCTCGTCCCCCAGCTTATCCATATTTTCCTTAATCCGCCGGTTTTCATCCAGCAGATTGCCGATATAAGGCTTCCAGAACTCAAATTCATTGTTGCGGAAGCCGGAAAGGGGGATGGATTTTTTCTCAATGCCCAGCATATGCATAATGCGCAGATAGGATTTGTTCCGCCCGTAGGTAAAATAAACGCACAGCACACCGCCTAGCAGAAAGGCCAAGATATTCACCGTGCTCAGGATGTTGTTCACCACGGTCATATCCCGCATAATATAGGCGCGATCCAGCAAAATACAGTAGCGCCACTGTGTTTTTGAACTGGTCAGCGTGAATTGATAAAGCTTTTTGCCGCCGGTCTTCACCTTTCTGGAAAATTCCCGGCTGTCAGCACCGCTGAGAACTTCTGTGCCGTAATCCTCGCCCCGGTGCATCACCACCTCATCATGCGCGTCGAGCACATACAGGCCGCCGCTGCCCTCCTCCAGTAAAGAATCAAAATAAGACAGCAGCTTCTCCACGTTAATCAGTGCTGTAATACTGCCCTCCCGCCGTCCCGGATAAGATAGGGGCATTGTGCGCGTGTAGGGGATCACCAAAAGCTCACGGCCGTTTTCCAGCATGGTTTCCTGGCAGCCATAGCCATTGCGCCAGAGCGCCTCGTTAAAGCCGGCCTCCCAAGCTGCCGGATTCCGGCCGCCCGCAGGATGATAAACCGTGACAAAATCGCGGACGCTACGGTAAAAACTTTTGGGGTCAATTAAAAAACCGGAGGTTCGGCTGTACATATACAGCTCGTCCGTCAGGCCGTCCTCAATGAAGTAGGAGGATAAAATTTTCTGAATATCCGTGATTTCAATAAAGGTCAGAGCCGGCTTTTCATAAAACACTTGAAAAGCTGTATTCTGCGACATACGGTAGATAACGTCCTCCACCTGATTCAGATGGGCATCAACCATATTGACGTTGTTTTCAAGGCTGCTTTTCACCAGCGCAATCATTTTTTCCTCATTGTTCTGAATCACATAAAAGTTGGAAAGCACCCAAATCAGAATCGGCACCAGCAAAACACAGGCGTAGGGCAGGATCAGGTGAATGAACACATGAGGATTGGAATTCTCATTTCTTTTCATGGTTCTGCATTGCTCCTCTTTGCTTGTTGTCGAAACAACTGCGTTGAAAGTCCTGGCAATGGCGGCGCCGAACAAAAATAACGAAGAGATAACAAGATAAATTATAACACACTTCCCCCGTATGGTCAAGACAAAATATAAATTGTCAAAAAGTTGAAAATCTTCCAATAAATCGCCTGTTCGTCCTGCAAAAAATCATCCCGCCGCCAAAAAATGTCCGCAGACACACCGCGTCAGGCTTCTTGCCTGATTGATCCGGTACCGGCAGTTGACATCGGCGGTGTTTTTTTATATAATAAAATCAGGAAAAAATGAAGGGGCTAGGAAAAAATGTGCAAAATAACAAAGGAGGCCGCGCCATGAAAGCCTTGCCGGAGTCTGCCGATATGGACGTCAGACAAAACGAACAGCCCAAACATCGCCATGCCGGCGCAGAGCTCTATGTTTCCTTAGACGGCCGGGCGACGCACATGATTAACGGCAAAGAAAGCGAAACCCTGCCCCTTGACGTGTTTGTGCTGACCCGCGACATGACCCACGGCCAGCTGGAGGCCCGGCGCTATCGCTATTGTATTTTTAAATTTGATTTAGAGGTGCTCCGGCTGCAGGCCAAAAATTTGTTGGCAGAACCCGCCTTTCAGTCTCTTTTTATCATAGAACCCCAGCTGCGGCGGCAGGGACTTTTGGATACCAATTTGCAAATTGACCCGCTGACCGCAGAATATGCGGCCAAAACAGCCCAGCTGCTGACCCGGGAAACAGACCGGACGCTGTGCGACACCCTGTTTTTCGCTCTGGTCTCCGTGATCTGTAAAAATGCCCGGCCCCGTTCCCGTCAATGTTCCTCTTATGGGCTGATTGCCGAGGCCGCCTCCTATATGGAAACCCATTACGGCGAAGCGCTGGATTTAGAGCAGCTGGCCGCCCAAACCCATTATTCCAAGCGGCATTTCACCAGGCTGTTTAAGGATTTCTATCAACAGTCGCCTATGGATTATGTCAACCATGTGCGTCTGCGGCACGCTGTGGATATGCTGTCCGTTCCCGGCATGAACCTGAGCGGGATTGCCGAGGCCTGCGGCTTTGCAGACGGCGGTTTGTTTTCCAAGCATTTCCGCCGTCACTTTGGCCTGTCGCCTTCTGCATATCAAAAAAAGAGCCGCCCGGCATCCCAGAGGCGGAACATCTTAAGGGGCGCCGTCATCATTGAGCCTGAGGCTTCAAGATATTAAAAACGGCGGATAGCGTCACAGGTTTGCTGCGCGCTTTCCGCCGTCTGAGTCATTTTAATTTCGTTTCGGAAAGTTGTCATCTCCGCATTCCGCCGCCGCACTGTTGCCGCATAGGCAGCGAAACCAAAGAACCTAACGACTTGTATCAGTCGTCTATGGAGGCATCCGTTGCCCGCTCATACAGTGCAATCACGTCCGCAGAGGGCTTTTTATCCAACAAGGTAACGACAACCGCCGCCAACGCCCCAACAATAAAGCCGGGTACGATTTCGTAAATGCCTGTGCTGCTTAAGTAAAGCAGCCACACAACATCCATAGCGGCACCGGCCAGAATCCCGGCGATGGCGCCCTTATAGGTAAAGCGTTTCCAGAACAAAGACAGAATCACCACGGGGCCAAAGGCCGCACCGAACAGACCCCAGGCGTTGCCCACCATGCTCATGATGGCCTGTGCGCCTTCGCCCTTGCTGCTGGCAATGAAATAGGCAATGACGGCAACAATCACAACCACCAGACGGCCGATCCACAAAACCTCCTTTTGGGAGGCTTTTTTTCTGATTAAGGACTTGTAAATATCACTGGTAAAAGAGGAGGACGCCACCAACAGCTGGGAATCCGCCGTGGACATGGAGGCCGCGATAATCGCTGCCAGCAAAAGGCCTGCGAAAAAGGCCGGGAAAAGATGACGGGACAGCTGAATGAAGATGGTTTCCTGTAAATCATTTTCCAGCAGATACTGTGCAAAGGGAACACTTGTCCCGGGAAAATCCATGACGAGAATCCTGCCCAAATAGGCAATGGCAACGGCCATACCCAGAGACAGAACAACCCAGATAATGGCGACAATGGAGGATTTTTTCACCATGCTGGGCTTTTGAATGGCCATAAAGCGTACCAGAATATGGGGCATACCGAAATAGCCCAAACCCCAGCCCAAACCGGACAGAACCTCCTGCCAGCCGGCAGAAAACAGATTGGCGGTGAAGCTATATGTTTCCCCGGTTTTGGCGCTTTTAACCACGTCGTTTACAAGCCCGGTGTCTACATTCCTAAAGAATACAATGATAATCGGAACCGCCAAAAGCGCTGCCAGCATTAAAAGACCCTGGAAAAAGTCTGTCCAGCAAACGGCCTTATAGCCACCCAAAAAGGTATATACCAGCAAAATTGCCACAAAGATAATCATTTCCGTTTCAATGGAAAACTGTGGAATCAGCTGGTGGAACACGGTGGCTCCGGCGGAAAAGGCCGAGGCAACATACAGCGTGAAGCTGACCATGAACACAATCGCACAGATCACCTTCAGCGCAGGACTGGCCGCCAAAAACCGGTTAGACAGATACTGGGGCAGGGTGATGGCATCGCCGGAGGCCTTGGAAAACTTCCGCAGACGCTTGGCTACAATAATCCAGTTCAGCGCCGTGCCTATGGCCAGACCAATCCCAATCCAGGCCTGTCCTAAGCCAAAAGCAAAAATGCTGCCGGGCAGACCCATCAACAGCCAGGCACTCATGTCAGAGGCCTGGGCGCTCATGGCCGTCACCCAGGGGCCCATTTGACGGCCGCCCAGAAAATACTCCTTGTCACCGTTGTCGCCCTTTGATTTTGCAAAAAAGACAACGCCGATAATCAGCATGGCTACAAAATAAAGAGCAAATGCAAATAATTCCATAATCTCAATCCCCTCAAAAAAATTTCCGGCCGGATGCCTCCTGGCTTTCGTTTTTAAAACAAAGGGTCAGGCAACCGGCAAAACATAAAACAGTATTGCAAAATAGTGCAGAATACTGCCCGCCAGAACAAACAAATGCCAAACACCATGCATATACGGCACCTTTTTCATGACATAAAAAATCACGCCGATGCTATAGGACACACCGCCCAGGATTAAAAGCAGCATGGCGGGCATAAAGCCCAGCGCTTTCGTCATGGGGCCCGCCGCCAGAATAATCAGCCAGCCCATGACGATATAGCAAACCAGAGAAAACCGCTTAAACTTTTCAATGCTGATGGCGTTCAGCACAATCCCCAGCGCCGTAAAGCCCCAAATGATACCGAACAGCGTCCAGCCGAAGGGACCCCGGAGGGTCACCAGCGTAAACGGCGTGTAGGTGCCGGCAATCAACAGAAAAATTGAACAATGGTCAAAAATTCGAAATACTTTTTTCACCGTTTCATTGGTAAAGGCATGATACAGCGTGGACATGGTATATAGAATAATCAGCATGGCGCCGTAAATCGATGCGGCCACAACGCTGTAAGCATCGCCGTACAGCGCCGCCCAGACAATTGCTACCGCCGTGCCGGCAACACCCAGCACCGCACCCAGCCCGTGGGTGATTGAATTGACGATTTCTTCCTTCAAGGCAGTTGATAAACGCATAATAAGCCCTACTCCTCAAAATCAAATTCATCCTGCATACGGCTTTTAAATTCCTCATAGGCCATATCCAGCTCAGCCTCATCCTCTACTAAAAGCAGCGCTTCGTTCCCTTCATCATCGACACGAAGCGTGAAAATGAGCACCTCATCCGCCTCGCCGTTTTCAATCTCCTCCTCCGTGGGCACTAAAACCACATAGGTTTCACCGTTAAAGGGGAAGGAATCGATATGCTCAAATTCGTGCTCGTTGCCGTCCTCATCTAACAGTGTAACGATGGAGGCCTCCTCCTGCTCCATGTCCTCAGAATCAGGATACATATTTTCAAAATCGCTCATAATTCCATCCTTTCTAGCTATACAGCTTCATGCTTTCTAACACCTTATCCAGCATCTCGCGGTATTTTGCTTCCTTTTTGCGTTCCTCCTCAACCACATGCGCCGGCGCCTTGGCCACAAAGCCCTGATTGTTCAGCTTGCCCTCAACCCGCTTGATTTCGGACAATAACCGTTCCTTTTCCTTAGTAAGACGCGCCAATTCCTTTTCCTTATCCACCAGATCGTCCAGAGGCATAAAGAGCTGCGCACCCTCCACCACGCAGGACACGGCGTTTTCAGGCGGCATGAAATCCGCGTCGGCCACCACGGCCTCGGAGGCACTGGCCAGCTTTTCGAAAAACAGGGTGCCCTGCCGGAACACCGACGGTTTTTCTGTTTTAATATACACCTTCGCCTTTTTAGAGGGCGGGATATTCATTTCGGCACGCTGGTTCCGAATGGCCTTTAAGGCGCTTTTAATCATCTCCATGTCCGCCGCCTCAGCCTCAAATTCCAAAGCGCTGTCATACACAGGCCAGGGCGCTATCACAATGCTTTCGCCCTCGTGAGGCAGCTTCTGCCAGATTTCCTCCGTGATAAAGGGCATGAAGGGATGCAAAAGCTCCAATGCGCCGGACAGAACGTAAGACAGGGTGTACTGCGCCGCCCGGTTAGAGGGGCAGTCCTCGTCATAGAGACGGGGCTTAATCAGCTCAATATACCAATCACAGAACTCGTCCCAAATAAAATCGTAGAGCTTGCCGACGGCAATACCCAGCTCAAAACGATCCAGATTGTCCGTCACCGCCTGCACCAGTCGGTTATACTGATGCAAAATCCATTTATCCTCCAGTGCCAGCTCCGACCGATCCGGCAGCTTGCGCTCTGAAACCGTCAGATTCATAAGCACAAAGCGGGAAGCGTTCCAGATTTTATTGGCAAAGTTCCGGCTGGCCTCCACCCGCTCGTCAGAATAACGCATATCGTTCCCCGGTGAATTGCCGGTGGCCAGCGTAAACCGCAGGGCGTCGGCGCCGTATTTGTCAATAACCTCCAGCGGATCCACGCCGTTGCCCAGGGATTTGGACATCTTCCGTCCCTGAGAATCACGAACCAGGCCGTGAATCAGCACGTGGCGGAAGGGCTCCTTGCCCATGTGCTCCATGCCGGAGAAGATCATCCGTGCCACCCAGAAGAAGATAATATCATAGCCCGTAACCAGTACGCTGGTGGGATAGAAATAAGCAAGATCCTCGGTTTTATCCGGCCAGCCCAGGGTGGAAAAAGGCCACAGGGCGGAGCTGAACCAGGTGTCCAGCACGTCCTCGTCCTGACGGACAGGCGCACCGCATTTCGGACAAACCGTAACCGTTTCGCGGCTGACAACCGTTTCGCCGCAGGCATCACAATAATAGGCAGGAATCCGATGACCCCACCAGAGCTGTCTGGAAATACACCAGTCATGGACATTTTCCATCCAGTTGATATAGGTTTTAGAAAAGCGCTCCGGCACAAACTGAATGGTGCCGTCCTTCACAACCTCCAGGGCCTTTTCGGCCAGAGGACCCATTTTCACAAACCACTGCCGGGAGGTGATGGGCTCCACCGTGGTGCCGCAGCGGTAGCACTGACCCACATTGTGAACGTGATCCTCTGTCTGCACCAAAAACCCGCCGGCTTCTAAGTCGCTGACAATCTGACGGCGCGCCTCATACCGATCCAGTCCCTGATATTTGCCGCCGTTCTCATTAATGTTTGCCCCGTCATCCAGCACCTTAATAATCGGCAGATTATGCCGCGCCCCCACCTCAAAGTCGTTGGGGTCGTGAGCCGGTGTGATTTTAACGGCGCCGGTTCCGAATTCCATATCCACATATTCATCGGCGATGACCGGAATTTCCCGGCCAACCAGGGGCAGAATCAGGGTTTTGCCCACTAAATGGGCATACCGCTCATCATCGGGATGCACCGCCACAGCCGTATCACCCAGCAGGGTTTCCGGACGGGTGGTGGCGATGACAAAAGATTCATCACTGTCCTTAACCGGATAGCGAATGTGCCAGAAGCAGCCGTTCTGCTCGGCATATTCCACCTCGGCGTCAGACAGAGCCGTGATACAGCGGGGGCACCAGTTGATGATGCGCTCGCCCTGATAAATCAAGCCCTTTTCATAAAGGGTGACAAATACCTCTTTAACGGCCTTGGAGAGATTTTCGTCCATGGTGAACCGCTCCCGGGTCCAGTCGCAGGAGCTGCCCAGCTTTTTCAGCTGGTTAATAATGCGCGTACCGAATTTGTTCTTCCAGTCCCAAACCCGCTTTGTAAAGGCCTCCCGCCCTAAGTCATACCGGGTCAGACCCTCCTCCTTGCGCAGGGTTTCCTCCACCTTAATCTGCGTGGCAATGCCCGCATGGTCGGTACCGGGCACCCACAGGGTGGCATAGCCGGCCATACGCTTGTAGCGGATCAAAATATCCTGCAGGGTTTCGTCCATAGCATGTCCCATGTGCAGCTGCCCTGTTACATTGGGCGGCGGAATTACAATGGTAAAGGGCTCCTTATCCGGATCGGGCGTCGGCGTGAAATAGCCCTTTTCCACCCAACCCGCATACAGCCGGTCCTCCACCTCTTTAGGATTATAAATTTTATCCAATTGCTCCGACATTCACTCTACCCCCTGCAATAAAAATCATGGCCGCACCGATAATAACCAGCCACATACCCAATATTTTAACGACATACAGTGCCTTCTGGCTGACCTCGCGGCCGGCGGCCGCTTTAGTCAGCACCGGCCCGGCCAGAAAATTAACCAGGGCGCCGACAATAATCAGAACCCAGCCTGAAACTGTCATATCCATTCTCCTTTCCTGTCCCCGGACGTATATTTTTTAAAGCATTTATTCTGTACAAAATATAAATACAGATAGGTTGCCCCCGCCAGCAGCGTCAGCACTGCTGAGATGCCCAGCAGAACATTTTTAACCGCCATCTGCATAGACGGTAGCAAAAGCAGAAGCGTCATCACCAAAAATAAGAATACCGTGTTGATTTTACCTGCCATGTTGGCCTTGACGTAGGTTTTTTTACTGTATAAAAACGCGCCGCCCACAATCATCATGACCTCCTTGGCGATGAGCAGAACAATAAACCATACCGGCACCAGTTTTGCAGTAAACAGCGAGATGATAACCGCCAGCTGCATACATTTATCGGCCAGCGGATCCATCAGCTGACCCCACCGGGTCGTCATATTCAATTTGCGCGCCAGATATCCGTCCGCCACATCCGTAACGCTGGCCAGAACAAAAATCAAAGCGGCAAACAGGTGCATATCCTGTTCACCGTGAAACACCACGATAAACAGCGGCACCAACAGCAGTCTGAACAGGGTTAGGAGATTCGGTATATTCATTTTCAGTTTACCTCCGCCTTCCGTTCTAAAGAAATTTATTTGGAAACGGCCTCTTGCACCAGCCGCGCTGCCTGCGCCAGTGCCTCCTCTGCACGGGACGCGTCCTTGCCGCCTGCCTGGGCAGAATCCGGACGTCCGCCGCCGCCGCCCCCGGCTACCTTGGCAATTTCACGGATAATATTCCCCGCGTGTACGCCGCGGCTCACGGCCTCCTTTGTGGCCATTGTCACAAAGGTGACCTTGCCGCCGGACACATCTGCCAGCGCCACAAAGGAGCAGGGCAGCTTTTCCTTAACAGAATCGCCCAGGGCGCGCAGTGCATCCAACCCCGCGTTTTCCAGCTTACCGGTCACAACGGACACACCGTCAATATCAACGGCATCGGCCAATAAATCGCCTGCCGCGTTTTTGGCCATTTTCGCCGTCAGTGCCTCAATCTGGGAGCCGGCGGCTTTTAAGTCCTCATGAAGATGCTTGGCCTTCTGCGCCACATCCCGTGGGGCACATTTCAGCACAGCCGCCGCATCGGCCAGCTCTGTTTCCAGACTATACAGCTCACGCATAACGCCCAAACCGGTGGTACCCTCAATCCGGCGCACACCGGCGGCCACGCCGCCCTCAGACAGGATTTTAAACAGGCCGATTTCCGCTGTATTCTGAACATGGCAACCGCCGCAGAGCTCCATGGAGTAATCACCCATGGTCACAACGCGGACAATATCGCCGTATTTATCTCCAAACATAGCTGTGGCACCCAATGCCTTGGCATCGTCAATGGGCATGTTTTTCCACTGCACGGCCATTGCCTTTAAAACAGACTCATTAACCTCTGCCTCCACAGCCTTTAAATCCTCAGCCGTGATGGGCTGGGTCAGCGTGAAGTCAAAGCGCATTCTGTCCTTTTCTACCAAAGAGCCGGCCTGACCGACCTCCGGGCCGAAACGGTTTTTCAGCGCCTTATGGAGCAAATGGGTCACGCTGTGATTCCGGGACACGGCGGCACGGTATGCCGGGTCGACCTGAGCGGTCAGCACAGCACCCTCCTGCAGCTCGCCCTCACAGACCTTCACAATATGATAAAACTTGCCGTCTGCCGTTTTCTTCGTATCTAAAACCTGCACGCGGCACAGGGGGCCGGTGAGATAACCCACGTCGCCGACCTGGCCGCCGCCCTCGCCGTAAAACGGCGTTTGATCTAAAACAACAATGCCCTCTGCCGGCTCACTCAGGCTCTTCACCTGCTCCTCGCCGCTGACAAGCAGCACAGCCTTAGCCTCCGCCGTCAGCCGGTCATAGCCCACAAAGTCCGTGGGGGAAAGCGGCGCCAGCAAATCCGCAATTTTATCATCCCAGCCCACGTCACCGATTCTGGCGCGGGTAGCTGCTCTGGCCCGCTCACGCTGCTGTTCCATTTCGCGGTTAAAGCCCTCTTCGTCCACATCAATGCCCTTCTCCGCCAAAATCTCACGAGTCAGGTCGATGGGGAAACCATAGGTATCATAAAGCTTAAAGGCCTGCTCGCCGGAAAACAGGGTGTCCGCCTCCTCCGGCTTGCGGCTCTCAATAAAGCCATTCAGCATTTGGATGCCGGCATCGATGGTCTGCATAAAGCGTTCTTCCTCCAAACGGATAACGCTTTTAATCATATCCCGGTTTTCTTCAAGGGCGGGGTAAGCGCCTTTGGATTCGTTAATGACCGTATCGGCCAAATCTGCCAAAAAGGCATGGGAAATGCCCAGCAGTCTGCCGTGACGGGCGGCCCGGCGCAGCAGACGGCGCAGCACATAGCCGCGGCCCTCGTTGGAGGGACGGACGCCGTCGGATACTAAAAAGACCGTGCTGCGGATGTGGTCGGTGACAACACGAACGGAAATATCAGTTTTTTCATCCTTTTTATAGGTAACACCGGCGATTTCGCAAACCTTTTCGGAAATTCTGTAAATGGTGTCCACGTCAAAAAGGGAGTCCACCCCCTGCATAATGCAGGCAATCCGCTCAAGACCCATACCGGTATCAATATTGGGGTGAGCCAGATTCAGATAGCTGCCGTCCTCCTGGCGGTCAAACTGCGTAAAGACCAGATTCCAGAACTCCACAAACCGGTCGCACTCACAGCCCACGCCGCAATCCGGCGATCCGCAGCCCTTGTCCGGTCCGCGGTCATAATAAAGCTCGGAGCAGGGGCCGCAGGGGCCTGTGCCGATTTCCCAGAAATTGTCCTCCTTGCCCATGCGCACCACCCGGTCAGGCGATACGCCAACCTCGCGAGTCCAGATGTCAAAGGCCTCGTCATCGTCCTGATAGATCGTAATCCAAAGCCGATCCTCCGGAATTTCCAGCACGCGGGTGACAAATTCCCAACCCCAGTTAATGGCCTCGTGCTTAAAATAATCGCCAAAGGAGAAGTTTCCCAGCATCTCAAAAAACGTACCGTGGCGGGCGGTTTTACCCACGCGCTCAATATCCGGCGTGCGGATACATTTCTGGCAGGTGGTCACCCGGCTCTTCGGCGGCTTTTGGCGGCCGGTGAAAAAGGGCTTCAGCGGCGCCATGCCGGCGTTTATCAGGAGCAGGCTGGGGTCGTTTTCAGGCACCAGCGAAAAGCTCGGCATTCTATAATGCCCCTTTGTCTCAAAAAATGATAAGTATTTTTCCCTGATTTCGTTCAGTCCCAGCTTTTGCACGATAATCTTCCTCTCAAATGTATATACTTGAATTACCATTTTATCACAAACGCGCCGTTAAATCAATAGGTTTTCAAGGTTTTTTCAAGGTTTGTAGCTTGCGCGGCATCTTAGTGCGCACTTTTTAAGGCAGTCAGGCGCAGAGCATACAAGGGTGCAAGCATTTTAATCGTTTTTTCTAAAGGCTTTCCGGTATTCACTGGGGGTGATCCCACAGTTTTTTTTGAACATTCTGGCAAAATAGGAGGTATCCTCCATGCCGATGGTTCGGGCGATTTCCTCAATGGGAAGCCCGGTCGAGGTCAGCAGGCTCATGGCCTTAGATAAACGCAAACGGGCAAGGTAAGCCTGCGGCGGCAGACCATAGCTGGCTTTGAAGCGCCGGATAAAATAGGTGGGCTGCATATAAACCAGCGCGGCCAGTGTCTCGGTTTTAACAGGAGCATCCAGATGCCGCGACATATATTCCAGCACCGGCAGAAAGTCATGACGGCCGTCAGTGGTTTGTCGCTGGTGCGCCTCGGCATACATACGAATGATATTCACAATATTTGCACACCAGGTAACGTCATAGAGAGGATTTTTAAACATCTCTTTGCGGTGTGAGGCTTCAAACAGGGCGCTCATTTCATCCTTTTCCTCGATATCCACCACAAAATTATGCTCTGTAAGACCTAAAACCGCCATGAGATTTTGTCCTCCGTTTACTTCAGCGGAAAAGGCCATTTCATACATGGAAAACGGATCGGAGGCATGGGTATAAATCCGATTTTTGCCCTTTGGCAGAAAGGCCAGCTGACCGGGACGGACAATGGCACATTCGGAGCCAACGGTCAAAAAACATTCTCCTTCCAAAACCCAGAAAAAGGTGTCTGCCTGCCCGATGTGCCCAACACAGTCGCCCTTCCATACAATGGGCGGCACATATATACTGATAGCAATGGGACGAATGGTCATTGCCTCCAGTACAAAATTTTTCTTTTCCATGTCTTCCATGCCGTGCCTCCTTCAATTTTCTCCGGTTTTGTGTAAAAAAGTCCCAAATTCCATTTGATAACCCGTATTAAAATGGTTTTAAAATCAACACAGAGTATAATTTTATCCTAAAAAAAACAGTTTTCTTTCTTTACGTGGTTATGATAACACAGTATAATGAATCTGTCAACAAATTATTATGCAGGAGATGAGTGATGTGAAAAGGTATGTACAGGTGGGCTGCGGTTATCGCGGTATTCATGCGTATGCGCTGCCCTTGGTTGAATGCTACGGCGATTGCGCTGCGCTGTGCGGCGTATATGATGTAAATCCGAAGCGGGCTGCGCTGGTTGGTGAATTGGCAAAAAAAGAAATTCCGGTTTTTAATGATTTTGACACCATGCTGGCGGCGGTCAAACCGGATACGGTGATTGTAACGCCTAAAGACTGTGCCCATGATGATTACATCATCCGCGCTCTTTATGCCGGCTGTGATGTTATTTCCGAAAAGCCTCTGACCACCACCTTTGAAAAAGCACTGGCCATCAAGCGTGCTCAGGAGGAGACAGGCAAGGAGGTGACCGTGACCTTTAATCTCCGGTATCATCCCTTTTATAAGCGCGTAAAGGAAATTATATCGGAAGGGGTTATTGGCAAGATTTTAAGCGTACATTTTGAATGGCTGCTGGATACCAGTCACGGTGCAGACTATTTCAGACGTTGGCACAGAATACGGGAAAACTCCGGTTCTTTATTGGTACATAAATCCACTCACCATTTTGACCTGGCCAATTGGTTCTTAGAGGAGGAGCCCTTGCAGATCAATGCCTTTGGCACACGTCGGTTTTATGGCCCAACGCGTGAAAACCGCTCGGAGAGGTGCCTGACTTGTCCTCATAAGAAGGAATGTGAATTTTATCTGGATATTACGGCAGACCCGCTCTTAAAGCAAACCTATTTAGACTGTGAGGACGCTGACGGATACTTCCGTGACCGCTGCGTTTTCTCTGAGGAGATTGATATTGAAGATAGTGTGAGTGTCAATGTAGCTTACAGCGGCGGCGCTGTACTGAGCTATTCCTTAACAGCTCATTCGCCCTATGAGGGTATGAATATGATGTTGAACGGCACCGAAGGACGGATGGAGATTGCAACGCGTACCGGCGTTTCGCTGGATTATCAGGAGCAGGGTGCCCAGTCGATAAAGATTTACAATCGTAAGGGCGAAGAAATTAAATACAGCTTCCCCAAGGGTGCTGCAGCCGGTCACGGCGGTGCAGACGTTAAGCTGCGGGATATGCTGTTCCGCGGGCAGACAGAGGATCCTCTGGGTCAAAAAGCAGACCTGCGCGCCGGTATGATGTCCATCGGAATCGGTATGGCGGCCAATCTGTCTATGCAGGCGGGACGCCGGGTTGACCTGAGAGAATTTTATAAGGAATTAAAATAATGGCCAGCTGAGGCAAGTTGATGTATAAGCAATACATTAGGTTGTTGTAAAATTAAAAACAGAAAAAATGCGGATAACTTCCCAAAAGAGGCTGTCGACTTAATGCGACAGCCTCTTTTAAGAAATAAGTATGCTACTTTCTGTGCCGGTTAACCGGATTGGCGCGGAACTGAGGCGCTGCCCAGCGCACCGCATTTTTAAGAATCGTCTGAATTTCCTTCTGGTGGTAAACCGGGAAGGTTTCATGACCGGGCTGGAAGTAAAATATCCGGCCGTTTCCCCGGTTATAGCAGCAGCCGCTCCGGCACACATTGCCACTCTCATACCAGCCGATCAGCACCAGACGATCCGGCTCCGGAATATCAAAATGCTCGCCGTACATTTCTTCATGGGGAATATCAAAATATTCCCCAACACCCTGCACAATGGGGCTTGAGGGCGCGCAAACCCAAATACGTTCCCGCTCATTCTGCTCGTTCCAGGGCACGGTACAGCTGGTGCCCATCAGGCGGCGAAAGGGCTTGGCATAATGGGCGCTGTGTAAAAAGATGGCGCCCATACCGGACAACACTGCATTGTGTACCCGCTCTGCCACCGCATCCGGCACTCTGTCATGGCAGGCATGGGCCCACCAAAGCAGTACATCCGTATCATCCAAAACCTCCTGCGTTAAACCGCATTCCGGATCCTCCAGCGTAGCGGTACGCACCACCATATCCTCTTCTGCTCCCAGGAAATCCGCTATCGCCCGGTGAATCCCCTCGGGATAAATATCCCTGACGCGTTCTTCCTTCTTTTCATGAACAAACTCATTCCAAACGGTTACACGAATCATACCTTACCCCCTATTAAATTGAAGTTTTAACAGCCTCCTGCTTTTTATCCGAAAGGAAAGCCGCCTCCATCACCTGCATAACCCGCAGCGCCTGCTCCGGCTTAATGGTCAGCGGCGCTTTGCCCTCAATGGCGTCTGTAAACTGCGCATAGGTTACACTGATGCTGTCGGTCACGTCCTCCGGCATGGACAGCGGAATGGTTTCTGTAGAATCAGGATTGCGCGGCGCCATGGTTTTGGTGGGGCCGGCAGCGGTATAGACAACCTCTTCCTCCCAGGTATCGTCCTTGCCGGTGCGGCGGACGATTTGACCGTGACAGGCCCAGTCCTCAATGACCAGCGTGCCCCTTTCGCCCAGCACATACCAGCGGGGATGGGTGATATAGTTGTTGGTTGAAACCTCAATCTGTGCGGTCAGGCCGCTTTCAAAGGTCATGATCAGGCGGAAGTTGTCATCCACCTCCGGATATTGAATCCGATACATTTTACAAAATACGTTCACAACCTTTTCCGGCACCATGTACATCAGCTGATCAATCAGATGCACACCCCAATCCAGCATCATGCCGCCGCCCTGAGCCGCCAGCGTCCGCCAGCCGGAGGGCATGCCCCGGGAGCCCTCCACCCGGGATTCAATCATATACACCTTGCCCAGCGCGCCGCTTTCCACCTGCCGGCGCATCAGAACAAAATCACGGTTCACCCGGCGGTTCTGGTCGATGGTGAACACGCGGTTATAGCGATCCGATGCCTCCATCATTTCCAAAAGCTCCGCAGAGGACATGGCTGCCGGCTTTTCACACAGCACATGCTTGCCCGCCGCCATGGCCGCAATGGCAATCTCCTTATGCACCTCGTTGGTGGCAGCCACCAGCACCAGCTCAATTTCCGGATCGGCTAAAAGCGCCTCCCGGGTGGGATAGACAACCAACCCGTAATCCCGTGCCGCAGCCTGCCGCCGGGGGTCAATATCGTAAACACCCTTAACCTCTACATTCTCCACAACACCGGTAATGTTAGGGTTATCCCCCGTGTTGGACAGAACCTTGTAATGCGTCGAGGCCATACTGCCGAAACCGATTATACCTAATTTATATATTTTCATTACGCCCACCACATTTCTCCAGCTTTTTGATAAATTAAAACCTCTTTTAAGAAGGTGATCGCCTTTTCAAGACCCTCAGCAGGCGACATCAGACCGTCCTCATGTTCAATGCTGACGGCGCCGTCATAGCCCACGGTTTTCAACATACTGATCATATCGTTCCAAAGGGTTTTATCACTGCCGTAACCCACGGTGCGGAAAACCCAGGAACGGTTTTCAATATCGCCGTAGTTCTTATAATCCAAAACGCCGTTAATCCCGCAGTTCCGCTTATCAATCCGGGTATCCTTGGCATGGAAATGATAAATGGCGCCGGACATGGCGCGGATGGCCTCCACCGGATCGATGCCCTGCCAAAGCAGATGGCTGGGATCGAAGTTAGCGCCGATAATATCGCCCACCGCCGCCCGGAGCTTTAAGCAGGTTTCGGGGTTATAAACCACAAAGCCGGGATGCATTTCAAAGGCAATTTTCGTAATGCCGTGCTCTTTGGCAAAGGCCGCCATCTCCTGCCAGTAAGGAATCACCTTTTGCTCCCACTGCCAGTTGACAATCTCCAGAAAATCCTCCGGCCACGCGCAGGTGACCCAGTTGGGATACCGGCTTGCCTCGCAATCGCCGGGGCATCCGGAAAAGCCGACAATGGTGTGCACATCCAAAAGCTCTGCCGCTAAAATTGCATTTTTAAACTGTTCATGGAACTGCTGCGCGATGTCCTTTTGCGGGTGCAGCGGATTGCCGTGGCAGCTGATGGCACAGATGTCCAGCTCATATTTTTTAAATAATTCCCGGATCCTGCGGACCGCCTCCGGGTGTCCGATCAGCTCCTGCGGCTTTAAGTGCGTGTCACCGGGAAAACCGCCGGCACCAATTTCCACACAGTCAACACCCAGACCGGATAAATACCGTAAGGCCTCCTCCAGACTCATATGATTGAGAACAGGATTAAATACGCCTAATTGCATTGCTATACCCCTTTCTTGCATTAAAACTCAATGGTTTTACCTGTTTTGCCGCTCTCATAAATGGCCTCCATAATCTGCGTATTGAGATACGCTAATCGCAAAGCTACTTGCGGCTTTTATCTGCCTAAGCAGAGGTTCGCTTCACAAGCTTGTGAGGCAGAAACAAGCTGGCTGCCGGACGACCGTTCATCCGCTCCGCCAGCATGGCAAAGGCCTGCCGACCCAACTCACCCTGCGGCTGTGCGATGGTGGTAATATCCGGCTCGGTCATGTAGGCAATTTCCGTATTGTCAAAGCCCACAACCGCCACCGCCTCGGGGACGCGGCGTTTCTTGCGCTTTAATACATTGACAACCGCCGCAGCCATGGTATCGGATATGGCAAATACCGCGTCAAAATCCGCGCCGCCCTCAATAAACGCCTCGGTCACCGTCAGGGTGTGACGGTAGCCGTAGTTGCTGTAAAAAACAAGGCTGCTGTCAAAGGGAAGGCCGTGATCGGCCAGCGCTTTTTGATAGCCCTCCTGCCGCAGGCGAGAGGAAATATTCTGCTCCTCCACCCCCAAAAAAGCAATCCGCCGCCGGCCGCTGCCAATCAGATGGCTTGTGGCCTCATAGCCCGCTGCAAAATTATCAATCGATATGTAAGGCACCTGCAGCGCGTCAGCATATTCGCAGCACTGAATCAGCGGAAACTGCGCGGAAAAATCCTGCATATCCGCGGCGGAAAGAGAACTGTTTAGCACAATCACACCGTCTGCCAGCCGCTTGCGCACCAAATCCAGCGTTGACTGCTCAATCTCCCTGTCATAGCCCGTGGCGGCAATCAAAACCCGGTAGCCTGCCTGCTGCGCCGCCTTTTCAATACCGCGGATGACCTTGGCGCAAAAGGTATTGGACAAAGACGAAAGCATAACCAGCACAATATTGGTTCGGTTACAGCGCAGATGACGCCCCAGCAGACTGGGCTGATAACCCAGCGCCTGAGCGGCCGCCAGCACCTTCTCCCGGCTTTTGTCCGAAACCCGCCCGGTTTGATTTAAAACCCGCGATACCGTGGCGACAGATACCCCTGCCTTGTCTGCCACATCCTTAATGTTAACCATCGCTGCCTCCAATCAAAAAAAATCTCTTGACAACTGCAAGCAATCCAATCCGCATACAGGGCCGCGCACGCGCTGAACCGCTTCATGTAATCGATTACATTGTAAACGATTACATACCGTTTGTCAAGAGATTTTTTTACATTTTTCAAAATTATTTTTTCCCGGCATTCAAATTTAATTTTTTCTATTATGTATGCATTTAAATTCTCCCGATGCTTCTGTATTTCTGATACCGGTTATCCAGCAAAACACCGGTTGGCGTATCGGCGAAATGCCGCAGGGCCGACAGGATGGCGCATTTTAAATCATCGCAGATTTCCTCCTGGGTTTTGTTTTCCTCATAAATGACCTTTTCAACAATCCCAAAGCTGTATAAATCATCAGCTGTCAGCTTCAGCGCCTCAGCCGCCTCGGCTGCCTTGGCAGAATCCTTCCACAGAATACTGGCGCAGCCCTCCGGCGATATAACGGAATAGACGGCGTTTTCCAGCATAAAAATTGAATCGGCGACAGACAGCGCCAGCGCGCCGCCGCTGCCCCCTTCCCCGGTTACCACGGAGATAATCGGCGTTTTGAGCGTCATCATTTCCATCAGGTTTTCGGCAATGGCAAGCCCCTGCCCCCGCTCCTCGGCGCCGATGCCGCAATAGGCACCGGAGCTGTTAATGATGCAGATCACCGGTCTTTTAAATTTTTCGGCCTGCTCCATGAGCCGTAGTGCCTTGCGGTAGCCTTCAGGACTGGGACAGCCAAAGTTTCTTTTAATTCTTTCTTCCACGCTGTCGCCGCGCTCCATAGCGATGACGGTCACGGGCATGTCATTAAGCAGGCCAACGCCGCCGATAATGGCACCGTCATCCGAAAAACGCCTGTCACCGTGAAATTCGACAAATTTTGTTATCAGTCTGTTTATATAGTAGGCGCCCGAGGGTCTTTTGCTGTCCCGCGCGTTTACCACTCTTGTGTATGCCTCCATGGGTTGTACCTCCCTTTATTGCCTGTGCAGCATTAGAATGTTACTGATTGTGTACTTAAGCTTTTCCCGCTTTTCAATCATATCCACAAAGCCGTGCTCCATTAAAAATTCAGCACGCTGAAAGCCTTCGGGGAGCTTTTGGCCGGTGGTCTGCTCAATCACTCTGGCACCGGCAAAGCCGACTAAGGCCTTTGGCTCGGCAATGATGATATCGCCCTCCATGGCAAAGCTGGCCGTCACGCCGCCCGTTGTGGGATCGGTGAGCACCGTGATATAAAGCAGGCCGGCGTCCGACAGTTTTTTCACCGCGCCGCTCACCTTGGCCATTTGCATCAGGGAAAAAATCCCTTCCTGCATTCTGGCACCGCCGGAGGTTGTAAAGCCGATAATGGGAAGTCGCTGCTCTATAGCCAGCTCAAAGGCCCGGGTGATTTTTTCGCCGACCACCCGGCCCATGCTGCCCATCATAAATTCGGAGTTCATCACAAAAACAACAGCTCTGTGACCCTCGATTGTCCCAATGCCATAGATAACCGCTTCCTTGCAGCCGCTGGTTTTTGCCGCCGCACTGAGCTTTTCGTCATAATGGGGAAAATCGAGGATATTCTCACTGGTCAGATTCGGATCCTTCTCTTCAAAGCTGTCGCACAGACTGGCAATCCGCTCCTGGGGATTCATTCTGAAATAACTGCCGCATTCCGGGCAAATCATCAGGTTCTGCAGGGCATCGGCGTAGGGAATTTCCTTGCCGCACTGCTTGCACACCTTCGTTTTGTTGCCCGCGAATCGTTTAAAAATCCTGTCTAACATGCCGTCACCTACTTTTTATTTACAATTGCAAAGGAAAATTCCGCTGTTACAGCCAACTTTCCGTTCACATAGCCCTTGCCTGACGCAAAATAAAAGGGCTCATGCTTTCTTGTAATTTTACATTCCGTTTCAAAAACATCCCCCGGTTTGACCGGGCTTTTGAATTTAACCTTGTCAAGCCCCGTAAAGTATGGCAGGGAATCATCCCGGATGGAATCCGACAGCGCCACGCAAACCGACTGCGCTAATATTTCACACAAAATAACGCCGGGAACCACAGGCGCGCCGGGAAAATGTCCGTCTAAAAACCACTCGTTGCCGGTGATTGTTTTCCGGCCGCGGGCCACGCCGTCAACCAGCTCAGCCTCATCAATCAGCAGCATATTGCCGCGGTGGGGGAGAATCTGCATGATTTCCTTCTGATTCATCATCAAACCTCCCGAAAAGCCAGACAGGCGTTATGTCCGCCAAAGCCCAGAGATACCGAAAGCGCCAGCTCAAGCGCCGTATGGCAGGCTTTGTTCGGCGTGTAATCCAGATCACAGTCCTCATCCGGCACACGGAGCCCGATGGTCGGCGGCACGATGTTGTTGGTGAGGGCTAAAACCGCGGCAACCGCTTCCACAGCGCCCGCCGCGCCCAGCATGTGCCCGGTCATGGACTTCGTTGAGCTGATGTGTACCTGATAGGCCCCCTCGCCAAAGACCTTTTTAATCGCCAGGGTTTCGGTTTTATCGTTCAGCGGCGTGCTGGTTCCGTGGGCGTTGATGTAAACCCTTCCCGGCTCACAGGCCCCGGATTCGGCAAGAGCGTCTGCAATGGCCCGGGCGCCGCCTGCACCGTCGGGATCGGGCGCCGTGACATGATAGGCGTCACAGGTGCTGCCGTAGCCGGAAAGCTCCGCGTAAATATGCGCCCCTCTTTGGACGGCGTGCTCATACTCTTCCAGAACAAGAGCGCCCGCACCCTCGCCCATGACAAAGCCGGACCGTTCCTTGTCGAAGGGAATGGAGGCTCTGTCCTTATCCGCACTTTTGCATAGAGCCATGCAGTTGATAAAGCCCGCAAAGCCCAGCGGATTCACGGAGGCCTCTGCGCCGCCTGCAATGACGGCATCGGCATAACCGCCGCGAATGGCGCGGTACGCCTCGCCGATACAGCTTGAGCCTGTCGCACAGGCTGTCACCACAGACAGGCACGGCCCCTGCGCATGATATTTAATGGCAATATTGCCCGCCGCGATGTTATCAATCATTTTCGGAATCATCATCGGGGAAACCCGTTTCGGCCCCTTTTCCAGCAAATTCCGATACTCTTTAATCATGGTGTCAAAGCCGCCGATCCCGGAGCCAAAATATACGCCCAGCCGTTCCGGCGCCACACGGCCCGCAATGCCGCTTTCTGCCACCGCCTGCGCCGCGGCCGCCATGGCATACTGGGAAAAGAGATCCAGCTTTCTGGCTTCGCCCGGCTCCATATACTGCACCGGGTCAAAATCCTTAACCTCACCGGCCAGCGTTGCCTTATATTCCGAAACATCAAAACGGGTAACCCTGTCGATGCCGTTTTTTCCTGAAATAATCGCGTTCCAAAATTCGTTCGTATCGTTACCGACAGGTGAAATGACACCCAAACCGGTTACAACCACTCGTTTGCTCATGTCCTTTCGTCCTTTCCTGTAGATTTACATGGCCATGCCGCCGTCGATTCGAATCACTTCCCCGGTGATGTAATCCGAGCCGCTGCTAGCTAAAAACGCCGCCAGCGCGGCCACCTCCTCGGCCCGGCCCATTCGCTTCATGGGGATAGCCGCCAAAACCGCTTCATTGTTCTGGAACTGTTCTGTCATGTCCGTTTCAATAAAGCCGGGGGCAATGGCATTACAGCAAACATGCCGGCCGGCCAGCTCTCTGGCAACGGTTTTGGTTAAGCCGATAACGCCCGCCTTGGCCGCCGCATAGTTGGCCTGCCCCGGATTGCCTATCAGACCGGCCACAGAGCTAATGTTAATAATTTTACCGTATTTTTTCTTCATAAAGCCCTTGTAGCAATGTTTGATCATATTAAAGACGCCCTTTAAATTGGTGTCTAAAACCTGATCAAAATCATTTTCATTCATTTGCAGAACAAGCCGATCCCGGGTGATGCCCGCATTGTTCACCAAAATATCGATGCCGCCGAAATCCGCCGTGATTTTCTTCACGGTTTCTTCACTGGCGGAAAAATCCGAAACATCGCACTGGTAAGCCTCGCAGCGCACACCGTAATCTGACAGGATGGTTTTTTTGACCGCCTCGGCCTTTTCCCGGCTACCAAAATAGATCAGGGCAACATCCGCGCCCTCTGCCGCCAGCTTTAAGGCAACCGCACGGCCGATCCCGCGGGACGCACCCGTTACCACCGCCGTTTTTCCGTTAAGCATTTGCCTTCACCGCCTTCACTGTTTCCTCAAGCGTTGCCGCGTCCTCTACGGAATACACACGAACCGCCGATGAAATTTTCTTAATTAGCCCGCACAGCGTTTTGCCGGCGCCGGCTTCTATAAAATCGGTGTAGCCATCCTCAATCATGTTTGTAATGGTATCGCACCAGCGCACGGGGTGATTCATCTGCTGTGTCAGCGTCGGCAAAACATCTTCGCCGTAGGGCGCCGCGCTGTAATTTGCATAGACAGGTATTTGAGGCGATCCCAGACGGAGCCCGGACAGATAGGCCGCAAATTTTTCGGCCGCGCCGTCCATATAGGGTGAGTGAAAGGCCGCACTCACGGCAAGGTCAATCACGCGGGCCGGATAAGCCTTCGCCTTTTCTTTAAATTCTGCCAGCGCCGCTTTTGAGCCTGCCACCACCGTTTGAACCGGCGAATTGTAATTGACGGGATACAGGTTGTCCGTTTCCCGGCACAGGGCCTCAATGGTTTTTCTGTCCAGCTTTAAAACGGCGGCCATAGCAGTGTCGGCTTCGTTGGCGGCCGCCTGCATAAACGCCGCCCTTTGGGTCACAATTTCAAAGCCCTGTTCAGGAGAATATGCCCCCGCATAGGCAAGCGCCGCAATTTCGCCCAGAGAAAACCCGGCGACGCCGTCGACCCGAATGCCCTGCTCTGCCAGAGCCAGAGCCGCGCACAGGTCAACCAGATACAGACAGGGCTGCGTATTTTCTGTTTGATTCAGTTCCGCCGCCGTGCCGCAAAAGGACTGCTCCTTCGTCCCCGGACGATATGCCTCGGCATAGTCATACAAGGCTTTGGCGGCGCGACTGCATGCATACAGGGATTGACCCATGCCGACATACTGCGCCCCCTGTCCGGAAAAAACAATGGCTAATTTACCCATTGGCCCGCTCCTTTCAACAGCGCCTCCGCCTCAGCGCATATTTCCTCAATGATTTCTTTGGCGGTTTGCTCCTTTTTAATCATACCCGCAATCTGCCCGGCCAGAAAGCAGCCCTTTGCTTCATCGCCGGAAACCGCGGCCAGCCTAAGCGCGCCCACAGCCATTTGCTCCAGATCATCATCGGCAATATCGCTGTATTCCGCCTTGGCATAGGCTCTTGAAAAAGGCGTTTTCAGGCTTCTGACCGGATGTCCCAGCCGTTTGCCGGTGACAATGGTGGCAATATCTGAAGCCTGCAGAACTTTTTTCTTGTAAACCTCATGGACGCCACATTCAGTCGCCACCAAAAACCTTGTGCCCAGCTGAACGCCCCGGGCGCCCAGCATAAAGGCGGCGGCAACGCCCCGGCCGTCGCCGATGCCGCCGGCGGCAATCACGGGGACGGATACGGCGTCGCAAACCTGCGGCACTAACGCCATGGTTGTCGTGTCGCCTACATGGCCGCCGGATTCGCCGCCTTCGGCAATCAGTGCACAGGCCCCTGCTCTTACAAGCATTTTGGCCAGCGCCACCGACGCAATGACGGGAATCACCTTAATATCCGCATTTTGCCACATGGCCATATATTTCGACGGATTGCCCGCCCCCGTCGTCACGACTGCAACCCTTTCATCGGCCAGCAGCTTTGCAACCTCGTCGGTGTGGGGGCTCATGAGCATCACGTTGACGCCGAAGGGCTTATCGGTCAGGCTGCGGGCAATTTGAATCTGCTCCCTTACATATGCGGCATCCCTGTTCATCGCCGAAATAATGCCCAGGCCGCCGGCCTCTGAAACAGCCGCCGCCAGCCGCCCGTCGGCAATGTGTGCCATGCCGCCCTGCAAAACAGGATATTGAATGTGGAGCATGTCGCATATTGTTGTGCACAGCATATAACTACTCCTTTTGGCTCTCAATATAGGCAATCAGGGAGCCCACCGTTTTACCGATTTCACCGGCAGCGATTTCTATTTCAAACGCATCCTCAAGCTCCATCAGCACCTCAACCGTTTCCAGAGAATCAATGCCCAGTTCTTCCAGGCTGGTATCCTCTGTAATCGCCGATGTGTCCATGTCCAGATGTTCTCCCAATACTTCCTTCACTGTTTCTAAAATCATGTTGTGTACCTCCGTTTTAAAAATAATTTTTTACCATTTTATAATGCACGACGCGCTGGAAAGCCCGCCGCCAAAGGCCGTTAAAATGATGATGTCCCCCGCCGCCAGCTTTCCTGCGCGATTCAGTTCGTCCAACGCAATCGGAATGCTGGCCGCCGACGTATTGCCAAAGCGTTCGATGTTAACATAGAACCTGTCAGAAGATATGCCGAGCCGTTTGGCCGCATATTGAATAATCCGCGTGTTGGCCTGATGGGGGACAATATATTTCACGCTGTCAAGGGGAATCCCCGTCTCGTCCGTAATGGCCTCAATGTCCCCGACGATTGCATTGACTGCAAATTTAAAGGTTGCCTGACCGTCCATAAAAACGCGAGCCGTCTCCGTTTCCCCTTTGTAATAGGGCGAGTTGTTGACGCCGGTTGGAATTTTAATAACCTCGTCCCCCCCGGCCGTAAAAAGCTTGGAGGCCAGATAGCCGCTGCCTACTTCCAGCACCGCCGCGCCCGCACCGTCACCGAAGATCACACAGGTGCTGCGGTCTTGCCAGTCGAGCAGCTTGCTCATGCGTTCACTGCCGATGACCAGTGCCTTTTTCGCCTTATGCCTGGCGAAAAAGCCCGCCGCCGTGTCCAAAGCAAACAAAAAGCCGCTGCAGGCTGAATTAATATCAAAGGCAGGGCATGTCGCGCCCAGTCTCTTTTGAATGGTGCCTGCCGTGGTGGGGCACAGGGTTTCACCTGTCAGCGAAGCGGCAATAATCAAATCCAGCTCGCCGGGATCAACCCCGCTGTCTGCAAGGGCTGAAAGTGCCGCCTGATAGCCCATGTCCGCGGCCGTTTCCTCGGTGGACACCCGCCGCTCTCTGATGCCGACCCGCTGCCGAATCCATGCATCGGAGGTGTCAAGCGTCTTTGCCAGATCATCATTTGTGACGATCTGATTCGGTACAAAGCTTCCTGTGCCTATAATCCTAAAGCTCATGGTAACATTCCTTTCTCCGGCCCGCCGGCCGTTTTGGTGCAGTATGGCATCCATATAAATGTTGACAAGTCAACAAGATGCAAAAAATTTTTCTCTTGTTGACACGTCAACAGGAGGGGCCATGCCTAACACTTGTTCATTGAACAGCCAACATATAAACTTTTCAGTTGATTTGTCAACAAGTGGTGAACATGTAACCGACAGATGTTGATAGATCAACAAGTTTTGAAAACATTTGGCAGCATTTTTTCACTGCCCGGTGCTTTTTCCGGTTACATCTTCTCATGATTGATATAGCTGGTAATATTATTGGCTATGGTTCTTAAGGAGCGGTACATAATGGTTCGATGCTCCTCGTCCACATTGGTTAAGCTGATGCGGTCGACCAGCTCGCATATCCGGTCGTTGAGCTTAGACGTAACGGCACAGCCCTTTTCCGTAAGCACCGCAGGGGTGTTATATTTTTTACCGCCGCTATAATCCGGGTAGTCAATGTAATTATTTTTATACAATTCCGACAGCGACCGGGATACGGCCGCCTTGTTAACGCCCACCCGTTCGCTGAGCTGCGAGGCGGTTAAGCCCTCCCTGTGGCGAAACAGGTAAAACAGATACATAACGTGCGGCCCTTTGAGCCCGACTTTTTTCATTTCCTCCGCCTTGATCTGCTGTATGCCCTTGTGGATAATGGCAATGTTGTTGGTAAAGATTTCAAATCTTTTAATCATTTCAATATGCCTTCCTCAAAAAAATGGCTCGGTGCTCATCTGCAAATTATCTATATCCTGCCAAACCATGTTAATTTTACCACAAAGTTGTTGACTTGTCAACAGCTTTGTGGAATAATTCACTGTGTATGCTAAAATAAAGGCTCATGCTTTTTACGGCCGCCGCGAAACAGCAGCACAGCGGTGATATTGCCCGCCCCGAAACCGTGCGGTTTTCTGCTGTCAGCCAAGGGGCAGGGAGATAATATCCATCAGGTCGTCTAAAATAAAATCGGGCTGTTCCCCGGCCAGGCGTGCCCGGGAAAAGGAGGTAGTCACCGCCGCGCAGCGCATACCGGCACTTTTGGCCGCCTGTATGCCGTTAACGGCATCCTCAATAACCAAACAGTCCGAAGGCGCGGCGCCAAGCTGCCGGGCGGCTGCCAGAAAAATATCCGGATGGGGCTTTTTTCGCTCCGCGTCGTTGCCGCTGACAATGGCGTCAAAGGTGGCAAGGGGGATATCTGCCGCCGCCATGTTTGCCTGAATTTTAATAAAATCCGCGCTGGAGCACAGAGCCACGCGGTCGCCTCGGGTCTTTAAAAGCTCTAACACCTTTTTTGCGTTGGGATAAATCTGCAGTCCCTCACGGGCATAAACCACATATTTTTCATAGGTCTTGTCCTTCATCTCCGGCGTGTAAGCCACCCCGTACTGCTCGGCCACGCCGCCCACAAACCGAGCCTCGCCGGCGCCGATGAAGGGTGCAAAATCCTCCTGCTTCGCCGTGATCCCATACTCTGAAAGCACCTCCAGCGCCGCCCGGATCGTCACTGGTGCGGAGCAGACTAAAACGCCGTCCATATCAAATAAATAATGCAGCTTTCTCATTCCCTTCCCTATAAACAAAGAGGCCGCGGCATTGCGAACGGACATCGCTTTGCCGCAGCGCCTCAAATGGCTGAAAGCATTTGCCTGCAAACCCGCCGCCCCGGATTGCCGGCCGGTTAGCCGACCGCCGGATAGGCGTCTTTAACCCATTCCCGCATGAGCGCACATTCCGAATCAAAGTCCGCCACATCACAGCCCTTAAACAGCAGGACGCCGCTTTTTTCGTTCTTCAGCACCTTTAAATACTGCTGCCATTCATCCTTGCCCTCAATAATGGGCGTATATCGTGTTGTCGCATCCGGATAGGAAACATAAACCTGATAAACAAACGGTGCCAGCATTTTCAGTTCAAAGATATTATAAATCAGCGATGTCGTCCGGTTCGGCTCCCAGCTGATGAACACATTGTCGCCGGCCGCTTCAACAAACTGCGCCGCCCGCATATAATCCTCTAAAAAACAGTCACGGCGATAGGCAAAGCACAGACGGATCCCCCGCTGCGCCGCCAGTCGGGAAAGCTGCCGCGCCCCGTCGGCCAGAGCCGCCCGCGCTTCCTCCGATGCGCTGCCCTCGCTTTTGCGGCCGGCCGCCAGAACCACCGTGTCCGTTCCCAGCGCCGCCGCCGTTTCCAAAACGCTTTTAAAGGCCTCCGGCCGGTCTGCCAGCACATCAAAGGACGTGCTGTAGGATGCCGTCCGCATTCCGTGTGCCTCCATTAGCCTCCGAATCCGCTCTGCCTCTGCTATATTGCCCCGCTGCACGTGGTTTTCGCTCCACTCCAGTACCGTTAAACCGTTTTTAAACGCCATGTCAAGTATATTGTCAACTGTTAAATGCTCTAACGTAACAGATGCTAATCCCAACAGCATGGTATGTCCTCCTTTTTTATTAGGCATACGATATGAATCCGTAAATCGGTGTTCGGATTTATATTGTCTGCCTAACCCCTTTATTCCATTGTAACCGATTCTTGCCAAACGCGCAAGACGCATAATATAACAATCTTTTTCTTCATTATTTGTATAATCTTCTCAAAAAATTCCCGGTATTTCCTTATTTTCTAAACAAACTGTAAATTTTATGAATTTTTCGCCGCGCCGAAAGAAAGCCGGACGCAAACGGGCGACGCAATTTTGCCCGCACTCTGCCAAATTGCACAAAAATGACGGCTTTGAATCCGGCCCCGGAGCCCGGCGGGACACAAATCAGCAAAATCTGATTTTTTTATACTAAATTTACAATTTGTTCACATCAGATTCAAAAACATATACTATGATAAAATATATATGAGTTGGTATAATCGCAAAAGGATTGTACCGCACAAGCCTAGGAGGAATGGTTTATGGATGAGAATAAAATTTTTGACAGCACGCCTGAAAAGGATGCAGCGCCGGCAGAAGAAACGAACAAAGCGGCAAGCTGGTTTACAGACGATTTTGAAGAACATTTTAAACGGGCCGTTCCCCGGCACCGCTCACTGACCTTATATCGGCCGAAGCCCAAACGGCTGCGCCGTTTGCTGAAAAGCCCTATTTTTGCAGCCGTTGTCAGCTCCCTGGTCACCTGTTGTTTATGTCTGGGCATTTTCTCGGCCTGCTACCGGCCGGAAACTGCCGGTACGACAGGCGGCGTTCTGCCCGCTCCCGGCGAGGCGCTGCGTGCCGCAGGCTACGGCAACACGGTGCAGATGGCAACCGGTACCGCCGGCGGTACGCTGGGGATTCCCGAGATTTACGATCTGGCATCGCCTGCTGTGGTCAGCATTTTGTGTAAAAGCCAGAGCGGCGGCTACGTTCAGTCTCAAATGTCCAGCGGCTCCGGTATCATTCTCCGGCAGGACGGCTATATTGTCACCAACAACCACGTCATTGACGGCGCATCGGAAATCACCGTCACCACCATTGCCGGGCAGAGCTTTCCTGCTAAGGTCATCGGCAAGGATGCCCGCACGGATCTGGGCGTTTTAAAGGTTGAAAACGACACGCCGCTGCCCTTTGCCGAGCTGGGTGATTCCGCACAGCTGCGGGTGGGCGAAATGGCGCTGGCCATCGGCAATCCCCTCCGGGAAGAGCTGGCCGGTACCCTGACTGTAGGATATATCAGCGCCATCAACCGTTCCATGGTAATCGACGGTAAGCAAATGACCATGCTCCAGACCGACGCAGCCATTAACCCCGGCAACTCCGGCGGCGCGCTGCTCAACATGCGCGGGCAGGTCATCGGCATTAACACCGCCAAATCCACAGGCTACGATGTGGAAGGCCTGGGCTTTGCCATCCCGATTAACGAGGCCAAGCCCATTATTGAGTCCATTATCCAGCACGGCTATGTGACCGGCCGGGTGGTCATCGGCGTCAGCGGTCAATCGGTAACCGAGGCGATTGGCAAGGCCTATAATCTGCCGGTGGGCGTATATATTAAATCCGTTGTGTCCGGCAGCGCAGCAGAAAAGGCCGGGCTGCGCGTGGGCGATGTAATCACTGCCTGCGACGGACAGGATGTTGCCACCATCGATGAAATTAATAAAATCAGGGACACTCACAAGGTGGGCGAGGAAATGACCATGCGGATTGACCGGAACGGCCAAAAGCTGGACATCCGGCTGACGCTGCAGGAGGATAAGCCCACCAAACAGACAGAGCAGGGACAGCAGGAGCAGCAGATTCCCCAGCAACAGCAGCAGCCGCAGCAAATCCCCTTCCCCTTCTCCTGGTTCGGCTGGTAAGGGAACGCGGGAATCGAACTTTACGGCCAAAATATCCCAATTGTAAAAGAACTGTTAACAACCCTTGACAAACGATAAAAATGTGGTACAATAATATTAGCACTCTGAGAGTTAGAGTGCTAATATTTCTTTTTGGAGGCGGGTCAAATGGCCAAAAAAGCATTTAAATCTGAATCCAAACGATTGCTGGAGCTGATGATCAATTCCATTTATACACATAAGGAAATTTTCCTGCGGGAACTGATTTCCAACGCCAGCGACGCTATGGACAAGCTCTATTACCGGACGCTGTCCGATGAAAATCTGAGCTTTAACCGGGAGGATTTTTATATCCGGATTGACGCGGATAAGGAAAAGAGAACCCTGACCGTTACCGATACGGGTATCGGCATGACCAAGGCGGAGCTGGAGGAGAATCTGGGCACCATCGCCAAAAGCGGCTCTCTGCAGTTTAAAAACGACAACGAAAAGCTTGAGGATGTGGACATCATCGGCCAGTTCGGCGTTGGCTTTTATTCTGCCTTTATGATTGCGGATAAGGTAACCGTAACAAGCCGCGCACTGGGCAGTGACGAGGCCTATCAGTGGGAAGCCGAGGGCACAGACGGCTACACTGTGAATCCGGCGGAAAAGGATACTGTGGGAACCCAAATTGTTCTGCATTTAAAGGAGAACACCGAGGACGAGAAATATGACGAGTTCCTGGACGAATACCGCATCCGTGCCATTGTGAAAAAATATTCGGATTACATTCGCTATCCCATTCAGATGGAGGTAACCAAAAGTCGCCCCAAGGCAGATAATAAGGAGGAATATGAGGAATATAAGGAGGTCGAAACCTTAAATTCCATGATTCCGATTTGGAAAAAGACGAAGGCGGAGCTGACGGAGGAGGATTATAATACTTTTTACAAGGACAAGTTTTACGATTTTGAAAATCCCCTTGCCGTCATCCACACCAGCGCAGACGGCATAACCAGCTACACGGCACTTTTATACATCCCGGCTCACGCGCCCTACGATTTTTACACCAAGGACTTTGAAAAGGGTCTGCAGCTTTATGCAAACGGTGTGCTGATTATGGATAAGTGCGAGGAGCTGTTGCCGGATTGCTTCCGTTTCGTTAAGGGCTTAGTGGATTCGGCAGATTTATCCTTAAATATTTCCCGTGAAATTCTGCAGCACGACCGGCAGCTGAAAACCATCGCCAGCCATCTGCAAAAGAAAATTAAGAGCGAGCTGGCAAGCATGCTGAAAAATGACCGGGAAAAATATGAAACCTTTTACAAGAACTTTTCACGGCAGCTGAAGTTTGGCGTTTATGATAATTTCGGCCGTGATAAGGAGCTTTTGCAGGATCTGCTCATGTTCTACTCCTCCGGAGAGAAAAAGCTTGTAACCCTGGCTGAATATGTGTCCCGCATGCAGGAGGATCAGAAATATATTTACTATGCCTGCGGCGAAAGCATTGAAAAAATCGAAAAGCTGCCCCAGACTGAGCTGGTGGCGGAAAAGGGCTGCGAAATTCTGTACTTCACCGAGGATGTGGATGAGTTCGCCATTCAGGTGCTGAGAACCTTTGCCGATAAAGAATTTAAATCGGTATCGGCCGGTGATCTGGACATTGAGTCTGAGGAGGAAAAGAAGGAAAACGAGAAGAAAAAAGAGGAGAATAAGGATCTGTTCCTGTTCTTAAAGGATGCACTGGGCGATAAGGTCAAGGAGGTTCGGGCCTCCTCCCGGCTGAAATCCCATCCGGTTTGCCTGACCAGCGACGGCGCTCTGTCCATTGAAATGGAAAAGGTGTTAAACGCCATGCCCAGCGATCAGAAGGTGAAGGCGGAACGGATTCTGGAAATTAACGTGAACCATCCGGTCTTTACCAAAATCGCAGGCCTTTTGGACACGGATAAGGATAAGCTGAAGCAATACGCCGCCGTGCTCTACGACAGTGCCCTGCTAATTGAGGGGCTGCCCATTGAGGATCCCGTGGCTTATACCAATGCCGTTTGCGAATTAATGCAGTAAAAGCCGGAAACGAACGGAGGCTGTCGCATTTAGTGCAGACTGCTTTAAGGCAAATAATGCAGTTTAAGCGCCAGATTAAGCGAATAAAAAGTATGTTTGGGGTGTAGTTTTGCTACACCCCTCTTTTTTTGCCGGTGATGTGCCCTGTGCTTCTGCCCTGCCGCAGGCATAAGAGACCCCGCCGCCGCATATGATGAAAACAGATGAACAAGCAAAAAAGCAAAGTGTCATAAGGAAGGAAGGAACCTCATATGAAACGGATAGTTGCCCTTTGTTTGATTCTATGCGTCCTGATGATAACGCCGGCTTTTGCAGAACCGGAGCCGGCTCTGACGATTACTGCCCCGGCGGCCATTTTAATTGAAGCCGGAACCGGCCAGGTGCTGTTTGAAAAAAACAGTCACGACCGCCGTCCACCGGCCTCCGTCACCAAAATTATGACCATGCTGCTGACCATGGAGGCCATTGACAACGGCCAGCTTACACTGGACGATATGGTGCGCTGCTCTGACTTTGCCGCCTCCATGGGCGGCTCTCAGGTGTATCTGGAGCCCAATGAGGAAATGAGCGTGCGGGATATGCTTAAGGCCGTCGCGGTGGCCTCCGGCAACGACGCGGCCGTGGCATTAGCAGAGCACATTGCCGGCAGCGCAGAGGCCTTTGTGGGGCTGATGAACCAGCGGGCGCAGGAATTGGGGATGCAGGATACGCATTTTGTAAACTGCAACGGTCTGGATGATCCGGAGCACCTGACCAGTGCTTACGATATTGCCCTGATGAGCCGTGAACTGGTACAGCATCCCCTGATTTTCGACTTCACCGGCATCTGGATGGACAGTCTGCGGGACGGCGCCTTTGGGCTTGTTAACACCAATAAGCTGATTCGGTTTTACGAGGGTGCCAACGGCCTGAAAACCGGCTCAACCAGCGTAGCCAAATATTGTCTGAGTGCCTCGGCTGTCCGGAACGGCATGAACCTGATCGCCGTTATTATGGGGGCGGATTCCTCCAAGGATCGTTTCGGCGATGCCAGCCGCCTGCTGGATTACGGCTTTGCCAATTACGCCATTGCCAGCACGCTGCTCACCCCGGAGGAGCTGACGCCCGTTCAGGTGGTGAAGGGCATTGATGCACAGGTGGAAACCGGCGTAGCCGATGGCTTTCACGTGCTGGTCAGCAAATCGAAATTAAACAGCATTGAAAAGGTGATCACCCTGCCCGAAAGCGTGGAGGCCCCTGTCCGTGCCGGCGATAAGCTGGGCGTGGCGGAATTTATGATCGACGGCCAGCGTATCGGCGGTACCGACATCATCGCCAAAAGCGACGTGGCCAGAATCAACCCCATGGGTATGTTTGGAAAGCTGACAAAGCAGCTGCTGTTCGGCAGTCAGAGCCGGGCGATTCCCCGAGCCGGTCAGTAAAAAATCCGCTCCCTGTATATCCTTGGTCAATCAGGTTACAATAATCCTGTATGAATCAAGGATGTGAAAGGAGCGAATCGGATGTATCGCGTGCAAAAGAAAAAAAGGGGCGGCCTGTTTTTCCTGGTGTTGTTTCTATGTGCCTTCGCCGTGGGACTGGGCATTGGCTACGGCGGCATTAAAATGAACCTGTGGCGGCAGGAGGCGGAGGCCGTGCCGGATTCTGTCCCGTCAGCCCCTTCTGCCGCACCCGGTGCAGAAACCGCCGTGCCCGACCGCCCGGCCTCACTTTCCGTGGTGGTGCCGGAGGAAACCACACCGCCTCAGCCCCAGTATTTTGTCATCAGCAAGGACGGCGCCGTGTGCGTGTTCACGCTGGACGAAAAGGGCGAGCAGCGTTTCAGCCATAAGCTGTCCATTGAGCTGGAGGCTCTGCGAAAATCGGATCAAAAGCTGTTTGAGGAGGGGATATACCTCTATTCTAAGCAGGAGCTTTTAGAACTGACGGAGGACTTTGCCTCCTAACGGTTCCTTTGGCTGGGCACCGCAGCAAAAAGCGGCTCCGGCGCGGCTTTCCGTCAGCCGTACTGAAAAGACAGGATATCCGCATGAACACCGGTAGAGCTGCCGGCAGATTGCCAGATACAAAAAAAACAAGGTACTGATTTTGTACCTTGTTTTTTAATACATAATTTATTTTGCGATAGCGTCCTTTAATGCTTTGCCTGCCTTAAATGCAGGAACGGTAGAAGCCGGGATTTTGATGGCTGCACCGGTCTGAGGATTCTTACCCTCGCGAGCTGCTCTCTGTCTGGTTTCAAAGGTACCAAAGCCGATCAGCGAGATTTTTTCACCCTTCTTCAATTCATCTGTTACAACTGCGGTGAACGCACCCAGCATTTTTTCAGCGTCTTTTTTAGAAACCTCTGCTTTTTCAGCAATAGCAGCAACTAATTCTGCCTTATTCATTTGTACACAACCTCCAATTTTTTATTTTTCCTATGTTACTATTATAACCTTACAAAGGGCATTTGTCAATGCTGTTTTTACCATATTTTGAGTACTTTTCACAAAAAAGACATGTTTTTTTCTATTTTTACTGAAAACGCAGAAAAAAAACAGGCAAATTGAATATCTTTTATGTTATTTCGTCATTACAGCCATTCGGTTGCGATTTCTTACATATTAAAAAAGTGCCTCAATCACACAAAGCGGTAACTGCGGCACTCCCTAAAATATTCCAAACATATTGCAAAGATAAAACACGAAATTCAGAACCAAAATTGAAACTGAAATCATATGCAGGATTCTTTTTCCACCGAAATGTGCTGCATAAAATTCCAATAAAATCGCAACGGAAACCGGAAGAGCCATCTTGTTATAGAAACAGTATTCCTCCAAACGTCCTTTCAGCAAGGACAGCATTGCCCTCGTCATGCCGCAGGTAGGGCAACGCAGACCCGTCAGCTTTTTTATAGGACAACCGATGAAAAAAACCGCGCCCGCCGCCAGTATCAATGAGACAATTTTGAATACTTTCACACACAAACGGCAAAATGACTTTTGGTCAAATGAGCGCCATAACATTATTAAAATTCAGTTCCTTGGTCTTCTTCGTTATGGTAAACCAGTCTACAATCGTTAAAATACCGCAAACACCGAGGGTAAGCAGCTTCAGTACTCCCATGCCGGTGTCCCCCAGCATAAACCGGTCAACGCCAAAAGAACCGAGAAACAATGAAAACAACAGCATTGTGGTTGGGTCTTTCATTTCGATGGTAGAAATCAAAGAAAATTTTTCATCATCCATCGTTTTCAGCTTATCTTTCAAATACATAAGCTTTTCTGCCGGAAAATACTTTTGATTTGCCATTACATATTGATCTACTCTGCTCTGTTCCATAATATCATCCTCCCAAAAAATTTATTTACGTATATTGCAACGTATTTTTTACCAAGCTAAACCAGAGTCGAGTTTACTCATTTTTTAGTATATTTTAATTATATCAGTATATTATGACTATGTCAAGCTGTTTTTACTAATTTTATAGTATAATTCATCAAAAAAGGAGGTTTTAACCATGAATAGAATACGCAGTCTGCGCGAGGACAGAGACCTTCGCCAAATTGATGTTTCCCGTGCAACGGGAATAGACCAAAAAACACTCTCAAATTACGAAACCGGAAAAACAAATCCTGACAGCAACTCCATAATAAAGCTCGCAGAATTCTTCTCCGTCACCTGCGACTACCTTTTGGGGTGCAGCGAAGTCAGTTTAAAAAATAATAATGAAATTCTAAAACAAATTACAAGGATAGAAAATGAGCTTGCCGAAATAAAGAGACTGCTGACACAGAAATAGCCCGTCTACCGCAGTCTGAATTTCGGCAAAGGAGGAGCAAGGGAGCGGGCGGCAGACTTATTTTTGAAAAAAATAAGTCGGAGCAAAGCGAACTTTGCTCCGACGTGGTGAGGATAAATGGACTTGAACCATCGACCTCTTGCATGTCAAGCATAACGA
>CAYUUO010000007.1:0-51176 GCA_964447945.1 uncultured Oscillospiraceae bacterium
AATCTTGCCGGACGTAGGAATTTCCAGCAGATTCAAGGAGCGCAAAAAGGTGGATTTGCCGGAACCGGAGGGGCCGATAACCACCACAACCTCACCCTTGCTAATATCCACGGTTACGCCGTTTAAGGCGCGGATGGTGCCGTTTTTATAGTGCTTGCAAAGTCCTTCAGTTCTAATGAGAACATTATCGCTCACTCTTGCGCAGCCTCCTTTCAAAAACGCCCAAAAGCTTCGTCAGGCCGATGACTAACACCAAATAAACCAATGCAACCAGCAGAATAGGGTTGATATGGTCGTAGGTGGTATTTTTAATCTGATTGGCCGCCTTGGTGATATCCATAACCGCCACGTAGCCGGCTACGGAGGTTTCCTTGAGCAGGGCAATCATCTCGTTGCCGATGGCCGGCAGAATGTTCTTAAAGGCCTGGGGCAGAATGATATACTGCATGGTGCGGAGCTTGGAAAAGCCCAGAGCACGGCCGGCCTCCATCTGGCCGGAATCTACCGCCATGATACCGGAACGAATCGTTTCGGCTACATAGGCGCCGGAATTAACGCCAAAGGTGATAATGGCAACGAAGGTTCCGTCTTTTGCGGTCACAAAAATAATAAAAAAGGAAATCAGCAGCTGCACCACCACAGGCGTGCCCCGGATGATGGTCAGATAGATATTACACAAAAAGTCCAGCGGACGCAGCCGCCGGTTACCGTCTGCAAACACCTTGATAATGGCCACAATCGTGCCGATAATCACGCCCAGCGCCAAGGCGCCCAGGGTAATGATAATCGTCTTTTCAAAGCCGGTAATCAGCGTTTTATAGCGGTCGTCCACAATGAAGGTATTATAAAGGGTATCCGTCCATTTATTAAACCATTCCATAATTATAACCCTTTCCGATATATCGGTCAGTGAAAAGACGGCGCAGAGGAAAACTACTGCGCCGTCTTATATACTGGCCAACTGATTTTTTAAAGATTATTCAGCGTCGTAAGGCAGGTCGTACTTTTCAAAGATAGAAGCCAGCGTACCGTCGGCCTTTAATTCATCCAGCGCCTTGTTAATTTTCTCAACAAGCTCTGTGTTGCCCTTCTTGGTAGCAATGGCATAGTTCTCCTTGGTCAGGGGCTCGTCTAAAACAACGGTTTTGCCTTCCTGCTTTTCAGAAAGTGCCTTTGCAACCTCGTTGTCGATAACAACCGCCTGCACCTTGCCGGTGGTCAAAGCGGAAACTGCCTCGGCGCCTGTCTTAAAGGACTGGATTTCAAAGCCTTCGTCCAGCAGATACTGCTCGCCGGTGGTGCCTTCCTGGCAGGAAATGACTTTGCCATCCAGATCGGCGGCAGCCTTAATTTCGCTGTCGGCTGTTACAATGATAGCCTGAGACGCCATATAATAATCATTGGAAAAATCCATGTTCTTGCGTCTTTCGTCGTTGGCGGTGATGCCGGCAACGGCAACGTCATACTTGCCGGTGGCTGCGCCGGTTAAAGCAGAATCAAAATCGATATTGGTAATTTCCAGTTCCATACCCAGCTTTTCAGCGATGGCCTTGGCCATATCCACATCAGCGCCGACAATTTCTTCACCCTCTAAGTATTCAAAGGGCGGGAACTCAGCGTTAGTCGCCATGGTCAGCTTACCGCCGTTTCCGCCGGAGCAGGCTGCAAGCGTAACGGTCATCAGTACAGCCGCCAGAGCAAGACATACAATTTTTGAAATTTTCATAGAATATTCCTCCCAAAAAATAATAATTTTGCCGTTTATCTATGTAAGACTTTATTATTATAACGCATAATTATGCATTTTTCAAGTATATTTTTAAAAAAAATTTCATAATATCTGCTAAAAATATTTCCATATTGTTAATTTTTCGGCGTAGGACTTCCTATTTTTTGCGTACTATGCTATAATAGGCTTACCATGTTAATTAAAGTGAGATGATGATTATGTTGTGTGTAAACTGCAAACAAAAAGCAGCTGTTGTTTTTATAAAGAAATTTGATCCGGTTCACAAAACGGAAACCACTGACGGTTATTGCCTTCAGTGCGTAAGAAAGCTGGGGCTGGGCCCGGTTGATGATGTTCTGAAGGAAATGGGCATGACGCCGGAGCAGATGGATCAGCTTGCCGACAGCATGGACGTGCTGATGAATCAGCTGGAACCGGAGGACGGCATGGAAACCGGCGATTCTGCTTCGCCGCTTCTAATGATGGGCATGGGCGATTTGCCCGATTTTTTTAAGAGCTCCGGCGAAAAGGCTGAGGGCAAGGGCGGCACACAAACAGCCACCAAGCAGCGGAAAAAGGAAAAAAAGCGGATTCTGGACGTTTACGGTACGAATCTGACGCAAAAGGCGAATAATCAGCTGATCGACCGGATTATCGGGCGGGATCAGGAAATCAGCCGGGTGGTGCAGATTTTAAACCGCCGTTCTAAAAACAATCCGGTGCTTCTGGGTGAGCCCGGCGTGGGTAAAACAGCCATTGCGGAGGGGTTGGCGGTGCGCATTGCGGAAAAACGCGTACCGGCCAAGCTGCTGAACAAGGAAATTTATCTGCTGGACTTTACGGCCATTGTGGCCGGCACGCAGTTCCGCGGCCAGTTCGAAGCCAGGCTGAAAAAGATTCTGGAGGAGGCCAAGGAGCTGGGCAACGTCATTTTGGTAATTGACGAGCTGCATAATATCGTGGGTGCCGGTGACGCAGAGGGTGCTATGAGCGCCGCCAACATTTTAAAGCCTGCCCTGGCCAGAGGCGACGTGCAGGTTATCGGCGCCACCACCCTGAATGAATACCGCAAGCATATTGAAAAGGATACCGCCTTGGAGCGCCGGTTCCAGCCGGTTATCGTGGACGAACCCTCCGTGGCGGACTCCATCAGTATTCTGCAGGGCATCCGGGACTATTATGAAAAATATCACCGGGTGAAGATCTCTGATGAGGTGATTCAGCAGGCTGTTCTCATGTCGGAACGGTATATTACGGATCGGTTCCTGCCGGATAAGGCGATTGATGTGATTGATGAGGCCGGTTCTAAGGTGAATCTGGAGAACAAGGCGCTGTTGCAGCTGACGCAGCTTAAGGAGCAGCTGCGGCAGATTCAGGCGGAAAAGGATACAGCCATTTCCAGTGACTCCACCGAGAATTATCAGCGGGCAGCGGAGCTCAAGGCACAGGAATGTGTTTTAATTGAACAGATTAATCAGCTGGATGCGGCCGGAATCGATAAGGAACTGACAGTTCAGGATGTGGCCGCCGTGATTGAGGACTGGACGAAAATTCCCGTCAAGAGCATCACCGAAGCCGAAAGCGCTAAGCTGCTGGATTTGGAAAATCGGATTCACCGTTATGTTATTGGTCAGGAGGAGGCCGTCAGCTTGATATCTCAGGCCATCCGTCGGAACCGTGCGCGGCTTTCCAAAAAACGCCGTCCCGTTTCCTTCGTCTTTGTGGGCCCCACCGGCGTGGGTAAAACGGAGCTGGCCAAAACCCTGGCGCGGATTATGTTTGACAATGAAGAGGCAATGATCCGGGTGGATATGTCTGAATATATGGAAAAGCATACTGTGTCTAAGCTGATCGGCGCACCGCCGGGATATGTGGGTTATGACGAGGCAGGGCAGCTGACGGAAAAGGTACGCCGCAAGCCCTATTCCATTATCCTGCTGGATGAAATCGAAAAAGCACATCAGGATGTATTTAATATTCTGCTGCAGATTTTGGACGATGGCCGCGTGGCAGACAGTCATGGCCGCATTGTGAATTTTGAAAACACCATTATTATTATGACATCTAACGCCGGTTCCGATTTAAAGAACGCCAGCTATGGCTTTAACAAGTCGGAAAACGAGAACATTCGCGATAAGGTTCAGAGCGCTTTGCGGGACATTTTCCGGCCGGAGTTTTTAAACAGAATCGATGAAACGATTATTTTCAACCGCCTGACGGAGACGGAACTTTCTGCTATCATCGATCTGATGCTGCAGGATTTGGCAGAGGAGCTGATGAACCGCGACCTTGTGTTCACGGTTACACCGGAGGCCAAAGCCATAGTGCTGAAGGAGGGCTATGACCCCAAATTCGGTGCGCGCCCCCTGCGGCGGACGATTGAAAAGCTGATTCAGAACCCCATTGCCGATCTTGTGCTGCGGGGCAGCGTGCCCCGGCACGCCCGGCTGACTGCCGCGGCGGAGGACGGCAAGATTGTTATTAAAGTAACAGAATAAAGTGGGTAAAAGGGGGTGTAGTTTTGCTACAGCCCCTCAGACTGTCAAAAAAGCTTTTTTGCAGCGAAATGCTGTTAGTTTTTTGGCCAGGCCCAGTTCCGCCCGCCGAGCCCGGGCGGTCCTTCGTTCCCCTTCGGGGAACTCAGGCAAAGGGGCTCCGCCCCTTTGAAACCCCGTAATCAGGCCGTGTAGGCAGGGGGCAGCAAGAAAATGTGAATATTTACACATAATATAGGTTTATCGACAAGCTGAGGGGACTGTCGCATTAAGTCGACAGCCCCTTTCGTACACTTTGAGGATAGAGGTGCCACATGGATTTTCATGCGCTGACTGAATTTTTAGATAGTCTGCCGGCGCGTGGCGTACCGGGAACCGACTGTGTGATTTATCACAAGAGACGCCCGGTTTACCGCCACCGGTCCGGCTTTGCGGATGTGGAAAATAAAATCCCAATGCGTTCGGATCTTTTGTATAACATTTATTCCGCCACCAAGCCTGTCACCTGTACGGCTGCGCTGCAGCTGTATGAGCGGGGGCTGTATCAGCTGTCCGATCCGCTTTATGCCTATATCCCGGAATACCGCACCATGTACATAGAGGAAAACGGCTGCCGCCGCCTTGCCAAGCGCCCCATATTGATCCGCGATTTGTTCACCATGACGGCCGGGCTGCGCTACGATATCCATGCCGCCTCTATTGCTCGGGTGAAAAAGGAAACGAAGCAAAAGGCACCCACGCTGGCGGTGATTCGTGCACTGGCCGAGGAGCCTCTTTCCTTTGAGCCGGGCACACGCTGGCAATATAGCCTTTGTCACGATGTGTTGGGCGGTCTTATCGAGGTGCTGAGCGGCCAGACGCTGGGTGCTTACTGCCGTCAGCACATCTTTGAGCCTCTGGGCATGAAGGACACGGCCTTTTTAACTTCAGCGGACAGTGAAAGGCGGCTGGCGCCTTTGTATATGTTCCGCCCGGAGGAAAACCGCACCGTCAGAATTTCCTCCCAAAACGTGTTCCGGCTGGGCAGCGCCTATGAAAGCGGCGGTGGGGGACTGATTTCCTCGGTGGATGATTATATCCGCTTTGCCGATATGCTGGCTGCAGGCGGCCGGAGCGCTGAGGGGGAACTGATTTTAAGCCGCGGCACTGTCCAGCTGATGCGGACAAACCAGCTGAGCGCGGCGGTGCTGCCAAGCTTTGACTGGCCGCAGATGGCCGGCTATGGCTATGGTTTGGGCGTCCGCACCCTGATGGATAAGAAAAAAAGCGGTTCAAACGGATCTGTCGGCGAATTTGGATGGGGCGGTGCGGCCGGCGCCTATATGTTGGCAGACCCGGAGCGGGCGCTTTCGGCGTACTATGCCCAGCATATGCTGGAGAGTATGGAGGCCTATATTCACCCGCGGCTGCGTAATTTGATTTATCGTGGCCTGGAGGACTGACCTACATATATATGAATATGACTTTAAGAGGCTCCTTGCACAAAGAAAAACACAACGGGTTGCGGCAACTGTGCTGCAACCCGTTTTGTTTTTTTGTGAAATTTTAGACAAAGATTCCTTTCTATTCCATTGACCGCCAGGGAAAAATATATTATAATATATACAACACAGGTTTGAAATCCTCCGATTTCATTCCGATGTGTTTATTGTACCGGTGTGAAGCAAGCCGATTGGCGGCTTGCATTTATGGTATAATACATGACAGAAATCCGCTGGAGGTACCCTATGAATATCTTACATCTAAAATATGCTGTTGAGGTTGCCAACACGGGCTCTATTAATAAGGCGGCCGAGAATTTGTATATGAACCAGCCTAATTTGAGCCGTGCCATAAAGGAGCTTGAGGATTCACTTTGCATCACCATTTTTGACCGAACCACCAGAGGTATGCTGGTTACGCCGGACGGCGAGGAGTTTTTGCGATATGCCCGGAAAATACTGCGGCAAATCGATGAGGTGGAGGCGATCTATTCAAAGGAGAAAAGAGATCAGCAGCGGTTTTCCATTTCTGTTCCCCGCGCGTGCTATATCTCTGACGCCTTCGCGCAGTTTGTCCGGCGCCTTGACAAGGAAAAGCCCGCCGAGGTTTTCTATCAGGAAACCAACACCATGTCCGCTATTAACAACATTTTGCATGCGGATTATCAGCTGGCGATTATCCGATATGCCTCCGATTGCGGCAAGTATTTCAAGAGAATGCTTGAGGAAAAGGGTCTGACCTATGAGATGATTACAGAATTTCATTATGTTCTGGTTATGAGCCGGTCCCATCCTTTGGCTCAAAAGGAGGAGATCCGCCTTTCTGACCTGCATCCCTTTACAAAAATTGCTCATGCCGACCCGCTTGTGCCGTTGTTGCCTGTGGCCGCAGCGAAAAAAGAGGAACTGCCGCCGGAGACGGACAAACAAATTTTTGTCTTTGAAAGAGCCAGTCAGTTTGATTTGCTTTCTGCGGATACCGATACATTTATGTGGGTCTCACCGATCCCCCAGGCGCTGCTTGACCGCTATGGACTTGTGCAAAAGGAATGTGAGGATTATAAAAAAATCTATCGGGATGTGCTGGTTTACCGCCGGGACTATCGGCTCACCCAGCTTGACAAAGAATTTATAACAGAACTGTGCGACGCCAAACGGCACTATCTTTGATTTTGGCATCATATGAATATTGAACAGAATGTGGGACGAACTGACAAAAGCAAACAAATTATTTGTTGCCTTTGCAAGCCGTAATGTTCAATTTAGCTATATCGATACGGATATATCGATATGTATTTTTAGCTATTGCAGTTTGTCGAAATGTATGTTAAAATTTTAACAGACAAACAGATAACGGCATCACGGAAGGCAGAGTAGGGCATGTGACCGGATTATATTGTCCTGACGGATTCAGACAAGGCAGCAGGCACAGGCCGGCTCTGTCGTCCGAAACATGCAGCAAGGTAAACCGCTCTCATTAAATTCTCACAAGGAGGCAATATTCACATGGAAGCAAAAACGTATGAAATTGTAGACAGTGCCCCGATGCTTGAAAAAGCCATCGCCCGCACGCGGCAGGCGCAGCAGGCATTCGCCACATTTACGCAGGAACAGGTGGATGCAATCTTTTTGGCGGCAGCATCTGCTGCCAACAAAATGCGGATTCCGCTGGCTAAAATGGCAGTGGCGGAAACGGGCATGGGGGTTGTTGAAGATAAGGTCATTAAAAATAACTATGCCGCGGAGTATATTTACAATGCCTATAAAAATGTGAAAACCTGCGGCGTGATTGAAGAGGACAAGGCCTACGGCATCCAGAAAATTGCTGAGCCCATTGGTGTTATTGCGGCGGTTATTCCCACCACAAACCCAACCTCCACCGCAATTTTCAAAACCTTGCTCTCTTTAAAAACCAGAAACGGTATCATCATCAGCCCGCATCCCAGAGCCAAGGAATCCACCATTGCGGCGGCTAAGGTTGTGCTGGAAGCGGCCGTGAAGGCAGGCGCGCCGGAGCATATTATCAGCTGGATTGACGTGCCGAGCCTTGAAATGACAAACCTGGTGATGAAGGAAGCAGATATCATTCTTGCAACCGGCGGCCCGGGCATGGTGAAGGCTGCTTACTCAAGCGGTAAGCCCGCCCTCGGCGTTGGTGCCGGTAACACGCCCGCCATCATTGACGACACGGCGGATATTGTTATGGCGGTTAGCTCCATTATTCATTCTAAAACCTTTGATAACGGTATGATTTGTGCATCAGAGCAGTCTGTGATTGTTTTGGAAAGCATTTACGATGCGGTTAAGGCAGAATTTGCAGGCCGTGGCTGCTACTTCCTGGATGCGAATGAAACGGAAAAGGTTCGCAAGACCATTCTGATTAACGGCGCCCTCAATGCAAAAATTGTGGGACAAAAGGCGCATACCATTGCCTCTCTGGCCGGTGTTCAGGTTCCGGAGGGAACCAAAATTCTCATCGGTGAGGTTGAATCGGTGGATATTTCCGAGGAATTTGCCCATGAAAAGCTGTCACCGGTTCTTGCAATGTACAAGGCGACGGATATTCAAGACGCCTTTAGCAAGGCAGAGCAGCTGATTGCCGACGGCGGCTACGGACACACCTCCTCCATCTATTTAAATGCCGTTACGGAAAAAGAAAAGCTGCAGGAGTTTGCGTCCAGAATGAAAACCTGCCGTATTCTCGTGAACACACCTTCCTCACACGGCGGTATCGGTGATTTGTATAACTTTAAGCTGGCGCCCTCCCTCACCCTGGGCTGCGGCTCCTGGGGCGGCAATTCCGTCAGCGAAAACGTGGGTGTTAAGCATTTAATCAACATTAAAACCGTTGCGGAGAGGAGAGAGAACATGCTGTGGTTCCGTGCGCCTGAAAAGGTTTATATGAAGAAGGGCTGTCTGCCTGTTGCCCTTGACGAGTTAAAGACAGTGATGGGTAAGAAAAAGGCGTTTATTGTAACCGACAGCTTTTTATATCATAACGGCCACACCAAGCCGATTACCGATAAGCTGGATGAAATGGGCATTTCCCACACCACCTTCTTTGATGTGGCACCGGATCCGACTCTGGCCTGCGCCAAGGCGGGCGCGGAGCAGATGCGTGCCTTTGAGCCCGACTGCATTATCGCGCTGGGCGGCGGCTCGGCAATGGATGCCGGTAAAATTATGTGGGTTATGTATGAGCATCCCGAGGCTGACTTTATGGATATGGCCATGCGCTTTATCGATATCAGAAAACGTGTATATACCTTCCCGAAAATGGGCGAAAAGGCATACTTTATCGCCATTCCGACTTCGGCAGGTACCGGCTCTGAGGTAACGCCCTTTGCCGTTATCACCGATGAGAAGAGCGGCGTTAAATATCCGCTGGCAGACTATGAGCTGATGCCGAATATGGCTATTATCGATGCAGACTTCCACATGAGCGCGCCGAAGGGTCTCACAGCCGCCTCCGGTATCGACGCTGTGACCCACGCTTTAGAGGCCTATGCCGCCATGCTGGCCACAGATTATACAGACGGCCTGGCTCTGCGCGCGCTGAAGATTATCTTTGAATATCTGCCCCGGGCCTATGAGAACGGCCAAAACGATCCTGTAGCACGTGAGAAAATGGCTAACGCCGCTACCATGGCAGGTATGGCCTTTGCCAATGCCTTCCTGGGCGTGTGCCACTCCATGGCTCATAAGCTGGGCGCCTTCCACCACCTGCCTCACGGCGTGGCCAACGCCCTGATGATTGAGGAGGTTCTGCGGTTTAACGCCAGCGAGGCGCCGGCCAAAATGGGTACCTTCTCGCAGTATGATCATCCTCACACTCTGGCCCGTTATGCAGAGGTGGCCGATTATCTCGGCCTGGGCGGCACAACAGATGAAGAAAAGCTTGAGAACCTGATTCAGGCCGTGAACGACCTGAAAGAAAAGGTTGGCATTAAAAAGACCATTCAGGCATATAACATTGACGAAAAAGACTTCCTCAACCGTTTGGATGATATGGTGGAGCAGGCCTTCGACGATCAGTGCACAGGTGCTAATCCGCGGTATCCGCTGATGAGCGAAATCAAGCAGATGTATTTAAACGCTTATTACGGCGGCAAACACTTTGCAGAGGAAGCCATGCCGGCGCAGACGGCAGGCGAGAGTAGCCGGTCGGCCGGCAAAAAGAAGAGCAGCAAAGCCCGGAATTAATAAGGAGGTAAGGAAGAATGAAACTTGACAGAGTCATTGCGGTGAGAAATGCAAAAACGGTTTATCGTGACGGTGATTTGTGTATTAAGGTATTCAACTCCGATTTTTCCAAGGCAGACGTCTTAAACGAGGCCTTAAATCAGGCCCGTGTGGAGGAAACAGGGCTGAACATTCCCAAGATTCAAGAGGTTTTGACCATTGACGGTAAATGGGCCATTGTTTCCGATTATATCAAGGGCAAAACGCTGGCTCAGCTGATGCAGGAAAACCCGGATAAAAAGGATGAGTATCTTAACCTTTTGGTGGATTTGCAAATGGAGGTTCATGCCAAAACCTGCCCTCTTTTAAATAAGCTGCGGGATAAAATGGAACGGAAAATCAGCATGAGCGATTTGGACGCCACAACCCGCTACGAGCTGCACACCCGTCTGCATGGCATGCCGAAGCATACAAAGGTTTGCCACGGCGACTTTAACCCCAGTAATATCATTATCACCGACGAGGGCAAGGCGTTTATCATCGATTGGTCCCATGCATCTCAGGGCAACGCCTCGGCCGACGTGGCCAGAACCTATCTGCTTTTCTGGCTAAACGGCGATATTGAAGGCGCTAAGCGTTATCTGGATCTGTTTTGCCAAAAGAGTGATACGGCCAAACAGTATGTGCAGGCGTGGATGCCGATTGTTGCCGCTTCCCAGTCGGTGAAGGGCAACGAAAAAGAGCGGGAATTCCTGCTGTCCTGGGTAGACGTGGTGGATTACGAATAGGAATCGAGGCGGAAGCCTGTCCGCGGGCAGGCTTCCGTTTTTAAAGTGTTCTCCATGCCGTCGGTTTTGTAAAGCCGCGGCGTACACAAGCTATAATATTGAGCAGAAAGGTTAGTGAATGATATGATTAAAATTACGGTATGTATCGGCAGCTCCTGTCACATCAAGGGCTCCAGACAGGTTGTAGAGCAGCTCCAGTATCTGATTAGCGAAAACAATCTGAGCGACAAGGTGGAGCTGGGTGGTACTTTTTGCATGGGAAAATGTCAGCAGGGCGTTTGCGTAACGGTTAACGACACATTCCATTCCGTAACCCCTGAAACAACTAAGGCGTTTTTTGACAGTGAAATACTGGCAAAGCTGTAGAATAGGGCGAAAGGGTTGTGAAAATGATGCAGATTCAAGTTTGTATCGGCAGCTCCTGTCACTTAAAGGGCGCACCTGAAATTGTTGAATTGCTCCGGCAGAGCGTGGAAGAAAACGGCCTGAGCGCGGCAGTCACGCTGGCCGGAAGCTTTTGTGCCGGCAGGTGCAACCGCGAGGGTGTTACCATTTCGGTAGACGATGTGATATACACAGGCATTAATAAAGAAAATTTTAAAGCATTTTTTGAAGATAAAATTATGCGGGTGATTCAGGGAAAACGGTGAAAGGAGTGACCTGTATGTCAGGCTGTCTTACGCTGAAAAAATCAAACTGTAAAAACTGTTATAAATGTATCCGCCACTGTCCTGTCAAGTCCATACGTTTTTCGGGTAATCAGGCTCATATTGTGGACAGTGAGTGTATTCTCTGCGGGCAATGCTTTGTGGTTTGTCCCCAGAACGCGAAGGAAATTGTGGACGAAACGGAAAAGGTCAGGGTTCTTTTGCAGGGCGGGGATCCGGTTATTGTCAGTCTTGCCCCTTCCTTTGCGGCTAATTATGACGGTGTGGGCATAAAGGCCATGCGCACGGCTTTAAAGGCGCTGGGCTTTTATGACGTTGAGGAAACGGCGCTGGGAGCAACCATTGTCAAAACGGAATATGAGCGGATGCTGGCGGAGGATAAGCGGGATATTCTCATTTCCTCCTGCTGCCACTCGGTCAATTTGCTGATTCAGAAGTATTTTCCGGCAGAACTGCCTTATCTGGCCGATGTGGTTTCGCCGATGCAGGCTCATTGTCTTGACATTAAAAAGCGTTATCCCAACGCCAAAACGGTCTTTATCGGCCCCTGTGTTGCCAAAAAAGATGAGGCAGAGCGTTACGAGGGCATAGTAGACGCCGTGCTGACCTTTGAGGAGCTGACCCGGTGGATGCAGGCGGAAAATATTGTGCCGGAGCAGGAAATGGATCACTGTAACGAAAGCCGTGCACGGTTTTTCCCAACGGCAGGCGGCATTTTGAAAACCATGGCGCTGAATCAGCCTGGCTATACCTACCTGGCACTGGACGGCGTGGAAAACTGCATAGCGGCGCTGCAGGATATTGAAAGCGGACGGATTCATCACTGCTTTATTGAAATGTCGGCCTGTGTCGGCAGCTGTGTGGGCGGTCCTGTTATGGAAAAATATCACCGTTCACCTGTTCGCGATTACATGTCGGTGGCAACCTTTGCCGGTGAAAGGGACTTTCCGGTGGAGCAGCCGGATGCGCTGGGGCTGAAAAAGAACTTCGACTTTTTAGAGCGCAGACTGCAAAGACCTTCGGAGCGGGAAATCAGCGAGATTTTGCGGCAAATGGGCAAAACCAAGCCGGAGGATGAGTTAAACTGCGGCTCCTGCGGCTATAACACCTGCCGGGACAAAGCGGTTGCGATCTATCAGGGCAAGGCAGAGATTTCCATGTGCCTGCCGTTTTTGAAGGAAAAGGCGGAAAGCTTTTCAGACAACATTGTGAACAACACGCCCAATGGGATTATCGTCCTAAATGAGAAGCTGGAGGTACAGCAAATCAACACGGCGGCCCGTGAGATTATGAATCTTCGCAGCAGCGCGGATATTCTCGGCGACCAGGTGGTTCGGATTCTGGATCCCGGCGTGTTTGTGGAGGTTTTGCAAAGCGGTCATGACGTCAGGAATCAGCGAGTTTATCTGGCTGAATATAAAAAATATGTTGAACAGACGGTGGTGTATGACAGCGGGTACCGGCTGCTGATTTGTATCATGCGGGATGTGACCGATGAGGAAACAGCCCGGGAGCGTAAGGAAAGCATCAGCCGCCAGACAGTGGAAACGGCCGACAAGGTTGTGGACAAGCAAATGCGCATTGTGCAGGAGATTGCATCCTTGCTGGGTGAAACGGCGGCAGAAACCAAAATTGCCCTTTCCAAGCTGAAGGAGTCGATTGCGGATGAATAATTTATGTGCCGATATTGGCTATAAAAGCATCAATCATTTTGGCGAGCAGCTTTGCGGCGACCATGTTGACGTGATTGAACAGGGAGAAAATTCCTCTGTGATCGTGCTGGCTGACGGCCTTGGCAGCGGCGTAAAGGCCAGTATTCTGTCTACACTGACCTCTAAAATCATATCGACCATGATGGCGGCGGGACTGGCTCTTGAGGACTGCGTTGAAACCATTGCGGCAACGCTTCCTGTTTGCTCCGTCCGCGGCGTGGCCTATTCGACCTTTACCATTATTCATCTCATTGAGAATCAAACAGCCGAGCTGATTCAGTATGATAATCCGCAGGTGATTCTGATCCGGGACGGCAGCTCCTTTGATTACCCGAAAACGGAGCTGAACCTGGGCGGCAAGAAAATATATAAATCTGTGATCCGGCTGCAGGAGGACGATATTTTTGTGGCCATGAGTGACGGCTGTCCGCACGCGGGCATCGGCACGGCCTATAATTTTGGCTGGGAGCGCAAGGACATCATTGCGTTTTTAGAGTCGGTTTCTCTGGCTGGCTATACGGCCAAAACCCTGTCCACAATTCTCATTGATGAGTGTAACAAGCTATATGGCTTCCAGCCGGGGGATGATGCGACAGCCTGTGTTGTCCGCGTGCGTAGGCGGGAGCCCATGAACCTTCTGTTCGGGCCGCCGTCCAACCGCGACGACTGCAACCGCATGATGTCCCTGTTCTTTTCTAAAGAGGGCAAGCACATCATCTGCGGCGGCACCACCTCGTCCATTGCCGCTGAATATCTGGGAAAACCCTTAAAGGCAAGCCTGCATTTTGAACAGTCGGACGTGCCGCCCATTGCGGAGCTGGAGGGTGTCGATCTGGTGACGGAGGGCGTTATCACCGTTAACAAGGTTTTGACATACGCAAAGGACTATCTGGAGGACAATGAAAGCTATACGCAGTGGAGCTGTAAGCGCGATGGAGCGTCGCTGATTTGTCGGCTGCTTTTTGAAGAGGCGACCGATATTAACTTTTTTGTGGGTCGGGCTGTGAATCCGGCGCACCAGAATCCCGATTTGCCGATTAATTTTAACATCAAGATGAATCTGGTCAGCGAGCTTTCCGAATGTCTTAAAAAGATGGGCAAACGAATTAAAATCAGTTATTTTTAACCATGGGGTGAATACAATGAGAAAATTTGATACCAAGGTGCAGCATTTAAAATACAAGGTGCTGCGTGAAGTGGCCAGACAAGCCTGGAACGATACACTGGCGAAAAATGTGCTGAATATCCCCCAGGTGATTGTGCCGGGCAACACCCCGACCATGCGTTGCTGCGTGTATAAGGAGCGGGCCATTTTGGCTGAACGGGTGAAAATCGCCATGGGCGGCGATACAGATAACCCAAATGTCATTGAGGTCATTGACATCGCCTGTGACGAGTGCCCGGTGGGCGGTTACGAGGTGACAAACGCCTGCCGCGGCTGTCTGGCTCACCGCTGTAAGGACGTATGCAAATTCGGCGCTATTTCCTTTGACCAGCATTACGTGGCGCACATTGATAAATCAAAATGTAAGGAATGTGGCGCCTGTGCAAAGGTTTGCCCCTATACGGCCATCGTGAGCCGTAAGCGTCCCTGCGAGAATGCCTGCAAAATTAAAGCCATTTCTATGGATGAAAACGGCGCGGCTCGTATTGATAATGACGTCTGCGTGGCCTGCGGCGCCTGCGTGTATCAGTGTCCCTTTGGCGCCATTATGGATAAATCCTTTATTCTTGATGTTGTTGATTTGCTGAAAAAATCAGAGAAAGGGAAGAATTACAAGCTGTATGCGATTGTGGCGCCATCCATTTCCAGCCAGTTTACCTATGCAAAGCTGGGGCAGGTCATTACGGGGCTGAAGGAGTTAGGTTTCCACACAGTGATTGAGGCGGCGCTGGGGGCCGATATGGTCGCCCAGGCAGAGTCGCGGGAACTGGCGGAGAAGGGCTTTTTGACCAGCTCCTGCTGTCCGGCCTTTGTGGCCTATGTTGAAAAGGCCTTTCCGGAGCTTGTGCCGTTTATATCCCATAACCTTTCGCCTATGGCGACAATTTCAAAGTATATTAAGGATACCACCGAAAATGCCAAGATTGTATTCATCGGCCCATGTACCGCTAAAAAGGCAGAGATACAAAAGGAACGTGTTAAGCCCTATGTGGACGCGGCGCTCACCTTTGAGGAGCTGCAGGCGTTGTTTGACAGCCGGGATATTGATATTACAACCCTTTCTGAGGGCTATTTGGATAACGCTTCCTACTTCGGCCGGATTTTTGCCCGCTGCGGCGGCCTAGCCGATGCGGTTGCCGAGGGGCTGAAGGAACAGGGACTGGAGGATTTTGCCTTAAAATCTGTTTCCTGTGACGGCATTGAAGAATGCAGAACGGCGCTTTTGAAAAAGAGTAAAAACGTGCTCGATGCCAACTTCGTTGAGGGCATGGCCTGTGTGGGCGGCTGTATCGGTGGCGCAGGCTGCCTGACGCACGGTGCTAAGAGCAAATCCGATGTGGATAAATATGGCCGGGAGGCGCTGGAAAAAACCATTGCCGACGCGGTGTCTGTCTTAAAATAAGAGAATTGAACAAGAGGCTGTCGCATTTAGCGCAGACCGCTTTAAGGCAAATAATACAGTTTAAACGCTAGATAAAGAGAATAAAAAGTATTTTAGGGGTTGGAATTCATTTTTTTGAATGAATTCCTTCTTTTTTATGCCTTAAAGCTACAAACAAACTTCGCCTCTCGGCATACACTCGTATGCCGTTGGGACTCAGTTTGTTCGTTCTGCATCTAAATCCGTTCAGCCTCAAAAGGGGCCGTCGACTTAATGCGACAGCCCCTATATATGGATACGGTTGTATGCTACCGTTCTGTGTCCGGAACCACGTCACCGACGCCGGGCACAATATATTTCGGACGATAGGGATATTGTACCAAGTCCTCCTGCTGGGTTACCCCGGAGAGAACGAGCACCGTATCCAGACCGGTTTCAATGCCGGCAATGATATCTGTGTCCATCCGGTCGCCGATCATTACCGCGTTTTCCGAGTGAACGTCCAGCATTTTAAGACCGGTGCGCATCATCAGCGGATTGGGCTTGCCGATGAAGTAAGCCGATTTTTTAGCCGCCAGCTCCACCGGGGCGATAAAGGCGCGGCAGGCGGGGATGATGCCGCTTTCGCTGGGCGCCGTGAGGTCTGTGTTCGTGCCGATTAAGCGGGCACCGTTCCGCACATGGGTCACGGCCCGCAGCACGCTTTCATAGTTATAGTTCCGGGTTTCGCCCACAATTACATAATCCGGATTTACATCATTCATGGTAATGCCTGCATCGTATAGGGCATTATGCAGTCCCGGCGCACCGATGACATAGGCGCTGCAGCCCGGCATCTGGTTTTTTAAAAACAGCGCGGTGGCCAGCGCACTTGTGTAAAAATGCCCTTCGTCCACCTCCAGCCCCATGCGCGCCAGCTTTTGCCGCAGCTCTAAGGGGGAGTATTCACTGGAATTTGTTAAAAACAGAAATTTTTTGTTTTCCCGCTGCAGCCAGCTGACAAATTCTTTCACGCCGGGGAGCAAGCGGTTGCCGTGATATATCACGCCGTCCATATCGCAGATAAATCCTTGTTTATTTCGCAGTTCATTCATCAAAGCTGGTCATTCCTTTCGTATTGAACAAATAAGTTGCAACCTTGTCAGATAGACTCGGTGCTGCGGCATGAACATGCAGCAGTGAGTTTTATGTTGGCGCGGATTCGAAGGCCCTTTTTGCCCAACGGCCGCTGAGCACACGCCAGACAAAGCAGCCGACACGGCAAATCCAGTCCAGGACCATGGAAAGCCACACGCCAATGGCGCCGTAGCCCAGCCAAAGCCCCAGTATATAACTGCTCACAATGCGGAACACCAACATGGAAAAGATTGCAACAGCCATACTGAAGGTTACGTCGTTGGCCGCCCGCAGGGCGTTGGGCAGGGTGAAGGAGGCCGGCCAGAATATCATGCCGAAACAAACGTGAATTGTTACCAGCCGGAAGGCCAGCTGTTCTGTCGGTGGGGACAGGTGATACAGCTTCAGAACGAAGGACAGTGTCAGCATAATCGTCGCGCCGACGAGAAAGAACAGCAGATATGTAAGCTTCATTAATTTTTTTACATAATATTTTGCCTGCTTTAAATCCTGAGCACCTACACACTGTCCCACAACGGTAATCATGGCGAGACCAATGGCCTGGCCGGGGATGCAGGCAATGGAAGTGATGGAGTTGGCAGTGGCGTTGGCGGCAATCTGCGTTGTACCAAATACGGAAATGATTCCCAGCACCAGCACGCGCCCCAGCTGGAAAAAGGAATTTTCCAGACCGTTGGGGATTCCGATTTTTAAAATTTGCCGGATCATCCCCGGGTTGGGACGCCAGTCCTGATGAACGCTGATATAGATAGTCGATTGGGAACGGGTGAGCAACACCAGAGAAAGCACGCAGGCTACGGCACGGGCAGCTAAAGTGGCATAGGCCGCACCGGCAACCCCCATCTTCAAATAATAAATCAAAATTGCGTTACCGCTAATGTTAATCAGGTTCATCAGAATCGAGGTTTTCATGGTGATTTTTGAGTTTCCCATGGCCCGGAAAAGGGCGTTAGATGCGCTGTATATGGCCATGAAGGGATAGGAAACGGCAGAAATTTGAAAATAAATGACGGCGTTTATCATAACCTCCGGCTCAATGGTGCCGAAAAACAGGCGGATCATCGAACGATTAAAAAACAGGATCAGTATCATTAAAAACAGAGAAACAAAGGAGACAACCAGCAGCAGCTGTCCGGCGGATTGACAAGCCTTTTCCTGCTTCTGTGCGCCGATATATTGTGAGGCAACTACGGCGCCGCCTGTGGCAAAGGCAGCAAACAGATTTAAAATAACGACGTTCAGCTGATCCACTAAGGATACGGCAGAAAGCGCCGTTTCGCCGACGCCGGATACCATCATGCTGTCAGCCATGCCAACAAAAACAGCCAAAAGCTGCTCAATAATCAAGGGCACGATCAGCACCTTAAGAGCATGGTCAGTAAACAACAACCCCTCCGGATCGGGGGCTTCCTTCTTTTTCAAACCCAACATATACATCCCGCCCTTGCTTAAAATCGCATTACAGCCTCCATTTTACTATATACCGGTCAAAAATGCAAGCCAAATTCACAATTTTCTGAAGAAATTTCCAGACAGGCTACAAAATGATGGAATTAACATATATTGGAAGTAAATTTGAATTAGGGAAGTGAAATTTTATGCGTTTATGGAGCGATGAGATACAGAAGAAATTAAACCGTTTAATAGGCGGCACACAGCCCTTAGCATCTGCGCAAATGCGTGGCGACAGGAATCATCCGGAGCTTATGGGGACGGTCAGTTTTTATCCTGTAACAAGCGGTACGCTGGTGGCCTTCGCCTTTTCGGGGCTGCCGCACAAGGATGGCGCCTGCGGCAGCGGCGTTTTCGGCTTGCACATTCATTCCGGTGAGCGCTGCGTTGGTAATGATGCCGATCCTTTTGCCAGCACCGGCGCTCATTACAACCCGCATGACTGTGAGCATCCGTATCATGCGGGCGATCTGCCGCCGGTTTTTGAAAATCATGGCTTTGCATGGGGTGCCTTTTACACAGAACGGTTTTTAATTCCGGAGATTTTAGACAAAACGGTGATTTTGCACAGTATGCCGGATGATTTTACAAGTCAGCCGGCCGGCAATTCCGGTGCAAAAATTGCCTGCGGCGTTATACGGCGGGCTAACGGTAGAATTTAGCTGCTCGCGTCCTTGAGTTCAGTTTGCCCGGTCCATGCTATTTTGCGTCCTCTCAAAAAGGGACTGTAGTTTTACTGCAGTCCCAAATCACTGTTTTTACAGGTTTTTCGGCATGGTAAAAATAAATCGCGAGCCCTGACCTAACGTGCTTTCCACACGGATTTTTCCCCTATGACAGTCAGCAATCTGCCGAACCATGGCAAGCCCCAGTCCCATGCTGCCGGTTTCTGTGCTGCTGCGGGCGGGATCTACCTGATAGAACCGCTCCCAAATTTTCGGCAGCTGCTCCGGTGCAATGCCGATGCCGTCGTCGGCAACGGTTGCGGTCAGGTTTTTGGCATCTTCTTCCAGTATAACGTTAATGCGGCCATTTTCCCGGCCGTATTGATAGGCGTTGCCGATCAGATTCATAAACAATCTGGCAAGCAGAAAATGATCCGCCTGTGCCCATATGCCCGGCTTGATGCTTCTGGAGAGGGTAATCCCGTTGTCGTGAATTTCTTCCTGCTCATCGCAGACAAACTCCAACAGCTCACTGATATCTGCCTCTTTAAAATTGACCTTCTGCGTATTTTTTTCCATTCTGGAAATGGTTAAAAGCTCGGCAATCAGCTTTGACATTTTATCTGCCTGCCGCTTCACTGCAACAACGGATTCCTTGGCTTCGTCTAAAGTTTTCGCACAGTCAAGAACATACTCACATTCAGAAGTGATCACCGCCACAGGCGTTCTTAGCTCATGGGAGGCATCATCGGTAAATTGCTTTTCGCGCGCGAAGGTCTGTTCAATTTTTTCCAGCATTTCGTCGAAGGTAGCGGCCAATTGATAGATTTCATCCTTACCGCCCTCCAATGCAATTCTCTGAGAAAGGTCGCTGCTTTCGCAAATTTCTCTTGCCGTCCGGCTGATTTTACTCACCGGCTTGAAGGCTCTGTTGATGATATAATATCCGCCGAGGGCGGCGGTGAGAATGAGAAGAACCGTCAGCACCAAATTTGTCTTTGCAACCGAGGCCAACCGCTGGTTTTCGTCGGACAGTGGTATAACGCCCTTAATCCAGACGGATTGTCCGCCAGGGGACTGAATTTTTTTCACATAGGTCATATATTGATTGCTTTTATAGGTCTGATTTCGCAGCCTGTCCGGCTCCAGCGGAATATCATCGGAAAATTCAAAGGGAATGTGCCCGCCAATCAGATTATTTTCATCATCGTAAAGCGCCATGAATACACCCTGATGAAAAAAACGGAAGCTGGGAATATCGCGCAGGGCACCGCGGGCATCTACGGCTGCGCGTGACAGCATGTTGATTGCCTGGGTCATCCGCGTGATGGCGCTGCGCTTGACAAATTCATTACCAAGGGAGCGCATGGCCGCCGTGGCAACAGCTGAAATGGCAACCATAATCAGCGTGTACCAGATTACGACTTTTAGCTTAATTGAAATTTTATTCATCCTCACACCTCAAAACATACCCCTTGCCCCGGATGGTATGGATCAGCTTTTTTTCAAAGGGATCGTCAATTTTCTTTCTCAGATAGCGGATATACACGTCAATCACGTTGGTACCGCCGGCATAATCAAAATTCCAGACGTGGTTTTCAATTTTCTCGCGGGATAGGACAATGCCTTTGTTTTGTATCAGATATTCTAAAATGTCAAATTCTTTGGCAGACAGGCTGATAGGCTCCTGACCGCGACGGACGCTGCGTGCGCCGATATCGACAACCAGATCCCCAAGGTTAAATAAATTGGTGGGATTGCCGGCCTGCTTGCGTATCAGCACCCTGATGCGAGCCAAAAGCTCCTCAAAGGCAAAGGGCTTTACCAGATAATCCTCCGCACCGGCATCCAGCCCAATGACCCGATCCTCAATACTGTCTCTGGCCGTTAAAAAGAGAACAGGCGTGTTTATTTTCTTTGCCCGCATGGTTTTAAGTACATCAAGGCCGCTCATTTTTGGCATCATAATATCTAATATAATAACGTCAAATTCGCCGGCTTCAATATAATCCAGGGCGTCGGCACCGTTAAAGCAGCGGTCGACGGAGTAGCCTTCCTTTTCCAGACGTTTGGCAATTACGCGGTTTAAGTCCCTTTCATCTTCTGCAATCAGAATCCTCATAAGCTTCACCCTATTTTTATGCATTTTATTTAAAATATGACAAACTTGCGCATGTACGTTTCCGAACAAAGTGAAGAAAATTCGTACGTGCAATAAATTTCCAGTCGGAGATGTGTAATAAACACATTTATGTGTTTATTACAGAGTGTTGAAAAAGGTTTTTCACTGTAAAATGTTGTTAGTTTTTTTGGCCAAGCCCAGTTCCGCCCGCCACGCCCGGGCGGTCCTTCGTTCCCCTTCGGGGAACTCCGGCAAAGGGGCTCTGCCCCTTTGAAACTCCGTGATCTGGCCGTGTCAGCAGGGGTTTCAGGGGACGTAAGTCCCCTGACGCCTGTCTCCCGAAGGGAGACAGAGCGGCGCCGGGGTCTGGCCGGCTGGGCTGGGTTCGGCAAGAAAATGTGAATATTTATGCTTAATAAAAGGTTTATCGACACGCTGTAATAAACACTTTTATGTGTTTATTATACCATGCATTTGCAGCAAAGTAAAATATAAAGTACACAGAATTATTTCCATTATAAACAGTGTACCGCATGAAGATTAAAAACAGATTAAAGACTTTGCTTTTATCGGCTGCTTTCAAGCGTTAGCCCTTTCCCCTCAAAAGAACCAATATATAAGGGGCTGTCGCATTAAGACAGCCCCGTTTGAGGTTGAACGGATTTAGATGCAGAACGAACAAACTGAGTCCCGACGGCGTACGAGGGTACGCCGAGCGGCGAAGTTTGTTCGTAGCTTTAAGGCATAAAAAAGAAGGAATTCATTCAAAAAAATGAATTCCGACTTCAAAAAATACTTCTTATTCTCTTTATATGGTGCTTTGACTGTATTTTTTGCCTTAAAGCGGTCTGCGCTAAATGCGACAGCCTCTTATCATCGTTAGTGTTATCTTACCGGTGTGGGGCGAAGGGGGGCATCACTGAAATGGCGGGTGAAGATATCGTCCTTTTCCAGCAATTCCTCCACCGTGGAAAAACCCAGACGGTGTAAAAGTTCAATGACATACGGGTTTTCGGCGGGGGAGGCATAGGTAGCCTGATCACCGTATTGGGCGACGTGTTCCTTGCCGTCTGCCCGGTCAATTAAAACCTTTGGGCCGCCGACACAGCCGCCGACACAGCCCATTCCTTCTAAAAAGTTAGCGCTCAGATCGCCGTCCAGCACCCCTTTTATAAGATCGCGGCAGCCCGGCACACCGTCAGCACACTGAGCGGTAAGGGGAACGTCACGATCCGGCCGCAGCCTGGAAAGACAGCCCTGTACCGCCTGACTGACGCCGCCTGCGTAGGCATAAATCCGCCCGGCAGTGGAGGAGTGCTCCCGGTCATCCTCCGGGAGGGCGGCAAGATCCAGTCCGGCCAGTTCAAACACATCCTGGATTTCCTGAAAGGTCAGAACATAATCCACTGCGTCCTGCACGTCCGGCTCCTTTGCTTCGGCCTTTTTAGCTATGCAGGGGCCGATAAAGGCGGTTACAGCGTTAGGATGCAGCCGCTTAACGCTCCGGCCGCAGGCAACCATGGGGGAGACAGAGCCGGGAATGTGATCCATCAGTCCGGCCTTGCGGCACATGGTCAGCCAGACAGGACAGCAACAGCTGGTCAGCATGTAGTCTGCCTCCGTCTGAACGGCTCTGTCAAATTCCAATGCCTCCTTCAGGGTGAGAATATCGGCAAACAGCGCCACCTCCACCATGCCTGCAAAGCCCAGCTGCTTAAAGGCGGTGCGCAGCTTGCCGGGGGTCACATCCTGACTGAACTGGCCGATGAAGGCAGGCGCAATCAGGGCATATACCGGCCGTTTGCCCTCGTGAATTTCCGCCAGAAGCGGCAGGGTTTGTTTGGCATCTGTCAGACGTTTTGCCCTGCAGGCGTCCAGACAGGCACCGCAGCTACGGCAGGCGGACTCATCAATGATAACTGTGCCGTTTTCATCTTTGGAAAGGGCGCCGAACAGACAGGCGCTGCGGCAGGTGCAGTCCTCATCCTTGCAGTCACAGGGCTCGGTGCTGATTACGGGAGGATGGTCAGCCGGATGCAAAAGACAATCCAGCTGGCGGGCATCAAAATCTCCCGCCTCCAGCCGCCGGATAGTCTCCTCCAGCTTGTTCTGCAGCGCGGCCTTTGTCAACGTTATATATAAATCCTTAAATGTTTGCATATCCTTTGCTCCTTTCCGTTTTATGTTATTTTTTGAAAGTTGCCGGGAATTTATGCAAAGACGGTTAAAACAGCGAAAAAAGTAAATTGAATGTTTAAAAATTTTTATAGGGCATAATCCATCAGCGGAAAGACGAGGGATAAAAAAATTAAAAAATTTTTTAAAATGCCGTTTACAAGCTGAAAAATATATGTTATACTAATTAAGATACAGTGGTAAATGCAGGAATTCCTGCATTTCTTCGCCGGATTCACTGTCCGGCATCAATTAAACAGGAGGGAAACCAATGAGTAAAAAGTATGTGTATTTATTCAGCGAGGGAGACGCAAGTATGCGTAATCTGCTGGGCGGCAAAGGCGCGAATCTGGCTGAGATGACAAAGCTGGGTTTGCCGGTGCCTCAGGGCTTCACCATTTCTACCGAGGCCTGCACGCAGTATTATGAGGACGGCAAAAAGATTAATGCCGAAATCATGGATGAAATTATGGCTGCCATTACCAAAATGGAGGAGATCACCGGCAAAAAGTTTGGTGACAAGGAAAATCCGTTGTTGGTTTCCGTCCGTTCCGGTGCCAGAGCTTCTATGCCCGGCATGATGGATACGATTCTGAATTTGGGTTTAAATGAAGAGGTTGTCAACGTGCTGGCTGAAAAATCCGGCAATCCCCGCTGGGCTTGGGACTGCTACAGACGTTTCATCCAGATGTTCTCCGACGTTGTTATGGAGGTTGGCAAGAAATATTTTGAAGAGCTGATTGATAAAATGAAGGCGGCTAAGGGCGTTACCCAGGACGTTGATCTGACGGCGGACGACCTGAAGGAGTTGGCGAACCAGTTCAAGGCCGAATATAAGGAAAAAATCGGTGCGGATTTCCCGACCGATCCCAAGGTGCAGCTGATGGAGGCTGTTAAGGCCGTGTTCCGTTCCTGGGATAATCCCCGCGCTAATGTATATCGCCGGGATAACGACATTCCCTATTCCTGGGGTACTGCCGTTAACGTACAGATGATGGCCTTTGGTAATATGGGCGAGACCTCCGGTACCGGCGTTGCCTTTACCCGTGATCCGGCTACCGGTGAAAAGCACCTGATGGGCGAGTTCCTGATGAACGCTCAGGGCGAGGACGTTGTGGCCGGTGTGCGTACACCGCAGAAGATTGACCAGCTGAAAGAGGTTATGCCTGAGGTGTATGACCAGTTTATTGCCATTTGCAACAAGCTGGAGGATCATTACCGCGACATGCAGGACATGGAGTTTACCATTGAGGATAAAAAGTTGTACATGCTTCAGACCCGTAACGGCAAGAGAACCGCTAAGGCGGCTCTGAAAATTGCCTGCGATCTGGTGGACGAGGGCATGATTTCTGAGGAAAAGGCCGTAGCCATGATTGATCCCAGAAACTTAGACACCCTGCTGCATCCCCAGTTTGACGCGGCGGCTTTAAAGGCGGCGACTCCCGTCGGCCGCGCGCTGGCTGCTTCTCCGGGTGCTGCCTGCGGTAAAATTGTGTTCACTGCTGAAGACGCTAAAGAATGGGCGGCCCGGGGCGAAAAGGTGGTTCTGGTTCGTCTGGAAACCTCTCCCGAGGATATTGAAGGCATGAAGGCGGCGCAGGGCATTCTCACCGTTCGCGGCGGTATGACTTCACACGCGGCTGTTGTGGCTCGTGGCATGGGTACCTGCTGCGTATCCGGCTGCTCGGAAATCGCCATGGATGAGGAGAACAAGAAGTTTGTTTTGGCCGGCAAGGAATATCATGAGGGTGACTGCCTGTCCTTAGACGGCTCCACGGGCTGCATTTACGATGGCCTGATTCCCACCGTTGACGCTTCTATCTCCGGTGAATTCGGCCGGATTATGGCTTGGGCCGATAAATACAGAACCTTGAAGGTCAGAACCAACGCCGACACACCGGCCGATGCGAAAAAGGCCCGTGAGCTGGGTGCTGAGGGTATCGGTCTCTGCCGTACGGAGCATATGTTCTTTGAGGGTGACAGAATTGACGCCTTCCGTGAAATGATCTGCTCCGACACAGTGGAGGAAAGAGAAAAGGCTTTGGAAAAAATCCTGCCGGTACAGCAGGGCGATTTTGAAAAGCTCTATGAGGCGCTGGAGGGCAACCCGGTTACCATCCGGTTCTTAGACCCGCCGCTCCATGAGTTTGTTCCCACAACAGAAGAGGATATTAAAAAGCTGGCGGACGCACAGGGCAAAACCGTTGAGGAAATTAAGACCATTATCGATTCTCTCCACGAGTTTAATCCCATGATGGGTCACCGTGGCTGCCGTTTGGCCGTAACCTATCCAGAAATTGCCAGAATGCAGACAAAGGCTGTGATTCGTGCCGCCATCAATGTACAGAAAAAACATCCTGACTGGAAGGTGGCTCCTGAAATCATGATTCCGTTAATCGGCGATGTGAAGGAGCTGAAATATGTTAAGAAGGTTGTCGTGGAAACGGCTGATGCTGAAATTAAGGCGGCCGGCAGCAACCTGACCTATGAGGTTGGCACCATGATTGAAATCCCCAGAGCAGCACTGACAGCTGACGAAATTGCTGCAGAGGCCGACTTCTTCTGCTTTGGTACCAACGACCTGACCCAGATGGCTTACGGCTTCTCCCGTGATGATGCCGGTAAGTTCCTGAGCGCATATTACGACGCGAAGATTTTTGAGAACGATCCCTTTGCCAAGCTGGATCATTCCGGCGTCGGCAAGCTGATGCAAATGGCCATTCAGCTGGGCAAGCCGGTGAATCCCAAGCTGCATGTGGGTATCTGCGGCGAGCACGGCGGCGATCCCTCCAGTGTGGAATTCTGCTATCACGCCGGTTTGGATTATGTATCCTGCTCACCCTTCCGCGTACCTATCGCACGGCTGGCAGCAGCTCAGGCGGTTATCAATTCCAAATAATGCGCGGGTTGCCGGATAGCAGGTTATATTAAAAACATAAGGAAGTATGTGGGGGTGTAGTTTTGCTACAGCCCCATTTCCTTTTATCTGCTTTTTTGGATAAAAAAGAATCTATTAGCGGTGCCTTTTGCTGTCAGCGTGGCCGGCGGGAAGTAATTTGTGAAGGACAACCGAAAACTGTTCGAGAAAGGAAACATAAAAGGTATACTCAACATGACAATACAATTATCAGACCATTTCACCTATAGAAAGCTGCTGCGCTTTGTTGTATCGCCTGTTGTTATGATGGTTTTTACATCTGTCTACGGTGTTGTAGACGGGTTGTTTGTTACAAACTGCGTGGGAAAAACGCCCTTTGCAGCCGTCAATTTAATTATGCCGTTTCTGATGCTGCTGGGCGGTGTCGGCTTTATGTTCGGGACAGGCGGCAGTGCTTTGGTGGCCAAAACAATGGGCGAGGGTGATCATGAAAAAGCCAATCGATATTTTACCATGATTATCTATTTAACGCTGATCAGCGGCATCGTGCTTTCTGCCGCCGGCATGGTGTTCCTTCGGCCTTTGTCTATTTTGCTGGGGGCAACGGAGGCAATGATTGAGGATTGCGTTATCTACGGCCGGATCATTTTGGCATTTAACGCAGCCTTTATGCTTCAAAATGTTTTTCAAAGCTTTTTGATTACTGCCGAAAAACCAAAGCTTGGGCTTTTGATTACGATTGCCGCGGGCGTTGCCAACATGCTCCTTGACGCGCTGTTTATCGCCGTGTTCGGCTGGGGCGTCGCGGGGGCGGCTCTAGCCACCGGCATTAGTCAATGCGTGGGTGGTATATTGCCGCTGATCTATTTTGCCCGCCACAACGAAAGCCTGCTCAGGCTCAGGAAAACTAAGATGCAGGCCGGGCCGCTGCTGCGCGCCTGTGCAAACGGCTCGTCGGAGCTTATGACCAACATATCCTCCTCACTTGTCAGTATGCTTTACAATTTTCAGTTGATGCAATACGCCGGTGAAAACGGCGTGGCCGCTTATGGGGTGCTGATGTATATACAGTTTTTTTTCATTGCGATCTTTATCGGTTATTCCATCGGCAGTGCGCCGATCATCAGCTATCACTACGGCGCGTCCAACCACGGGGAATTACAGAATATGCTCCGTAAGAGTCTTGTTTTAATGAGTGCCGCCGGGGTGGTGATGATGCTGCTTGCTCAGGGCTTGGCTTCACCTCTTGCCCATATTTTTGTGGGATATGACCCGGAGCTGTTTGCCATGACAAAGCATGCCTTTAAGCTGTTTTCCTTTTCCTTTATTTTGGCAGGCATCAATATTTTTGCTTCGTCGTTTTTTACAGCATTGAATAATGGCGGTATATCGGCAGCCATATCGTTTCTGCGCACCCTTGTTTTTCAAATGCTTTCGGTGCTGATTCTGCCTTTATTGTTTGCGCTTGACGGAATCTGGCTTGCCATAACGGTTGCCGAAGTTTTTGCTTTTTTGATATCCACCATTTTTATCTTTGCAAAAAACGGACAATACCACTACCTGTAGGAGCGGATCTGGGCCTCAACCGGCCGACAGTGACCGCCGATAGGTCAGGGGTGAAACGCGCATGATACCCTTGAAGGTTTTGCAAAAATGATTGGAGGAGTTAAAGCCTGTGGCCAGTGCAATTTCCGTCACATTTTTATTGGTGGTCATCAGCAGTTCAACAGCTTTTTTAACCCGGTATTTGTTCAGATATTCCGAGAAGGTAAAGCCGGTACTTTGCTTAAACAGGCGGCTTAAATAGGAGGGGTTCATATAAAAGCGCTCGGCAACATTGGTCAGGGTCAGCTCTGAGGCAAAGCCCTCGTTTATATAGGTGACCACCTCTAAAATCCGGGAGGAGGACACGCCGTCCGGCGGCACGGTGGAATCAACCGTATTCTGCCGCTGCAGAAGCACCAGCAGCTCACAGACCAACGCCTTTAGCATCAGCATATTGCGCTGCTCCTTATATTCTATTATCATTTCGGTCATAATCCTCTGCAGTCGTTCCTGCTCGCCGAGATGAAAAAAAGCAGGATCGGCCGGGAGAAGGCGGGACGCTTCCGGCTCCCCTTGTAAAAAGCTTGGATCCAGATATAATAAAATCCGTTTCCGTTTAGGCTTGCGCAGTGTGATGCTTTTGTGGAGAGTGCGTGGCGGGATAATCACCAGATCGCCCTTTTTTATTGTGTAAATCCGGTCATCAATAAAATAAGCAATTTCACCCTGACATAGATAATAAAATTCATAAAGCGAATGAAAATGCCGGCCGGTGGCCACGCTGCTGCCGGTATGTTCCTCTAAGGCAAGCAATGTGCCGGTTTGGTAAAAAACATCCATGGGCTCACTTCCTTTTTATGTTGTATCGGTGTACTTCACACCGATACAATAAAAACATTACGGAGAAAACCGCAAGGTTTTCTTTCCTTTGTTGTTTTTATTATAACATATAAAAGTAAAAAAAAGAATATAAAATGAGAAAAATGTTAAAAAAAGCATAGAAAATATGGCATATTTATTCTATGATATAGATAATATCATAGAGGAGGTTTGAATACATGGAAATTATAAAAAGCAAAACACCGGAAGAATTAGGTGCGGCCGCCGGTAAACTGGCGGCGGAAAAGCTGCGGGCGGCCATCAGCGAAAAGGGAAGCGCCCGGCTGATTCTATCCACCGGCGCATCGCAGTTTGAAACGTTGTCGACTCTGGTTCAGGAGAATGTGGACTGGTCCAAGGTGGAAATGTTTCATTTGGATGAATATGTTAACCTGCCCGAAACCCATCCGGCCAGCTTTCGTAAGTATTTAAAGGAGCGGTTTATTAACATTGTGCATCCGAAAAAGGCCTATTTGGTTGACGGTAACCACCCTGAGGAAACCATTCGCTATCTGACTGAGGAAATCACCAAGGCTCCCATCGATGTAGCCTTAATCGGCGTTGGCGAGAACGCACATATCGCCTTTAATGATCCACCGGCAGACTTTGATACAAAGGAATCCTACATCATCGTCAATCTGGACGAAAAGTGTCGCATGCAGCAGGTGGGTGAGGGCTGGTTTGCCGGCATCGACGAGGTACCGGCACAGGCCATTTCCATGACACCCTACCGCATTATGCAGAGTAAAACGATTATTTCGGCCGTACCGCACGCCGTTAAGGCCAACGCAATAAAATTGATGATGGAAAACGACGTCACCAACATGGTACCGGCCACTCTTTTAAAGACGCATCCGGACTGTCATCTGTTTGTTGATGAGAACTCCGCAGGCGATACGCTGTAAATAGGAGAGACGGCTTATGATTACTAAAATCAAAAACGGAAGGCTGATTTTGCCGGATCGGGTGGAGACAGAGGCCTGCCTGTATTATGAATACGACCGTATCACAGCCGTCACACAGGAACCGCTGGCTTTTGATGAAGAAATTGACGCGGCGGGACAGTACGTGTCCCCCGGCTTTATTGATCTGCATGTACACGGCGGCGGCGGGGATGACTGCATGGACGGCGGCACAGCACCGATTCTGGGCACTGCGGCTATGCATTTAAAGCACGGCACAACAGCCCTGCTGCCGACCACCCTGGCCTGTTCCACAGGCGTTTTGCTGGAGTTTTTAGAGGATTTGAAAACGGTGATGACTGCCGGACAATCCGAAAGCAGAATCCTGGGTGCCCATCTGGAGGGCCCCTATTTTTCCCTGGCTCAGTGCGGCGCCCAGAACCCGGATTATATCAAAGCGCCCGACCCGGCAGAATATGAAATGCTGATCAGACAATATGGAAGCATCATCCGCCGCTGGAGCTTTGCGCCGGAGCTTGCCGGGAGCACAGAGTTTTGCCGGCGACTGACGGAAAGTCAAATCCTGCCGTCCGTTGCCCACAGCGACGCGGTTTTAGAGGACGTACAGCGAGTGTATGACGAAGGCTGCCGCATGGTGACGCACCTGTATTCCGGCATGTCCACCATCACCCGTCGGGGCGGCTTTCGCTACCTGGGCGTGGTGGAGGCCGCCTATCTGCTGGAGGATATAACCGCGGAAATCATTGCAGACGGCTGCCATCTGCCGCCGCCGCTTCTTAAGCTGATCGTTAAGCATCTGGGCACGGCACACATCTGTCTGGTGACAGACGCCATGCGTGGTGCCGGTATGCCGGAGGGGCCGTCCATGCTGGGAAGAAAGGGCGAGTCGGTTCCCTGTATCATCGAGGAGGGCGTGGCGAAAATGACGGATCGTTCCGGCTTTGCCGGCAGCGTAGCCACGGCTGACAGATTGGTGCGCACCATGGTGCAAAAGGCCGGCCTTTCCGTGCCGGAGGCGGTTCAGATGATGACGGTAAATCCCGCTCGTGTTCTGGGGCGGAAGGATTTGGGCGTGCTGGGCAAAGGATGCCTTGCGGACATTGTGATGTTTGATGATGACATCACAATCAGCCATGTCATTGCGGGCGGGAAACAAATTGCTTTGTGAAACATTATGGACCAATGAAAGGCCTGTCGGCGCAACAGAGCCCGGTAGGCGGAGCCTTGGTAAACTTTAAACTTTAGGCGTATAATACAACAAACCGCACCGTCTTTGCATGGGCGGTTTTTTGCATATAAAGTAAAAATTTTTATAAAATCAGAACAATTGTTTGATTTTTTTCTTTGAATATGATACAATATGAAGTATATAACTGCTTGCAATGCCGCAGCACGTCCGATGGTAGCTGGATTTAATTGTTTTTCCGCAGATATGCAAGCACCTGCTTAAGGCACTGCATGACGGGACTTTGTCCCAATGAAATAAGAGTGTGTATGGGCATTTACCTGATGAAAGGAAATGAATATGACGAAGCGAGTGAACCGTGAACAGGAAATTTTGGATTTTATTAATGAACAGGTGAGAAAAAAGGGCTATCCGCCGTCCATCCGTGAAATTTGTACGGCAGTGGGGCTTAACTCACCCTCCACAGTGCATACATATCTAAAAAAACTGGAATCAAAAGGTCTTTTGGTTAAGGATGGCTCGAAAACCAGAGCAATCCGCCTGGTGGAAACGGAGGCGGAGCGGATGGCAGAGCCCATTGCTGAATATCTGTCCGTTCCTGTTATAGGCAGTGTGGCTGCCGGCGTGCCGATTTTAGCGGAGGAAAACGTGATGGATACCTTTCCCCTGCCTATGGTATTTGCACACAATAAAAATGTTTTTATGCTGAAGGTTAAGGGAGACAGCATGATCGACGCCGGGATTCTGAGCGGCGATTATGTCATTGTCACCCAACAGGACACTGCTCAAAACGGTGATATTGTCGTGGCACTGTTAGACGATTCGGCCACAGTGAAAACATTCTATCGGGAAAAGGATTACATCCGGCTCCAGCCGGAAAACGATGCCCTGTCGCCGATTCTGGTCCGGGAGGTCAGAATTTTAGGCAAGGTATCCGGCGTATTCAGAATTTATTAGAAGTGAGGCAGGACAATGGAGGATATAAAACGCATTGCAGAGGAGCTTTTTGATGAAATTGTGGCCCTGCGCCGCACCCTGCACCGGCATCCGGAGTTGGGATTTTGTGAATATAAAACTGCAGATTTAATCTGTTCTTATTTGGAGAAACTGGGGATTCCCTATGAACGCGGTATTGCGAAAACCGGCGTTGTAGGCCTGATTGAAACGGATAAAAACGCCAAAACCCTGCTGCTGCGGGCCGATATGGACGCTTTGCCTATGCAGGAGGAGTCGGACTGTCCTTTTAAATCGGAAACGGTGGGCTGTATGCATGCCTGCGGTCATGATGCTCATGTGGCCATTGTGCTGGGGACGGCAGCTGTTTTGATGCGGCTTCGCGATCGGCTCCGGTGCAACGTTAAACTCGTGTTCCAGCCGGCCGAAGAAGTGGAGGGCGGCGCGGAGCCTATGATCGCGGCCGGCATACTGGAAAATCCTCATGTCGACGCCGCGGTGGGCGGCCACGTGATGAATACTGTCCCGGCCGGAAAAATTCTGGTGAAATACGGCGAGATGATGGCCGCGCCGGACGATTTTAAAATGACCGTCCGCGGCAAGGGTGGCCACGGCGCATACCCGCATAAATGTATTGATCCCATTGCGGTTTGTGTGCAGATTTTAAACGCCTGGAACGCACTGTCCGCCCGGTACACCACGCCTATTGAAAAGCATTTGATTTCGGTAAATGTTTTTCAGGCCGGCACCTGCTTTAACGTCATTCCGGATGAGGCCTATATCGGCGGTACGGTTCGGGTGTTTGACGAGACGCTGCGGCAGCAGCTGGCCGTGCGCATGGATGAAATTGCCAATCAGATTGCTGCGGCCTTTGGAGCCGTTTGTGAGTTTACTTATACCTTCCGCTATCCGCCCCTGGTGAACGATAAGGGCATGACCGACGCCATGCGTCAAAGCGCGGCGGCTATTTTAGGCGCGGATAACGTGGTGGAGGGCACGGAGCCCTCCATGGCGGGGGAGGATTTTGCCTATTTCGGCCGACATGTTCCTTCTGTTTTTATTAACTATGGGGCCGGAAACGAGGCTATGGGGGCGGCGATGCCGCTGCATAGCTCAGATTTTATCATCGATGAAACCTGCCTGAAAACCGGCATGATGGTGATGAGTCAGTTTGCGCTGGATTTCGGTCGATAAACCCTGCCCGGCTAAAGTCAATCGTCCGTGGTTTTTCAATCGCTTTATTTTATCATTTTTATTAGGAGTTTATCATGAAGGAGCAACGAAAAAAGGGCCTGCTGCGCCGTTTTATTCCATATTTTAAAAAGTATAAATGGATTTTGGTTTTTGACCTGTTTTGTGCATCACTGACAACCGTTTGCGAACTGGTGCTGCCGCTTTTGGTGCGGCTGATTACGGATCGTGCAACCAACGAGCCGGAAAGCCTGACCCTTCGGCTGATTTTGTCCGTTGGGTTGTTTTATCTGGTGCTGCGGGTTATCGACGCACTGGCAAGCTATTATATGGCGAATGTGGGGCATGTGATGGGCGCGCGGATCGAAACGGACATGCGGCGGGATTTGTTTACCCATCTTTCCAATCTGTCCTTTTCTTATTACGACAACGCGAAAATCGGGACGCTGATGTCGCGGATCACAAGCGATTTATTTGATGTTACGGAGTTCGCTCATCACTGTCCGGAGGAATTTTTCATATCCTTTCTGAAAATCACGGCAGCCTTTTGCATTTTGTGCTCTGTTAACGTGGGGCTGACACTGATTATTTTTTCCTTCCTGCCGTTTTTGTTTTTGGTGGCTTTCTATTTAAATCGGAAAATGAGGAGAACCTTTAAGGCCTCCCGGGTGCAGGTGGGGGAGCTGAACTCTCAGGTGGAGGACAGCCTGTTGGGCATCCGCGTGGTGAAATCCTTTGCCAATGAGCCGGTGGAGATTGAGAAATTCAAAAAGGGCAACAATAAGTTTTTGGATATTAAAAAGCTTTCCTATAAATATATGGCTCTGTTCCAGAGCAGCACGCGTTCCTTTGACGGTGTGATGTACGTTGCGGTGCTGGTTTCCGGCTCCATTTTTATGATTAAAGGACAGATTACGCCGCCTGACCTGATCGCCTATCTGTTGTATGTGAACACGCTGCTGACCTCCATCCGGCGCATTGTGGAGTTCACTGAGCAGTTCCAGCGTGGTATGACAGGGATTGAGCGTTTTTGCGAGGTTCTGGATGAGCCGGTGCTGGTGCAGGATAAAAAAGGTGCAAAGCCGCTGCCGCCGGTTGCCGGTCACATTGATTTTTCGCATGTGTCCTTCCGATATGCCGAGGGGCTTGAGAATGTGCTGGAAGATATTAATCTTTCCATTGCCCCCGGTGAAAGTGTGGCACTTGTTGGCCCCTCAGGCGGCGGAAAAACCACCCTGTGCAGTCTGCTGCCGCGGTTTTATGACGTAACATCGGGGACAATTTCCATTGATGGCTACAACATTCAGGATGTAACCCTTCAGTCCCTGCGTTCCCAAATCGGCGTGGTGCAGCAGGATATTTACATGTTTTCCGGCACGGTGTTTGAAAACATTGAATATGGCAAACCCGGCGCCGATATGGCCGCGGTTGTGGAGGCAGCCAAGCTGGCCGGCGCTCATGAGTTCATCATGCAGCTGCCGCAGGGCTATCATACCTATGTCGGTGAGCGTGGCGTTAAGCTTTCCGGCGGGCAAAAGCAGCGAATCGGCATTGCCCGGGTCTTTTTAAAGAATCCGCCGATTCTGATTTTAGATGAAGCCACCTCCGCCCTGGATAATGAAAGTGAGCGATTGGTGCAGATGTCCCTGGAGGGGCTTGCCAAGGGACGGACGACCTTTACCATTGCTCATCGGCTGTCGACCATCCGCAACGCCCATTTGATTTTGGTGCTGACGGATCAGGGAATTGTGGAGCAGGGAACCCACGAAACGCTGATGGCGGCTCGGGGGCTGTACTATAAGCTGTATCAGACGGCTATGGACAGCGGCGGAAGTATGACGGATTAAATGAGGCTGTCGACTTAATGCGACAGCCAGCTTTTTAAATGAAGGAAGCGTACCAAACATAAAAAACCTCCGTGATGTTACAGCTTAACGGCTTTAAATCCGTCAGCGTATATCACGGAGGTTATTTTGTATTCAGAAAAAAGTCAACCCTGCGTCGGGTTTTGCCTATTGCTGAGAAACGGTTACAATCTGCTCTGCATAGGCCTTTTCATCTGTCATCCGGACGGATTTAATGGGTTCGCCGGTGGCCAGATCGAAGTACACGCGTGTTCCCTTTTGGAGGGTGGTGTCAGCGCCTTCCATGCCGTCCTTTGTCACAAACAGCTGGTTAAAGGACTTGGTACCGCTCATTTCCACAACATCGCAGGCGATACGCATGGTGTAGCCGTTGCCGTTATCCCACACTAAAGAAGGATAGTAGGTCAGTCGGACGTCAGCACCGGAGCGCTCCTTAACAGAGGCTTTCAGATGCTGGAGAATTCCGGTGAAAATGGAGGCGTATTCACGGGCAAAATCATAGCTTTTGGCCGGTGCTGATACCTGAACCACCGGTGCCTTGGCATAGACAGTGCCGGGCATATCCTTCATCATCACACGGAAATCGCCGTAGGGCACTTCCGTCAAAAGCAGGGAATGATCCGCCTTCATCAGGCTGCCTGTAATGGTGTTCACATCGCTTGTAATGTCACTCTGTGAGCCGATCAGATTATCCAGCAGCAGGCAAATTGCAGTGAAGTCGCGAACGGTAATGGGCGCCGTCAAATCTTCTTTCAGGCTAATGATACCGTTGTTTTTGGCAAAGGTCAGACAGATGTTTGCCATGCTGGATATACCTTCGGGCAAACCGTCAGTTTTTGCGCCGTATTCCATACCGGTCTTTGCCTTGGTAATGAACTGATGCACCAACGCCGCCACGGTGTTACCAAAATTAGCTTTTTGATCGGCAAAGTCGGCGGTCAGCTTGGCTGTTCCCAGACAGTTATTGCAAATGATCGCCAGATCGCGGGCATAGGGATGTTCAAAATTCGCCCGGGCAGTTTGACCAACGTAGGACAGGTTGGTCTCCTCACTGCCGATGCGCAGGGCTGCACGAGCCATGGCACCGTTGGTTATGGTATCCTCAGGAACGTAGGGTTTGCCGTCAAACAGGTTCAGACCGTCATAAACATTTTTCAGAATTTCGGGGTTGACAGAATCGGCAAAGAGCTTTCTGACAGATCCGGCACTGCGGGAGCGGATGATTAAGGCGGCTGCCTCGGCGCGGCTGAGCGTATCATCAAGACGCAGATTCACGCCGTCATCACCGTGCATCAGGCCGGTGGCATATACCCAGGCAGCTGCCTGCGGCTGCTTAGCATACTGAGAGGTAATAATGGCCGGAGCAAAGGCGTCTGTTGCCTTGCCGCCGCGGTTCCACAAAAGCTCTGCAACCAGGCCGCGGGTAATGGCCTGATTGGGGCTGAAAAGATTGGAGCCGTCCTCCGGGAAGCCGGCGTTCATAACATAGTCGTAGGCCCAGTGCTCTGACGAAACATCACTGTAATCCTGTGCGCGCCGAACCGGCCCTGCGCCCAGCATTTTAACAAACTCGGCCCGGGTCACCGTGCCGCCCGGCCGGAAGGAACCGTCCTCATAACCTGAAACCGTGCCGTCCGTTACCAGCGTTTGAATATCGTTGTAGGCCCAATGTGCCTCCGCCAGATCGGAAAAAGCCAAAGCGGAAACGGAAAGACCGGCCGTAGAGAGCAGCAGCAGCGCGGTCAGCGTCAGAACTAAAAACTTTTTCATTTGTGAATCTCCTCCTATGTAAACAGAATGGTAAGTACATATATTGTAACATATAATTTTCTTTAATGCAAGAGGACAATCGGCAGATTTACAAGAAAAGCGCTGGGAATTCGTGCAGAATTTGTGATTTTCCACTTGTAATTTCCGATTATTTATAGTACAATGAAACAAGAATGATCAATGCTCAATGCGGACGGAGGCTTAGAAACAATGAAAATTAAAGATGGTTTTATTATCAAAACAATTGCCGGCAGCACGGTGGCAGTGCCTGTGGGGGAGAATCTGGTCAATTTGCAGCTTATGCTGACCTTAAATGAAAGCGGCGCGTTTTTGTGGCAGTGCCTGCAAAAGTCCTGTACGGAGGACGAGCTTGTGGCGGCCATGACGTCGGAATATCAGGTAGATGCGGAAACGGCGCGCCGGGATGTGCAGGAATTTATCAGCGTCTTAAAGGAGAATCAAATTTTAGATGAAGCCTAATGCGAGCCACGAGCAGATTGAAATGCGGCTGCTGCTGCCATTTTTTCAGGAGCTGCTGGCAGAAGGGAAAAAAATTCGGATGACGGTGACCGGCACCAGCATGTATCCGCTGCTGCGGGATCGGCAGGACAGCGTTTTGCTTTCTGCCGGAAAAAATCCGGGACGATATGATATTGTCCTGTTTGTGCGTGATACGGGTGACGCCGTGCTGCATAGAATTGTCGAGTGCCGGAAAGAGGGCTTTATTCTGCTGGGCGATAACCAGCTGGAAAAGGAAGGGCCCATCCGGCCGGAGCAGATTGTTGCCGTTGTAGACGGCTTTTACCACGGTGAGCATTATGTCGATTGCAGCACCTGGTGGTATCGGCTGTATAGCCTTGTCTGGAGTCGGGCAGGGCAGATCAGACGGTGGCTTTTACCTTTGGTGATCCGTTGCGGACGCAGGGTGAAACGAATGGAACGAATGGAGAAATAGCATGAAGTGGATCATTAAGCAAGCAAAGCTGGTATGGCCGGGCATATTGGCGCTGACCCTGATCGGTACGCTGATTTCGCTGATGGGCGTTGCTTTTGCGCTGCTTTCCAAGCAGGTACTGGATATTGCCACCGGCCAGAGTCCGGGGAACCTGCTTCGGGAAGGGCTCATTCTTCTGGCATTTCTGGCTGTGCAGCTGATTTTGGAAATTGGCATGTCCGTTGCCAATGTGCATGTCAGCGGACAGTTTCACATCCGGTGCAGAACCAATTTGTTCAGTGTGATTATGAAAAAGGATTACATGCAGATTTCCGGATACCACTCCGGCGAGCTCATGAACCGCATCAACAGTGATGTGAGCATTGTCGCCACCGGGCTTTTGCAAATGCTGCCCAATCTTGTCTTTTATCTGACAAAAATCGCCGCCTGCTTCTGGGCTCTCTATGTGCTGGACCCTGTTTTTGCTTTCTTATGTTTGTTTTTGGGCCCGCTGATTTTTTTAACGGCCTGCCTGTACCGCAAGCGGATGAAACAGCTCCATAAAAGCTGTCAGGAGGCCGACGGACGGGTGAAGTCCTTTATGCAGGAAACACTGAAAAATTTGCTGGTTATCAAGTCCTTCGGTTGCGGTGCCGCTGCGGCGGCACGCAGCCGTGGACTACAGCTGGAGCAGTTTAAGCTTAGCCTTAAGCGCAATAAAATCAGCATTACAGCCCATGCATTTTTTTACATAGGTCTAACGGCCGGGTATTATCTGGCTCTGGCCTGGGGTGCTTATAAAATTTCGGCCGGCCTGATGACATTTGGTACACTGACGGCGCTTTTGCAGCTGGTGGGTCAGATTCAAACGCCCTTTCAGGGGCTCTCTGCACTCCTGCCCCAGTATTATGGCATGCTGGCCTCAGCGGAACGACTGATTGAGCTGGAACAGCTGCGGGATGACCCGGTGCAGACTAAAACTGCGTGGCAGAATGCCCCCTGGTCGGCTGTGCGTTTGTCCGACGTCAGCTTCTCCTATCGGTCGGATAATATTCTGGAGCATACTGACTTTACAGTGCAAAACGGCGAATTTGTGGTTATCACCGGCACTTCCGGCACCGGAAAAAGCACACTGCTGAAGATTTTGCTGGGAATTTTACCGCTCGGTTCAGGTGAGGCGGTTTTAGAGCTGCCGGATGGCGCTGTCCGCCCCCTTTCAGAGGAAAAGAAACGGCTCTTTGCCTATGTGCCCCAGGGGAATTTGATTGTGTCAGGCACCATTCGTGACAATATTACCTTTTTTCAAACAGAGGTGTCCGAGGAGGCCATTTGCGAGGCCGCCCGGGTGGCACAGATTTGGGATTTTATTCAAACACTGCCCGAAGGGCTGGATACCCGCTTGGGTGAAGGCGGGCTGGGGCTTTCCGAAGGCCAAAGCCAGCGTCTGGCGATTGCCAGAGCCATCCTTTGCGACGCACCGATATTGCTGCTGGACGAGGCAACCTCAGCTCTTGATGAGGCTACGGAGCTGGCCATTTTGCAGACGCTGAAGGCACAGCGAAACAAAACCTGCGTGCTGGTTTCTCACAAGAAGGCGGCGCTGGCCTTTTGTGATAAGGCCTACCATTTTGAGAACGGGCGTCTGGTGCCGGCGGGAAGTGGGGAAATTAATTGCTAAAAAATTGAAAAAAGTATAGACAAACACCCTGTTTTGTGATATACTATATAAAACAACCTTTAAATCGGTACAGAGATGCTGATAAGGTGCTTACAACAGTATATGATCATGAAAGCTGTCAATAAGTTTGCCTGTATGTCCTTATCGCATCCTGCGGTAAGGATTTTTTTTGTAAGGAGGCTGTCACATGGAAGCAAACCGTTCTGTCATTATGGACGAGGCCGCAATACAGCGCGCCATCACCCGCATTGCCTTTGAAATTATTGAAAAGAACAAGGGCATTGACAATCTGGCTTTAATCGGCATTCAGCGCCGGGGCGTTTTAATGGCCAACCGTCTGCAGAAAAAGCTGGAGGAGCTGGAGGGCAAAACCCTGCCCATGGGGATTTTAGACATCACCTTTTACCGGGACGACCTGAGTCTGCTTTCTGAAATGCCGGTGATTAACGGCACCAGCATTGACTTTATGGTGATCGGCAAGAAAATAATTCTGGTTGACGATGTGCTCTTTACTGGCCGGACAGCCAGAGCTGCGCTGGAGGCGGTTATGGAGCTGGGACGCGCGGCGAAAATTGAGCTGGCGGTGATGGTAGATCGCGGTCACCGCGAACTGCCCATCCGTGCGGACTATGTGGGCAAAAACATTCCCACCGCCCGGAACGAGATTGTGCATGTGTGCTTTGAGGAACTGGATCATTGCTGTGAGGTTTCTCTGGAAAAGCTGCCCGGGCGGAAGGATAAGGAGGAACAGGCATGAAACTGGCCGGTAAGGATTTGCTAGGCATGAAGGAGCTTACGGCGGAGGAAATCCGTTACATTCTCTATCAGGCCGAAATTATGAAACATATTTTAATACAGGACGCGAAAAAAACACCCCATCTGCAGGGCAAAACAGTGGTAACCCTGTTTTACGAAAACAGCACCCGCACCCGGCTTTCCTTTGAACTGGCCTCGAAATATATGAGCGCCAATGCGGCCAACATCACGGCCTCCGGCTCCAGTGTGCAAAAGGGCGAAAGCCTGATCGATACGGCCAGAACGCTGGATGTGATGGGAACGGATGTTATTGTGATTCGCCATCAGATGTCCGGCGCGCCCCACCTGATTGCCAAACATGTGAAGGCAGCGGTTGTCAATGCCGGTGACGGCATGAACGAGCATCCCACCCAGGCCCTTCTTGATCTTCTCACTATGAAGGAGAAAAAAGGTCAGATTGAAGGGCTGAAGGTGGCGATTGTAGGCGATATTGCCCATAGCCGTGTGGCGCGCTCTAACATATATGCCCTGCAAAAGCTGGGCGCTGAGGTGGTGGTGGGCGGCCCGGCCACGCTGATGCCCCGGGACATTGAAAAGCTGGGCGTTGAAGCCTATGAGGACGTGGATCAAGCCATTGGCGGCGCAGACGTTGTGATGTGCCTGCGGCTCCAGAAGGAGCGCCAGCAAAGCGGCCTGCTGCCCAGTATGCGGGAATATTCCAAATTCTTTGGTGTGGATGAAAAACGCCTGCGCCTGGCCAAGCCCGACGCACTGGTGATGCATCCCGGCCCGGTGAACCGCGGCATTGAGCTGTGCACCGACGCGATTAAGCTGGACCGAGCCGTCATCGACGAGCAGGTCACCAACGGTGTGGCGGTTCGTATGGCGGTGCTGAATATTCTGGCGAAAAGGAGCGATCGTTATGGAAATTTTAATTAAAGGCGGCCGTGTTGTGGATCCTTCCAGCGGTCTGGACACCGTCTGTGATGTATATATCGCCGGGGGAAAAATAAAAAAAATCGGCGAAAATCTTGCGCCGGAAACGGAAGCATCCGTGGTCATTGACGCAGCCGGAAAAATTGTGGCACCGGGCTTAGTGGACATGCACTGTCACCTGCGGGAGCCCGGCCAGGAATATAAGGAGGATATCGAAAGCGGTACGCGGTCGGCAGCAATGGGCGGCTTTACCTCTGTGGCCTGTATGCCCAACACCAGCCCGGCGCTTGATAATGCGGCGATGATTGAATTTGTCAAAAGCAGGGCGGCGGCGGTGGGCAGCGTGCATGTGTGGCCCATTGGCGCGGTCAGCAAGGGTCAAAAGGGTGAACAGCTGGCGGAAATCGGCGATATGCGCGCGGCAGGAGCCGTGGCGGTATCTGATGACGGCCGGCCGGTCGCGAGCCCCGAGCTGATGCGCCGCGCACTGGAATATGCCGATATGTTTAATACACTGGTAATATCCCACTGTGAGGACTTATCTCTGGCAGGCGGCGCCATGAATGAGGGCGCCGTATCCACCCGTCTGGGTCTTGTGGGGATTCCCAACGCGGCGGAGGAAGTTCAGCTTGCGCGGGATGTGATTTTAGCCGGAGAAACAGGGAAACGGATTCACATTGCACACGTGAGCACTGCCGGCAGTGTGGAAATTGTTCGACAGGCCAAGCACCGCGGTATTCGGGTCACGGCGGAAACCTGCCCCCATTATTTTACCTTAACCGAGGAGGCTGTGGAGGGCTTTAACACCAATGCTAAAATGAATCCGCCCCTGCGGACGGCGGCGGACGTGGAAGCTGTGATTGAAGGCCTGGCAGACGGCACCCTGGACGCTATCGCCACAGACCATGCCCCCCACCATGAGGACGAAAAGGATGTGGAATTTGCGGCGGCGGCCAACGGCATTGTTGGCTTTGAAACCGCTCTGGGGCTGGGAATAACCTATTTAGTCAAGACAGGCCGGCTGAGCCTTGCCCGTCTTTTGGAGGCCATGACCTGCAAACCGGCTGATATTCTGGGCATCCCGAAAGGTAGATTGACGGAAAACGCCGATGCCGATCTGGTGATTTTTGATATGGACAAGCCTTATGAGGTAGACGTCAGCCGATTTGCCTCAAAATCCAAAAACTCGCCCTACAGCGGCTTTAAGCTGTACGGCAGGGTGGAATATACGCTGGTGGACGGCCGCATTGTTGTCAGCACCGGCACATTACAGTAAGCTGTTGAGAAGGAGAGGTGCCATATGTCGATTGATAGTTTAATTGAAAAAATCAAGGCAAAAAACAACCCCACGGTGGCCGGACTGGATCCTCGTTGGGAATATATTCCGGAGCATATCCGCGAGGCGGCGGTGGCGGCGCACGGTCGGAGCAATCAGGCGGTGGGTGCAGCCCTTTTGGCGTTTAACAAAGGGCTGATTGATGCCCTGCACGATATTGTGCCGGCGGTTAAGCCCCAGTCGGCCTATTATGAAATGTATGGCCTGTGGGGGCTTTGGGCTTTGGCTGAAACCATTGCCTATGCGCGGGCCAAGGGTATGTATGTGATTTTAGACGGTAAACGCAATGACATCGGCAAAACTGCCGAGGCCTATTCCGCGGCCTATCTGGGTCGCACCGTGGCCGGAGACATTGAGGTGCAGAACGAGCTTGCAGCTGACGGCCTGACGGTGAACGGCTATCTGGGTACCGATGGCGTTCTGCCCTTTGTGAAGGATTGCAAGACTTACGGCAGAACGATTTTCGTGCTGGTGAAAACCTCCAATCCTTCCTCAGGCGAGCTGCAGGATTTAACAGCAGGAGAGGCGCCCATCTATCAAAAGATGGCGGCGCTGGTGAACAGCTGGGGCGCGGATTTAGAAGGTCAGTACGGCTACACGCCGGTGGGTGCCGTGGCGGGGGCTACCTATCCCCGGCAGCTTGCTGAGCTGCGGCGTCTGATGCCAAAGGCCTATATTCTGGTACCCGGCTACGGTGCCCAGGGCGGCGGCGGGCAGGATGCAGCCGGTGCCTTTGACAAAAACGGACTGGGCGCCATTGTTAATTCCTCACGGGGCATCATGTGCGCCTGGCAGAAAAACGGCTGTGCACCTGAGGACTTCGGAAAGGCCGCCCGGGAAGAAGCCATTCGCATGCGGGACGATATTCTGCAGTACATATAGAGCCTCTGCGGAATTTTGTTTCACCGAGGCCACAGGGCATAGAAACGAAAAGTTTGTGATTTTGCATTTAAATTCTGTATTTGCAATAGATTTAGAAAGGAAGTTACGCCATGAAAAAAGCATTTTTAGCGCTGGCTGACGGTACGGTGTTTGAAGGCGAAAGTCTGGGCGCCGCCGGCACAACCATTGGTGAGATTGTTTTCACCACCGGCATGACCGGCTATTTAGAGGCGCTGACCGACCCCTCCTTTGCCGGGCAGATTGTCACCATGACCTATCCGATTATCGGCAATTACGGCATTAATCGTGAGGACTGCCAGTCGGATCGGGCTCAGGTCAAGGGACTGATTATTAAGGAATGTGCTGCCTATCCCAATAATTTCCGCAGCGAGGAAACGCTGGAGGAATATCTGATTAGTGAAAATGTGATTGCCATCACCGGCATTGATACGCGGGCACTGACGAAAATGATCCGCACCCATGGCGCGATGAACGGCATGATTACCACGGAGGAACCCTTCCGATTTGAGGATCACGAGAGTGCGATTCAAAACTATCAGGTGGGGCCTGTAGTAGACAAGGTTACCTGCCACGAGGCCTACACGGTGGGGGACGGTCAGCTCCGCGTTGCCTTGATGGATTACGGCCTAAAACGCAATATCATCCAGTCACTGCTGCGCCGCGGTGCACAGGTGACGGTATATCCCGCATCAGCCACGGCGGCGCAGGTGCTGGCAGACAACCCCGACGGCATTATGCTGTCCAACGGCCCCGGCGATCCGCAGGACTGTCAGGCACAGATTGCGGAAATCAAAACATTGATAACCTCCGGCAAGCCCTTTTTCGGTATTTGTTTGGGGCATCAGCTGGCTGCTCTTGCTATGGGCGGCACAACCGAAAAGCTCAAATTTGGCCATCGGGGTGCCAATCAGCCGGTTAAGGACTTAAACAGCGGCCAGACCTTTGTCACCACCCAGAATCACGGCTATGCGGTGGTGGGCGGCAGCCTTGACCCGAAGGTGGCACAGGTCAGTCATATCAACGTGAACGACCAGACGGTGGAGGGCGTGCGTTATCTGAATATACCGGCCTTTACGGTACAGTTCCATCCGGAATCGAAGCCCGGTCCCCGGGATATGGAGTATATATTTGATGAATTTATCGCCATGATGGGAGGGACGCGCAATGCCTAAGCGTGAGGATGTAAAAAAAGTATTGGTAATCGGCTCCGGTCCGATTGTCATCGGACAGGCGGCGGAGTTTGACTATGCAGGCACACAGGCCTGCCGGTCTTTACAGGAGGAGGGCATTGAGGTTGTCCTGATTAATTCCAATCCTGCCACCATTATGACCGATAAAATGATGGCGGATAAAATCTATGTGGAGCCGCTGGTGGCAGAGTCGGTTCGCAGGGTCATTGAAATTGAGCGGCCGGACAGCATTCTGCCTACCTTAGGCGGCCAGACCGGCCTGAACCTCGCCATGGAGTTGGCAGAGGAAGGGTATCTTGACAAAATGAATGTCAAGCTTTTAGGCACGGCTACCACAGCCATTAAAATGGCGGAGGACAGACAGGCCTTTAAGGACACCATGGAATCTATCGGCGAGCCCTGTATTGCCTCTAAAGTGGTCGACAGCTATGAGGACGCTTTGTCCTTTGCGCAGGAAATCGGCTTTCCTGTCATCGTGCGCCCGGCCTATACGCTGGGCGGTACCGGCGGCGGTATTGCAGGCAGTGAAGAAGAGCTTCACGAGATTGTTCCCAACGGCCTGCGCCTTTCCCGCGTGCATCAGGTTCTGATTGAAAAATGTATTTCCGGATGGAAGGAAATTGAGTTTGAGGTCATCCGGGACGGTAAAGGCAACGCCATCACCGTCTGTTCGATGGAAAACCTCGACCCTGTGGGGATTCACACCGGCGATTCCGTGGTCATTGCACCGGCTCAGACCCTGAGCGACAAGGAATATCAGATGTTGCGGAGCGCTTCCTTAAATATTATTCACGCACTGGGAATTGAAGGCGGCTGTAACTGCCAATTTGCCCTGCATCCCGACAGCTTTGAATACGCGGTGATTGAGGTGAATCCGCGTGTGTCCCGCTCCTCGGCGCTGGCCTCTAAGGCGACGGGCTATCCCATTGCCAAGGTGGCGGCAAAAATTGCCATTGGCTACGGACTGGACGAAATCGTCAACGCTGTTACCGGCAAAACCTGTGCCTGCTTTGAGCCCGCCATTGATTACTGCGTGATTAAATTCCCCAAATGGCCCTTTGATAAATTTGTTAAGGCCAAACGGACGCTGGGCACTCAGATGAAGGCTACAGGCGAGGTGATGGCCATTGCCGACAGCATTGAGGGCGCGCTGATGAAGGCGGTGCGGTGTCTTGAACTGGGCGTTTTGTCCTACGACCTGAAAAAGCTGAAGGTGCTTTCTAAAAAGGATATCGTCCGGCGGCTGTCCCTGATTGACGACGAGCGGTTCTTTGTCATTTGCGAGGCCTTCCGCCGGGGTGTGGATATTGACATGATTCACACCATTACCACCATCGATCTGTTTTTCTTGCACAAGCTGAAAAATCTGGTGGATATGGAGGTGCGTCTGCAGCAGGAGGAGCTGACGCCGGCGCTTTTAAAAGAAGCTAAGCGGATGTGCTTCCCGGATAAGCTGATTGCGTCCCTGTCCGGAGTTTCGGAAATCGGCGTCCGGGCTATGCGGGAGCTGCACAGTATTTTCCCGGCCTATAAAATGGTTGATACCTGCGCCGCGGAGTTTGAGGCCGTTACGCCTTACTATTATTCCACCTACGACAGCTACACGGAAACCGTGTCCTCCTCCCGGAAAAAGGTGGTAGTTATCGGCTCCGGGCCCATCCGGATCGGGCAGGGTATTGAGTTTGACTATTGCTCCGTCCATGCGGTTTGGGCCTTGCGCGAGGCAGGCTACGAAACGATTATTATTAACAACAATCCGGAAACGGTTTCCACGGACTTTGATACGGCAGACAAGCTCTATTTTGAACCGCTGACCGTGGAGGATGTGGGCAATATTCTGGAAATTGAGCAGCCGGACGGCGTTTTGGTGCAGTTTGGCGGACAGACGGCGATTAAGCTGACCCAGGCCTTAAAGGATATGGGCGTGAAGATTCTGGGCACCAAGGCCGAGGATATTGACGCGGCGGAGGACAGGGAAATCTTTGACGACATCCTGGAGGCCTGCAACATCCGGCGGCCGGAGGGACGGACGGTGTTTACGCACCAGGAAGCCTTAGAGGCGGCCAACGAGCTGGGCTATCCGGTGCTGGTGCGGCCTTCCTACGTGCTGGGCGGTCAGGGCATGGAAATTGCCTATAACGATCAGGACGTCAGGGAGTTCATGGATATTATCACCATGATTCGGCAGGAGCATCCGATTCTGATTGATAAATATATGATGGGCAAGGAAATTGAGGTGGACGCCATCTGCGACGGAACGGATATTTTAATTCCCGGTATCATGGAGCATTTAGAGCGTGCCGGTGTTCATTCCGGCGACTCGATTTCTGTTTATCCTGCCCCCACGCTGACCCAGAGCATCCGGGACGAACTGGTGGAATGCACGCGCAAGCTGGCGAAGGCTCTCCATGTGGTGGGGCTTGTGAATATTCAGTTTGTGCTGTATGAGGGTGAGATTTACGTCATTGAGGTCAACCCGCGCTCCTCGCGGACAGTGCCCTATATCAGCAAGGTGACCAACGTGCCTATGGTGGATTTAGCCACACGGTGCGTATTGGGCGAAAAGCTGAAGGATATGGGCTGCGGCACGGGTCTGCATCCTGCAGGCGACTATGTGGCCGTTAAGGTGCCGGTATTTTCCTTTGAAAAGCTCCACGATGTGGACATTTCCTTAGGCCCCGAAATGAAGTCCACCGGCGAGGTTTTGGGAATTAGCAAAGACTTTTCTGAGGCACTTTATAAGGGGCTTTTGGGCGCCGGGTTTAAAATGAGCGAGACGGGCAACGTGCTGATTACGGTGCGGGATACGGATAAGGAGGAAATGCTGGATATCGCCCGGGGCTTCTGTGAGCTGGGGTATCAGATTTACTCCACAGCCGGTACGGCGGCCTTCCTGCTTCAGCATGGCGTTGCAGCTGCCACTGTTGCCAAAATCGGCGACGGCACGCCTGATATTTTAGACCTTCTGCAGGAGGGACGGTTTAACATGGTGATTAACACTGCCACAAAAGGCCGGCGGCCGGATCGCGACGGCTTCAAAATCAGACGAAAGGCCGTTGAACTGTCCATTCCCTGCCTGACAAGCCTGGACACCGCCAAAGCGTTTTTGGCCAGTCTGCAATCCACACATAAGAAGAATGATTTGACAATGGTCAATTTACTGGATGTATAAGGAACATAATGGCCTTCGCCGCTTTTGCGGCGAGGGCTGCGGCTTTTAACAAAGACATAGCAAGGAGAGATGATGATGAAAAATCCAAAGATTACCTTTACAATGGAAAACGGTCAACAAATGGTCGCGGAGCTATATCCCGACATTGCGCCCAATACGGTGCGTAATTTTATTGCGTTGGTGCAAAAGGGCTTTTACAACGGATTGATTTTCCACCGGGTCATTCCGGGCTTTATGATTCAGGGCGGCGATCCGGACGGACGCGGTACCGGCGGCCCGGGCTACCGCATTAAGGGTGAGTTTTTGATGAATGGCGTTGTGAATGAACTAAAGCACACCCGGGGCGTTCTGTCCATGGCGCGGGCGCAGCATCCCGACTCAGCCGGCTCGCAATTCTTTATTATGGCCGGGGACTCGCCCCACTTAGACGGTCAGTATGCCGCCTTTGGCAAGGTAACGGAAGGACTGGATGTTATCGATGCCATCATATCTGTTCCGACCGACAGGATGGATAAGCCACTGGAGGATCAGGTGATGCAATCTGTTACAGTGGAAACCTTTGGGGAGGATTATCCGGAACCGGAAACGGTGTAGAGCAGAGGAATTCAAAATAGACACTTGATTCAAACAGAACGCTTTTTGAAGAGTTGGACAGGGAAAGCAAAGAAAAACTGAAATACTATATGCAATGATAGATGAATAAATAATACCGCTCGCATAGATGTGCAGGGCGGTATTTTTATACCAAGAAAGGAGATATGAATGTAGTTATGTTAGAAAAGAGTGTTAGAAATGGCAAAGAAAAAGCCTGAAACACAAGTTTCAAGCTAATTCCGATTGGCGGAGAGGGAGGGATATATACAAATATACTTTCAGGATATTGGTATAGAATGATTGCAAATCCGCCATTTAATGAGGATGTATTCAATTTAATAGTCTTTATAAACACAATCAATTATGGTTGTGTTTTTTTATTTTACAAAAATTAAAATGGATTAAAAAATGGTTGAATATTTTGTAACAAAAGGAAAATTGGCAGTAAGAAATGGTGAACCATATGTTGTGGCAGACATAGATACAAAGGCGTTATCCCTAAGTGAATTTGTTTTGTGGACAAGCCTGCACTGGAATGTGATGAATAAGGAATCACTCAAGGCAGAGTTTGATAAAAGAATGAAAAAGTACGGACTGTATGGTGATGTGTCTTTTGAGCAGACACATGCAAGACTTCAAACAAGAGGACTTATAGCATCAAAGTCAGATTATCTTGCGGTGGATGCTTTGTATAACCTGGTAAAGGATTTGTATGTGGTGCCACTTGGAACGGTAAATTCGTTTAATAGAGCAATGATATTTTTGTATATGTTTTTCATTCAAGGCATTTCACTTTATAAATGCAGAGAGGCTATGGATGATTTCAATTTAAACTGTCTTGAAAAGCAAATTGTTGGTTTTTCAAAAAGGCTTAAGGTTTCAGGAGCAGAGCTTATCCGTATCTGCGATAAGGCATTGTGGAATATGAAGTCTGAAGAGGATATTGTCCCTCTTGCCTATGAGGAGCACGAGGATATGAACTCTATTGGAAACTTCACAAGATTTTCAAAAGATAAAAACAAAGTCCTTGAGGCGATTGTGAATCTGTACTTAAAGAAACAAATTGTATTTGAATGACCGTAAGAAATAAAGAAAGCAATGAAACCTACGAGTATATTTTTACGGAAAGCTTAAAACTTCCGTATGAAGTATAAAAAAATTTATATTAAGGAGGTAGGTAAAATGACCTACAAAAATTTCGAATTAAAAAAAGCGGAAGTGGCAAAAGGCATTAGTGAACTTGAAAACGAAATGCAAAAGCCGAGATCGCGAGAGTCAATTGAGTATGAGTGGCTGGTAAAGCTACTGTCTTACTTAAAGAGATTGAATGATGCGATGGAACCCGGAGGAATGAAAGAGGACTATCTTGCACTGGAATATCTTGCAGAAAAATTCGTATGTGTTACAAGAGATGTTACAGCTATATTAGCTGGTCTTCCAAGAGAAGAAGTTATTCTTAAGGGTGCAGACACTATGGGCATTACGGTAGAGAAAAACAATGGCGTATTAGAGATTACTATTCCGAAGATTTTGCCGACAAAGGACGAATCAAAACCAGATTATTTATTTGAGCCGCTATTCTATGCAATGAGAGATTTCCATTATAGCTGTGAATCTGTTGCTATTGAAGGTAAAGTTATGATGTGTATTGAATTTGTCTATGGTGAAGATTATGACAGGTTATTAAGAGGAGACCATGACAACAAGGAAGTTAAACAGGTAATTGACGCAATTGCAAATTTTGTAGTACCGGATGATAGCGATTATTATTTGAGTCTTTGTCAGATTTCCTCTGTAGGTAAGTACAGCCATACAAAGGTTTATGTAATGCCTGAAAATGACTTTGGGGAGTTCTTCCTGAAGCATAAAAACAGGTAAAACAGTATCCAAAAACCGTATCACAAAACGGTGATTTTAAGACATTTTTTTTTGACATGAAGAAAAGACCGAGAAATAAGGCTTTTCGAAGCCTTTTCTCCAAATAAAAAAGACCATAAATAGGAAACTTGGATTAAAATAAGCAGGTGAAAATAAAGTTATGATTAGAAAGCAGACGATAGAATATAAGATAGTAAGTTTAATAGGATTAGCAGGAGAAGTGAAGACAGAAGAATTATATAAATTAAAATATGGAAAAGAGTATATAAGAAAAACAATAAGTAAGTTAATAACAAATAAATATATTAAAGTATATAAATTTAACAATAAAAAATATTTAAGATTGACAGTTAACTGTAAAAGATATTTGCACCAATACCATTCAGACAGATTTGAAAATATGTTTGACGGATCAAGCAGGACCAACAAGGTGCGAAGTGATGAACCCAGACGAAAAAGGAACCACAGACTCGCTGAAATATTAATTCTCTTAGACCTTGCAGACGTAAAAATTTTTGCAGATGAAAAAAGCTTGATGGGCAAAACTCATGGATTTGAAAGAGCAGACGGCACAGACCCAGCAGGCTATTGCGCGGAGAAAAGCACAGCGGAGTTTTATACATCTGATGAATTAAAAGCAGCGGGACTATTTATGAATGCAAGAACATCAAGAGCGATGGGTGTTATATTCTCTTATCCTGAAGTTTATATCATATATAACTTTGGTGACGAGGTTCTGGAAATGGAGCATAAAACTGAGGAATCGTTTTTCTCCAAAGCAAAATTGGTGTTTTATGATGAACTACAGGGAAAGCGTTATTATGAATATCCAAGGATCATTTATGTAGGAAACAGTATGGAGCTTGCGAATAAGATTATGAACGCGAGAAAAGGAGCAGTAAAAAAGATATTTAACTCATGGACGAGCTATCCGCATGTTTTCTTCATTGATGCATCAAATCACGCACCAGAGCAACTTAAATACGTTATAAACAATACACGTTGTAAGGAGATAAGAAAATACATAGATAATAATTTTGAAGGGGAAAGAGAATGGTTATATACGACTCAAACGAAGGACAGGAAAAGCGAAATTTTGAATTGTACCAACTGTGACCTTATCGCTATTAGCCTTCATAAAGTTGGAAGCAGAGATATAACAGAAGAAAGTAAAAACTTGATACTTGTTTGTCTTGATTATCAATTACCGTATATGAAAAAATATTTCAGAAGAAGAGATAGTATTGAGTATTATCATTTTAAATCAGCGAATTTCTATGGAACGGAGGACACCAGATGACAAAATATACGATTAAAAAAGAAAAGGATTTTGTACAGATACCCAATAGTATTCTGACAAGTCCTAATATAAGCCTTAAAGCAAAAGGCATACTTGCTCTTATGCTTTCGCTTCCTGACAACTGGAAATTCAGCATTGAAGGAATTGCAAGTAAGT
>CAYUUO010000008.1:0-51098 GCA_964447945.1 uncultured Oscillospiraceae bacterium
TGGTGGCCTCCAGCGCAGCCCTGGCCGGGATATTGTCTCTGCTGACAAGCGCAGCGGGCTTGCCGGAGGTGGGGGAGTAGAGGAAAGGCGAAAATTTTTACTACTTTTTATATAATTTTTTATAGTTTTATATCGATTTATACCTCTTTTGCAGAGTGATGTGAAACAACAAAAAAACCGCCTATACCTGATGGTTAGGCGGTTTTCCTTTGGCAGGGGCAGAAGGATTCGAACCCTCGACACACGGTTTTGGAGACCGTTGCTCTACCAGCTGAACTATACCCCTTTATGTTATTTTTTAGCGCACTGAGTTTTGGTGCTATCTTATTATACACGCCAGAGAGGATTTTGTCAAGGGGTTATGAGAAAAAATGCAGAAAAATGCAGTCTGAATCTGAAAAAGCAGTGGAGACATGCAGGCGCTGTGGGCCCGGCACAGGCGTTAGGGATTTTTTGTCCCCGCCTGTTTTGCCTGCCACTGCTTTCTATAGGCCCGGGGCGACATCCCCTTGCATTTTTTGAAAACATCGCCGAAATAATTACTGCTCAAAAATCCGCAGCTTTCCGAAATCTCGCTGATAGACAGACGTGAAGAACGCAGAAGCTCCTCAGCCTTTTTCAGCCGCGTCTGTGTCAGATAATCGTGGAATCCAAAGCCTGTGGATTTTTTAAAGCATTTGGAAAAGTAGGTGGCCTCCATACAGGCGACCTGCGCGGCACTGTGCAGGGTTATTTCCTGATCGCAATTATCACTGATATACCGTGCCGCCTCCAAAATTTTGTTTTCCGTGCCGTCGGATGTTTTCTGCCCACTGTTGCCGTGGCGCAGCACCAGAACGATCAGCTCGCAAAGCAGGTGGGAAATGGTCAGCTGGGAATAGGGGTCCTGCCGCACCTGCTCCTCCTCCATACGGGTCAGAATCTGACGAACGCGCTCCTGCTGGCGGAGGGGCAGCTGTACGCAACCCAGACCTAAAAAGCTGTCGAAGGCTTCACGGCCGGCTTCCTGCCAGAAGGGCGCGGCAAACCGGTCGGAAAAATAAAGCAAAATCCGGTCATAGCGGTCATGTGTACGGGAGGTTGTGCGGTGCAGCTCGTTTTGCGGAATAATCACCAAATTGCCGGCGTTTACGTTATAAATGTTGTGGCCGATTAAATACCGCCGGGCGCCGGACAACAAAAAATAGACCTCGTGGCAGTTGTGGCGGTGGGCAGCAGCCATATCCCAGACGATTCTGCTTTTGCACCGTTCTAACACAAACTGAGTTTCAAAATTTTCCTCGTGAATATCCTTGGACAGCATCGGCTCTGTTTGCTCCCGCATTCGGTTTCCTCCCCCTATTCAGCCTTTAGCAGGCTTTTTCATACAAAGTAACATATATTCATTTTAACATACCTGACGCCATAAGGCAAGAATTTAGTAGTTTTTTAGGAAACATTCCAATATTGTGGTGACTTATACATGGATATTGTGATATAATAAAAACAAAGCGGTCTGCATCTAAATCCGTTCAGCCTCAAAAGGGGCTGTCGACTTAATGCGACAGCCTCTTTCTTTTTACCTATGACACACCATAGAAATTAAATATTGTACAAAACCGCTCCGGCGTGATACAATATTATATAGCTAAATTTAAGACGTCCCCGTCTCTTAGGCGGCGGGTTTCACTTAATTTTTCCAGCAAGGAGAGACCGGCCCCCGTATGGAAGGAAAATGACCTTAGGAGTGGTTCATCATGGGTATTATCGCAGACGGCTGCCTGATTGCCATCGGCGGCGTGTTGGGGAGCCTGTTTAAAAAGCGTGTTAAAATGACGCAAATGTATATATTGGCTATCGTGGTTATGATTATCAGCCTGACAGAGGTGGTGGCCAATCTGTTGGCCGTGGAGGGAGAGCGGGTACACACCAACCATCTTTTGGTGGTTGTCGCCTGCCTGTTCATCGGCACCCTGCTGGGTGAAAAATTGCGCTTGGAGGATAGAATCAAAGGTCTGAGCAGTGCGGAGCACGGGCGACTGACAAACGCTTTGCTGGCCGGCAGTCTGTTTTTTGGCATCGGCGGTTTGCAGATTACGGCGCCGATTGCCTGCTTTATCCACGGCGATTACAGTCAGCTGTTTTTAAAAAGCGCCATCGATTTTCCCTTTGCACTGGTCTTTGGCGCCATGTACGGCATAGGAATTCCTCTTTCCGGCCTGGTTGTTCTGGGGATGCAGCTGGCCATCGGCGGCACGGCCTATCTCGCCCGGTCATTTTTTACAACGGCGTTGGTTGCGCAGCTTTGCTCGGTTGGGTATGTTATTTTGTTTTTCACAGGCTTTAATCTGATCTTTGAAAACAATAAAATCAGTACGGTCAATATGTTGCCATCCATTTTGATTTTATTGCTTTACCACGGCATACTGCGGATATAACGAAAGGTGAGATTTTCCTGCTCCGCAAGCAGCGGATATTATGGCGGCAGGGAAATCAAACGCCTGATGACGGCGCAGAGCGCCTTATTAAAGAGGTGAAGGACATGACGATACAACAATGCAGATACGTTCTGGAGGTGGTTAAGCGCGGCTCCTTTTGTGAGGCGGCTCATGCTCTTTTTGTGGCGCAGACCAGCATATCCTCCGGTGTTAAGGCCCTGGAAAATGAGCTGAAAATTAAAATTTTTGAACGCTCAAACAAGGGTGTTTTTCTCACCCGGGAGGGGACGGAATTTGTTCAGCAGGCAAGCCGGATTGTGGAGCAGGCTGATTTCATGCTGCGGCACTACAGCGCGGAGGAACGCCCCGAGAAGCTAACCGTTTCAACCCAGCACTATGATTTCATAGCGGAAGTATTCAGCGATTTTCTGAACCGAGCGGGAAAGGAAAGCTTTAACTTTTCCTTGCGGGAAACCAGAACCTATGATGTAATCGGCGATGTGGAAAAGTCGGTTAGCGACATCGGCATCATCGCCATCAGCAGCCGGAACGACCAGCTGATGGAACGGTTTTTAAATCAAAAGCACCTGACCTTTTATCCGCTGGTGCAGACCTCCCCGCATGTTTTTATCCGGAACACCCATCCTTTGGCCGACAGACAATGTCTGACGGAAGGCGACTTGTTCCGTTATCCGTATATTTTCTATGAGCAGGGCGAGCACAATTCCCCCTTTTTCACAGAGGAGCTGTCTGCGGTCAGCCATAACCGGAAAAATGTGGAGATTACGGACCGGGCCACCTTAATGAATCTTTTGCTGCAAACGGATTGCTATACCATCGGCACCGGCATTATGACCTCAAAGCTGAACAACGGCAGCGTTATTGCCATTCGGCTGCAGAGCGATGAGGTGTACATGATCGGTTATCTGCTGAAAAATGATAAAACGGTTTCCGGGCACTTGCAAACCTTCATTAAAATGCTGACGGATTTCTTTCAACAGACATAAAATATCAATTGGCAGACGTATATTTCGACAAATATACAACCAAATGGTAGTATTTTATATAATTTATCAAAAAATCATTTACAAAAGGCATGAAATGTTGTAAAATAAAGATGGTAAGTATATATAGTTTCGTCACCCCCCCTTTCATATAGTACCATAAACCGTGCCGATGTTGTCGCCAAAGCAACGTCGGTATTGTTTTTTGCCCTTTTTACAGCATAGACCCTTTATTCCTTGTCTGCCACAGCCTCCTCCGAGAAGGGGCATCCCTGCAGGTCTAACAGCTTTGTCGTGAGAAGCTTGGAAAAATTGGCAATCACAGCGGTTAAAAACACAAAGCTGCTAATGTTCGGCGGCGCGTCCTCGCTTTGGTCAAACATCTTTTTTGCCTCCTCCTCCACCAGACTGATGAAAAAGTTGACTGAACCGGTATATTGACTGATAAACTCCGTGTATGCCTTTTTAATATCCTGCTCGTCAAAGCTGCCGGGGATCATTTTCTGAATCTCCGACATGCTCAGGCTCTGCTTTAAGGAACAGATCATAATTAAATAGGCGATGTGGCTGCGGTTATATTTTTTCTTGTTCGGCGCAGGCATAATCTTGGTTCTCACATAGTTGTTAATCGCGCTGGTGGTGATGACCTGCTCCGCGTCATCCTTTTGGGGCAAAAAGGAAAGATATTGTGACAGCAGGGTCACGACCTGATCCATATATAGCCCCAAATCGGGAATCTGCTCCCATTCCGGCAGCGTGTGCTTGTGCAAATAATTGCCCCAGCGCCGTAGCTTTCCGGCTACCAAAGCGGAATCATACATTTTTTATGCTCCTTTCCTTCCGGTTGACAGGCTGTTAATCAACATGGCGCATGTGCGTTTCCAAACGCAGTGAGGAAAAATTCGCACGCACAATACATGCCCGGCCGGAGGCGTGTAATAAATGCATTTATGTGTTTATTATACCATAAATTTCGTAGAAATTTTGGTATAATTGCGCATGTGCGTTTCCGAACGCAGTGAGGAAAAGTTCGCACGCGCAATAAATTCCCAGCCGGAGGCGTATAATAAACACATTTATGTGTTTATTATACCACGTTATTTTCCCGATGACAAGAGCAATTCCCCGGCGCTGCAGCCACCAAAGCCTGCCGCCCGGGGAACAAATGAATTTCAGTATCTTTTTAAAAACAGTTGCAATTTTCCCCTTTCTGTGATACACTGTACCCAGGGAATCCCTTCCTAATAATAAAATGTAAGAATATATCTTCCTGCATGAATAAAGGAAGCATTTCCCGGTAAAAATGACAGAAAGGGGAATTTTTGTGCAATATCAATATTTTCTCAATCCTTCCATGTTTACGGAAAAGGAAAAACTCATTTTAAATACCGGTGCCATGCGGGTGTATGCCTTTTGTTATTCTACCGGCGTTGCGGCACTGCGTGTGGAAAATGAAAAGGGTTATTTCATCCTCCTGCCCTATCAGGGTCAGCAGGTCTGGCGCGCCAAGTTTTTGGGCAAGTCCCTCACCATGCGGACGGCCTTCGACGAGCCGGTGGCCACGCAGGACTATCTGGCAACCTACGGCGGCTTTCTTCTGCATTGCGGCGTTTGCGCCATGGGCGTACCCCACGAGGGTGATACCCATCCCCTCCACGGTGAACTGCCTAACGCGGCCTATCCGTCGGCCTGGCTGCTTGCCGGAGAGGATGAGCAGGGTGCTTATGTGGCTGTGTCCGGCGAAATTTACGGCACCGTCAGCTTCACGCGGAATTACCGTTTCACGCCGGAGTGTCGGCTCTATGCAGACGGTACGGTGCTGCATATAAACGTCCGCCTTGAAAATCTGCGATCCACCCCCTTTACCTATATGTATCTCTGCCATATCAATTTCCGCCCCGTAGACGGTGGTGAGCTGGCCTATTCCACCCCCTATGACAGGGAGCATGTTAAAATTCACAAAATTGTCCCGTCGGATACGCCAAAGGACAAGGCGGCAAATCTTGCGGCTTATATGGACGCCGTGGAGGAAACGCCTGCCCTCCATCATAAGGTGGGCGCGCCGGAGCAGTATTACGATCCGGAAATTTGCTTTACGGTTCGCTATCAAACAGATGCTGAAGGCATGGCCCACACCATGCAGCGGCTGCCGGACGGCATGGCCTTCTATGTCAGCCATCCTGCTGAGGTGCTGCCCTGCGGTATCCGCTGGATTTCCAGAACCGGCGATGAGGATTCCATGGGCATGGTGCTGCCGGCCACAGCGGAGCACTTTGGCTATACTCACGCGAAAAACAACGGCCAGCTGAAGGTGCTGCCGCCGAAGTCTGAGCTGCGCTTTTCCATTAAGGCCGGTCTGCTGACTGCCGATGAGGCGGAACAAATGGCACAGAACATTGAGAAAATTGCAGGCCGTAAATAAAACCGCGCAGAGCGGAAAAGGGCAAATTGCGGTCAGAACCGCCGTCCGAGGATGCTTTTGACGAATTTTGTACAATACAGGGCGCTTTCGCCATAACCGCATTTGTTTATTTTCACAAAACAGGATGGGTCTGTTTGGTGAAAATGCCAAAATCACGATTTTTGGAAAAATGTTTTTCATTTTTTATTGACATGTAGATTTTTTTGTACTATAATTGACTTAGGATCATGATAAACAATAATTATTATGAAAAGTGGGTGTGATTATGAAAAAAGGGTACTTAAAAACTTTGGCGGCGCTGGCAACCGGTTCCCTGCTCCTGAGCATGAGCCTGTCGGCGTTTGCTGCTCCGAGATTTAATGTTACAACAACGTATGGTTCGGACGGCATGGTGGATGTAACAGTTTCGGACATTTCAGCTGGTGCAGGCGATGAGGTTGCTTTTTTAGCTGAAAAGGGAAGCGAGATTGTTTACATTGATCAGAAAACAGCAGATACTAATGGTAGCGTTGCAAACTTCACCTTTAAGCTGACAGAAGCGCAGGCCACCGGAGAGACTCAGACGAAGCTGCGGGTTGGTTCAACCACCATGGCTGCTGATGCAACGGGAAAGGTTGTGGAACTGGCCGGTAAAACGGTTACGCTGGCTGTTGCAGATCCGGCCACCGGTTACGTGGAAGCGGCGTCTCAAAAAACCTATGCAAACACGCTGAATGTTTATGTTGTACCGGCAGCCGGTTATAAGCTTGCATCTTATAAGGTTGGCAGTGGTACACCTGTCACAGAGTTTATTACGACAAGTGAAGGCGCTGTAACCATCAGCGGTATCACGGATACCTGCACGGTTACCTTTACATTTACTGCAGCAACAGCCGGTGAAGTTACTGAAACCCCGTCTGTTCCTGCCGGCTCAGAGACAGTTGCTACAAAGACAGAAACCACAAAAGAAGCTGCCGTTATTGCAAAGGCAACCGGCGCTACGGAGTATGGTATTCTGGTAGCAGAAACAGCAGAAGCGATTAACGAAGTTGACGATGTCAGCGCGTTGACACCATTTACTGCGGTGAAGAAGTTTGTGGCCCTGGCTGCTGACTACAATGGCATCTTTGGTGTAAACGTTCAGGATGCACTTGTAGAGGGTGTATATAATCATTTTGATCGTGACACGTATTATTATTCAATTTATGCGCAGGGAACAAATCTGAAGAAGAGCGCACCTGTAACATTTACCTTTGCTCAGTAAGAAACAATTATATTGTTGAATGAAGGAGGAAATTGCCGTGAAAGAATATAAGAAGCCTGTTCTGCAGGTTCGGGAAATCAGAGTTATGGAAAATCTGGCGGCGAATACGCCGGCCGGCGCTAAATTAAATTGGGTTAACTCCATCCCGACAACGGTTTATAACTTGGCTACCTTTAGTGCATCTGGTAAGGCAGAGCCGACAACAGCGCCATAATTTTTACGATTATGATAATAAAGCGCATCCAATTGGATGCGCTTTATTTTTGTTGGCTATTCAAAACAACGACCGGCACAGTGATAGAGCTGGTGATTTTTTGGGCGGTCTTTGCCGCCGGGTGTCCATGCAATGAATTGACGGCAGGAGGATTCCTCTGCGGCCGCGCCGTTGCAGTGCAGGCGGATCAGTTTTTTTGGATTTAATGCGAAAAAAATCTTGACAACATAGCGCCTCTGTGCTATAATGAAAGCAACGTGAATTTCAGCATATCTGGCATTTGTCAGAACATTTTTTACTTATCATATCAGGCTATGGGGGTATAGCGCAGTTGGGAGCGCGTTTGACTGGCAGTCAAAAGGTCAGGGGTTCGAATCCCCTTATCTCCACCACGTCGGAACAAGTTTCGCTTGTTCCGATTTTTTATTTCATAAAAAAATCAGTCACCCGCTTCACTGTTCCTCCTCTTTCGCCAAAAGTCACGATCGGCTCGCCTGCTCGGCCCAAAGCGCCCTCGCAACGGCTCACCGTCGCTAACACCTCTTGGCGATTTCTGCGCCTTCGGCGCAATGGCATTAAACCCCTGCCTACACGGCCAGATTACGGGTTTCAAAGGAGGCTGTCGCATTAAGTCGACAGCCCCTTTTGAGGCTGAACGGATTTAGATGCAGAACGAACAAACTGAGTCCCGACGGCGTACGAGGGTACGCCGAGCGGCGAAGTTTGTTCGTAGCTTTAAGGCATAAAAAAGAAGGAATTCATTCAAAAAATGAATTCCAACCTCAAAAAAATACTTCGTATTCTCTTTATCCGGCGTTTCGACTATATTATGAGCCTTAAAGCGGTCTGCGCTAAATGCGACAGCCTCTTGGGATAAACGCAAAACAGCGCAGTCCGGACAATATGATCTAGGCCCGCTCATCCTCCTGTCGGAGGGCTTCCTCCTGCATGGCCTGAATATCCTCGCTGTATGAGAGCATGGGCTTTTCGTCAAGGCCGCGGAGTCTGCGGTTGCAATAGTTTTTCGTGATGGCAAACACCGTGCCGGACAGTGCCAGAACACCGATTAGGTTGGGAATCATCATCAGGCCGTTAAATGTGTCGGACAAGTCCCAAGGCAGACTGATATAGGCCTTAGGCAGAGAGGCACTGACGACAATCAACAGAACAAAGAAGGTTTTATAGGCAACGGTTGATTTTGTGCCCAGCAGATATTCCCATGCCTTAGATCCATAGTAGCTCCAGCCCAAGATGGTTGAGAAGGCAAAGAGCAAAATGGCCAGTGATACAAACAATGTGCCGGCATGACCGAACACCGAGGCAAAGGCCTCGGCCACCAGTGCGGTTTCCGCTGCGCCTGTCAGCAGCGCGCCGGTGGACAGATCCACAATGCCGGAGCAGAGGATGGTGGCGGCCGTCATGGTGCAGACAACGATGGTATCGGCAAAAACCTCAAAAATGCCCCACATACCCTGCACAACCGGCTCCTTGACGTTGGAGGCGGAATGTACCATAACCGAGGAGCCCAGACCGGCCTCGTTGGAAAACACACCACGCTTGCAGCCAATGGTCACGGCCTTTTTCACAGCCTCGCCCACCACGGCGCCGGCAATGGCGCGAAAACCAAAGGCAAATTGAAAAATGGAGGCAAACACCGCGCCGATTTTTGTGATGTTCATGGCGATGATGACCAAGGAACCCAGCACATACACAACCACCATAAAGGGCACCAGCCGTTCCGTCACTGAGGCAATGCGCTGCAGCCCACCCAGAATGACCAGGGCGGCAACGAGGAACAAAACAATGCCGATGGCGACCATCAGAGCGCTGATTTCAATATTACCCAGCATAAACACCGGTGCGGTGAAATTGGGATTAGCGGACTGCATAATCCCCTCAATGCTGGCAGACAAATTGGTGGCGATGGTGTTGGCCTGTGCCAGATTGCCGATGCCGAAGGAGGCAAACACGGTGAAGATACAAAACAGGACAGACAGAATTTTGCCGATGGAGCGGCAACCCTTTTTTTGTCCCAGCCCGTCACGCAGATAGTACATGGCGCCGCCGCACCATTCGCCTTTTTCGTTTTTTCTTCTGTAGTAAATTCCCAGCACGTTTTCGGCGTAATTGGTCATCATGCCGAAAAATGCGGCAATCCACATCCAGAACACGGCGCCGGGGCCGCCTGTGGCAATGGCCGAGGCAACGCCGGCAATGTTGCCGGTGCCCACTGTGGCGGCCAGCGCAGTGCAAAGCGCCTGAAACTGAGAAATGGAGTGCTTATCCTTTTTATCGGTCACGCCGCTCTTTTTCTGAAACAGCTTGCCGATGGTGTTTTGCCACCAGGTTTTAAAATGGGTTACCTGAAAAAATTTTGTCAGCACGGTGATTAGAATACCGGTGCCGATGAGCAAAATGAGGGCGGGTTCGCCCCAGATGATTTTGTTAATGCTCGCGTTGATTTCGTTGATGCGATCCAGCATCAAAGATTCCCCCTTACCATGTATGGTTTTATGCCGCCGAAGGCCACTCCGGAAAAGAAAAAGAGAGAAGCGCCCAAGGCGTTTCTCTCATAAAAATACAGACGAATAAAGCCACCCCGGTGTATCAAAAGATACACAAGGGGATTGTTTTTGCTCCGTCCTTTTGCCTGAGAGATTTGGCTTTCGCCTTGCACCTTCGGCACCTGACTGATTCAGGGTTCTCCGGAGTGCCATCCGTTTGCAGTCTTTGCCCTTGCGGGCGCCTGAGAGTTTTACTCCTTCGGCAGCATTGCTTTTCCTGCAAACTTCACATGGCAGCACATTTACTTGTTATGCTTTTATTATAGCTGATTGTTTTGGATTTGTCAAGACTCTGTCTATAACGCAGGCGGTTTTTCCAAATCAATGGCGGTGTGCATCTCGTGCCAGGGAACGGTTACGGTGCTGCCGTGGCGGACAAATACAGAGCCGGCAGGGCGGGCAAGATCTCGCTCCCGTTCATAGCCGATGGTTTCTATGACTGCCTCACTGTTGTGGCAGGGTCTGTACCCGGCCGGGCGCAGGGCAAGGCGCACACGGCCGCCGGTTTCCGACGCCAGAGATGCAGGGTAGGCCAGTGCCTCGCTGACCGGCACCCATCCGGCAAGATGAACACCGCCGGCAGTTTGCACCGGCGGCTCGACCTGGCCGGACATCCGCTGCATATCGGATAAAATTTTCCCGGTCAGCTCTGCCGGGGCATCGGCCTCAAATGCATAAACCGGCTCCAGCAGCAGCGGCTCGGCAGAAAAGAGAGCCTGCCGGATGGCGCGGTAGGTGGCCTCCCGGAAATCACCGCCGCTGGTGTGCTTTTCGTGAGCCTTTCCGTTGATTAGGGTGATGCGGATATCGGTAATCGGTGAACCGGTCAGTGAGCCGGGGTGCTGTGCTTCAAAAATGTGGGTTTCAATCAGATTCTGATAGCTGCGGGGCAAAACGTCTGTGGGCAGAGCGCTTTCAAAGACAATGCCGCTGCCGCGGGGCAGGGGCTCCAGCTTTAAATGAACCTCCGCGTAGTGACGGAGTGGCTCAAAATGGCCAAAGCCGTAAACCGGGGCTGAAATGGTTTCCCGGTATAGAATTTTGCAGTCCCCAAAGGTTACCTGCAGGCCGAAACGGCGATGGATTTCGTCGGCCAGAATCTCCAGCTGGATATCGCCCATACTGTGAATTTGCAGGTCCCCCAGCTCCTCATTCCAGCAGACGGACAGCGTGGGCTCCTCATCCTCCAGAATCCGGAAAACCCGCAGCACCTCCCGGCTGGAGACGGATGAATCAAAATGAACCGCGCACATAACGGCCGGCGTCATCACCGGTTGCAGTCCACGGCCGCCTGCCCCCAGCCGATCTCCCGCCTGTAGGCCGGAGAGCCCCAAAACACCGCAGACATCACCGGCCACGGCCTCCTGCGCCGGCTGATATTTTGCGCCGGTATAAAACCGGAGCTCGTTGATTTTTTGCAGTGATTCCCTGATGGTGAGTGAGTCCTTCACCTGCAGACGGCCGCTGAGAATTTTCAAAAAACAAACCCGTCCGCCGTCCGCCTGATGCCTGACCTTAAAAACCTGGGCTGCCAGGGGAGCCTCCGGGTCGTACTCTGTTTCGGTCAGGGCATCCAGCGATTCTAAAAAGAAATCCACGCCCAAATCCTGCAGGGCGCTGCCGTAAAAGCAGGGAAACAGCCGCCGCTGCCCAATCAGCTTGCGGACGCGTTCGTGGTGCCGCAAATCGCGGGGATTTTCCATATAATCCTCCAAAAGGGCTTCGTCCAGCAGAGCAAGCTCCTCGGAGGAATCGGTGTTAAAATCAATGCAGCTGCCAAAGGCTTCGCACAGGCCGCTAAGACAGCCGATTTGATCTGCTGTCGGCATATCGGCCTTGTTAATAAAGATAAAAACAGGCTTTCCGGCCCGCTCCAGCAGACTCCAGAGGGTTTTGGTGTGAGTCTGGAGGCCGTCTGTGGCGGAAATCAGCAGGATAGCGTAATCAATTACAGAGATGGCGCGCTCCGTCTGGGGAGAAAAATCAACATGCCCCGGCGTGTCCACCAGATAATATTGGTTTTTGCCATAGAAAAACGTTGCCACATCGGCAAAAACGGTGATGCCGCGCCGCCGTTCGGTTTCATCATAGTCCAGCGTCGTATTTTGATCGTCCACGCGGCCCGCCCGGCGGATGGCTTTGGTTTTGTAGAGCAAAAGCTCCGAAAGCGTGGTTTTGCCCGCGTCAACATGGGCAAAAATACCAATAGTTTTTTTCAAAAGCGTTTCTCCTTTCCGATTGGGCGGTTACGCATTCCGCACCGGCGGGTTTTTACAAAAACCCGCCCGCGCCGGGCTAGAGCCGTTTAAACGTTCTGGGCAGACGGCCGGTTTCGCGGCGGAATACATAGGAAAAATAATTCTGGCTGGAAAAGCCCAGCTGCTCGCTGACCTCCGAAACGGTCAGGCCGCTCTCTAAAAGCTGCATGGCGCGGATAATTTTCAAACGGGTGAAATGCTTGCTCACACCTGTGCCGGCATATTTCTGAAAAATTTTTTTTAGGTTGCTGACGCTCAAATTTGCAAGGCGCGCCAGCTCAGGAACCGATACATTTTCGCCGATATGCTGATTCATGATTTCAACGACGCGGGAAAAATCTCTGGCACTGCGGGTTTTATCCGCCTTTTTTTCCAGACCGTCCAGCTTTAAAATGTCCAGCAGCAAAAGCTCCAGATGTAGCGCCACCGCCTGCACGGAGGCGGGGGATTCACCGTGACTGGAGAGCACGATTCCGTCTTTGGTAAAGGCGTCGTCAATGTCGCGGAGCAAAGCCAGCAGTGCGTTTTGCTGCGCCAGTTCCAGCGTAAAAACGCCCTCGGCCAGCCGCTCTAAAATTTCGCCGTCGGCGGCGAAGGAAATGACCAGCACGCGGAAGGGGCTGCCGTTTGATAACAGCCGGTGAAACTCCATGGGACGGTGAAAGGCAATGTCGCCGCTGCCCAGGTTAAAAATCCGGTTGTCCTTGGCAATGGAGGCTTTTCCCTCTGAAATAAAGACCAGTTCCCAAAAGTTATGCATTTCCCCTTCAAATGAAAAATGCTCATCATAGGCAATGTGAAACGCGGTATGAATGGAGCGCACGGTCAGAATCCGAGGAATTTGGTAGAAGATATTGTTTTCCCACATAAGCAACCTCTAAAGTAGCCAAAATCATACATTTTTTGGCTATTATCCTATTGTACTATGATTTCCGATTGATTATAATGTAAGCATATTGCACAGTGCGCTCATTGGCGCTGGGAAGAATTTACGGTATCATTATAGCAAAGAACCGGCAATTTGTAAAGACGAAAGGACGATATGAAATGAAAAAAATCGGTATTGGTATCATTGGCTTGGGACAGCGGGGCTCCAGTCTGCTTAAGGATGTAATTTTGCAGATGGAGGATGTGGAGATTCTGGCTCTTTGTGACGAATATGAGGACAGAGTGCAGGACGCGGCGGCCGCAGTGCGGGAGGCAAAGGGTAAAGAGCCTGTTTGCACTACGGAATATCAGGCGGTGCTGGCCATTCCCGAGATAGAAGCGGTGGTCATCAGCACGGCGTGGGAGGCCCATGTGGAAATTGCCATTGCCGCTATGCGGGCCGGGAAATATGCCGGCATGGAGGTTGGCGGCTCCTATTCGCTGGAGGACTGTTGGAAGCTGATCAGAACCTATGAAGAAACCGGCGTACCCTGTATGCTGCTGGAAAACTGCTGCTACGGGCAGCTTGAAATGATGTGCCTCAACATGGCAAAGAACGGCGTTCTCGGCGAAATTGTGCATTGCGAGGGCGGCTATCATCACGATTTGCGGGGGGAAATTTCCAGCGGCGAGGAAATCCGGCATTACCGCCTGCGGAACTATCTGCTGCGGAACTGTGAGAACTATCCCACCCACGAGCTGGGCCCCATTGCCAAGCTTTTGAATATTAACCGCGGCAACAGAATGCTGTCTTTGGTATCGATGGCCTCTAAATCGGTCGGTCTGCATGCCTATGCCCTGCAAAAGTACGGCGCAGACAGCAAGCTGGCCAAGGCACGCTTTGCCCAGGGGGACATTGTGACAACCGTTATCCGCTGCGCCGGCGGCGAAACCATCACCCTGACACTGGACACCACATTGCCCCGGGCTTATTCACGCGGTTTGGCGATTCATGGCACCGCCGGCTATGTGGAGGAGGCGACAAACTCCATGTTTTTGGAAAAAGATGCGGACAAATATGAAGGCGGCGAATTTGATGCGCGGCCCAATTGGGACAACATAAAGGAATATGCCAAGACCTATGATCATCCGCTGTGGAAGCGGTATCTTGACGAGGGAGTTAAGGCCGGTCACGGCGGCATGGACTGGCTGGTGCTGCGGGCCTTCTTTGAAAGCGCCATGGAAAAGGCAGAGCCGCCTATTGATGTGTATGACGCGGCGGTGTGGATGAGCATCAGTGAGCTGAGCGAGCAATCCATCGCCATGGGCGGCGCACCGGTGGCCATTCCTGATTTCACCGGTGGCAGATGGATTAAACAGCACCCAGGCCGACAGATTGAAACCTACAGACTGGATGTCATTCCAAAGATTTAAGGCCAAACGGGGGGCGTTACAACAGGACTATCCCCCAAAAAAGAGGCTGTAGCAACACTACAGCCCCTTCTTTTTTTCAAAGAACAATAACCTTCGGACAATCACGCACAAAAACGGGCATTGTTGATGAAATTCATATAGAAGGTTTTGGATTACGTTTCGGATTCGGTCGGTGCATCTCCTGTCTGCGGGTCTGTAGGCGCCGCTTCGGCCGGTGCATCTCCTGTCTGTGGGTCTGTAGGCGCCGCTTCGGCCGGGCTGTCTTCTGCCTGAGGGTCTGTGGGTGCTGGTTCTGCCGGAGGGTTCTGTGCGGGCATTTGCGTGCCCTTGTGATCGATCACGGTGGGCTCCGGTAACAGGAGCTCTGTGGCCGGTACCAATCGGTAACCAGACGACTGCAGTTGTTCAATAATTTGCGGCAGTGCAGCCGGTGTGTTTTTGGCACCGTTATGAAACAGCATAACCGAGCCGGGCTTCACGCGCTTTAGCACGCGGGTGACAATATCCTGCGTATCCAGATCCTTCCAATCTAAACTGTCCACGTCCCATTGGAGGGTTTTGTGCCCCAGAGCCTCTGCCGCCTTGATCACCGTGTTGTTATACTCGCCGTAGGGGCCGCGGAACAAGGTGGAACGCTTGCCGGTGACGGCCTCAATTTTATCGGCACATTTTGTGATTTCTTCCTTAACTTTTTCTTCAGAAAGCTGGTTGATATGCGGGTGCGTGTCCGAATGATTCATAATTTCGTGACCGTGGTCAGAGAATTTTCTGACCGATTCCGGATATTTTTCTACCCAGCTGCCAACCACAAAGAAGGTGGCCTTAACCCCATATTTGTCCAAAATTTCAATGAGCTGGTCGGTGTCGGCATCGTCCCAGGCGGCATCGAAGGTCAGAGAGCAGACCTTTTCCTCCCCTTTGTCCACATTATAGATGGGCAGCAGACGTTCCGCCCCCTCGTCATTAAAGACAGTCACAACCCGGCCGGAGCCAAACACCAGTAAAGCGGCAGCACAAACTAAAACAGCAAGATAGGCCGCCAACAGCCGTTTGTTGATCAACAATATTTTCATAACCTCATTGCCTTTCCGGCTCACAATCTTTCCGGAACGGCGTGCGGCACATCAGCCGACGCGGCCTGTCTTTTTTTCTTTGACCCTTCCTCCGGACGCCGCACCCCGCCGTGAGCCGGGCGGACGGCTTTGTATTATGTATATGCCGTTGGCCCGAGGTTCTATGACAGGAGCCGCTTCACTTCTTTATCTCTGCGCCAGTGCCCGCAGGGCAGCGATTTCCTCGCCGTGACCGGCGGCATCGTTTGGCGTTTCCAAATAAAAAGGCTTATCCTGCAAAAGCGGATGCGTTATGATTTTTTGGAAGGTATCCATGCCCAGGGTTCCCTCTCCCAGCCGTGCATGCCGATCCTTGCGGCTGCCCAGGGGATGCATACTGTCGTTTAAATGCACGGCGCGCAGCCGGTTAAGACCGATGACTGCATCAAACTCGGCCAAAACGCCGTCTAAATCCCCGACAATATCATACCCCGCGCAATAGACGTGACAGGTGTCCAGACAAACACCCATTCTGTCCCCCAGGGTGACCCCCTCAATAATCGCCTGCAGCTCCTCAAAGCGCCAGCCAATCTCACTGCCCTTGCCGGCCATGGTTTCCAGCAGCACCGGCGTGGTGTGTGCCGGTTGCAGGGCTTGATTCAATGCGTCGCAGATCAGGCGAATGCCCGCTTCTGTGCCTTGTCCCACGTGACTGCCGGGGTGCAGGTTATATAGGCTTTCCGGAATATAAGCCAGGCGGTTCATATCGTCTGCCAGGGTCAGCAGTGCAAATTCTCGGATCCGTGGATCGGCCGAGGCCGGATTTAAGGTATAGGGCGCATGAGCCAGCACAGGCAGCAGTCCCTCCTGCTCGGCCAAATGCCGGAAGGCGGCGACGTCCTCCTTGTTCAGCGCCTTTGCCTGACCGCCCCGGGGGTTGCGGGTGAAGAACTGGAAGGTGTCGGCGCCGATGGACAGGGCCTCCTGCCCCATGGCCAGATAACCGCCGGCCGCGGATAAATGACAGCCGATTTTCAGCATAGGGAACCTCCTTCATAGTTAAAAGAGGCTGTCGCATTTAGCGCAGACCGCTTTAAGGCTAATAATACAGTCGAAACGCCGGATAAAGAGAATAAGAAGTATTTTTTTGAGGTTGGAATTCATTTTTTTAAATGAATTCCTTCTTTTTTATGCCTTAAAGCTACAAACAAACTTCGCCTCTCGGCGTACCCTCGTACGCCGTCGGGACTCAGTTTGTTCGTTCTGCATCTAAATCCGTTCAGCCTCAAAAGAGGCTGTCGACTTAATGCGACAGCCCCTTGCATGTAAAATCGTGTAGATTGGACAAGCTGCGTCCCGCCGCCAATCCGGGCAGGAGACAGCTTCATTACAAAAGATTTTTCTGCTTGGCGCGGTATGTACATGTTGTTACACCATCGCCGCCCGGCGTATGAGCGCTCAATTTAGTGAATCAGACGCCGCACCGATTTTGTCCATCGCGCAGAGCAGCGCCACCTTAGCGCTTTCGTAGGTCAGGCCGCCCTGCATATAAACGGCGAAGGGCTCACGAATGGGCGCATCTGCCGATATCTCAATGCTGGCGCCGGATACGAAGGTACCGGCAGCCATAATCACAGGGCTTTCGTAGCCGGGCATGTCCCAAGGCTCCGGCGTGACCTGACTGTCAACAGGCGAACCCTTCTGGATGCCCTGACAAAAGGCACAGACCTTTTCCGCATTGCCCAGCCGCACGGCCTGAATAATGTCTGTGCGGGCATCTGTGGAGGCAGGGCACACGTCATAGCCGGCCAGCTCCAGCATCCGTGCCGCCAGTGCAGCGGATTTCAGGCTTTGCATGACAACGTGGGGCGCCAGAAACAGTCCCTGAAAAAAGAGACGGTTCACGTTCAGGGTCGCCCCCACCTCACCGCCAATGCCCGGCGCCGTCAGTCGGGCCGCTGCCTTTTCCACCAAATCCGCCCGCCCGGCAATATAGCCGCCGGTGGGAGCCAGACCGCCGCCGGGATTCTTAATGAGAGAACCGGCCATTAAATCGGCGCCGACCGCCGTCGGCTCCTCTGCCTCCACAAACTCGCCGTAGCAATTGTCCACCATGCAGATGATGTCGGGTCGGATGCCCTTGAGCCACTGAATCAAGCGGCCAATCTCCGCCACAGACAGGGATTTCCGCCAGGCGTAACCCTTTGAGCGCTGAATGGCAACCATTTTCACAGAATCGTCGAGAGCGGCCTTTAAAGCGTCATAATCCGGCGAACCGTCGGCCAAAAGAGGCACAACCTTGCTTTTCACCCCCCAGTCCGCCAGCGAACCGCTGCCTTTTCCGCCGCGCAGCCCGACAGCCTCTTCCAGCGTGTCGTAGGGCGAATCCGTGGCAAACAGCAGTGTATCGCCCGGTCGCAGTACGCCGAAAAGGCAGGCGGCCAGGGCATGTGTGCCGGATACCAGCTGCTGGCGAACCAGCGCCGTCTCAGCCCCCAGCACGGCGGCATAAATCCGATCAAGCGACTCCCGGCCGGCGTCATCATAGCCGTAGCCGGTGGTGCCCAGCAGATGACGTTCGCTGACGCCCTCGGCGTGGAACGCCGCCAGCACCTTAGCCTGATTATATGCCGCCTGCGCCTCAAAGCCGCGAAAGACTTCGGCCAAATCCTCTTCCGCACGGCGTATGAGGGCTAGGGTCTCCTCACGGACGCCGTACACATCCTTCATTATCCGATCCATCAAAGCGTATATACTTCCTTTGCTGACAGAACGCGGACGCCGCCGCCGGTCAGAGCCTGCACCGCCGCTTCTGCGTTGTCTGTTTTCATAATCACATAGGCCTCGTTTTCCTTTTTGCTGACAAAGGCATATAGATACTCAAGCGCCACATCACTGTCCCGCAGCAGGCACAGCGCCTTGTTCAGACCGGCGGGCTCATCGGTGATTTCCACCACGATAACCTCGGTGGACTTAACCATAATATCATGCTGGGATAAAATCTCAACAGCCTTGTCGGGGTCCTGTACAATCAGGCGCAGAATACCGAAATCCGTGGTATCTGCAATTGACAGTGCCCGGATGTTGATGCCGCCCTCTGCTAATATGGTGGTGATGTTGGAGAGCTTTCCTCTGGCGTTTTCCACGAATACAGAAATTTGTTTAACCAGTTCCATATGATCCCATCCTTTCTTTTTTTGGTTGCTTATCTGAATGACAATATTGACAGCCCTGCCATTTAATGCTGATAGCCCAAGGCAAAGGCCTTTTGATTCAGTTCCAGGAATTTCGGCGGCACGGCGTCAGAAAGAGCACCCTCCCAGATGTCCTTCGGCAGGGAAGAGTTTTTCGCCATCACGCCGATTAAGGCCACGTTCACGGCCTTAATGCTGCCGGCCTGCCGTGCCAGCTCCAGGGCGTCGCAGGCCACAAGCTTTACGCCTTTATCCTGCAGGGTTTCCAAAATATGCGCCGGATATTCCATAGCCCCTGTAATCACCGGCATGGGATTGGTTTTCTGCGTGTTCACAATCAGCACGCCGTCTTTTTTCAGATAGGGCAGACTGCGATAGGCCTCCAGCTCTTCAAAGGCGATAATCATATCTGCCTCGCCCTTTTCAATCACCGGAGAATCCACCCGGTCGCCATATTTAACATAGGTCACCACGCTGCCGCCGCGCTGGCTCATGCCGTGTACCTCAGAAAGCTTTACCTGTTTACCGGCCCGCAGTGCTGCGGCGCCTAAAATACGGCTGGCCAGCAGGGTGCCCTGCCCGCCTACGCCCACAATCATAATATTCATTCTGACCTCCATCCGTCCGTTTGCGGACCCTGTTTATTTATTACAAATTGCCCCGAATTTACATACGTTCACACAAAGACCGCAGCCGTTGCAAAGGGTATCGTCAATCACCGGGCCGTTTTCGGTCAATGAAATGGCGGGACATCCCAGCTTCATGCACATTTTACAGTTTTTGCAGGCATCTGTGATGGTGCAGCAGCCTGTGTACCCGGCCTTTTTCAGCAGGGCGCAGGGCCGCTGGGCAATAATCACCGAAGGCTCTGCCGCGGCCAGATGCTCCCGCAGAATTTTCTCAAAGCCCTCCACGTCAAAGGGATCGGCCACGGTGACAAGATCAACACCCACGGCATGGCACAGCTGTTTCAAATCCACCTGCCGGGTGGGTTCGCCCTTAATGGTCAGGCCGGTGGCCGGGTTATCCTGATGGCCGGTCATGCCGGTGATGGAATTATCCAGAATAATCACTGTTGAGGTACCTTTGTTATACACCATATCCATCAGGCCGGTAACACCGGAGTGCAGGAAGGTGGAATCTCCCAGAACGGCTACGGATTTTTGAGCAAAATCACGACCCCGGGCCTTTTCCATGCCGTGCAGCCCGGAAATGCTGGCACCCATACAGATAATGCTGTCGATGCTGTCTAAGGGCTTGGCACTGCCTAAGGAATAGCAGCCAATATCACCGCTGACGGCCAGCTTCATTTTATTCAATACATAAAACACACCGCGGTGTGAGCAGCCGGGACACATAACCGGCGGGCGGATAGGGATGGCTTCGTCTGTGGTAAAGGTGGGGGCAGCAGCCTTGCCTGCCAGCTTTTCCCGCAGCAGTGCCGCGGAATACTCGCCGACTGCCGGCAAAAGATCCTTGCCCTGCACCTTGAGCCCCATGGCCTTAATCTGGCGCTCCAGCACCGGATCCAGCTCCTCAATGACGTAGCAGACGTCCACCTTGCTGACAAAATCCGCAATCAGCTGCTGGGGCAGGGGATGAATCATGCCCAGCTTTAAAAAGGAGGCATTGGGGAAGGCCTCCCGGGCATACTGATAGGCAATACCGGCGGTGATAATACCGATTTTCGTGTCCTGCATTTCCACCCGGTTCAGCGCCGAGGTGTTATTAAATGCAGTCAGCGCCTCCATGCGCTTTTCCACCTGCACGTGCTTGGGACGGGCGTTGGCCGGAATCATAACGTTTTTCGCCGCGTCCTTCTGATAGTCCTTCACCGGCATTTCCTCGCGGGGCAAGAGCTCCACCTCGCTCTGGGAATGTGCCACGCGGGTGGTCAGGCGCACCAGCACCGGGGTGTCAAACTGTTCGCTGATGGCATAGGCCTGCTTAACAAAGTCACGGCACTCGCCGCTGTCGGACGGTTCCAGCATGGGCAGCTTGGCCGCAATGGCATAGTTCCGGCTGTCCTGTTCGTTCTGGGAGCTGTGCATACCGGGATCGTCAGCCACGCAGAGCACCAGTCCGGCATTAACGCCGATGTAGCTCATGGTGAACAGAGGATCGGCGGCCACGTTCAGACCCACGTGCTTCATGGCAGACAGCGCCCGGCCGCCGGCAATGGCGGCGCCGGAAGCAACCTCAACGGCCACCTTTTCATTGGGCGCCCATTCTGCATATATTTCATCATATTTTGCAATAAATTCCGTAATCTCCGTGCTGGGCGTGCCGGGGTAGGAGGATACCACGCGCACACCGGCCTCATAGGCTCCCCGTGCGATGGCTTCATTGCCTAGCATTAGTTTTTTCATATTTTCATAGCCTTTCTGCCCGCAGAAATGGTGTGGGCTCGTCTGCCGCGGGCGGGCGGACGGATAGGGCACGGCGTCCCTGTGCCGTTTCCGGCAAAAACCGGGACAGCCTGTGCATCAGGTTATCGGAGGTCAATAACGTGCTTGGCCTTACCGGCGGTGCGCTCAATGCTCTTGGGCGCCATCAGCTTGACCTTAGCGGACAGACCCAGAACCACCTGCAGCTTGTGCACAATGCTCTTTTCCACGGCCTCCAGCTGTGAAAAACTTTCCAACAGGCTGGCGTCTGCCAGCTCAACCTGAACCTCCAGCTGGTCAGTGTAGCCCTTTTTGGTTACAATCAGCTGATAGTGCGGCGCGATATGCTCCATGCCCACCAAAACGCTTTCAACCTGAGAGGGGAACACGTTCACGCCGCGGATAATCAGCATGTCGTCAGTCCGCCCCTGAATTTTCGCCATACGGCGGTTGGTTCTGCCACATTGGCAGGGCTCGTCAATTAAATAGGAAATATCCTTGGTGCGGTAGCGAAGCACCGGGATGCCTTCCTTGTTGATCGTTGTAATGACCACCTCGCCGGTTTCGCCATCGGGGAGCACCTCGCCGGTTTTGGGGTCGATAATTTCATAAATAAAGCAATCCTCAGCAATATGCTGACCGTTTTTATAGATACATTCACCGGCCACACCGGGGCCCATGACCTCAGACAGTCCATAGTTTTCCGTGGCCAGAACGCCCAGCTTATCCTCCAAAACGGCGCGCATTTCCTCTGTGTGACCCTCAGAGCCCAGCATGGCCAGCCGCAGCTTAAAGTCCTCCTTTTTATAGCCCATTTCCTCCATCACCTCAGACAGATACAGCGCATAGGAGGGGGTGGCCACCAGCAGGGTTGTGCCGAAATCCTTCATGAGCATAACCTGCTTTTCGGAATTGCCGCTGGAGGTAGGCACAATGGCCGCACCCAGCTTTTCAAGACCGTAGTGCAGGCCTAAGGCGCCGGTAAACAAACCGTAGCCAAAGGCAATCTGGGCAATATCGTCCTCGCTGCCGCCCACCTGCACAACCAGACGGGCAATCAGGTCGGACCAAACCTCCAAATCACGTTTGGTGTAGCCCACAACCGTAGGCTTGCCGGTGGTGCCGCTGGAGGCGTGAATCCGGACGATTTTCTTCATCGGTACGGCAAACAGGCCAAAGGGATAATTATCCCGTAAATCGGTTTTCACGGTAAAGGGGATTTTCTGCAAATCCTTTAGGGTTTTGATATCCGTGGGCTTCAGGCCGATGTCATCAAACTTTTTTTTATACATCGGCACATTTTCATAGGTATAGGCCACGGTCTGTTTCAGCCGTTCCAGCTGTAATTCATTCATTTTTGATCGGGACATACATTCTATGTCCTTCTGATAGTACTTCATAATGCACCTCGTCTATATCATAATAATAATCTTCTGTTAAATGCCGTCGAAGGCGGATTCTAAGGAGGCCGGGTCATAGCGCTTGGTAAACAGGCTGACCAGCGGCGTAATCACGAAGGATACCGCCATGGCACACACGCCGAAATTCTGGGACAGACTGCTGGCCGCGGCAAAGCTGTCGGTCAGGGTGTAATACAGCGTGCCGCCGCCTACCACCAGCAGGCCGGACAGCAGACCGCACCAAACACCGGCGCGGGTGATTCTTTTGGAATAGAGTCCCCAGAAGTAGGGGCCGATAAAGCAGCCGGCCACAACGCCCCAGGAAAAGGACATGAGCTGCATGATAAAAGCCACCTTGAAGCTGGCAAAGATAAAGGAGGCCGCCACAAACAGCAGGCACAGCGACCGCATTAACACCATCTGATGTTTCTTATCGTAATCCGGCTTGACCACAGGCATCAAATCCACTGCAATGGCAGAGCTGGAGGTGAGCACAATGGAGGACAGGGTAGACATGGAGGCCGAGAGCACCAAAAGCAGGATCACGCTCAGAATAATATTCGTCCAGACGCTGCCGGACAGTGCGCTCATCAGCATCTGGGGGACAACGGCATCAAGGCCATCGGCAGGCGGGGTGTTGTTTAAGTACAGGCGGCCGAAGGTACCCACCACATAGGCGCCCGTGCCGATAATCAGGGCAAAAGCCGTGGAAACCACCGCTGCCTTGGGGATTTGTTTTTCGTCGCTGATGGCGTAATATTTATGCACCATCTGGGGCAGACCCATCGTACCGAAGCTGGTCAGCAGAATGTTCATTAACAGGAAGGTCCATTGACTGCCGCCGAAAACACTCACCAGAGAGGGTTCAATGGCCCGCAGCTTGGCAAAGCCCTCTGAAAAGCCGCCCACAACGGGATTTGACACGATTACGGCCACCATAACGACCACGCCGACCAGCATGATGATGCCTTGAATAAAATCGGTTACAGCGGTAGCCACATAGCCGCCTAAAACCAGATATATACCGGTGAGCACCGCAATGATAAACATGCAGATCACGTTGCCGTTGCTGCCGAAGATGGGGAAAATCTGTGAGAATAAATAGCCCAGACCCTTATATACCGTAGCACAGTAGGGCACCAGAAAGATAAAGATAATCAGCGCCGCATACACCTTCATGGCCTGGGAGTGATAGCGTTTTTCAAAATACTCCGGCATTGTGGCGGCGCCTATGTTGTGCGTCATGCGCCGGGTGCGCCGTGCCAGCAGGAACCAGGCCAGCAGACAGCCTAAAAGCGCATTGCCGATGCCGATCCAAACACCGCCGATACCCACCGTCCAGCCGGTGCGGCCGGCATAGCCGATGAAAATAACCGCGGAAAAATAAGAAGTACCATAGGCAAAGGCACTGATCCAAGGGCCGATTTTCCGGCCGCCCAGCAAAAAGCCCGACATGGTTTTGGACTGTTTGGAGGTTTTCACGCCGATGCATATCATCAGAACCGTGAACAGGATCAGAAAAATACAGGCTATAATTTGCGTCATAACAAAACTCCATTCCGTCAGATTGTATCCGACAAGATTTTATCTTTTCTGTGCGTGTCCGGGGGCAAACGCAAGCAAAAAAATTCATATCTTTAATTTTATATTTTTTCACGGGAAAAGTCAATAGAAAATCGTGATTTTGCTCAATCAATCTGCTGTTTTGCCACAGATTGCGCCCTGTGGTGGTAAAATTTTGTATAAATTCACCCGGTCGGGGCAATCTATTGACAGAGTTGTTTTGAAAGGAAGGATTATATGCAGTTAGCAGGCACTAAAACGGAGCAAAATTTGAGGACTGCCTTTGCCGGAGAATCACAGGCCAGAAACAAATATACTTATTATGCTTCTGTGGCGGCAAAGGAAGGATATGAACAAATTGCCGACATTTTTATGTCAACGGCTCACAACGAAATGGCTCACGCTAAGATATGGTATAAGCTGTTAGGCGGCATCAGTGATACCAAAAAGAATCTGGCGGATGCGGCGGCGGCCGAAAACAGTGAATGGACGGAAATGTATGCGGAATTTGCCAAAACCGCCAAGGAGGAGGGCTTCGATTCCATTGCCCGGCTGTTTTCTCAGGTGGGTGCGATTGAGAAGGAGCACGAGGAGCGCTATCGGGCGCTGATTGACAATCTGCAGCGGCAGCAGGTCTTCAAACGGCCGGAGGAGCAGGTGTGGATCTGCCGGAATTGCGGTCATATCCATGTGGGCAAGGACGCGCCCAATATCTGCCCGGTTTGCAGCCATGCCCAGGCCTATTTTGAAATTCGGAAGAAAAATTATTAATCGGCAGGGGATTTCATCGAAAAACCGCGGCTGCCGGATAGCAGAACGCATTATATACACCGGAGGGGTTGTAATTTTGCTACAGCCCCTCCGGTGCTACATCCCAACCTTTACATATAATTTGCCGCCTATCCGGGTGGAAAAGCATCTCAAATTTAGGAATAATCATTTTTTATATCTTGAAAACCTACTAAATATATGTTATTATAGTAGTATGAAATGAGGTGCTTATTCATGAAAATTTCGACCAAGGGAAGATATGCCGTTCGCATGCTTTTAGACCTTGCCGAGCATGATGACGGCGGCTATATTGCACTCAAGGAAATTGCGGAGCGTCAGGGCATTTCCAAAAAGTATCTGGAGCAAATTGTCACCATTCTAAATAGGTCAGACGTTTTGCAGACAAACCGTGGGTTTCAGGGCGGTTACAGACTTGCAAAATCACCGGATAAATATACGATTGGCATGATTCTGCGTCTGACAGAGGGAAACCTTGCGCCTGTTTCGTGCTTAGAGCAGTCGCCCAATCCGTGCCAGCGCAGCAGCACCTGTCCGACTCTTTTTGTTTGGCAGGGCCTGAATGACCTGATTCATAACTATCTTGACAGCATCACCATACAGGACATTTTAGATAAGAAAAGAGAAAGCTATGCCAACGATTATGTAATTTAGCGGATGTCCGCCGGCTTTTTAAAAAGGGGCGACCTTACCTATGCGTCTTTAATTCACCCTAATGGCCGTGGCGAGCTTTTTGCAAATCATCAGTGCGAGGAAGATTTTTACCGCATCCGGGATCATATAGGGAAATACACACTTCACAAGTGCCGTCCATAAGCCGATTTCTCCGGTGTTTTTTGCATAGACCAGCATAAACCAAACGGTTCCGAAGGCGTAGCACACCAACAGACCAAGCACCATTGAAAGAGCCAATACCCATCTCTTTTTGCCTAAAAGAGCTTCCAGCGCCCACATGGTAAGAGCGGAAAAAAGAAATCCGATGATATAGCCGCCCGTGCTGCCGATAATATAGCCGATGCCCCCTGAAAAGCCTGAAAAAACCGGGACGCCGACGATGCCCAGCAGCAAATAGGTCAGAACGGCCAAAGTCCCCCTTTTTCCGCCCAAAACCCCAACGGCCAAAAACACGCCAAAGGTCTGGAGCGTAAAAGGCACCGCCGCAGGAATGGAAATCCATGCGCAAATCGCCATTACGACGGCAAACACGGCGATATATGCCGTGTCCGATGTTTTCATTCTTTTGGTTTCTGATGTTGACATAAATTCTTTCCTCCATTGTTTCACTTGTAGTTTGTTTTAAAAAACAGCGCGGAATTTCCTCTGCGCATCCTCTGCTTTTTTAAAATCACCTTCCGGCGGGCGGCGGTTGTTTTCATTATGAAAGCTTCGCGCTGATTTCGCCGGAGGACAGCGCTTCTTTTGTACCGTCCTCATATTTTACAATCAGCCGGCATTCCTCATCGACGTCCAGTGCAGTTGCATTTTTCCGGCAGGCAGAGGCAATCACCTGTATCTCTTTGCCGATGACAAGGCTTCGGCTTCGGTAACGATCGACATATATTGCGTTTTGCGGCATGGTGTAATATGCCATGAAGCGGTTCAAAAATTCCGCAGCCAGATGATTTTTACCGTCGCTTGGCGCGTTGGGAAACACAGTGCCGGCGACCTGCTTCAATTCATCGGGGAACCCATCCTTGGGTGGAGATACGTTGATTCCAACGCCGAGGACGGCATATTCCAAGAATCCGTCCTCCAGGCCAAAGGCGGCCTCCGTGAGAATGCCGCAAACCTTTTTGCCGGAAACATAAACGTCATTTACCCATTTGATCTGTGCCTTTTCGCCGGATACGGCTTCAATGGCTTCACAGGCGGCAACGGCGGCCATCGTGGTCAGCTTGACTGCCTGCCCGGCAGAACAATGGGGCGGACGGAGCAGCAGGCTCATATAAACACCCGTATCAGCCGGGGAAAAGAAGCTGCGTCCGCTCCTGCCTCTGCCTGTTGTCTGGGCATTTGCAATGACGGTATAGCCTTCGGGTGCCCCGGCTGCTGCTTTTTCGCGCGCCATTGTATTTGTAGATTGCAGGGCAGGGAAAACGTCTAATTCCAGCCCTGAGCAGACCGGATTCAAGTATTTCTGAATCCCCTGGGCAGACAGGATATCCGTTTCAACAGAAAGACAATAGCCTTTATTGCGAACGGCATCAATGTTATACCCCTCGCCGCGCAAGCCCTTGACGACTTTCCATACGGCGGTTCTGGAAATCGAAAGCTTTTCGGCAATGTCCTCGCCAGACAGGTAAACGCCCTTATTATTTTCAAAAAGTGCCAGCAATTGTTCTTTTGTCCCCACAGGCTTCACCTCCAACAGATTCAATTATACCATAGCAGGGATATATTGTCAACCATTATATAAATAATGGTTGACAATATGCTGAATCTCAGGCTTTTTTGTAGGGTGTACATAGGCAGAAAGGCTCTGATAACCTCCGGCAAACGAAAACCCCTGCTTAACACAAAAGCAGGGGTTTTCGTTTGCCGCAGCAGTATGAAGCCACCGCGGCATTAAAAGATGTGCGGCACCGTCTGATTGTCGGCGGCTGTATCGGGGCTTACAGACGGTCATCTGCCGATGATTCCGTCTGTCAAATTCTGAAAATCATTCTGTAAACATGGGTGTTGACAAATATCTTTCTCCCGTATCCGGCAAAAGGGCAACGATGAGCTTTCCCTTATTTTCAGGGCGTTTTGCCAGCTCGGTCGCCGCATATACTGCTGCTCCGGAGGAAATGCCAACCAGAACGCCTTCTCCCCGTGCCAGAGCTCTTCCTGTTTCAAAAGCGTGCTCGTTTTCAACGGTGATAATTTCATCATAAATTTCCGTATTTAAGGTATCGGGCACAAAGCCTGCGCCTATCCCCTGGATTTTATGCGGCCCGGGAGTGCCCTTTGACAAAACGGGGGAACCGGCAGGCTCCACGGCAACAACCTTAACCTTGGGGTTTTGGGATTTCAGATATTCTCCCACGCCCGACACAGTACCGCCCGTGCCCACGCCTGCCACAAAGATATCCACCTTGCCGTCGGTATCGTTCCAGATTTCAGGGCCGGTCGTGCTGCGATGGGCCGCCGGGTTTGCTGCATTGGTAAACTGACTGGGAATGAAGCTGTTCGGCGTTGCCGCGGCCAACTCCTGTGCCTTTGCAATGGCGCCCGACATGCCCTTTGCGCCTTCTGTCAGAACGAGCTCTGCGCCGTATGCCTTTAAAAGATTTCTGCGTTCGATGCTCATGGTTTCCGGCATTGTCAAAATGATTTTATACCCTCTTGAGGCAGCAACCGACGCAAGACCGATTCCCGTATTGCCGCTGGTCGGTTCAATAATAACCGAATCGGGCGTTAAAAGACCTTTTGCCTCCGCTTCGTCAATCATGGCCTTGGCAATTCTGTCCTTCACACTGCCGGCAGGATTAAAATACTCAAGCTTTGCCAGAATGGTTGCAGACAGATTCTTTTCTTTTTCGTAGTTCTTCAGTTCAAGAAGCGGTGTTCCGCCGATTAAATCCGTAATTCTTTCATAGGTTTTCATCATCAAGTCCTTCTTTCTTTTTAAAGATCAATCACAGGCCGTTTTCGTGCGGCCAACATGGTGCAGCGATGTTTATTTGTATTTTCACGGCCATTCTCTACCGCCGCACCGTATGGCAGAGCGAGTCCTTATGTTAACGAATCCTCTTAAAGCCGCTAAGCCTAAAGGCGTTATATCTTACCCGTTAAACGCCTGATCCAGGTCAGCTATAATATCCGCTGCGGTTTCCGTACCGATGGAAAGGCGGATTGTGTTGGGCTTAATGCCCTGATCCAGCAGCTCATCCTCCGAAAGCTGTGAGTGCGTTGTGCTTGCCGGATGGATGACAAGGGATTTCACATCGGCTACGTTGGCAAGGAGTGAGAAAATCTGCAATCTATCAATGAAATCCTGCGCCTCCTTTGCGCCGCCCTTAATCTCAAAGGTAAAGATGGAACCGCCGCCGTTGGGATAATACCGTTCATACAGCTTGTGGTCGGGATGCTCTGCAAGAGCCGGATGATTCACCTTTTCCACCAGCGGATGTCCGCTCAGATAGTCAAGCACCTTTTTCGTGTTTTCCGCATGGCGCTCTACGCGTAGGGATAAGGTTTCCAGACCCTGCAGCAGCAAAAAGGCATTAAAGGGCGAAATGGAGGCGCCAGTATCGCGGAGGAGTATCGCACGGATTTTGGTAACGAATGCCGCCGCTCCGACTGCCTTTGTAAAGGATACGCCGTGATAGCTGGGGTTCGGGTCAACCAGTGACGCAAACTTGCCGCTTGCCTCCCAGTCAAATTTGCCGCTGTCTACGATCACACCACCCAGGGTTGTGCCGTGTCCGCCGATGAACTTTGTTGCAGAATGAACCACAATATCGGCGCCGTGTTCAATGGGACGGAATAAATACGGCGTTGCAAAGGTGGAATCAATCACAAGCGGAATCTTTACGGCGTGTGCAATTTCGGCCAGCGCCTCCACATCGGGAATGTCGCTGTTCGGATTCCCCAGAGCTTCAATGAAAATCGCCTTTGTATTGGGTAAAATAGCGGCTTTTACCTCATCCAGATTATGAATATCGACAAAGGTGGTCGTAATGCCGTACTTTGTCAGTGTATGCGCCAGGAGATTATATGTTCCGCCGTAAATGGTCTTTTGTGCAACAATATGTCCGCCGCCCTCAGCCAGGTTTTCGATGGTGTAGGTAATGGCGGCAGCGCCGGAGGCCACGGCCAGAGCGGCAACACCGCCCTCAAGAGCTGCAATTCTTTGCTCAAACACATCCTGGGTGGAATTGGTCAGTCTGCCATAGATATTTCCCGGGTCGGATAAGCCGAAGCGCGCGGCTGCGTGGGCCGAGTTTTTAAACACATAGGAGGTTGTCTGATAAATCGGCACCGCTCTTGCGTCGGTTGCCGGATCCGGATTTTCCTGTCCGATATGTAGCTGTTTTGTTTCAAAACCCCATTTTGAAGTATCTTTTATATTTGCCATTTTCGTTTCCTCTTTTCTTTCAAATTTTATGTTGTTGTCGTAAAACGGTTTTGCGCACCACCGTCACATTCGTCCGTTTCGCCAGTTGTGACGCAGCAGGTCAAACCAAATGCTTCTTAATTTCATAGGTTTCATCCTCCGTCGCTTTGTACTCATTCATATCACATATAATTCCTATCTGTTTACTATGTTATCATAGGTTTCTATATTTGTCAATACTTTTTTTAATAAAATGGAAAAATTTTTTTCGGTGGATCGGATTGGGCATAAAAAAACACGATTAACTTGTGTAAGCTAACCGTGTTTTATCTTCTTAAAACTGTTTTCGGAGTCTATTTATCTAACTTAGTCGAAATATCTCTTCAGCATGCCCTCAAAGCCCTTGCCGTGCCGCGCCTCGTCCTTTGCCATTTCATGAACGGTGTCGTGGATGGCGTCGTAGCCCAGCTCCTTAGCGCGCTTAGCCAGCTCCAGCTTACCGGCGGTTGCGCCGCACTCAGCCTCGCTTCTCAGCTCCAGGTTCTTCTTGGTGGAAGGCGTAACAACCTCACCCAGCAATTCAGCAAATTTAGCGGCATGCTCCGCTTCCTCCCAGGCGGCTCTCAGATAAAACTCGCCGATTTCGGGATAACCCTCGCGGATAGCCTGACGGCCCATGGCGATATACATGCCGACCTCAGTGCACTCACCCTCAAAGTTTGCCTTTAAGCCCTCATAAACGTCAGCCTCAACCTTTTCCTTAGCGCCAACGCCGATTACGTGCTCACAAACAAAGTTTAAAGCGCCTTCTTCCATAACGGTGAATTTTGCACCGGGAACGCCGCACTGGGGGCATTTTTCAGGGGCACTGTCACCCTCGTGAACATAACCGCAAACAGGACATACAAATTTTTTCATAATAGAATACCTCCATATAAATAATTTAATTTTTTTATTTAATGCAGTGCGGCAGCTTCAGAATGGCTGCAATGGCTGCACAGGCCGTAAACATACAGCGTGTGCCGGCTGATGAGAAAGCTTTCTCCCAGCGCCGCCTCCAGCATTTCCGGCTCCACAAGGGTTCGGAAAACATCGGTTACCTGCCTGCATTGTAAACATATAAAGTGATTATGGGGCCGCAAATCGGCGTCAAACCGTTCTGCGCCTTCGCCGGTATCTAACCGGCGGATAATGCCGTCGTCGGCCAGCAGATTAACATTGCGGTACACGGTGGATAAGCTCAAGGCCGGCTGCGAGCGTTTCAACTCCGTGTAAATCTGCTCAGCCGTGGGGTGGGTCGTGGTATTTTGTAAATACTCTAATATCAGCTCACGCTGACGGCTGTATTTTCTCATGTCAATCAATCCTAAAAATAATAATCATTATTAATTTTGATTTTATTATACACATGATTCCCGCACTTGTCAAGAAGTATTTTTAAAATACAATCAATAGGATGTATATTTAGCAATCTGTTTGTATATCTCTGTACTTTGCGTGAGCCGTTCAGAGAAAAATCCAATGGCGTGCATTTGCCGCAGGCATGTTTGTTTTTTTAGCTTAGCTTCGCTGCCGGTCGTACCGATATGGAGCGGCACATGCCGAATGATATTCCGGTCGTCCGGCTCCGGCCGTGCTGATGCCTTTCTTTTCCGGAATAATTGACAGGCAAAAAAAAATATGTTATTCTATAGGTATTATCATGATCAGGATGGGAAGAAAAATATGATTAAATTGTTGATTCGGCGTTTTGTTAAAAATTATGAGGCGGTCAATGATCCCGGTGTCCGTGCGGCTTATGGCAGACTGGCCGGTCTGCTGGGCATTATCTGCAATTTTGTGCTGTTTGGGCTGAAGCTGTGTGCCGGCCTGCTGGGCAATTCGATAGCGGTGCTGTCCGACGCCTTTAACAATTTGTCGGACATGGGCTCCTCGGTGGTGTCCCTGGTCGGTACCACGGCGGCCAACCGCCATGCAGATGAGGAGCATCCCTTCGGCCACGGCCGGTCCGAATACATAGCATCCTTAATCGTTTCCTTCCTTATTATATTAGTAGGCTTTGAACTGCTGCGCGGTTCGCTGGATAAAATTTTTCACTATGAGCCGTCGGCGTTCAGCTGGCTGTCGGTGGGGATTATGCTGTTTTCCGTACTGGTTAAGCTGTGGATGTTTGTCTATAATCGGTATATCGGCCAGAGGATTCAGTCCGTGGTTATCCGTGCTGCGGCACAGGACAGTCTGAACGATGTGTATGCCACCGGTGCGGTGGTGGTTTCTCTGTTTTTGGGGCGGATGATTCAGGCGCCTGTTGACGGCATTATGGGTCTTGCCATTTCCGTGCTGATTATGTTTACCGGCTATGGCATCGCCCGGGATACCATTACCATTCTGTTGGGCGCGCCGCCGGATCCGGCAGTGGCTGAGCGAATTTGTGATATGATTCTGCAGCAGGAGGGGATCGACGGCGTGCATGACCTGATTATTCATGATTACGGTCCGGGCCGCCGGATGGCTTCTGTGCATGCGGAGGTGCCGGTAGACGGCGATATTGTGAAGGTACACGAAATTATTGATGCCACAGAAAAGCAGATTGAGAAGGAAATGGGCGTTCATATTGTCATTCATATGGACCCTATTATGGTGAATTGCCAGCGGGCCGAGGAAATCAGGCAGTTTGCTCTGGACTGCGTTCACGAGGTGAATCCTGTGTTTGGGATTCATGACTTCCGCATGACAGACGGCGAGCAGAACATCAATCTGATTTTCGATCTGGAGGTGCCCTATAGCTTAAAACCGGCGGAGCGGGAAGCGGCGCTGGCGGCCATTAAGGAAAAGCTCCGGGAGCGTGACGAGCGGTTTAACCCGGTGATTCAGGTGGATAACAAGCTGTGATGGGCAGAAGGGTCTTAAGTCGTTTGGCTATCCCTTTTCTGCAAAAAGGAGGCGGAAGCCTGTTGCCTGTCCGCGGCTATTGGCTGAGTTTTTTAGCTTGTTAGGCTGCCGGTCGCAATCCCTTGTGCCCGTCGGGGTGTATTCTACAAGAACATGAAAAACTGCACAATAAAATAAGAAAAGTGGATAAAAATTTCAGTAAAGTTTTTATTCACTTTTTTTCGCTTATAACTTGCAATTTGTCTTAATTTAGTGTATCATTAAAGAGCTGTGACATGACATACGATGATGCGGGAGGTTGCCGCCTGTGAGGCGGGTTTTTCCGCGGAGAATGTCCGATTCAAGAAACCGGGCGACTAGTCATACGCAAATAGAGAGAAAAAAGCTTATCAGGGCGGCTTTGTCTGCCTTTTTGTCCTTTTTTACTTTCGTTTGTGTACGGGATTTCCAATGGGGAAGACCGCAAAAGAAGCGTGACTGGCCCAGAAACAGAGGTTTTTGGGTTTTATTTATGGCCAAGGGTGAAACACCCGGCCGAGTGTACGCTTTTTGAAAAGGGGCTGCACGGATTTCGTTCAGCTTCGGCGAGCCGTTTCTTCATGCACAGACAAAATTATGCTTCTTATTTAATAGGAAGCGGCAAATTCGAGAAGGAGGAAAGACAATGGCACAAAGTCAAAAAATCAGAATCAGACTGAAGGCGTATGATCACGTTCTTTTGGATCAGTCCGCCGAAAAAATTGTGGAAACAGCCAAGAGAACCGGCGCGAAGGTGTCAGGACCCATCCCGCTGCCGACCAAGAAAGAGGTTGTTACCATCCTGCGCGCTGTTCATAAGTATAAGGATTCCCGTGAGCAGTTCGAAATGAGAACCCACAAACGGTTAATCGACATTCTGCTCCCCACCAATAAGACGGTTGACGCGCTGATGCGTATTGAGCTGCCTGCCGGTGTGGATATTGAAATGAAGTATTAATGCATTTCGCAAACCGGAAGGTCGGCTGCAGCAATGCTTGCCGGCACACAAGGTTTGTTAAAAGGCACTGCCGCTTAAGCGGCGGGTCATGTTCCTCCCTTTGGGATGAACCAATAACCAATTTTTTTTAGGAGGTGCTTTTGTGAAGAAAGCGATTTTAGGCAAAAAGCTCGGCATGACGCAGCTTTTTGGCGAAGACGGCGTTTTAATCCCCGTCACCGTCATTGAAGCCGGTCCTTGCAGAGTTATCCAGAAAAAAACCGCTGACAACGACGGCTATGACGCCGTGCAGGTCGGTTTTCTGGAAAAGAAAGAAAAACATACCACAAAGCCCTTACAGGGTCATTTCAAAAAGGCCGGCACCGGCTACATGAAATACCTGAAGGAGTTCAAGCTGGAAAACGCAGCAGAGATGAACGTGGGCGATGAAATCAAGGCGGATGTGTTCGCCGAAGGCGACGCCGTTGACGTTACGGGCATCAGCAAAGGTAAAGGATATGCCGGCACGGTTAAGCGTTGGGGTACCCACCGCGGCCCTATGACCCACGGCTCCGGTTACCACAGAGGTCCCGGTTCCATGGGCGCCTGCTCCACACCTTCCCGTGTTATGAAGGGCAAAAAGCTGGCCGGTCATTTGGGTGTTGAAAAGGTTACGGTACAGAATCTGTCCGTTGTAAAGATTGACGCGGAGAACAACATTCTGGCAATCCGCGGCGCCGTTCCCGGTCCGAAGGGCGGCCTGGTTATCATTAAGAATTCTGTAAAGGCGCAGTAAGCGACCTGCATCGAAAGGAGGAAGTATCATGCCGAATGTGGTATTATACAATATGGAAGGCAAGGAAGTCGGCAGCTACGAGTTAAACGACGCTGTATTCGGAATTGAGCCGAATGAAGCGGCGGTTCATTCAACGGTTGTTGCATATCTTGCCAATCAAAGACAAGGCACTCAGAGCGCATTGACTCGCTCCGAGGTTCGCGGCGGCGGCGCTAAGCCCTGGAGACAGAAGGGAACAGGCCGCGCCAGACAGGGCTCCATCCGGGCGCCTCAGTGGACAGGCGGCGGCGTTGTGTTTGCGCCGAAGCCGAGAAGCTACGCGATGAGCGTTAACAAAAAGATCCGTGCGCTGGCAATGAAATCTGTTTTGTCGGCTAAGGCTAAGGATCAGGAAATTAAGGTATTGGATGAAATCGCAGTACCGGAAATTAAAACCAAGCAGATTGCGGCAATGCTGAAGAATCTGAACGTTGCCGGCAAAACCCTGATTGTTCTGCCGGAGAAAAACGAAGCGGTGTATCGCAGCGCGAAGAATATTGAGGGTGTGAAAACCAGCTTTATCGGAATGCTGAACGTATACGATCTGCTGAATTGCAGCACCGTTATCATCGCCAAGGGCGCTGCCGATCAGTTAGGGGAGGTGTATGCATAATGACATACGCACATGATATTATCATTAAGCCTATCATTTCCGAGCAGAGCATGGATCAGATCGCTGATAAGAAATACACCTTTGAGGTTAAAAAGTCAGCCAACAAAATCGAAATCAAAAAGGCGGTCGAGGAAATCTTCGGTGTGAAGGTTGAAAGCGTTAACACGCTGAATATGATGGGTAAAATGAAACGTATGGGTCGCTACGAGGGCAGAAGACCCAGCTGGAAGAAGGCCGTCGTAAAACTGACGCCCGACAGCAAAACCATCGAATTTTTCGACGGCATGGCGTAATGCCGACACCAATTTAGTAAGGAGTGAAAAGGATGCCTACCAAAAAATTTAATCCTACCTCTCCTGCCAGACGATTCATGACCGTTTCTACCTTTGAGGAGATCACGAAGCATGAGCCGGAACGCTCACTCTTGACCACCGTCAGCAAAAACGGCGGCAGAAACAGCTACGGCAGAATCACAGTCCGGCACAGAGGCGGCGGAAATAAAAGAAAATACAGAATTATTGACTTTAAGAGAAATAAGGTCGGCGCGGCTACCGTTATCGGTGTGGAATACGATCCCAACCGCTCCGCCAATATCGCACTGGTGCAGTATGAGGATGGCGAAAAGCGTTACTTCCTGGCACCTCTCGGCGTAACCGACGGCAGCGTTTTGGTTACCGATCCCATGGGCGCCGATATTAAGCCCGGTAATGCAATGCAGATTCAGTTTATCCCCGTGGGTACTTTAATCCACAACATCGAGCTCATGCCCGGTAAGGGCGGCCAGCTTGTCCGCAGTGCGGGCGGCGCGGCGCAGCTCATGGCTAAGGAAGATAAGTATGCGCAGGTCAGACTGCCTTCCGGCGAGGTTCGCTATATCCGGCTGAACTGCATGGCCACCATCGGTCAGGTCGGCAATCTGGATCATGAGAACATTTCCATCGGTAAGGCCGGCCGGAAACGTCATATGGGTATTCGTCCCACCGTCAGAGGTTCTGTTATGAACCCCAATGACCATCCCCACGGCGGTGGTGAAGGCCGTTCACCCATCGGTCGTCCCGGACCTGTTACCCCCTGGGGTAAGCCGGCACTGGGTCTTAAGACCAGAAAGAAAAAGAATCTTAATGATAAGTTTATCGTTAAACGCCGCGGTGCTCGCTAAAGGTGCCGCGTGACGCTGCCGGGCCGCAGCACGCGGCTCTGGCAAGCCAATTTGGGCGAAGGAGGAAAAAGAATGGGCAGATCGGTTAAAAAGGGACCTTTCGTTGCAGAAAGCCTGATTAAGAAAATTGTTGCTATGAATGAGTCCGGCGACAAAAAGGTTGTTAAGACCTGGTCCAGAAGCTCTACCATTTTCCCTGAAATGGTGGGTCATACAATTGCTGTACACGACGGCAGAAAGCATGTTCCGGTTTTTGTTTCCGAGGACATGGTTGGACACAAGCTGGGCGAGTTTGCGCCGACCAGAACCTATAAAGGTCATGCCGGCAACAAAACGTCAGGCGTTAAATAAAATTTCCTTGTAGGAAAGGAGGAATCTTTGTGGAAGCCAGAGCGAAACTGAGCTATGCACGTATTTCATCTAGAAAAGTTAAGATTGTGATAGATTTAATCAGAAATAAGCCCGTGGGCGTGGCGCTGGGTATTTTAAAGAATACGCCGAAGGCCGCCAGCGAACCGGTGGAAAAGCTGCTGAAGTCAGCGATTGCCAATGCGGAGAACAACCACAATATGGACGTTAACAGCCTGTATGTGGCAGAAATCTTTGCCTGTCAGGGACCGACATTAAAGAGAATCCGTCCCAGAGCGCAGGGCAGAGCGTTCCGCATCAGAAAGCGGACCAGCCATATCACAATTGTTTTGAAGGAAAAGGAATAAGTTAAGAAGGAGGTAAGAAGCTTGGGTCAGAAAGTAAATCCGCATGGATTAAGAGTCGGTATCATCAAGGATTGGGATTCCAGATGGTTTGCACAGGATTCTCAGTTCGGCGATCTTTTGGTCGAAGACTATAACATAAGAAAATTCTTAAAGAACAAGCTGTTTGCAGCAGGCGTATCCAAAATTGAAATTGAGCGTACTGCAAAACGGATTAAAATTAACATTTTTGCAGCCAAGCCCGGTATCATCATCGGCCGAGGCGGCAGCGAAATTGATAAGGTTAAAAAAGAACTGGAAGCAATGACCGGTAAGAACATTGCGCTGAATATTGAAGAGGTTAAGCACCCCGATGTTGATGCGCAGCTGGTAGCCGAGAACATTGCGGCGCAGCTTGAGAAGAGAATTTCCTTCAGAAAAGCGATGAAGTCCACCATGGGACGTGCTATGAAATTAGGCGCAAAGGGTATTAAGACCAGCTGTGCTGGCCGTTTAGGCGGTGCTGAAATCGCCAGAACGGAGCATTATCACGAGGGGACTATCCCCCTGCAGACTCTGCGTGCCGATATTGACTACGGTTTCTGGGAGGCCAATACCACCTATGGTAAAATCGGCGTTAAGGTTTGGATTTACAAGGGTGAAATTCTTCCCGAAAGCAAGAAGATTCAAAAGCCGGCAGCTGCAAAGGCTTGATTGCACGGCGTTTGTGCATTCTGAAAGAAAGGAATGAAAAAGCATGTTATTGCCTAAAAGAGTGAAATACAGAAGAGTCATGCGCGGCAGAATGACAGGCAAGGCGACACGCGGCAACACCGTTACCTATGGTGAATACGGTTTGCAGGCTCTGAGCCCCGCCTGGATCACCTCGAATCAGATTGAGGCTGCCCGTATTGCCATGACCCGTTATATTAAGAGAGGCGGACAGGTCTGGATTAAAATTTTCCCGGATAAGCCCATTACCGAGAAACCGGCTGAAACCCGTATGGGTAGCGGTAAAGGTTCTCCCGAATACTGGGTGGCTGTCGTTAAGCCCGGTCGGGTTATGTTTGAAATCGGCGGCGTTTCCGAGGAGGTAGCAAGAGAGGCGATGCGTCTTGCGGCTCATAAGCTGCCTGTCAAGTGCAAATTCGTAACGCGCGCCCAGAAAGAAGAGGAGGCGTAAGCATATGAAGGTGACAGAAATTCGCGATTTTACAAATCAGGAGCTCGAAAGCAATTTAGCTGACCTTAAGAAAGAATTGTTTAACCTGCGTTTCCAAAACGCCACGAATCAGCTGGAAAACCCCATGCGGATCGTGGAGGTTAAAAAGACAATTGCCAGAATTAAAACCGTTTTGGCGGAAAGAAAGCTGGAAGAGGAAGCCAACTAATTGCAACTGAGCGGAAAGGAGTGAAATCATGGAACGTAATTTCAGAAAGCAGAGAACCGGTAAGGTCGTCAGCGATAAAATGGACAAAACCATTGTTGTGGCGATTGAATATAATGTGAAGCATCCGCTTTACGGAAAAATTGTTAAACGTACCTACAAGCTCAAGGCCCATGACGCAAACAACGAGTGCCGCATTGGTGACCGCGTTCGTGTTATGGAAACCAGACCTCTGTCGAAGGACAAGAGATGGCGGCTGGTGGAGATTGTAGAGAAGGCCAAGTAATCAACCCCTTGGTGCGATACTAAATAAGGAGGAAACCGAAATGATTCAACAGCAAACGCTTTTGAAGGTTGCCGACAACACCGGTGCAAAAGAGCTGATGTGTATCCGCGTTTTGGGTGGTTCCAAGAGAAGATATGCAGCCATCGGTGACGTTGTGGTCGCTTCCGTTAAAAAAGCGACACCCGGCGGTGTTGTTAAAAAAGGCGACGTTGTCAAGGCTGTTATTGTCCGGTCCGCCAGCGGCGTTAGACGCAACGACGGCACCTACATTAAGTTCGATGAGAACGCAGCCGTTATCATAAGAGACGATAAAAATCCTAGAGGAACCCGTATTTTTGGGCCCGTTGCAAGAGAGCTTCGTGAAAAAGAATATATGAAGATTCTCTCTCTGGCTCCCGAGGTGCTGTAAGGAGGAGGTACGCTATTATGGCGAAAATGCATATTAAATCCGGCGACGAGGTCATCGTAATTTCCGGTAAGGATAAAGGCAAAAAGGGCAAGGTTCTCAGCGTGTTCCCGGAAAAGGGCAAGGCGATTGTTGAGGGTGTTGCGTTTGTAACGAAGCATCAGAAACCCCGCCGTGCCGGCGATCCCGGCGGCATTATCAAGCAGGAGGCGCCTGTGGACGCTTCTAACCTGATGAACATTTGCTCTAAATGCAATAAGCCTGCGCGCATTGGCCGCAAGGTTCTGGAAAACGGCGACAAGGTCAGATATTGCAAAAAGTGCAATGAAGTGTTCAGCGACTAGTATATTTGAGTAAAGGAGGTTTGAAGACGCATGTCTAGAATGCAGGATAAATACACCGCCGAGGCTGCACCGGCTTTGATGGAAAAGTTCAGCTACAAAAGCACAATGCAGATTCCGAAGCTGGAAAAAATCGTAATTAATATCGGCTTGGGCGAAGCAAAGGAAAACGCCAAGGCGTTAGACAGCGCGGTTGAGGATTTGACGGCGATTACCGGTCAGAAGCCCGTTATCACAAAGGCAAAGAAATCCGTTGCTGCGTTTAAGGTCAGAGAAGGTATGAACATCGGCTGCAAGGTTACACTGCGCGGCACAAAAATGTACGAATTCTTAGACAGGCTCTTTTCCGTGGCTCTGCCTCGTGTAAGAGACTTCAGGGGAATCAATCCCGATTCCTTTGACGGACGCGGAAATTATTCTCTGGGTATTAAGGAACAGCTTATTTTCCCGGAAATAGATTATGATAAGATCGATAAAATCAGAGGTATGGACATTATTGTCGTAACCACAGCCAAGACCGACGAGGAAGCAAGAGAATTGCTCACGCTGATGGGCGCTCCCTTCGCCAGTCGGTAAGCTCTGATTGTAAAGGAGGAGAATCATGGCTAAAAAATCGATGGTTAACAAACAGCAGAGAACGCCTAAGTTCAGCACCAGGCATTATAACCGCTGCAAAATCTGCGGACGGCCTCACGCCTATTTGAGAAAATATGGCATTTGCCGTATCTGCTTCAGAGAACTGGCTTACAAGGGCCAGATCCCCGGTGTGAAAAAGGCCAGCTGGTAAAACAATTTGGAAGGAGGCTAAAATCATGCAAGTGACCGATCCTATCGCGGATATGCTGACCAGAATCCGGAACGCAAATTCCGCCCGGCACGAAACGGTTGATGTGCCCGCCTCTAACATGAAGAAGGCTATTGCGGCCATTCTGCTTGAGGAAGGGTATATAAAGAATTATCAGGTCATTGAGGACGGAAAACAGGGCATTATCAGAATCGCTCTGAAATATGTGGGAAAAGAAAAGGTTATCTCCGGTCTGCAGAGAGTATCCAAGCCGGGTCTTAGAATTTATAAGAACACGGAGGAGCTGCCCAAGGTCTTAAAGGGTTTGGGCATCGCCATCATTTCCACATCGAAGGGTATTATGACCGATAAAAAGGCAAGGCAGGAAAACGTCGGCGGCGAGGTCCTGGCCTTTGTCTGGTAAAAACTAGACAGGGAGGTGTCAGAGAATGTCCAGAATTGGTAAAATGCCGATTACGGTTCCCAGCGGTGTCGATGTTACCATCGGTGCGGGCAACGATATCACGGTTAAGGGACCGAAAGGCACGTTAACAAAGAAATTACATCCTGATATGATTATCAAGAAGGAGGACGGTGTGATCACCGTTTCAAGACCTTCGGAAATAAAGGCTCACAAGGCTCTGCACGGCCTGACCCGTTCTTTGCTGAACAACATGGTTGTCGGCGTAACAGAGGGTTATGAAAAGACCCTGGAGGTCAACGGTGTTGGTTACAGAGCGCAGCTGCAGGGTAAAAACCTGCTGATGAACCTGGGCTATTCCCATCCTGTTGAAATGGCTCCCGTGGAAGGAATCACCATTGAGGTTCCGAACCCCAATACCATTGTTATCAAGGGAACCGATAAGCAGGTTGTTGGCGAATTTGCCGCGAAGGTAAGAGAAAAGAGACTGCCTGAGCCCTATAAAGGCAAGGGTATCAAATACTCTTATGAGCATATCAGACGCAAGGAAGGTAAAGCGGGCGGTAAGAAATAATCTTCCTTTGCTGAATCAGCATGGCAAAATCCATGCAGCATAAAAAAGGAGTGAACAAAGTGATTAAGAAGCCTGTCAGTAATGTGGCAAGACTGAGAAGACATAAGCGCGTCCGTAAGCTGATCAGCGGAACATCGGAGCGTCCCAGACTGAACGTGTTCAGAAGCTTAAAGCATATTTACGCGCAGATCATCGATGATACAAAGGGCATTACACTGGTTTCCGCCTCAACCTTGGACAAGGAGCTCAAGGAGAACTACGGCGGCAACAAGGAAGCAGCCAGAGCGGTTGGCAAGCTGGTTGCCCAGCGTGCCGTCGAGGCCGGTATTAAATCGGTTGTTTTTGACCGCGGCGGTTACATTTATCACGGCCGTGTACAGGAATTAGCCGAGGGCGCCCGTGAAGGCGGCCTGGAATTTTAAGAAAAGGAGGAAACCAGTTTGGCTCAGTTAATAGATGCAAGCGTATTGGATATTAAAGAAAAAGTCGTGAAGCTCAGCCGTGTCGCAAAGGTTGTTAAGGGCGGCCGTACCTTCCGTTTTTCAGCATTGGTTGTCGTGGGCGATGAGAATGGTCATGTTGGCTGCGGCACCGGTAAGGCGGCCGAAATTCCCGAAGCCATCCGCAAGGGTATTGAAGACGCGAAAAAGAACATGATTAAAGTGAACCTGTCCGGCAGCACCATTCCCCATGAGACAATCGGTGAATTCGGCGCAGGCAGAATCCTGTTAAAGCCTGCTGCCCCCGGTACCGGCGTTATCGCCGGCGGCGCCGCCAGAGCGGTTGTTGAGCTCGCCGGTATTCGCGATATCAGAACCAAATCCCTGCGTTCCAACAATGCAAGGAACGTGGTGAAGGCCACGATTTCCGGATTACTCTCCTTAAAGGATGCCGGTGAAGTGGCGCAGCTGCGGGGTAAATCCAAGGAAGACTTTGTAGATTAAGGAGGTACGGTATTATGGCGATGCTAAAGGTGAAGCTTGTGAAAAGCACCATCGGCAGAAAAAAGGACCATATTGCTACGGTACACGCGCTCGGACTGAAGAAGATCCGGGATGAAAAAGAACACCAGGACAACGCCGCAATCCGCGGTATGATTGCCAAGGTGGGCTATATGCTTGAGGTAGAAGAAATATAGTAGAAGGAGGTGCTTTATAATGAAACTGAACGAATTAAAGCCGGCAGAGGGCTCTAAAAAGGCAGCGTTCAGAGTTGGCCGCGGCCACGGCTCCGGTAACGGAAAAACCGCAGGCAGAGGCCACAAGGGTCAGAACGCCCGCTCAGGCGGCGGCGTGAGACCGGGCTTTGAAGGTGGACAGATGCCTCTTTACAGACGTTTGCCGAAAAAGGGCTTTACCAATATTTTTGCGAAAACCTATTCGCAGATTAACGTTTCAGATTTAAACAGATTTTCTGACGGTACCGAGGTAACTGCAGAGGTGCTGAAGGCTGAGGGGATTATCAAAAAGATGGGTGACGGAGTCGTCATCTTAGGCCGTGGTGATCTGACAGCTAAGAATCTGACCGTCAAGGCAGCACGCTTCTCTGCTACTGCGGCGGAAAAAATTGCAAACGCCGGAGGAAAGGCGGAGGTGGTTTAAATGCTGCAAACGCTCAGAAACGCATGGAAGATTCCTGATTTAAGAAAGAAAATGCTTTACACGCTTTTGATGCTGGTCATTTTCCGGCTGGGCTCTTATATCCCGGTTCCCGGCCTGACCGCAGATGCGGTTGCTCAGATGATGGGTGGCTTTTCAGAAGGCATGCAGGGCCTCTTAAATAACTTTTCCGGCGGTGCCCTGGAGCGTGGATCCATTTTTGCCATGAGTATTACGCCCTACATTAACGCATCCATTATCATCCAGCTTTTAACGGTTGCAATTCCCGCGCTGGAGCGTTTGTCAAAAGAGGGCGAAGAGGGAAGAAAAAAGCTTTCCTCCTACACTCGTTACGGTACAGTTATTTTAGGCTTCCTGCAGGCGACCGGTTTGTATTTCGGACTGCGTAACAACCTGATAGGCGGCCCCGGCGTTATGAACTTCATCATCCTGACCCTGTCCTTTACGGCAGGTACGGCATTTTTGATGTGGTTAGGTGAGGAAATCACAGAAAAAGGTATCGGCAACGGCATTTCGTTGCTGATCTTTACGGGTATCGTATCCCGGGGACCGGCCATGATCCAGTCCCTGCGCGCCAGCTTGGTCACGGCAGAGGGCATGAACATCCAGTCCCTTGTGACGCTGATTGCCATTCTGGCCATTGCCGTTTTGGCTATTGCCTTTGTTGTATTGATGAATGACGCAGAGCGCAGAATTCCGGTGCAGTATGCAAAGCGCGTGGTAGGCAGAAAAATGTATGGCGGACAGAGCACGCATATTCCCATTAAGGTGGCAATGGCAGGCGTTTTGCCGATTATCTTTGCCATTTCCATCATGTCCTTCCCGCAGACGATTAACATGTTCATCAACGGGGAGACAATGCCTGAAGGCTTTTGGGGTGTGGTGCTGAGTCTGTTCCGGCAGACCCATCCGTTTTACATTATCGCCTATTTCCTGCTGATCGTATTCTTCACCTATTTCTACACGGCGATACAGTTTAACCCCATTGAGATTTCGAATAATATGAAGAAGAACGGCGGCTTTATTCCGGGTATCCGTCCCGGCAAGCCCACTTCTGATTTTATTTCGAGAATCCTGTCCAAAATCACGCTGTTCGGGGCGCTGTTTTTGGCGGTTGTTGCGATTTTCCCGATTCTGCTGGCCTTTATACCGAACCTTTCCGGTATTTCAATCGGCGGTACATCCTTGCTCATCGTCGTCGGTGTTGCGCTTGAAACGGTTAAGCAGATGGAGTCCCAGATGCTGATGCGTCACTATAAGGGCTTCCTGGAATAAGGAGATCAGCGATATGAAAGTAGTATTTTTCGGACCGCCGGGTGCCGGCAAAGGCACCCAGGCGGCTAAGCTCTCAGAGCTCTTTGGCATCCCTGCCATTTCTACCGGACATATTATCCGACAGGCCATGGCGGCGGGAACACCGGTGGGCAAGATTGCCGAGGATTACATCAAAAGCGGCGCACTGCTGCCTGATGATGTTGTTGCGGCGCTGGTGGCCGAGCGTCTGAAGAGTGATGACTGCCGGAAGGGATATATCCTGGACGGTTTTCCCCGAACGCTGGTTCAGGCCGAGCTCATGGACGAAACCGGCATTTTGGTGGATCGCGTTCTGGATATTGAAGTTTCGGATGAGGCTATTGTGAAGCGTATGTCCGGCCGCCGGGTCTGCGGCAAATGCGGCGCGGCCTTCCATACGGAGTTCAATCCTCCCAAGACGGAGGGGGTCTGCGATGTATGCGGCGAGCCGCTGCAAACAAGAGAGGACGACGCACCCGAGGTTGTGTTAAAGCGTTTGGCTGTTTATCATGAGCAGACAGAACCGCTGAAGGCATATTATACCAAACAGAACAAGCTGGTTGTTATAGACGGTGAAGGAACCGTGGAGGACATTTTCTGCCGGGTTCAGGCAGCAGCTTTAAGCGGGGCAGGCGAGTCTTTATGATTAAGATTAAGGCACCCCACGAGATCGAAGCAATGCGTGCGGCCGGTCAGATTACCGCCGCCACCTTTCAGCGTTTGGCCGAGGCGATTAAGCCCGGCGTGACAACAGCGGAGCTGGATGACATTGCTGCCCGGTTTATCCGGAAAAACAATGCAACCTGTTCCTTCTGGCAATACAACGGCTATCCCGCCCATATCTGCACGTCCGTCAACGGACAGGTGGTGCACGGCATTCCCTCAAAGCACACCGTGCTTCATGAGGGCGATATTGTCAGCATCGACATTGGCGTTTGCTATCAGGGCTACCATGGCGACAGTGCGAAAACCTTCCCTGTCGGCCGGATTAGTCCCGAAGCCGAGCGTTTGATCCGTGTCACCAGGGAAAGCTTTTATGAGGGCCTGCAGATGGCGCACACAGGCAATCGCTTGTTTGATATCAGCGCAGCCATTCAAGGCTACGTGGAAAAGAACGGCTATTCCGTTGTGAGGAGCTTAGTGGGTCATGGCGTGGGCAGCGCCCTGCACGAGGATCCGGAGGTGCCGAATTTTGGTACGGCCGGCCGCGGTGCGCGGCTTTTGTCCGGCATGACGCTGGCGATTGAGCCAATGGTAAATCAAGGTACGTATCATGTCAATACCCTGTCCGACCAGTGGACAGTGGTAACAGCAGACGGGAAGCTTTCCGCCCATTATGAACATTCCGTTCTGATCCGTGACGGCGAGGCGGAAATCCTGACCACCTGCTAAAGTTTTTTTGAGGTGATGATGTTTGGAAGTTTTTGCCGGTGATATTGTATATTCCAAGGCAGGCAGGGACAAGGACAGGCTCTTTGTTGTGCTGTCGGTTTTGGATGCGCAGTATGCGATGCTGGCCGACGGCCGGCTGCGGCGTGTGGACAAACCGAAGAAAAAAAAGATAAAACATCTAGTGAAAAGCGGTCATGCCTCTTTATATATTGCTGAGAAGCTCAGCACGGGCATGAAGGTTACCAATCCGGATTTAAAAAAGGCTTTGGCAGAGTTTTTGAACGACTGTGATGCATAAGGAGGTTTTACTATGGCAAAGGAAGGCGTTTTAGAGCTGGAGGGTACGGTTTTAGAATCGTTGCCCAACGCAATGTTTCAGGTTGAGCTGGAAAACGGACATCAGATTCTGGCTCATATATCCGGCAAGCTCCGGATGAACTTTATCAGAATTTTACCGGGCGACCGCGTAACCGTGGAGCTATCGCCCTATGATCTGACGAAAGGCAGAATCACCTGGCGGGCGAAATAACCGCAGGTAGGGAAAGCCGCATTAAGATTTTAAGGCGCATACGCCGCCTTTTAAGGAGGAATTCACATGAAGGTCAGACCGTCTGTTAAACCCATTTGCGAAAAATGTAAGATCATTAAGCGCAAAGGCAAGGTTATGGTGATTTGTGAAAATCCCAAGCATAAGCAGAAGCAGGGCTGAGCAAACAGCAGCCCCCGCCGGGGGCGCAGCTGCATGTTAAAACCCGCGCGGGGCGGCTGCACGCTTTGAGCGTGACCCGCGAGGTTAGGCATATACACGATCGAAACGTATTGGAGGTGCAAAAATGGCAAGAATTTCAGGTGTTGACTTACCCAGAGAAAAAAGAGTTGAAATCGGCTTGACCTATGTTTTTGGTATCGGCCTGTCCAGCTCCCGTAAAATTCTGGCGGCTACCGGGATCAATCCTGACACACGCGTGAAGGATCTGACAGAGGATGAGGTGTCCAAGCTGAGAGAGGTCATTGACCGTGATTATACGGTTGAGGGCGACTTAAGACGTAATATCGCCTTAGATATCAAACGGCTCATGGAAATCGGCTGCTACAGAGGCATCCGCCACAGAAAGGGCTTACCGGTTCGCGGTCAGAGAACCAAGACCAACGCCAGAACCAGAAAGGGTCCGGCCAGAACCATTGCAAACAAAAAGAAGTAAACCTTTCTAAATACATGATCCGAATTATCGGATACAATTTTGAGCTTTGTGAAAGGAGGAGCAAACATGGCTAAAGTAGCTAGAAGAAGTACTCGCAGAAAGGCGAAGAAAAATATCGAGCGCGGTGCGGTGCATATCCGTTCCAGCTTCAATAATACGATTGTTACAATCACAGACGTGGCCGGCAATGCAATCAGCTGGGCGTCCTCCGGCGGACTGGGCTTCCGCGGCTCCAGAAAGAGCACGCCCTTTGCGGCTCAGATGGCGGCCGAAACAGCGGCCAAGGCTGCTCAGGAGCATGGGCTGAAAACCGTTGAGGTTTACGTTAAGGGCCCCGGTTCCGGCAGAGAGGCTGCAATCCGTGCGCTGCAGGCGGCGGGTCTTGAGGTCAGCATGATTAAGGATGTTACCCCGATTCCCCACAACGGTTGCAGACCGCCTAAAAGAAGAAGAGTTTGATTTTATACAAGGTTTGTCCTTTGCCGGCTGTCCGGCGGACAAACGCCAATAATTGAGGAGGTGTAGTTCCGAAATGGCACGTTATACAGGTGCAGTGTGCAGACTTTGCCGTCGTGAAGGCCAAAAGCTGTTCTTGAAGGGCGAGCGCTGCTATACTGATAAATGCGGTATCGAGAGAAGAAAATATGCTCCCGGCATGCACGGCCAGAGCAGAAAAAAGCTGTCTGAGTACGGCATACAGCTGAGAGAAAAGCAGAAGGCCAGAAGATACTACGGCGTTCTGGAGTCTCAGTTTGAAAAATATTTTGAAATGGCCAATAAGATGAAGGGCATCACGGGTGAAAACCTGCTGACCATTCTGGAAAGCAGATTGGACAACGTTGTGTACCGTCTTGGCTTCGGTATGTCAAGACCGGAGGCACGTCAGCTGGTTACTCACGGTCATTTTACCGTGAACGGCAAAAAGGTCAACATTCCGTCTTATCTGGTAAGCCCCGGCGATGTGATTGCCATCTGCGAAAAGAGCAGAAGCAGCGAAAAGATCAAGGATGTTCTGGAAAAGACCGAATCCAGAATCGTCCCCAAGTGGCTGGATTTGGATCGCAACACGCTTTCCGGCAAGGTCTTGAACCTGGCGCAGCGTGAAGATATCGATCTGGAGCTGGCAGAGCACTTGATCGTCGAGCTGTATTCAAAGAACTAAGGTTGATCTTATCGCCGAGTTACAAAATAGATTGGTACAATTTATTTTGGGCCTTCTCACCGGAAGGCTTTCATACCCTCGCAAATAAGATTTGCGCTGATTTTGCGTGAAACCAAACCTAAGAAAGTGTTCGGTGCGCTGTCATCGGAACACGCGAATGAACACTTTTTTGTTGATGGAGGCAAGCGGACGCTTCTTCTGTACAATAAAAAAGAGGGAGGGTTTAGTCTATGTTGGAAATTGAAAAACCAAACGTTGAGTGTTTGGAACTTGACCCGGACGGAAAATACGGGAAATTTGTGGCAGAACCGCTGGAACGCGGCTATGGCACTACGCTGGGCAACTCGCTGAGAAGAATGCTGTTGTCCTCATTGCCCGGTGCCGCCGCCACCAGTGTGAAAATTGACGGTGTGCTGCATGAGTTTTCCACCATCCCGGGCGTTAAGGAGGATGTTACGGAGATTATCCTCAATATTAAGCAGATTGCCGTCAAGCTCCACTGCGATACGCCGAAGGTCGTGTATATCGAAAAGGAAGGCGAAGGCGAGATCAAGGCCGGCGACATCAAGCTGGACTCCGATATTGAGATTTTCAATCCTGATCTCCACATTGCCACACTCAACAAGGATGCGAAGCTGTATATGGAAATCACCTTCTGCAAAGGCAGAGGCTATGTTTCCGCCGAACGGAATAAACAGCTGAACCAAAATATCATAGGTGTTATACCTGTTGATTCCATATATACGCCTGTCCATCGGGTGAACTACTTTGTGGAAAACACCCGTGTGGGACAGATCACCGATTATGATAAGCTCACGCTGGAGGTTTGGACCAACGGCTCCATTCGTCCTGACGAGGCAGTCAGCCTGGCCGCCAAGATCATTAACGAGCATCTGATGCAGTTCATCGATTTGTCCGAGGAAGCAAAGAATGCGGAAATTATGATCGAGAAGGAAGAAGGCAAAAAGGAAAAGGTTCTGGAAATGACCATCGAAGAGCTGGATCTTTCCGTTCGTTCCTACAACTGCTTAAAACGAGCCGGTATCAATACGGTTGAGGATCTGACCAAGCGGACTGAGGAAGATATGGTTAAGGTGAGAAACCTGGGCCGTAAATCCTTGGAGGAGGTTATTGAAAAGCTCCATGGTCTGGGTCAGAACTTTGCGAAAAAGGAAGATTAAGCTTCGCAGTATTGCAGGATGATACTTTTTTTGGCAGGCCCTCATCCTCTATGCAGCAGTCGCTGCTGTCGGGCCTGCTGAATTAAACCGATTAAAAGGAGGGTAATAAGATGCCGGGAACAAGAAAACTCGGTCGTCCTACCGACCAGAGAAACGCTATGCTCAGAAACCTTGTCACATCCCTTTTGGAAAACGGCCGTGTGGAAACCACTGTCAGCCGTGCCAAGGAGATGAGATGTATGGCCGAAAAAATGATTACACTGGGAAAGGAAAATACCCTTGCATCCAGAAGAAGCGCTCTGGCGTACATTATGAAAAAGAGCGTGGTATATAAGCTGTTTGAGGAAATCGCGCCGAAATATGCGGAGCGGAACGGCGGTTATACCAGAATCATCAAGGCCGCACCCAGACGCGGCGATGGCGCGGAAATGGCCATCATCGAGCTGGTTGATTAGTTGAATGAAAAATGAGCTGCTATCCTTTCGGAACGTGGCTCTTTTTTCATTTAGGCGGCTTTTCGTCGCGCCAAGCCGTCGCTTGGATTGGATGATACAATGCCTGACAGCGGAGCCGCAACATTTTTTAATTTGGAATATTGCTTTTTGGTAAACTGCGTGGTATAATGAACCTGCATTAACGTGATGGGAAGTGATTGACATGAAATTTACAGCAGTAGGCGACCTGCTGATGCAGCGTCGTCTGCCCGGTATCAGTGAGGACTTTGAGGAAATCCGGGCGTACATAAACCGGGGCGATTTCCGCTTTGGTAATTTGGAAACAACGCTGAACCGGGAGGGCGAGTGCTACGGTTCGCAGTATTCCGGCGGCACCTGGCTGCGAGCCGATCCGGAAATTCTTGAGGATGTCCGTGCCTATGGCTTTAACGTGCTGTCCTTTGCCAATAATCATACCATGGATTATGCCTATGAGGGGCTGTTGAAAACCCTGGAGCACGTCAGACGGTATGGATTTGTCAACGCCGGTGTTGGTGAAAACCTGAGCCGTGCTGCGGCACCGGCCTATCTTGACACGCCCAAGGGTCGTGTGGCTCTGATCAGCGTGTCATCCTCCTTTCATCCGGCTTCCATGGCCGGAGAGCAGGGACGGCGTGTACCGGGACGTCCCGGTGTTAACGGCCTGCGGGTTCAGGAAAAATATATTCTGCCGCCGGCGGAGCTGGCTACGCTGAAAAAGCTGGCAGACATGATTCAAATTAATGCCGAGATCGAAATCGAACGGTCGGAGGGCTACTATCCGGCCTTGCCGGAGGGCTGTGCGGAGTTTGGCGAGCTGTTGTTTGAGGCGGGGGATGTGCCCGGCTGCGTCAGCACTGCCAACGAGGAGGATATGCGCCGGATCGAAAAGGCCATTTATGAGGCACAGCTTCAGGCGGATTATATTATGGTGTCCATCCATTCCCACCAGGTTAAGGGAGTCAAAGAACTGCCGGCTGATTTTCTGTATGATTTCGCCCGCCGTTGTATTGACTGCGGCGCTCACGGTGTTATCGGTCATGGTCCCCATCTGCTGCGCGGCATTGAAATTTATAAAAACTGCCCGATTTTCTACTCCCTGGGAGATTTTATGACCCAGGTGGAAAGCGGTCCCTTTGCGCCGGAGGATTTTTACAGCAAATATGGCCTGACCTCTGCCGATACCATGCACGAGCTGTTTAAAACACGTTCGGCAAACTTTACCCGGGGTTTAATGACAAAACGGGAATGCTTTGAAACGGTGATTCCCTATTGGGAAATGGAACAGGGCAAGCTGACCAAATTGGAATTGATGCCGGTGGAGCTGGGCTTTGAGCTGCCGCGTTCCCGCAGTGGATTCCCGGCACCGGCACGGGATACGTCCATTTTAGAGCATTTGGCGGAGCTGTCCGCACCGTTGGGAACTAAAATCGACATTCAAAATGGCCGGGGAATGGTGCGGGTGTAGCGGCCTGCGCCTTTGGGTTCAGTTTGTTCCATCCGCGCTATTTTGCGTCCACACAGGAGGGGGCTGTCGCATTAAGTCGACAGCCCCTTTTGAGGCTGAACGGATTTAGATGC
>CAYUUO010000009.1:0-50793 GCA_964447945.1 uncultured Oscillospiraceae bacterium
CGGCGCAATTGGGTTCGGCAAGAAAATGTGAATATTTACGCATAATAAAAGGTTTCTCGACACGGTGGCTGTCGCAAAACTACAGCCCCTTTTTTGGGATAATTGACCTGTTAAAACCAATTTGCGTGCGCCTAAACATTAAATTTTTATCAAAAATTTAAAAAATGTATTGAAATCACCGTGTTTTCATAGTATTATATAAGGTAATGAACTATGTCTATTGCTCAAAAACGGATTTTTAGGAGGCTGATTGCAACGAAACAAACAATTTGTGTGCTGTTTGGCGGCAATTCATCTGAACATGAGATATCCCGCGTTTCAGCCGGAAACGTGGTTAGCTACATAGACCGGGACAAATTCAATGTGATTACGGTGGGCATCACCAAAGACGGGGATTGGTTTTTAACGGAAGCAACGGCGGAGGAAATGAAATCCGGCGCCTGGGAGCGCTGTCATAACAAGGCCTGCGTGCCCTCGCCCAGCCCAAAGCATCACGGCATTTTGGTTTTAAATAAAAACGGTGACGTGTCTGTGACCCGGATAGACGCGGTGTTCCCCGTTCTCCACGGCAAAAACGGCGAGGACGGTACCGTGCAGGGACTTTTCGCCTTGTCCGGGATTCCCTGCGTGGGCTCCGGCGTGCTGGGGTCTTCGTTGTGTATGGACAAGGTGGTGACCAAACAAATTCTCGCATTTGGCGGCATTCCGGTAACGGAGGGCTTTTTCGTCTGGCCGGATTACGATCCTGCTGCGGTACATACAAAAATTACGGAATCCTTCGGCTATCCGGTGGTGGTGAAGCCCTCCCGCGCCGGTTCCTCTGTGGGCGTGACGCTGGTCGGCGGGGAGGATGGCCTTGCAGATGCCCTATCCGCAGCGGCGGCGGAGGATAACAAAATTATGATTGAGCGGGCCGTGGACGCCCGGGAGATTGAGTGTGCCGTTTTGGGCACCACGCAGAATCCTCAGGCCTCCTGCCTGGGCGAAATTGTGAAGGACGGCGTTTATGATTACGCCACTAAATATGAGAAAAACACGGCGCGGCTGGAGATTCCGGCAGCGCTCGGCGAGGAAACGGCGGCGGCCATCCGCGCGTTGGCCTGCCGTGCCTTTACCCTGACGGATTGCCATGGATTGGCGCGGGTGGATTTCTTTATCGACAGAAAAACCGGCACTGTTTTACTGAACGAAATCAACACACTGCCGGGCTTTACCGACATCAGCATGTATCCCATGCTGTGGCGGGAATCGGGACTTTCTTACACAGCGCTGCTCACACGGCTGATTGAGCTGGCGCAATAAGCTGTCTGGAGGACGGGATATGGATAACAGAACAATAGGCCTCTTTGATTCCGGCCTGGGCGGCCTGACGGTTATGAAGGAGCTGATGCGCCTTCTGCCGTCAGAATCAATTGTCTATTTCGGTGACACAGGCCGTATTCCCTACGGAACCAAGTCTGTGGAAACCGTGATAAAATATACAAAAAGCGACATTAATTTTTTGAAAACCTTTGATTTAAAGATGATTGTTGCGGCCTGCGGGACGGCCAGCTCCATCGCCCTGCCCCATTTGCGGGATCAATATGACATTCCGATTATGGGCGTGATTGCCGCTGCGGCACGGGCCGCGGCGCGGGCAACGAAAAACGGCTGCGTGGGCGTGATTGGCACGGCGGGCACCATCCGTTCCGGCGCATACCGCACGATTTTGGAAAAGGAAAATCCGGCGATCCGCACGGTTTCGGTCGCCTGCCCCCTGTTTGTGCCGCTGGTGGAAAACGGCTTTGCAGACAAAGAGGCAACCAGGCTGATTGCGGCGGAATATTTAGAGCCGATTAAGCAAAGCGGTGCAGACACGCTGATTTTGGGCTGCACCCATTACCCGCTGCTGCGGGAGGTTATCACGAATATTATGGGTGACGGGGTCACGCTGATTAATCCGGGGGCCTGTGCCGCCTGGGAACTCAAGGAAAAGCTGACGGCGGCGGATATGCTGGCTGAGACCGCGGCGGCGGATCAGTATCGGTTTTATTTAAGCGACGATCCGGCAGATTTTACACGGCTGGGCTCCGTGTTTTTGGAGCGACCCATCAGCAGTCTGGCCGTGCAGATAGACATTGAACCATATACAGAGGCTGCGGCCTTGGGATAAAGCCGCTGCGTGCGGCGGATTTTTGGGGGATTTTATGGAAACAAATGCGCTTATTACAATGATTGGCAGGCAGAGCATTGACGGCGAAAATGACCGCTATGAGCTGACAACCCTGGGCAGATACATTAAAAAGGATGATAAATATTATATCAGCTACGAGGGCACGGAGCTGACGGGCTACGAGGGCACCACCACGACCCTGAAAATTAAGGATGGCTGTGTGTCTATGATCCGGTTCGGCAAATCCTCCTCGCAGATGATCTTCGAGAAGGAAAAAAAGTATGTGGGCTATTACGATACGCCCTTCGGCGGCCTGTCCGTGGGCGTGACCACCAACAGCCTGACTGTGGATATCGATGAAAACGGCGGCGAAATCGACATGGATTATGTGGTGGAGCTGAACAACAACATGCCGGTACATAACGGCCTGTATTTAAAAATCAGGAAGGTAGGGAATCAGGAGTGACAATTTACGAACAGACAAAGGCGGTCATCCGGGAACGGGTGGACGAAGCGCTTTTAGCAGCCCGGGAGCAGGGTGAGATCAGCTTTGATACGATTCCCGACTATGTGATTGAGGAGCCCCGGGAAAAGGAGCACGGTGATTTTGCCGTGAATGCGGCCATGCTGCTGGCTCGGCAGGCGAAAAAGCCGCCCCGGGTGATTGCAGACTGCATTGTCAGCCATCTGCGGACAGAGGGGACTTATATCAAAAGTGCTGAAACGGCCGGCGCAGGCTTTGTGAACCTTCGGCTGGATCCGGCCTGGATTTGCCGGATTCTGTCCATTGTGGAGCAGGAGGGTGACCGGTTCGGCCGCGTGAATGTGGGAGCGGGTCAAAAGGTGATGGTGGAGTTTGTCAGTGCCAATCCCACCGGCCCCATGCACATGGGCAACGCCCGCGGCGGCGCTCTGGGCGACTGTCTGGCCAGCGTTCTGGACTGGGCAGGCTACGACGTGACCCGGGAATTTTATGTTAATGATGCAGGCAATCAGATTGAAAAATTCGGCAACTCTCTGGAGGCGCGGTATATTCAGCTGCTGCGCGGCGAGGACGCCATAGAGTTCCCGGAGGACGGCTATCACGGAGATGACATCCGTCAGCGGGCGCAGGCCTATATTGATCAGTTTGGCGCAGGGCTTTTGGAGCTTTCTGCCGCGGAGCGGAAAGAGGCACTGGTGGCCTTTGCCCTGGAAAAAAATATTGATGATTTAAAGGTAGATTTGGAAAAATACAGAATCCATTACGACGTTTGGTTCCGTGAAAGCGTTCTACACGAGAACGGCGAGGCGCGCCGGACGGTGCAGGAGCTGATGGATCGGGGCTATGCTTACGAAAAAGAGGGCGCCGTTTGGTTCCGCGCCACCGATTTCGGCGAGAGCAAGGACGAGGTGCTGGTGCGGCAAAACGGATTTTTGACCTATTATGCCGTTGACATTGCCTATCACAAGAACAAATTTATTGACCGGGGCTTTGACACGGTTATCAACATCTGGGGTGCCGATCACCACGGCCATGTGGCGCGGCTGAAGGCGGCGCTGGCGGCGTTGGGCATTGCGCCTGAGCGGCTGGAGATAATTCTCATGCAGCTGGTGCGGCTGGTATCCGGCGGTGAGGTGGTGCGCATGTCCAAGCGGACGGGTAAATCCATCACCCTGAAGGATCTTTTGGAGGAAACCAGTATTGACGCGGCCCGCTTCTTTTTCAACATGCGGCAGGCCAACAGTCATTTTGATTTTGATTTGGATTTAGCGGTAGAGCAGTCTAATGAAAATCCGGTCTTTTATGTGCAGTATGCCCACGCCCGGATTTGCAGTATTCTGCGGATTTTGTCCGAACAGGGCATCAGCGTGAAGCCGGCGGCAGAGCTCAACACCGGTCTGCTTTCTACCGAGCAGGAGATTGACCTGATGAAAAAACTGGCGGATCTTCCGGAAACGGTTCGCCAGGCGGCGCAGCTCCGGGAGCCCAGTCTGATCACGCGGTATGCCATGGATCTGGCGGCGGCCTTCCACGGCTTTTATGCGGCCTGCAAGGTCAACAGCGGCGACAGAGCCCTGACCGATGCGCGCCTGAAGCTTTGCGATGCGGTGCGAATCGCACTGTCCAATACGCTGACACTATTGTCTATATCCGCACCGGAGCAGATGTAGACCATGAAACCGCAGCCGGGGCACTGACCGTTTAAAGAGAATCTCTACATTGAAAATACGGAGGAGCTTACAAATGAACAGAATAAAAAAACAATTGGTTTGCCTGCTGGCTGCGCTGATTCTTTTGTGCTGCGGCACAGCCTTTGCCGAGGAGGCGGCAAATTTTGAAGTGGCCTACTACGATTCGGTTTTGCGGGGACTTTTAGCCAACTATCGGTTTGAGGCCGATACCGAGGCCATTGCAAGAGCGGTGGCAGAGGCGGCGCTTAAAAAGCATCCGGAGCTTTTAGAGGAGCTGATTAACGTAACAGCGGATCAGTTTGACGAATATACGGATTATTATACGCCGGAGGAGCTGGCGGCCTTTGCCGATTCGCTGCATGCGGCCTATGTTGGCATTGGCATTTCCGTCCACCGGGTGCGGGGCGCTGTGGAAATTGAGAGCGTTTTTGCCGACAGTCCGGCGGCAGTCGCCGGTTTGCTGGCCGGGGATCGTATTTTGCAGGTAGACGGTCAGGACGTTACGAATTGTACGGTGGAGGAGCTGGTTAATCTGGTTCGCGGGGAAGCAGGTACAACGGTACAGCTGACAGTGGAGCGGAACGGCACGGCCATCAATGCAACCGTCAGCCGGGCGGCAGTGAACCAGAAATCGGTCAGCTATGCGGCGCTGGAGGACGGACTGGGCTATTTGTATATTTCCATATTTAACAACAGCACGCCTGCGGAAATTCAAGAGGCAGACGCCTTTTTCCGGGAACAGGGCATTAAAAAGCTGGTCATTGACCTGCGGGATAATCCGGGGGGTGAGCTGATCGGCGTGGTCGGCGCTTTGGGCTACTTTGTTCCTCAGGGGAAAACGGTGGTTTCCATTCAATATAATGACGAAAACCGCAACACCTCGCTGCGAAGTGTGGGTGATGTGAAGGGCAAACCCTATTATGAGCTGGCAGTTTTGGTGAACGGCGGCACGGCCAGTGCCGCGGAGCTCTTTGCCGGCAACATCCGGGATTATGGATTGGGCAAGCTGGTTGGCAGCAGAACCTTCGGCAAGGGAACGGTGCAGGAATTTATGCGCCTTTTCAGCACGGAAAGCCTGCCTATGGGTAGCATTAAGGTCACGGCGGCCGAGTATGTCCTGCCCGGCGGCGATAAGGTGAACGGCGTGGGCATCCGGCCGGACTACTGGGTGTCTAACCGCACCATCCTCTTAAATACAGAGGATATGGAGCCGATGGAATTTGGCCCCGACTTTAAAGAGGGCGACACAGGCACCGGGATTTTAGCGCTAAAGCAGCGGTTTGACGCGCTGGGATATTATGTGGGCGAGGTTGACGATCAGTATGACCGGGAGCTGACCCTGGCGGTCAGAGAGTTGCAGGCACAGGCCGGTCTGCCGGTTACGGGTGTTATGGATATGGATACGCAAACGCTGTTTTCCAATGTTGTCAGCGAGGCCCGCGTTTTGTGCGACGATCAGTTTGATCGCGCCGTTGAGCTTTTGCAGACAGGGAAATAATATAAAACAGAGGATGGGCATATCGCCCTTTGCTTAGCAGACAGCAAAAGCCACACAAACCGGAATTTTTGATGGGTGGAGGAAGAACATGAACGCTTGGACAAAACGAACAATCTCTCTTTTAACAACGGCCGTGCTGGTCGTTGGCGCGTCTGCCTTCTCAGACGCAGCCCGGCCGGCCTTCAGTGCATCCAGTCTGCAGGAAAAGCTGGATCAGGCCACTAAAAGCAAAAAGGAGGCCCAGGCGGCGCAGAGCCAGTCGAAGGAAAAGCTTGCAAGCGCCATGGAGCAGGTGAGTCGGCTGGACAATGAGGCGGACATCATCAGCGCGGAGCTGGCGGAAATTGACCGCATTATCAGCGAGGCAGAAAACAAAATTGCGGAAAAGGAAGCGGAAATCGCCGACTATGAGCGGCGCATTGAGGAAAATGACGAGGCCTTTTGTGCCCGTCTGCGCGCCATGGACGAGTCTAACACAGCAGATTATATTGATCTTTTAATTAATTCCCAGAGCATTTCCGATTTTGTTTCCCGGGTGGAAACCGTTCGGGAGATTACGGAGCACGATCAGGGCATTATCAACGAAATGATTACGCTGAAGCAGGGCGTGGAGGCCAGCCGGAACGAAATCGTGGCCTACCGCGACGAGCAGCAGGAGGCTCGGGCACTGGTGCAGACCAAGCAAAACGAGCTGAATGCGAAAATTGCGGAAAAGCAAAGCTATATTCAATCGCTGGAGAAGGATATCGATAAATATGACAGCCTGTATAAGGCGGCGGCGGCCGAGGAGGAAAGCCTGAAAAAAAGTATTGCCGCCAGTGCCTCCCGGGGCACAGTTTCCGGCGGGCAGCGCATTGTATATTCCGGCGGCGTGTTCTGCTGGCCGGCGCCCAGCTGCTCCTACGTATCTTCGGAATTCGGCTATCGGATTCATCCGGTTTACGGCACAAAAAAATATCACTCCGGCATGGACATGGCGGCGCCGGGCGGTTCGCCGATTCTGGCGGCAGCCGACGGCACGGTTAAATTTGCAGGCTGGAACGGCGGCTACGGCAATTGTGTGATTATTGACCACGGCAACGGGATTCAGACCCTTTACGGTCATTCCAGCAAGCTGCTGGTATCCGTCGGTCAGAGCGTGAGCCGCGGACAGAAAATCGCACTGGTGGGCACCACCGGCACCTCCACCGGCAACCATTTGCACTTTGAGGTGTTAAACAACGGCGCGGCTACGAATCCGCGGCCGTATCTGCAATAGCAAACATTTGATTTAAAGGAGCGTGTGGGCCTTTGTACGGAAAAAAGCATTTAATTATAACAGCGGTATGTACAGCGGCGGTTGTCTGGGCTCTGAGCTGCTTTTACTTTGTGGGACTGGGCGGCTATGATTCCGGCGATACGATTATGCGCGCCAAACGGATCATTGACAAATACTACGTGAACCCGCTGACAGAGGAGCAAGAGACCCGAATGACCGACATGGCCATCAGCGGCATGGTTTACAGTTTGGGTGACCAGTACAGCCGCTATCTGAACACGGAGGACTTGTCGGCCTATCAGGAGGATAAACAGGAAAGCTATGTAGGCATTGGTATCAGCGTGAATTTCGACGCGAAGGAGAATCAGATGACCGTGGTATCGCCCTATGACGGTTCTCCGGCACAAAAGGCCGGTATTTTGCCCGGCGATGTCATTTTGCAGGTGGGCGGCACGGTGGTTAGTGCCGACACCTATGAAGCGGTGATTGATTATATTAAAGAAGGCGCGGATGACGAAATTTGCCTGCTGATCCGCCGCGGTGACGAAACCAGCGAGATTACGGTGAAGCGGGAGGAAATCAAGCGGCAGTCGGTGACGTATAAAATGTATGCCGGCGGGATTGGTTATATCCGTGTTTCGGAATTTATCCATAACACAACGGAGGATTTTGCCGCGGCCATTAAAGCGCTGCAGGAGCGGGACATGAGCGCCCTTGTGATTGATTTGCGCAGCAATCCCGGCGGCTATGCGGACAGTGTGCTGAAAATGACGGATTCCCTGCTGCCGGAGGGCGTGATTGCTTATCTGGAGGACAACGAAGGCAAACGGCAATATTTTAACTCCGACGCTGCCTGTCTGGATTTGCCCATGGCGGTGCTGATTAATCAGGGAACGGCCAGCGCTTCGGAGCTGATGGCCGGCAGTCTGAAGGCGCACGGCCTGGCGACAGTCATCGGAGAAAAGAGCTATGGCAAGGCGGTGGGACAGTCCCTCTATCCCCTGACCTCCAAAACGGCTCTGTATCTCACTAACGCCCGGTATTTTACGCCCAATGGAGAATGTATCGATCAGGTGGGCATCGAGCCGGATATTCAGGTTTCCCTTGCTGAGGAGCTGATTGGTAAAATTACAATTTTAGAGCCTGAACAGGACGCACAGCTGTCGAAAGCCTTGGAGGTTTTAACACAACAGTTGGGACAATAAGACGCATCCTGGGTGCGAAGGAGATGTGACAGAAATTGAATTACATGCTTTTAAGTTCGGTTATTTACGCGATTCTATTTTTGATGTGCTACTTTGGTGTTATCCGTGAGCCGGCCGGTCAGCTGAAAAAGAGCGGCGGGCCGCTGACTGTTTTAGCCGGCTGCGGCCTACTGGTGCTGTTTTTGCTGCAGCTGGCAATCAGCGGCATAGCGCCGGGACATGTACAGGACACCTTACTGTTCCGCGCCTGGACAGCCTTTGCCGAGGAGCATCATGTCTGGGAATATTATACAACAGAGCTCTATGTGGATTATCCGCCTGTTTACCTGTATCTTCTGTATCTCATGGGTAAGCTGACAGGCCTTTTGGGCATTTCGCCCAATTCGCGGCTGTATCTTATCTGCATCCGGAGTATTCCCATTTTCTTTGACGGCCTGACGACCCTGTGTATCTATCGGCTGGCCAGGACGGAAATCGGCGAACGAAAGGCTTTGGCTTTGGCGCTTTTGAGCGCGGTCAATCCTGTGAATATTTTAAATTCCACCGTTTGGGGGCAGGTGGATAGCGTCACCGCATTTATGGCGGCCGGGATGCTGCTCCTTTTGTATAAAAAACAGTATATCGCCTCCTGCGCCATGCTGGCGCTCCTGTTTTTAACCAAGCCGCAGATGATTATTTTTGCGCCTTTATTAGGCTTTGTCTTTTTCTTTGACCTTGTTGAAGCGTGGAAGGAGCCGACGGAGCGCCGGACGCTGCTGCGGCAGGCTGTGTTGTCGCTGGCAGCTATGGCGGCGGTGCTGCTGCTTGTACCCCTGCCCATTACCGGCGGCCGGTATATGCTGCTGATTGACAATTACCGCAAAGCATTGGGGCTTTATCCCTATGCCACGCTGAACGCTGCCAATCTCTATGGTGCGCTGGGCGCCAACTGGGCCAAAGACGGAGATAAATTTTTTATCTTTTCCTATAAAGCCTGGGGATTTATTTTCATTACGGCAATCTCGCTCCTGGTGGGCTGGGGCGCCTTTAAGAGCCGTGACCGCAGAAAAATCTTTTATCTGGGTGTGTTCACCGTTCTGGGCATTTATATGCTGGGTCACGGCATGCACGAGCGGTATCTGCATCCCATGTTTTTACTGCTGATTATGGTGTATGTCCTGGCGCGGGACGATGGGGCGCTGCTGTTTTACGGTGCCTTTTCCCTAACGGCCTTTCTGAGCTGCGGCATGGTGTTGGTGAAGAACCTTAATAATGATTTTATTTATGGTGATAATGTGGTGTTCCGGCTGCTGTCCGCCGTGAATGTGCTGCTGTTTGTTCTGTGGCTGATTCGCGGGGCGCGGTTTTGGAGCCGGGACGGGCGTGCCCATCGGGCAGAACAGCCTGTTCGTTCTGCTGCGCAAAAACGGCCTTCCGGGCCCTGCGAAACGATAACGCTGCAAAAGGAATCGGCACCTGTGCGGCTTCAACGGGTGGATTATTGGCTGATGCTGGGGCTGACGGTGTTTTATGCACTGTTCGGATTTTATCATCTGGGCTCCCGGGCGGTGCCGGAGTCCGGCTGGTATGCGGAAACGGCCGGAGAAAGCCTTGTGCTGGACATGGGCGAAACGCAGGATGCCCGCCAGATTTATGTCTACACCGGCTGGATTGACCGCCGGAAAAGCGATCAGGAGGTATGCCGGAATGTGCAGGTAGCCTGCTCTGTTGACGGCGAAAGCTGGACGGACGCTGAAGAACCGATGGTTCTGGACACGGTTTTTAAGTGGCATGTGTTCCGGGAACTGCCCCAGGCCTGCCGGTATATCCGCCTGACCTGTGATGACGGACGGTTTTATGTGAATGAAATTGCCCTGTTCGGCGAAACGGAAGCGGAACGGTTTGCGGTTGCGGCGGTACAGAGCGCCAACTCCACGGCCGAACGCGTTATTGATGAGCCGGATCGGGTGACCTATGCGTTTTCCTGGTATGAAACCACATATTTTGATGAAATTTATCATCCACGGACGGCCTATGAATTCATCACCCACCGATATCCTTATGAAAACACCCATCCGCCGCTGGGGAAGGTGATTATTGCCTGCGGCATGCTGTTGTTCGGCGTTAACCCCTTCGGCTGGCGGTTTTTCGGCACGCTGTGCGGCGTGCTCATGGTGCCGCTTGTGTATGTGATGGGCAAAAAAATGCTGAAAGAGACCCGATATGCCTTTATGGCGGCCTTTGTGTTCAGCTTTGACTTTATGCATCTGGCGCAGACACGGCTGGCGACCATCGATTCCTACACAGCGTTTTTTGTAATGGGCATGTATTTGTTTATGTTCCTGTACATCGAGAAAAGCTTTTATACTGCCGGTGTCGGGAAAACACTGCCGCCGCTTTTGGCCTCCGGCATTTGCTTTGGTTTGGGGGCGGCGACCAAGTGGCAGGGCATTTATGCAGGCGCCGGACTGGCCGTGCTGTTCTTTTACAGTCTGTTCCGCCGGTTTTCTGAGTACCGGGCGGCCGAAGCGCATCCGGAGCAGCCGGATGCGGACAGAATCATCAAAGCCTTCCGCCCGATGGCAGTGCAAACGGTGCTGGCAGGATTTTTGTTCTTCGTCGCGGTGCCGGCGGTGATTTATTTCCTGTCCTATATCCCCGCCATGATGTCGGAAAGCACGGGTCTGTCCTTTTTCTTTACCAATCAGGGGTCTATGTTTAATTATCATGCGCATCTGGAAGCGCCGCACAGCTACGGCTCTTCCTGGTGGCAGTGGCCCTTTGATTATAAACCGCTGTATGCCTACGGTCCCAATCGGGATTTTGTCCCTGCGGGCAGATCCATGGGCATCACCAGCTTTGGTAATCCGGCGGTTTGGTGGCTGACCATTCCCGTGGTTATCTGGGGTGTTTATCAGATATGCCGCCGGCGGCGCCAGGTGGATTTGGGGCTGCTGACGGCGGTTGTGGGCTTCTTTTCCCTGTATGCCCCCTGGATTTTCGTCACGCGGACGGCGTTTATTTATCACTTCTTCCCCTGCGTGGTGTTTGTGGTGCTGCTTTTGATGTTTTTTTTCCGGGAAAAGGGGAAGGATCTGCGCTGGCGGCGGCTGGAGTGGCTTTATATGGCGGTGGTGCTTTTGCTGTTCCTGGCCTTCTACCCTGTTCTGACCGGCATGGAAATCCCCGCCCGGTATGCAGAGCTTCTGCGGTGGGTTCCCGGCTGGGTTCTGGGCTAAGGCGTTCGTTATAATCATGTCAGTGCGCCGCTATAGTCCCGCGGCAAGGGGATGTATATTTTTAAACAAGCATCCGTCGTTTGCAGAAGGCGGGAGATATTTTTAAAAGGTTATGCGGAGGAAGGAAAGCCGATGACAAAAAAAACAGAAACGCAGGCAGAGCCGGCGGCGCGTGTGACGGTAGAGGGCCGGAATCCGGTCTTTGAGGCACTGTCCGCCGGGCGGCCCATTGATAAAATATGGATCAGCGAAACCGTTCGTCCGAGCGGCGTGAAAAAGCTGACGGAGCTGGCACGGGAAAAACAGGTACCTGTACAGTTTGTCAACCCCAGAAAGATAGACAGTCTCAGTCAGACGGCATCCAGCCAAGGCGTTGTGGCGGTTTGCGGAGCGGTGCAGTATGCGGCTTTAGAGGATTTGTTCTGCCGGGCGGCGGAACGAAACAGACAGCCCTTTATCATTCTGGCGGATGAAATCACGGACCCTCACAATCTGGGCGCGATTATCCGCAGTGCCAACGCGGCAGGGGCGGACGGGGTTATCATCCCTAAAAACCGTTCTGCCGGACTGGACGCAGTGACGGCAAAAACCTCGGCGGGCGCAGTGTATTACACGCCGGTGGTTCGCGTTACCAATCTGGCGCAGACCGCAGAGGAGCTGAAGGCGCGGGGGCTGTGGCTGGTTGGCGCGGATATGGCGGGGGACAAAACCCTGTTTGAAAGCGATTTGACAGACGCCATCGCGCTGGTTGTCGGCTCGGAGGGCAAGGGGATCTCCCGGCTGTTAAAGGAAAAATGTGATTTTCTGGTCAAAATACCGATGCTGGGCGAGACGGAATCTTTGAACGCGTCCGTTGCGGCGGCGGTTATGATGTATGAAATTGTCCGGCAGAGAAGCCGACAGGAAAATTAAACAGACTTTTTGAAACGGAGGAAAATACGATGTATGTAGGAATTGATTTAGGCGGCATCAACATTGCCATCGGTCTGGTGGATGACCGGTATAACATTCTGGCAAAGGGCTCTGTTCCCACAGGACGGGAGCGTGCTTTTTCGGATATTATGTACGATGCGGCGCAGCTGATTCGCCGTCTGCTGCAGGAGGCAGGCAAAACCGAGGCGGATATTCAGTCCATCGGCATGGGCTCGCCGGGGATCCCGGATGTGGAGAAAAAAACGATTATTTGCGCCAGCAGCTTCCCGCAGATTCACCATTCTGACGCGCAGGCGGAGCTGCAAAAATACTTCCCCGGCGTGCCGGTTTATGTGGAAAACGACGCCAATGCGGCGGCCTACGGCGAAATTCTGGCCGGTGCGGCTGCCGGCCTTGCTAACGCGGTTGTGGTTACGCTGGGCACCGGCGTGGGCGGCGGCGTGATTATTGAAAAGAAGATTTATGCCGGCTTTAACCACGGCGGCAGCGAACTGGGGCATATGGTGCTGAACTTTAACGGGCCGAAATGCGGCTGCGGGCGCAACGGCTGCTTTGAGGTGTATGCCTCTGCTACGGCGCTGATTCAGCAGACGGCGGACATGATTCAGTCTTATCCGGACAGCATCATCCATGAAATGATTGGGCATGATCCCTCCAAAATTAACGGAAAAACGGCCTTTGATGCGGCCAAGCAGGGAGATCGTGCCGGTCAAAAGACGGTGGCTAAGTATATTGAATATTTGGGCGTGGGCGTTGTTAACATTATTAATATATTCCAGCCGGAGGCCATCGTCATCGGCGGCGGCATCTGCAAGGAGGGCGAGTATCTTCTGTCCCGGCTGAACGAGTTTGTGCAGCGGTATTTATATACAACGGAAATACCGAATGCAAAGCTGATGACGGCCACCCTGGGCAACGACGCGGGCATTATCGGTGCTGCGATGCTCTGGAAGCAGCAGAATCAATTACAGTAAGGAAAGATTTGCCAAAATTTATGTAAAAAAATCAGTGCGCTTATTGCCTTTTTAATAAAAATTAAAATTTCCTCTTTATTTTTGTGAAAGGTTATGATATACTTATACTATATCAGTAGTTTTATAACGTAATGGCAGTCAGATTTTATGTCTGTGGTTTTTCCGTCAAGGGGTGATTGAATTGATGGCTGTATTGAGCCGGTTTAAAAAATATATTCTCGCTGCATTAGATGTTATCATGGTGCTGGTTGCGTATGGCGGGACGTATGTTTTTTTAGGTCAGCCCTTCGTCTTAACGAATGCCCTTGGCCTGCTGTATGTGTCTGTCATAACGTATTTGCTGGTTTTTCTAGCCTTTGGCATTTATAATAACCTTGTCTCCTTTTCCAGCATCCGGGAATATGCCATTTGCTTTTTTGCCTGTATGGTTTCCAGCCTGCTGGTTTGTATGGAGCGGTCGCTGTTTCACTTCGGCGGCGCCAATCGTCAGATTTTTCTGGCAGGCGTGTTCGCCGGTGTGCTTTGCGTAGGCGTTCGTGTGGCAGCCCGCATTTACCACAGGCATCCGATTGCAAGTCGACACCAAGACAGACAGTCATCGAAACGGCTTTTGATTATCGGTGCCGGTGAAGCGGGGAACATGTTCATCAGAGAACTGATAAACAGTGATAACAGCCATTATGAAATTGTCGGCCTCATTGATGACAGCCCGGCCAAGATTGGCTGCCGGATTTCCGGCATTAAGGTGCTGGGCGCTCGGGATTCAATCCGGCAGGTCTGCAAAAGCAAAAAAGTTGATACGATTTTGTTTGCAATTCCCTCGGCCAGCGGCGGCGTCCGCAAGGAAATTTTAGATATATGCAGCACAACGGGCTGTCATGTCCGGGTTCTGCCCGGTATTAATGAGCTGATATCCAATAAGCGCATGATTGATCACATGCGGAACGTAAACGTTACCGACCTTTTGTATCGCGATCCGATTAGGCTGAACAACAAATCCATCGGCGGCCTGATTGAAAACCGCGTGGTGCTGGTAACGGGCGGCGGCGGTTCCATCGGCTCGGAGCTCTGCCGGCAAATTGCACGGTTTAATCCGGCACAGCTTTTGATTTTAGATATTTACGAAAACAATGCCTATGACATCCAGCAGGAGCTTAAGGGGCTGTATCCCGAGCTGAACCAGCGGGTGATTATCGCCAGCGTCAGAGATCGGGCGCGTCTGGAGGAAATCTTCTCCCTCTACCGGCCTTCGCTGGTGTTCCATGCGGCGGCGCACAAGCATGTGCCGCTGATGGAGGATGACCCCAGAGAGGCGGTTAAAAATAATGTGTTCGGCACCCTAAATGTGGCGGAATGTGCCGACCGGTATCACGCGGATAAATTTGTGCTGATATCCACCGACAAGGCGGTTAATCCCACCAACGTTATGGGCGCAACCAAACGGATTTGTGAGATGCTGATTCAGAATTTGGATAAGCAAAGCAAAACGGAATATGCAGCTGTGCGCTTTGGCAACGTGCTGGGCAGCAACGGCTCGGTGATTCCGCTGTTTCAACGGCAGATTGCGTCCGGCGGGCCGGTAACGGTAACACACAAGGAAATTACGCGGTTTTTTATGACGATTCCCGAGGCGGCTCAGCTGGTGCTGCAGGCTGCGACCTATGCAGCAGGCGGCGAAATTTTTGTGCTGGATATGGGCGAGCCGGTTAAAATTTATGATTTGGCAGAAAACCTCATTAAGCTGTCTGGCTTTAAGCCGGGCCGGGATATTGAAATCAAGGTCACGGGCCTGCGGCCGGGCGAAAAACTCTATGAGGAGCTGATGATGGAGGAGGAGGGCTTAAAGGCCACCCAAAACGAAAAAATCTTTATTACACGGCCTTTGGAGATTGACTCGGAAACTGTGCAAGCCGGATTGAAAAAGCTTCACGAGGTTGTTGGACAGACAGATGATTTGTCGGTTAAACAGGCGATTGCCCGGATGGTGACAACCTATTCGATTGACCTGCAGGGGCGTGCCCGGCAGGCGGATTTTCAGGATCAGCTGGATATCATGGCCTGACCTTGCGCCCCGGAGGATGAAAATGCATTTTGGCGCGGCTCATCCGTTCCGGAGGGTAGATGAATTAAAGGTACAGGCAGGGAGGAGCAATGAAAAAACAAACAAAAAAACGGATAATCATCATTTTGATTGTTGTTGCTGCAGCGCTTGCCGTGCTGCTGACAGCCGGTTACATAGCCGTTAACATGGCGTTTTCAATTTTTACGGATTCCTTTTATCAATCTGCGACTGTGACAGAAGCGCCTGCGGCATCGGCAGAACCTGAGGCGGCCGCGGAGAACGCCGGAGAGACGGCGAAACCGGAAGGTTCGTCCGGCGGGCAGGAAGGCGGCAGTCTGCCTCAGGGCAGTGTTTCCATAGATAAGCTGCAGATATCTGCCGAAAAGGTTAAGGAGCTTGAACAAAAGGTTGCCTTCAGTGATAAGGTGGCGGTTTTGAATATTTTAAGCACGGGGCTTTCCGGTGCAGACTATCGGGAGCTAATCGGGATGATTAACAACGGGATTACAGCCGACGAGGTGCACAAAGCTTACCGGATTTTAAAAGAAAACCTGTCTCAGGAGGATAAAAACAAAATCTGGGGCTATTATCATAAATATGCACATTTTATTCAATAACAAAGTAAAAGGGGAGTGTACAATGAAAAAATTAGTAAGTGCGGTTTTAGTGATTGCTATGTCCGTTATGTGCCTGTTTTCAGTACCCTGTTCAGCGGCAACAGCAGTTTCCGTCAGCGGGGGCAGTCTTCGCGAGCTGATTACATTGCTTGATCAGAACATGCCGGACGGCACAGACAGTCAGGCTGGTCAGCGTGATCGGGTGCAGGTGTTTAATACTGTTGCGGCCTACGTGGAAAATGACAACAGCATGGCCACGTTTATCAGTCTTATTGAAAACATGAATACAGACGGCTCCATTAACCCGGATCCCAGTGATCCCTTGGGCGGCACAATGAATTCAATTGTTAACAGACTGAACGAACGGTTGGCGGCAAGTGGTAAAAGCCTGTCCTATTACAAGGACAGCCTCCTGTTTGCTTTAGATGTCATTAAGGGTATTCCGCAGAACAAGAGACAGGCTGCGCTGGACGATTTCACAGCGGCGCAGGATCAGGTTGACCAGGCTTCCTATGTTGGCGGCGTATTCCAGGGCTGGGCTGAGGAAGAGAAGCTGGACGATGACCCGGCATTTCAGACTGCGTTACAGAATGTATATGCTGAGTTCGTAGTACCCAGCGGCGATGGCGATGTCAAGCTGGGGACCCATGGCGTTGGCCCCAACACCATTCTGCGGCTGGTTCGTGCTCTGCAGGGCAGCATGATGCTGACAGATGCTGAGGCGGGATCGGCGAATTTTGTGCTGAAAAATGCGTCTTCTTCCTTTGTATCAGCCGTCAGAGAGAATGTGTCTGCACATTTTTCCAGCATAAACGGCAGCACGGATCTGTCCGGTGAGGCCATCATCAATGAGATTATCAAGGCGATTAACGAATATGACGCCAGCATTAAGGCGGATATGAAAACTGTTTTGGGTAGCAGCGCGGTTCATCTCTATGAGCCGTATAAGGCGCCCACATCGACGCCGACACCCAGCTCAGGCTCCAGTTCATCCTCACGTCGCGACAGGAACAACACGTCAAATTCGACTACTTCGAACATTGCTACGAATGTCGCGACATGGGCAGCTCCTGCAGCACCGGAGGCTGCCGAGGCTGCGTATGTTTACACAGATACAGAGGATCACTGGGCCAAGGATTATATCGGTGCTCTGACTAAGCGCGGCGTGTTCAAGGGCTATGCTGACGGCAGCTATAAGCCGGACATGAGCATTACTCGTGAGGAAATTGCCGTAGCGCTGACCCGTGCTCTGGGTCTGGAGGAAGAGGCGAAAAAGGCAGCGGCTGTCAGCTTTAATGACAGCACGAACATTGCCGCCTGGGCCAATGACGCGGTGAACCTGATGGTGAAAAACGGCGTGTTCAAGGGCTATGACGACGGTGAATTTAAGCCGCAGCGGATTATTTCCAGAGAGGAAATTGTAGCGGTTATTATCAGATTGTTCCGTACTAACCTGAGCAGTTCGGCACTCGATTATACGGATAAGGATGATGTTGGTGAATGGGCACGGGGCTATCTGGAAAAAGCATCGAGCCTATCCATTGTTACGGGCTATCCTGACGGCTCCTTCCAGCCGGCAAAGGCCATCACCAGGGGTGAGGCGGCGAAGATTCTCTACAACTTCATGCATTATGCCGGACTCCTTTAAAAACCTATCTTGATTTTGACAGCGGGAGCGGACAAGCTCCCGCTGTTTTATCTTAAGTTGTTTTAATTCTCCCAAGGAGGCGATCGAATGAGAAAAAAGATAACAGCCATGCTGCTTTCCGTTTGCATGATGCTGCTTCCCGCACTCAGCGGACTGGCCGCCGGCAGCGGTTTTACACAAAAGGCCGCAGCGGCCTTAAACGATCTTGACCGTAGCATGGTCATTGCCGCGTTGCCGCTGATTAGCTCAAATCGTGGGTTGGATATGCTGGAAACGGCTTTAGATCAGTATATGCGCGGGGAGGATCCCGGCCTGATTATGGGCCCGGCGATCGAAATCGCACTGCAATATACAGATGTGGCGACTATGGACAGGGTTTTGGCCAGCCTGCGGCTGCTCAGCCAGGATTTTCGGGTAACCTGTCAGGATATTTACCAAAACGTTAAGGGGATGGAGCTGACAAGCGCAGAGGCTGACGGAGCGGCTCTGGTTTTGTCTATGCTGTATCAAAAGGAACCGTCGCTGCAAACGGCTTTGGAAAAGCATCAGATAACGGACGGCGTACTGGCCAGTCTTTTGGCTGCCTGCGTTAAGGAAAACGGGTCACAGGCACCCTTGCAGTTCAGCGGTGATACCTTTGCGATAGCATATTATAATGCGGAGCTGGCTGCAGGGATGAACGCTATTTGGCAGGAGACCGATGCCAGCTTTAACCTTGTTCAGATGATCGAAAACGCGGCCGCAGGCCTGAACGACAGGCTGAGCAGCGAGCAGAAAGCAGCCATTTTGCCGTTTTTGCGCCGCACGGGTCTGCTGGACGCGAATACGACCGGCGGCACAACGCCCGGCAACGGCGGCGGTGTAACGCCTGGCGGCAGTGATATTCCGGTGACGGTTAAACCACTGCCGGCGGTGCAGACAGCCAGCTATCAGTATCTCGACACCGTTGACGGCCTTTCACCGGAGCAAACCGACGGCGGGATTCTGCTGGAGGTTTCAGCGGCAGGCCGGCTGTCTTTGGAAACGGAGATGAACGCGCCGGTGGTATATAGTGTGTCCGGTGCGGTTCTTACGCCGGTTAAAACGGCTCTTACTATTGACGGTCGGCTGGTTGCGGAGCTTTCGGTGGGGGTATATGTTATTAAGGAGACAACGCCCTACTTCACTGATTGCGATGGCTGGGGACGGGCCTATATAGAAGCGCTGTACGCCCGGCAGATTATCAACGGCAAGGAACCGCAGCTCTTCCGGCCGGAGGATACCATCACCCGGGAGGAATTTGTCAAGCTGGTGGTGGAATTGTTCGACCTGACCGATCCTGCGGCGGTAACAGCGTTTAGTGATGTGCCGGCAGACGCCTGGTATTATAAATATGTAGCTTCTGCCCAGCAAAGCGGCCTGATCAGCGGCATCAGCGACTCGCAGTTCGGCGTGGGCGCCAGCATCCGGCGGCAGGACATGGCCAAAATTATCAGTCAGGTTCTGAAGGCGAAGGGGATTACGGCCGCGGCGGCGGAACCTTCGGTTTTCTCAGACTTTGAAGCCATTGCAGACTATGCCCGGGCGCATGTGCTGTCGATTTATAACCTGCAGATCATTTCCGGCGATGACAACCGCTGCTTTAACCCCAATCAGTTTGCAACCCGTCAGGAGGCAGCCAAGATGATTTACGGCATGCTGAATGCGGTTTTGACAAGAGGCTGATAACCGCGCAACAAAGCCATTTTAAGGGCTAATGGTGCTTTTTGTGCAATGTTACTGAATTATTTTTTTAAATTTTGGTTAAAAATAGGCTAACAATTCTGTGAATTTTATGGTATCATATGTATTGTAAAGGGATATGTAAATCATGAGGAGGTAAAAACAATGGCAAGTCTTAATCTAAAAGGCATATATAAAAAATATGCCGGTGGGGTTACGGCTGTAAGCGACTTCACTTTAGATATTGATGATAAAGAGTTTGTCGTTTTAGTTGGTCCCTCGGGCTGCGGTAAGTCAACCACGCTCAGAATGATTGCCGGTCTTGAGGAAATCAGCGAAGGGGAGCTTTATATCGGTGACAAGCTGGTTAATGATGTTGCCCCGAAGGATAGAGATATTGCAATGGTGTTCCAGAACTATGCGCTTTATCCTCATATGACCGTTTTTGACAACATGGCGTTTGGTTTGAAACTGAGAAAAATGCCGAAGGCTGAAATCAAAAAGCGGGTTCAGGAAGCAGCCAGAGTTCTGGATATTGAACATCTGCTCGACAGAAAGCCGAAGGCTCTTTCCGGCGGTCAGAGACAGAGGGTTGCGCTGGGTCGTGCCATCGTGCGTGAGCCGAAGGTGTTCCTGATGGACGAACCGCTTTCTAACTTGGATGCTAAGCTGAGAGGTCAGATGAGAACCGAGATCAGCAAGCTGCATAAAAGACTGCAAACAACCTTTATCTACGTAACCCATGACCAGACTGAGGCCATGACCATGGGTACCAGAATCGTTGTTATGAAGGATGGTTTCATCCAGCAGATTGATTCTCCCCAGGTTTTATATGAAAAGCCCGTTAACGTATTCGTTGCCGGCTTTATCGGCAGCCCACCGATGAACTTCATTGATGCGGAACTGCAGGCAGCGCCGGATGGCGGCTTACAGCTGACCTTTGGCAACACAACGATTAAACTGCCCGAAGCAAAGGCTAAGCTGTTGGAAGGCTCTGAATATGTCGGCAAAAAGGTTGTAATGGGTATCCGTCCTGAGAATATTCATGACGAGGCTGTTATGGTTGGCATGAGCCCCGAGTGCATGGTATCTGCCCATGTGGATGTTACGGAAATGATGGGTGCTGAAACCTACCTGTATGTAACGGTTGAAAATACGCCGTTCGTTGCCCGAGTGAATCCCAGAACCACCGCAAAAGCCGGTGATACCATTAATCTGATTCTGGAAGGCAACAGAATTCATCTGTTCGATAAAGAAACAGAGATGGCAATTCTGAACTAAACAAAAGGATTATTTAAGGAGCTGCAGCAAAACAAACGATTGTTTGTTGCAGCTCCTTTTTCGTTTTGTAGGAAATTACACCCTTTAGGTTGTAATGATGGAAAGCAAATAAAGCTTTTTTTTCGCCCCCAAGATGGGGGGTGAATCTTGAAAAGATTTTTTATTGTATGCACAATTGTGCGGATTGGATGGGTAAAGGAAAATCAAACCCTGTTATCTGTCAGCGGCTATTTGCCGAGCCTTTGGGCTTGGCGGGCGGCAGTCGCAGCGGCCGCGGCAGTCGGAGCAAGCCCGTCAGACAGCGGTTTTTATTCTATATATGGTGGGCAAAAAAAATTTATCACAATATATAGTATTTGCTGTTGACATGTGATGCTATATATGCTATAATAATAATCAGTCACCCCATAGGAGGTAAAATTGTGCAAATTGCATCCATGCAGAAGCTGACGCTTCTAGATTATCCCGGAACCGTAGCCTGTACTTTATTTACTAAGGGATGTAACTTCCGTTGTCCCTTTTGCCATAATGCGCCCCTGGTTTTGCCGGAGATGGCGGACACGGCTTTGGATGAAGCCGTTGTGCTGGATTTTTTACAGGCGAGAAGAGGAATTTTAGAAGGCGTGGCCATCACAGGCGGGGAACCGCTGCTCCATGCTGAACTGCCGGCGTTTTTAGAGAAAGTTAAAGCGTTGGGCTATAAAATCAAGCTGGACACCAACGGCTCAAGACCCATTTTGTTGGAACAAATGGTGGCGGCCGGGTTGGTTGACCGCGTGGCGATGGACATTAAAAACGCGCCGGATCAATATGCTGAGACGGTTGGTCTGGCTCAGCCGGATTTGTCCGCTGTTGCACGTTCCAAGGAGTTTTTAATGAGTTGCGGCATTCCTTATGAGTTCCGCACCACGGTTGTGAAGGGGTTACACACCCTGCCCGGCCTGGTGGCGCTGGCTACATGGATTCAAGGCGCCGCAGAATATTACCTGCAGACCTTTAAGGACTCGGGTAATTTAATCAACGGGAAGGGTCTGGCGCCCTTTAGCGAACAGCAAATGCAGGCCTTTGCCGAGGCAATCAGACCTTATGTCCCTTCGGTCTGCGTCAGAGGAAAGTAAAATAATACAAAGGAGACGAGTCATGTATCAGATCATTAAAAGAGACGGAAAAATTGTGGATTTTGATATTAACAAAATTGCCAACGCCATGAAAAAAGCGTTTGAGGCAACGGAGACTGAGTACACGGATAACATCATTGACTTTCTTGCTTTGAAGGTATCGGCGGATTTTCTGCCCAAAATTAAGGACGGCTATGTGGCTGTTGAGGACATACAGGACAGCGTGGAGTCTGTTTTGTCCCGCGGCGGTTATGACGGCGTGGCAAAGGCTTATATTTTATATCGTAAGCAGCGGGAAAAACTGCGGAATTTAAAAAATACTTATCTTGATTACAAGGAAACAGTGAACAATTATGTTAACGTGCTGGACTGGCGTGTTAAGGAAAACTCCACCGTCACCTACTCGGTGGGCGGCTTGATTCTTTCTAATTCCGGCGCTATCACCGCCAATTACTGGCTGACGGAGATTTATGACGAGGAAATCGCCGCTGCGCACCGGAACTGCGATATTCATCTTCACGATCTGTCCATGCTGACCGGCTACTGTGCCGGCTGGAGTTTGAAGCAGCTGATTCAGGAGGGTCTTGGCGGTGTGCCGGGAAAAATCACTTCCTCGCCGGCCAGCCATCTGTCCACCCTCTGCAACCAGATGGTGAACTTTTTGGGCATTATGCAGAACGAGTGGGCAGGCGCACAGGCCTTTTCCTCCTTTGATACCTATCTGGCCCCCTTTGTTAAGGTGGACAACCTGAGCTACAAGGAAGTTAAGCAATGCATTCAGTCCTTTATCTACGGCGTGAACACGCCCTCTCGCTGGGGTACACAGGCGCCCTTCTCCAACATTACCCTGGACTGGACGGTGCCGGCTGACCTGCGTGATATGCCTGCTATTGTGGGCGGCCGTGAAATGGACTTTACCTATGGCGACTGCGTTGAAGAAATGGCCATGGTCAACAAGGCCTTTATTGATATTATGATTGAGGGCGACGCCAACGGCCGCGGCTTCCAGTATCCGATTCCCACCTATTCCATTACCCGGGACTTCGACTGGTCTCCCACCGAAAATAACAAGCTGCTCTTTGAAATGACGGCTAAGTACGGTACGCCTTACTTTTCCAACTATATCAACAGTGATATGGAGCCCAGCGACGTCCGCTCCATGTGCTGCCGGCTACGCCTTGATCTACGGGAGCTCCGCAAAAAATCGGGCGGCTTCTTCGGCTCCGGCGAAAGCACCGGTTCCATCGGCGTTGTGACGATTAACATGCCCCGCATTGCTTATCAGGCAACGGATGAGGCCGATTTTTACAAGCGTCTTGACCGCATGATGGATATTGCCGCGCGGTCGCTGAAAATCAAGAGAACGGTCATCACCAAGCTGTTAAACGAGGGCTTGTATCCTTATACCAAGCGCTATCTCGGTACGCTGGATAACCATTTCTCGACCATTGGTCTTGTGGGCATGAATGAGGCCGGGTTAAATGCTCGCTGGATTAAAGGGGACATGACAACACCGGAATGTCAGGCCTTTACCAAGGATGTGTTAAACCATATGAGAGAGCGGCTCTCTGATTATCAGGAGCAGTACGGCGATTTGTACAATCTGGAGGCTACACCGGCTGAATCCACCTCCTACCGTTTGGCTAAGCACGACGTGGAGCAGTATCCGGATATCATCACGGCTGCAGAGGCCGGCGGTGCGCCCTATTATACCAACAGCAGTCATCTGCCTGTTGGCTATACCGATGATATTTTCACGGCGCTGGATATTCAGGATGAAATGCAGACGCTTTATACTTCCGGTACAGTGTTCCATGCGTTTCTGGGTGAAAAAATGCCGGATTGGGAGGCGGCAGCTAAGCTGGTTCGCAAAATTGCGGAAAATTACAGACTGCCCTATTACACAATTTCTCCCACCTATTCCGTCTGCAAGAATCACGGTTATTTAACCGGCGAACAGTTCACTTGCCCGACCTGCGGCGAAAGTGCAGAGGTTTACAGCCGTATCACCGGCTATTATCGTCCGGTGCAGAACTGGAACGCGGGCAAGACGCAGGAATATAACGAACGGCGTGAATATAACGTTGAAACCAGCGTGCTGACTCGTCAGCCCGGGGATTTGGCTGTGAAGGACAGTCAGCCGGAGGCTGCAAAGGCACCGACGGTTCAGGATGGCCATGCCATGCTGTTTACCACCCAAACCTGCCCCAATTGCCGGATTGCCTGCGGGTATCTGGATAAGGCGGGCGTAGCGTATGATAAGCTGATGGCAAGCGAAAATGCAGAGCTCGTTCAGCAGTATGACATCAAACAGGCGCCAACCCTTGTCATAACGGACGGCACGAACGTTTCCACCTATGCCGGTGCCGGTGCCATTAAACAATATGTGATGGAGTACGGAGCATAAAACATGGAAAATATTTATGATATTCTTGTGATCGGCGGCGGCCCGGCAGGGCTGACCGCCGCCCTCTATGCCCGGCGGGCGGGGAAAACGGTACTTGTTTTGGAAAAGAACACCTTCGGCGGCCAGATTGCCTGGTCACCGAAGGTTGAAAACTATCCGGCGCTGCCTTCCGTTTCAGGACTGGAACTGGCCGACAGGCTCATGGAACAGGTGATGGAGCATGGCGCCTGTTTGGAGCTGGAGGAAGCTGTGGCAGTGGAAAGGCAACCCCACGCTTTTGTGGTTAAAACCGCCCTTGGTGCAGTTTTTAAAGGCAGGGCGTTAATCAATGCTGCCGGTGCTGCACCCAAAAAGCTCGGGCTTACCCATGAAGAACGGCTCATTGGCTCCGGCGTATCCTTTTGTGCCGTTTGTGACGGGGAGTTTTATCAGAATAAAACCGTTGCGGTTAACGGCGGCGGCAACACGGCTCTGCAGGAGGCTTTGTACCTGTCGGATATATGCGAAAAGGTCTATCTGATTCATCGGCGTGAACAGCTCCGCGGCGACCGGGCCTTGGTGGACGCTCTGGCGGGCCGTCCGAATGTGGCGTTTATTCTGAATGCCACGGTAACGGCGTTGGAGGGCGATGCAAAGCTTGCCGCTGTGACGGTCAAAGAGAATAGGGGCCAGGAGCGCAGACTTCCGGTTGATTGTTTGTTTATCGCTGTCGGACACAGCCCGGAAAATGCTTTATTTGCAGATTTTATGGCTTTAAATGAGGACGGCTATGCGCTTTCGGACGAAAACTGCCGCACAAAAACGGCGGGACTTTTTGTTGCGGGGGACTGCCGGGTGAAGGAGCTTCGGCAGCTGACAACCGCCATGGCAGACGGTGCTGCAGCCGCGCTGGCGGCCTGCCGGTATCTGGATGGTCTGGCGCAGTAGACTGAGCAGAGATTGAGACCCCGTTTTTAAATACCGGGACTCATAGAATGGAATGTAAATTTGTTGGCGGGGTAGGATCGTCAAATTTAAAAGGAGGCTGTCGCATTAAATTGACAGCCTCGTTTAGACTGTCGAAAAAGGTTTTTCTGTAAAATAGTGTTAATTTTTTTAGCCAGGCCCCATTCCGCCCGCCGCGCCCGGGCGGTTCTTCGTTCCCCTTCGGGGGAACTCAGGCAAAGGGGCTCTGCCCCTTTGAGACCCCGTAATCAGGCCGGGTAGGCAAGGGTTTCAGGGGGTTGGCCCAAAATTAATCGCCCGCGGCTGCACCCCATAGGGACAGCCGCGGGCGTTGATGATTCAATCTGATGTGTTTACAGTCTGACCGTGAAATTAAACGTATCTTCCAGCTTGCCGCTTTGCAGGCCGGTGATGGTATCATACAGTTTTTGGGACAGAGGGCCGATCTCGCCGTTATTAATGACAATCTTTTTGCCCTCCCAGCACAGCTCGCCCACCGGTGAGATGACAGCCGCGGTACCGGTACCGAAAACCTCCTCCAGCTTACCGTTATCATATGCCTCATAGACCTCGGCAATGGACAGCTTCCGCTCCTCCACCGGAACACCCCAGGATTTTAAAATGGCAATGGAGGAATCCCGAGTGATGCCTGCCAGAATGCTGCCGTTTAACGCAGGGGTGATTACCTTGCCGTCAATCTTGAAGAACACGTTCATGGTTCCCACTTCTTCAATATATTTCTTTTCTACGCCGTCCAGCCACAGCACCTGTGTATAGCCCTTTTTCTCGGCTTCCTCCTGTGCCTTTAAGCTGGCTGCATAGTTACCGGCGGTTTTGGCAAAGCCGATACCGCCGCGAACAGCGCGGACATACTGATCCTCTACATAAATCTTAACCGGGTTGAGGCCTTCCTTATAATAGGGGCCCACCGGGGACAGGATAATGAAAAACTTGTAAGTATGAGACGGATGCACGCCCACGTGGGGATCGGTTGCAAAAATAAAGGGGCGGATGTAAAGAGCCGTATTATCGCCGGCAGGAATCCAATCCTTATCCAGCTCCACCAGGGTTTTAATGGCTTCGACGGCAAAGTCGACGTCGATTTGGGGAATACACAAACGGTCGTTGGACACGTTGATACGGTTCATATTGTTATAGGGCCGGAACAGCAGAATGCCGCCGTCGGCGCCCTTATATGCCTTTAAGCCCTCAAAAACTGCCTGGCCGTAATGAAACACCATGCAGGAGGGATCCAGCGGAACAGAGCCATAGGGGACGATCTGCGGATCGTGCCAGCCCTTGCCCTCCGTGTAATCCATGACAAACATGTGGTCGGTGAAATATACGCCGAAGCCCAGAGCGTCGACAGGAGGCTTCTCCTTGGGCGCGGTTGTTTTTGTTATTTTGATATTCATGGTATATCCTCCTTGTTGTTTAATCCTTATGGGCTGTAGAAAGACTACAAACCCTTTTTTTATTGTATCTCTTTTTTAAAGCTTTGTCAATCTTTGGGGAATTTTAACCGTTTTCGTTTGGTTTTTGCAGATTGACCAAACAAAATACGGAAGGTTGTGGGAACCAGCGCGATGGCTACCGTCATCAGGACGATGCAGATCAGCGCTTCGCCCCCTTGCTGCAGCGCCTTTTCATATTCCCCCTGCACGGCGAAGGCCATGGTCTGATACAGGGCGATGCCCGGGACAAGCGGATAGATCCCCAGCACCAGAAAATTGTTGGCGGGCATTTTGCAAAGGCGAGCCAGCAGTTCAGAAAACAGGGTTATCACCAGTGCGCTGAGCAAAAAACCGATTTTGGGCACCGGACACAGCAGATAGACCAGATAGCCGATGCCGCCGGCCAGGCCGCCTAACAAGGATATCCAGGGCTTGGTGCGCAGGGACAGCCCCACAAAAAAGATGACGACTATACAGACTATGTACTGATACAGATAGCTCATTTACACCACCCCCGGCAGAAAAATCAGCGACGCACCGATGCCCAGCCCCACAGCAATCATGAGAGCCTCTGCGGCGCGGGATACGCCGGAAATCAGGTCGCCGTTGATGGCGTCCCGGATGGCGTTGACCGTAGCTACACCGGGAAACAGCGGCAGCATGGAGCCGATGATGACAGTTTGCTGCTGGACATTTGGCAGAAACCGGCTGACGGCCAGCATAATCAGCGTGGGGATCAGGCCGCCTAAAATGCTGTTAAAAAACTGATACATGCTGACGGAGCGAAAAAACAACCCGGTAAGCTGTGCCACAAAGCAGCAGAAAAAGCCGAGAAGCAGTTCCCAAACACCGCCGCCCAGCAACAGTGAAAAGGCACCGGCAGCCGCACCGGTGGCCAGCATATTTAAAAACAGGCTGCCATCCGGCTGTCGATCCAGCTGCTCCAGTGCGCCAAGCGCCTCCTCGGCGCCTAATGCACCCTGGGATACCTGCCGTACAATCGCGTTAATCTGCTCAATTTTGCCCAGGTGAATGGCGCGGCGCCGGATGCGTTTGCAGCCGGAAATGGTTTGGCCATCCTCCGTGCTGATTTCCACAATCAGCATGGTTGGAACGGCGAAAATGCTGATATCGCCGCTGCCAATGCCGTGGAACATATACAGAGCGGCATCCTCGGCTCGGTAGGTTTCTGCGCCGGATTCCAGCAACAGCTGTCCGGCCTTTAGAAGAAGGTTTAGAATTGTCCGGTGATTCATGAAGCTCCCTCCGTGGTTTTAAATGGCGTTGACGCAGCTGTTTATATCCTATGCCTAAAACAAACCGCTGATGACGCCGGCGTTGTCCACATCAATATTCTCCGCGGCGGGATGAACAGGCAGGCCGGGCATGGTCATAATATTGCCGCAATAGACAGTTACAAAGCCTGCGCCGGCAAAGAGCCGCACTCCGCGAACCTGCACGGTGAAGCCCTCGGGCCGCCCTAAAAGCACCGCATTATCCGACAGGGAATATTGGGTTTTCGCCATGCAGACGGGCAGGTGTCCCCAGCCGCTTTCCTCCAGATGACGCAGCTCCTTTTCCGCCTCGGGAGAAAAGGCCACGTCACGGCCGCCGTAAATCTGTGTGACAATGGTGCGGATTTTTTCCGCCAGGGGCAGTGAATCCTCATAAAGCGGCCGGAAAGCAGCGGGGGTGCCGTCTAACATCTCCACCAGCTTTTGCGCCAGAGCCACGCCGCCTGCGCCGCCCTTAGAAAAGACCTCGGACAGGGCAAAGGCTGCGCCGGCCTTTTGGCAGCAGTCCTCAATCAGAGAAAGCTCGCGGTCTGTATCGGTGTCGAAACGGTTGATGGCGACGATGACCCCAACGCCGTACCGTCTCAGATTTTCAATGTGCTTTTCCAGATTGCAAAGACCGCGTTCCAGTGCCGCCGTGTTTTCGGCGGAAAGCTCTGTTTTGGGAACGCCGCCGTTATATTTCAGTGCGCGGACGGTGGCAACCAAAACGGTGGCATCGGGGGTGAGCCCCGCGGTTCGGCACTTGATATCGAAAAACTTTTCAGCGCCTAAATCCGCGCCGAAGCCCGCCTCTGTAATGACGTAATCTGCCAGCCGCAGGGCGGCCTTGGTCGCCCGGACGCTATTGCAGCCGTGGGCAATGTTGGCAAAGGGGCCGCCGTGCATCAGGCAGGGGGTTTCCTCTAAGGTCTGCACCAGATTGGGCTGCAGCGCGTCCTTGAGTAGCGCCGTCATGGCGCCCGCTGCGCCTAAATCCGCCGCCGTGACCGGATCGCCGCCGTAGGTATAGCCCACCACGATCCGCGAAAGTCTGGCCTTTAAATCGCTGATATCACTGGCCAGACACAAAATGGCCATGACCTCTGAGGCCACGGTGATGGTAAAGCCGTCCTCTCTGGGATTGCCGTTCAGCTTGCCGCCCAGCCCCACCACAATTTCACGCAGGGCGCGGTCGTTCATATCCAGCACCCGGCGGAACACGATGCGGGTGGGATCGATTCCCAGCGCGTTGCCCCGGGTTATGTGATTATCCAGCATGGCGCACAGCAGATTGTTAGCGGCGGTGATGGCGTGCATATCGCCGGTGAAGTGGAGATTAATGTCCTCCATGGGGATTACCTGCGCGTAGCCGCCGCCTGCCGCGCCGCCCTTAACGCCCATAACAGGCCCTAAGGAGGGCTCACGGAGGGCAATGACGGCCTTTTTGCCGATTTTTGCCATAGCCTGCCCCAGTCCCACCGTGGTGGTGGTTTTGCCCTCGCCGGCAGGGGTGGGGTTAATGGCCGTTACCAGCACAAGCTTGCCGGCGGGCCGATTCTCCAGACTCTTTAAAAAGGGTTCAGACAGCTTGGCCTTATCCTGTCCGTAGCAGATCAGCGCGTCCTCGGGAATCCCGAGCTTTTCTGCGATGTGCTTAATATGTACCGGCTTTTTTGCCTGTGCGATTTCAATATCACTTTTCATTTGTATCCTGTTCCTTTCCGCGATTTTTTGTCTTTTGCATAAATTTATCCTTATAAATTATAAACCGTTCGTGGGTGCCGTCGGCCACACGGCCGACCTCATCGTAAACCGCTACACGAAACACCAGACGGCGGCCGTCCACCTCCGTCAGCTCCGATTCGCCATATACAGCCATGCCCATCGGCGTGGCGGCTGTGTGCCGGATGTTTACCAGCGTTCCCACGGTGGCGCAGCCTGCCTCCAAAAAGGGGCGGACGCTTTTGTCGGCGGTTTGCTCCATCAGCGCAATGACATAGGGCGTACCGAACACGTCCATTTCGCCGCTGGCCGCTTTTTTGGCGCTGACGGACTCGTCCACAGTCATGTGGATGCGTCCTTTGATTCCGACTTTCAATTCCTTACTCATATGTATCACTCTTTCGTTGAAAATTTACGGTGTCTTGTCGGGGCACAAACCGGGGGACGGATTGTCCGTCCTGCCCGGAGGCACGTTGGCGGAGCGATCCCGTCCCCTCAGGAAGGGTTCTATCGGGCATGAGCCTGTCCTTTGCCCCTACGATTTTTTCTTTTTTTCCTCAATCATGCCATACAGGTACTCAAGCGCCTGTGAAAGGCCGCCCACCTCGTCTATCAGTCCCAGACGAACGGCTTCATCGCCTAAAATAATGCAGCCCACATCGTTGGCAATTTCTCCGGTTTTCATCATCATATCGGTGAAAACGTTTTTCTTAATGTGGGAGTTTTTCACCACAAAATTAACGACCCGTTCCTGCATTTTATTGAAATATTCGTAGGTCTGCGGTACGCCGATCACCGTGCCGTTCATGCGGATGGGGTGAATGGTCATGGCGGCGGAGGGCACAATGAAGGAATGGTGCGCCGAAACCGCCAGCGGAACGCCGATGCTGTGGCCGCCGCCTAAAACCAGCGATACGGCGGGCTTTTGCATGCTGGCAATCATTTCGGCAATGGCAAGCCCTGCCTCCACATCGCCGCCGACTGTGTTCAGCACAATCAGCAGGCCGTCTATCCGCTCGTCCTGCTCAACGGAAACAAGGAGCGGGATGACATGTTCATATTTTGTAGATTTATTCTGGGAGGGCAGCAGCATATGCCCCTCCACCTGCCCGGCAATGGTCAGGCAGTGAATGTTCCCCCGTGGGTTTTTGATGTCTGCCATGCCGAAATCCTTAATGTTTTGGGCGTTTTCCTCCGTGCTGCTGCTTTCGGTGTTTTCATTTTGATTTGTATTTTCGTCCTGCATGGTTTTCTCCCTTCGTTTTCTATCAGTATGAGAGAAAATGTGCGGGATTATACATTTGTTTAATAACCGCCGCTTGGTGCAGAAGAATCGAAAAAATCAAAATATGGGCGTATCTTCCTGTTCATCAAATTCGACCCATGTGTTCTTATTATTTATACCATAAGTGCAAGCCGGGGATCGGCTTGCTTCACACCGGTACAATAAACACTTTTATGTGTTTATTATACCTTTTTTTCCGGCGATGTGCAATATTTTTTTAAAATATGCATGAATTTATGTAAAAGAAGGCATGATAAACCACGTAAACGATAAAACGAGGTGAAAGCATGGGCGAAACGATCCTGACCATGGAGGGCATTCACAAGCACTTTCCGGGGGTTCATGCATTAAACAACTGCCGTTTTGACTTAAAAAGCGGTGAAGTACATGCTATTGTGGGCGAAAACGGAGCCGGAAAGTCCACCCTGATGAAAATTCTGACCGGCGTTTATAAAAAGGACGAGGGGAAAATTGTGTTCATGGGGGAGGAGCTGAACCCGACCAGTCCCCGGGAGACGCAGGATAAGGGCATTTCCATTATCCATCAGGAGTTGAATTTAATGCCGCACCTGACTGCGGCGCAGAATATCTTTATCGGCCGGGAGCCAAAAATAGGCGGGATTTTTACCGATGATAAAAAGCTGAACCGGGCGGCAGACGGTCTGTTTAAGCTGTTGGGGCTGGGCTTGAATCCGCGGACACGGGTGGCGGATATTACGGTGGCCAAGCAGCAGATGGTGGAAATCGCCAAGGCGTTGTCCTTTGATTCTAAGGTGCTGATTATGGACGAGCCAACGGCGGCGCTGACAGAGCATGAAATTGAGGAGCTGTTTAACATCATCCGCTCCCTGAAAACCCAGGGGGTCGGGATTGTGTATATTTCCCACCGAATGGAAGAATTGATGCAGATTACGGACCGGATTTCCGTTATGCGGGACGGACAGTATATTAAAACCGTGTCTACGGCCGATACCAACACAGAGGAAATTATTAACATGATGGTGGGCCGGACGATTTTTGAAGAGCCGAAAACGGAAAGTCAGGCAACGAGCAGCGAGGCGGTGCTGGAGGTCAGAGGTCTTTGCACCAAAGCACTGCGCGATGTGAGCTTTACCCTGCACCGCGGTGAAATTCTGGGCTTTGCCGGGCTGATGGGCGCCGGGCGGACGGAGGTGGCGCGGGCGGTTTTCGGCGCCGATCCCATAGACAGGGGCGACGTGATTATCGGCGGGCGGCAGGTTCGGATTCGATCGCCCAAGGATGCGGTTCGTCACGGCATTGGGTATCTGTCTGAGGATCGCAAGCAGTTTGGACTGGCCCTGGGCATGAGCGTGGAGGACAACACGGTGCTGGCCTCTTTAGACGCTTTTAGCCGGTGGGGCTTTGTGAACTTTAAAAAAACCGCCGAGGCAGCGGAGCACTATGTGACCATGCTGAAAACCAAAACACCGGGCATCGGGCAGGATGTGAAAAACCTATCCGGCGGCAATCAGCAGAAGGTTATCATTGCCAAGTGGCTGGTGCGGGACTGTGACATTTTAATTTTCGACGAACCCACCCGAGGCATTGATGTTGGCGCCAAAAGCGAAATTTATAAGCTGCTTTCCGAGCTGGCGGCAAGCGGGAAGTCTATTATTATGATCAGCTCCGAGCTGCCGGAGGTGCTGCGGATGAGCGACCGGATCGCCGTTATGTGCGAGGGGCGGATTACCAAAATTTTAGATATCAGTCAGGCTGATCAGGAAACCATTATGCGGTACGCAACCATGCGGGAAGAAATTAACGGAACAGGAGTGGAACATAATGAGTGAAAACAAATCCGGGCGGCAGGAAAAACAAAAGGGGATCCGCCTTGTATCCGGGCAGGCTGTGCAGAAGCTGCTGGCGTTTGCAACGCTGATTATTCTGATTATATTTTTCTCCTGCATGTCGCCCAACTTTTTTATTTCGGATAACATAATTTCCATTTTGTTGGCAACCTGCGTCAACGGCCTTTTGGCGTTGGGCGTCACCTTTGTTATTATTACCGGCGGCATTGATTTGTCTATCGGTACGGTGATGACCTTTTCTGCCGTGGTGGCCGGTGTTTGTGTGACGAATCTGTCCGCGCCCCTGTGGCTGGGCGTGGTGATTGCCATCGCCACCGGCACGGTTATCGGCATACTGACCGGCCTTTTGGTGGCGCATCTGCGGATTCCGGCCTTTATCGCCACGCTGGGCATTATGATGATAACGAAGGGACTGTCGCTGGTGGTATCCGGCGCGTCGCCGGTTTATTTTCCTAGTGCCTACAAGGAAATTGCCGTTGGCTCGTTGGTGGGACGGGTGATTCCCGGCTTCAGCCTGCAAAACGGCGTGTTGATTTTGTTTGTTATGGCGATTTTGGCCAGTGTGATTTTGAACCGTACGATTTTGGGGCGGTATAATCTGGCGATCGGCTCTAACACCGAGGCCACACGGCTGTCCGGCGTAAACGTGGCCGGTTGGCTCACGGCCATTCATGGCCTGTGCGGTCTGTTCTGCGGTGTGGCCGGTGTGGTGATTTCCTCCCGTCTGGGCTCGGCACAGCCTGCTCTGGGGCAGGGCTATGAGCTGGAAGCCATTGCGGCGGTGGTCATCGGCGGCACATCGCTGTCCGGCGGACAGGGCACCATTTCCGGCACCATCATCGGCGCGTTTATTATGAGCGTGCTGACCAACGGTCTGCGGATTTTAGGCGTTAAACAGGAATGGCAGACGGTTGTTGTGGGCGTTGTGGTGATTTTAGCCGTTTTTATCGATATTTCAAGAAGAAGGCGCCAGCGGGCAGCCTGAAACCAAGGAAGAAGCAAGAACCGGCTTGCGGGGATTTCACGGCCTGAGGTATTTCCCGTGAATCGGATAGGAAAGGATGAAAAAAATGAAAAGAAAATATATGATGTTCACGGCGGTGCTGACGGTTTTTATGCTGCTGGCCGCCGGCTGCGGCGCGAACCGGGGCAACAGCAATCAAAATACGGACAGCAGCAAGCCCTATATCGCGGTGATTGCCAAGGGCTTTCAGCACAAATTCTGGCAGACGGTGAAAAAGGGAGCGGAGCAGGCCGCGAAGGATTTGGATGTTACCATTACCTTTGAGGGGCCGGACACAGAGGCGCAAATTGACAAGCAGGTGGAAATGGTGGACGCGGCGTTGTCTAAAAATCCGGTGGCGATCTGTCTGGCGGCACTGGACTCTAAGGCCGTTCTGGGTGCGCTGGAAAAGGCGCAGAGCCGGGGAATTCCCGTGGTGGGCTTTGATTCCGGCGTTGACAGCGACATCGTTGTAGCCACTGCCGCCACAGACAACGAGGCTGCCGCGGCACTGGCGGCTGACAAGCTGGCCGAGGCCATCGGAGAAAAAGGTGAAATCGGCATGGTGGTACACGATCAGGTCAGCACCACAGGCCGCATGCGCCGGGACGGTTTTAAAAACCGGATTGAATCGGCCTATCCGGACATTCAAATCGTTGATATTCAATACGGCGAGGGTGATCATACAAAATCGGCCGACGCGGCCAAGGCCATTATGACGGCTCATCCCCAGCTCAAGGCCATTTACGGCGCCAACGAGGGCTCGGCCATCGGCGTGATGCTGGCGGTGGAGGAGCTGGGCAAGGTCGGCAAGGTACAGGTGGTGGGCTTTGACTCCGGTAAAAAGCAGGTGGATTCCATCCGCAGCGGCGATATGCTGGGGGCGGTGACCCAGAACCCCGTTCAAATTGGCTATAAGGCGGTGGAGGCGGCCTATCGGGCCTATAAGGGTGAAACGGTACAGAAAAATATCGACACCGGCTTTGAATGGTATGACAAAAACAATGTGGATTCAGCCGTTATAAAAGAGCTGTTATATGACTAGGGAATGGGGCTCGACACTCAAACGAGAGGGCGCGGCAGACAAAGAGCCTAGCAAAGCCCGGGCATCGGGTTTGGGGGGTTCAAGCAAGCGACACGCCCTCTTTTTGGGACGGCGGCGAAATAGCTTGCATCGCGCCGCCTGATGCGCCGCATGACTGAATCAGGTGCTCCTTTTGTTGCCGCGTCAGTGCCTTAATAGCGTGTTCCCGGGACAGGGCAGCGGATTTGTCTTTGCAGACTTCGGCATAAACCAAGGTTACCGGCAGGCGGGAGCGGGTATATTTGGCGCCCCGGCCGCTGTTATGAACCTGCAGCCGTTTTAAAACGTCGGTGCTCCAGCCGGTATATAAACTGCCGTCGCTGCACCTCACAATATATACGCAATGCATAGTTCTCCTCCCAATTTAACAAAATGAAAAGGAAGGTGCAGCAAAACGATCGGTTTAATCGGATTGCTGCACCTTTTATATATGTCATTTAAAAAAACAAATGCTCAATCAGAATTTTAAGACCCATCAGCACCAGCAAAGCGCCGCCGCCTGTTTGGGCATGGCGTCCCAGAGCCGTACCGGCGCGCTTGCCGATTAAGGCGCCGAAGGTAGACAGGCAAAACGTTATCAGGCCGATGACAACAATACAGAACCAGATGTTGACGGACATAAACGCAAAGGTGATCCCTGCGGCCAGCGCATCAATACTGGTGGCAATGGCCAGCACCAGCAGAACCCGGAATTGGGTGCTGCCTGCGGCCTCCTCGCCGTGCCGGGCGTCGAGGATCATTTTAACACCGATGTAGGCTAACAGGACAAAAGCCACCCAATGATCAAAGGCCGTTATATATGTATTGAACATCCGTCCGGCGGCCCAGCCAAGGAGCGGCATCAGCATTTGAAAAAAGCCGAAAAACAGGCCGAACTTCAAGGCGTCGCGCAGACGCAGGTGCTGGATAACCATTCCGTTTGAAACCGATACGGCAAAGGCGTCCATGGCAAGGCCAACGGCGATTAGAATCAGTTCTGATAAATTCATGTGCGCCTCCGTTATGCTTCTATGCCGGATCGGTCATCCTGTGTGTTTGCGCCGGTCATATCCTCCGGCGCTTCGGCGGTCTCTGCCGGGGATTCCTTTTTGATGGAACGGTTCATGCCGATAAACATGCCACCTTCCTCAATCACTAAAGAGCCGGTTTCAATGTTGCCTTCTAAAACACCGGTTTCCTTAATCAGCAGTTGGTCAACGGCGGTGGCGTTGCCGGTCAGACGGCCGGCGACAATCAGGCTGCCCGCCTGAATATCCCCCTCCACCACGGCGGTTTCCGACAGTATTACCTCGCGGGCAGTGCGAATATTTCCCTGCACGGCACCGTCGATTTTAATTGCGCTTTCAGAGTCCAGATCGCCGGTCAGCCGGGTTTTTTCACCGATGAGGACATCGACGCTGACATATTTGAATTTTTTCAGATTCACAGTGATTGCTCCTTTAATCCGGCGCAAAACCCTTCCGTCTGCCGCGGGGACGGCTTCGGCGGTTATGCCGGTGTGTTTTTATCCGGGCGGACAGCTCCCGGCGTTTTCCTCAGCGGCCGTCAGCACCGGCTGCGGCCAGCTGACGAGCCTTAATGTCATAATAGAAATTGACCGTTGTCATCATCATGTACGGGAACAGCCACAGGTAGCCGATGCCTGCCGTGAAGGCGCCCAGAATAATCCAGCCCAGAAAGGACAGGCAGAGCACAAAAAGCTGCCAGGTGTAGCCCCGCATGACATTATAGCTCTGGATAAAAGCGTCCGGCACAGTGGTGTAGGGATTTTCCAGCAGAATCAGCGGCACCATGGTCAGGCGCAGGGTGACAAAGCAGTAAAATACCGCCAGTGCTATCGTTAGCGGTACGGAAACCAGCGGCATCAGCAATGCCAAAACATAGCTCAGGAGCATATAAACGGCCTCAATGGCCAAATACAGCAGCATGGCACCAATCACCTTGGCCGGTCTGATGGTGAATTGCCGGAAAAGGGTGTCGACTCCTGCCGGAACACCGGCACGGGTTTTGATAAAGATATCCTGATATCCAAACCAGAAGAACCCCCAAAGTAGCCGTGAGATAATAAATAGCAGGATTCTGAAGGGATTGACGGGACTCCAGAAGGTCACCAGAGAGCGACTGAAGGCATTGCTCTCTATCAGGAAAAATCCGCTCCGGCAGTTCTCTGCGTTCACAAGCGCCGCCAAAACAAGCACAAGCAGGGTATAGAGTGCAAACCGCCCCCAGCGGCCCCGGAGCTGCTCCTTAGCCTGTGCCTTTAGCTGCCATCGTTCCATTGTCATTTTCCTTTCTGCCCACAGGGATTATGTAGCCTGCGCACATTTCTATCCGTGGGCGGGATAAGGCGCAAACAAATGGATTGGCCTGTTCTATAGCCTGTTTCTGCCGCAAAAGCGTCCGTTAGGCCAGCTCAAATTTGTCATGAATCGCGCGGACAGCCTTGTTCTCACAGCCTGCGTCAATCAGAACGGAAACCTTGATTTCCGAAGTGGCGATCATGTGGATGTTGATCTGCGCCTCATAGAGCGCCTCGAACATCTTGGCGGCAACACCGGGATTTGACACCATACCGGCGCCCACAATGGACACCTTGGACACGTCCTTTGTCCAGTTCAGGGACTGATAGGCGATTAATTCCTTGTTTTCTTCCAGCTGACGAAGCGCCTCCTCCAGATGCTCCTCGGAGGTGGTGAAACTGATGTCCTTCATGCCGTCACGGCCGATGGACTGCAAAATAATATCCACATTGATGTTTTTCTTGGCCAGCAGGGAGAATATCGTAAACGCCTTACCCGGTGTATCCTGAATACCGCAAATTGAAATCCGCGCTACATCTGAATCCTTTGCAACGCCTCTGACTAACATTTTTTCCATATCGACGACCTCCTTCACAATGGTGCCCGGCGCCCGGGTGAGGCTGGAACGGACACAGATGTTTACATTATATTTTTTTCCCATTTCCACGGAGCGGTTGTGGAGCACATTGGCGCCTAAGCTGGCCAGCTCCAGCATTTCATCAAAGGTGATTTCATCCAGCTTGACGGCGTTTTTCACGATTCGGGGATCGGTGGTATATACACCGTCAACATCCGTGTAAATTTCACACAAATCTGCCCGCAGTGCCGCTGCCAGTGCCACAGCTGAGGTATCGGAGCCGCCGCGGCCTAAGGTGGTGATATCGTCATAGCGGTTAATGCCCTGAAAGCCCGCCACAATGACAATGTTCTTTTTATCCAGCTCCTTTTGAACCCGTTCCTGGTCGATTTTGCGGATACGGGCGCTGGAATAATGAGAATCGGTATGTACACCCACCTGCCAGCCGGTGAGGGAGACCACCGGGTAGCCCAGCTTTTCAATTGCCATCGCCAGCAGTGCGATGGAGATCTGCTCGCCGGTGGAAAGCAGCATATCCATTTCTCGCTTGGAGGGGCTTGGATTAATTTCCTTTGCTTTTTCAATCAGGTCGTCGGTTGTATCGCCCTGGGCGGAAACCACCACAACCACCTGATTACCGGCCTTATAGGTATCCGTCACAATGCCTGCCACGTTAAAAACGCGCTCGGCGTTGGCGACGGAGGAACCGCCGAATTTTTGCACGATTAGACTCATAGGATCAGTCCTTTCCGATTTGTGCCGCGCCAAAGAGGAAGCTCTGCGGCGTCGGCTGTGTATAAATTAAAGCGCATGCTTACGTGCCAGTAAAAGGCCCAAGGTGTTGGGGCCGCAGTGAGAGGAAATGGTACAGCCTGCCCGGGCGACAAGCACTTCGCGGAACAGACCGGAATCTGCCGTCAGCTGCCGGGCCATCTCCACAACGTCCTCTGAGCAGCCTGCGTGGGTCACAAAAACACGCCGGGGGTCAAAATCATCCTCGACCAGCAGCTCCTCAATATATTTCTGAAGGGTGGCCTTAAATTTTCCCCTGTATTTTTTCCCCACGTCCATCTTGCCGTTCCGCACCTCAATGCAGGGCTTGATGCTCAGTAAATTCGCGCCCAGAGCAGCCAGAGCGCTGCAGCGGCCGCCCTTATATAAAAACTCAAGGGATTCCACAACAAAGCTTGAATCCACGCGTTTGACATAGTCCGGAATGGCTTCTGCAACCTCCTCGGCGGTGGCGCCGTCCGCCAGCAGGTCTGCTGCATGGAGAATGATCAGCGCTTCGCCGGTGGAAAGATTCAGCGTGTCCAGCGGAATGACACGGCCGGAAAACTCCTGCGCCGCAATCATAGCATTCTGGAAGGTGCAGGAAAGGCCGGAGCTCAAAGAAAAATGGAGCACCTGATCCGCATCCTGCAACAGGGTTTTAAAATATTCCGTAAAATCCCCGACGGACACAGCGGAGGTTTTAGGCAGAACGCCCTCCTCCTCATATTTTTTATACAATGCATCCGGTGTGATTTCAATGCCGTCACGATAGCTTTTGTCGCCAAAAGTAATATATAGTGGGATCGTTGTAATCCGATGCTTTTCCAGTAGTTCCGGGGTTAAATCACAGGTGGTATCTGCGGATATGACAATCCTTTTCCCCAATGCAATCCTCTCCTTCTGAAGTGAGCATATATACTTTCATTATAATATACGAAGGATTAAATGTCAATATGACGATTGAGAAATCCCGCGAATTTGTGTATAGGCTTACAATTAATGGAAGGGAAGTGTAGTTTTGCTGCACCTCACAGATGGTTTGGCAGCTCCTTTTTAGGTTGGCCAAAACGGCCGCATTTATACAGCCGCCTGAGGCGCTTTGGGCCGGCTTGAAAAATTAACGGGGAATTTGCCTCTTTCTGTAACAAGAGGGGCGGTTTGTGCATAGTATATTATAGATTGAGAAATCATCTCAAAATCAGAGGAGGTAAATAGAAAATGAATGAAAGATTACGTGGCGGAGCGTATCCCGGCAGCTGCGGCGACCCTAAGGACGCAGTCTGCATACATACCGATAAAATTTATGATTCCTGCAAGGATAAAGACTGCATCGAGGATGCACGCGTTTATTTTACGGCGGCAGGACAGGATATCATCGACAGGGCTGTTAACGTTAAATGCAGAAAATCGGAAATCATCTGGGTTTTTACGGATGTGGAGCCTGTGCCCTTTAACCGCGGCTATTTCACAGTGGATTTAAAGTTCTTCTTTAAAATCACGCTGGACGCCTTTACCGGTGTTGGGAAGCCCTGTAAGGTAGAGGGTTTGGCCAGCTTTGACAAAAAGGTGATTCTTTTCGGTTCTGAGGGCTCGGCCAAGGTGTTCGAATCCCGGTACCGGTACGACAGCTTTGATGAGCAGCTGTGGCAGAAAACCAATATGCCCAAGGCGATTGTGGAGGTCGTGGATCCCCTGTGTTTGTCGGCTAAGGTGGTTGACCAGAACGATAAGCTTTGCTGCAACTGCTGTGAGGAGCTGGACTTTTCCCGGATTCCGCAATGCGTGTGCAACGTGTTTGAGGATACACTGGTTATGGGCGGCGAGAGAAAGCGCGTTTTCGTTTCCATCGGTCTTTTCTCCATTGTTAAGATTGAAAGAAGCGTGCAGCTTTTGATTCCGGCCTATGATTTCTGTATTCCGCTGAAGGAATGTGTGACCTCCAGCGAGGACAGTCCCTGCGATTTGTTTGAAAAGATTGAATTTCCCTTTGACGAGTTTTTCCCGCCTGCCAAGGAAGATTGTAGCTTTGATACGACAACGGAGCTTCGGCGCGGCTGCTGTGGATAAGCAGGAAAGCCAACGGGGCTGTCGCATTAAGACAGCCCCGTTTGAGGCTGAACGGATTTAGATGCAGAACGAACAAACTGAGTCCCGACGGCGTACGAGGGTACGCCGAGCGGCGAAGTTTGTTCGTAGCTTTAAGGCATAAAAAAGAAGGAATTCATTCAGAAAAATGAATTCCAACCTCAAAAATACTTTTTATTTTCTTTATCCGGCGTTTTAACTGTATTATTTGCCTTAAAGCGGTCTGCGCTAAATACGACAGCCTCGCCGTGTTTTTTACTTCTCCTGCCCTTCCGGTGCCGTGCGTTTTGCGTTTGCGCCGTTTTCTTTGCGGCACGCGTTCCGCCGGTAAACAGAGGGCGGCATGCCATAGGCCTTTTTAAACATTTTGGAAAAGTTAAAGGGATCCTGATAGCCTGCCATGGCGCCGGCCTGACTGACCGAATAGCCATCGGCCAGGAGCAGGGCGGCATGCTTTAAGCGGGTTTGAATCAGGTATTCCGAAATGGTAAGCCCCATTCGGTTTTTAAACAGACGGGACAGATAGCGGCGATCCAGATTAAAGGCTTCGGCGATGCTGTCTGCCGTGATGGGGTTCATGTAGTTGGCATCAATATAATTTGCCGCCCGCTGTTCATGATGCACCGTTTGTTTTGTGTTCTCGAACAGACAGGAAATCAGTTCAAAAATTTTCCCTGTGACAAACTCCTCCCGGGTGCTGGTCAGCGCCGCTGCCCGACGCATGGCAAAAAAGGTTTCGGCCTGATAGGGGAGCACAGGGTCTGCAAGCTCGTTCAGTCTTTCGGCCGCCTGCCCGGTGAAGCCCACCCAGATATAATACCACGGGTCTTTTTCATCGGCAATATAGGTGGTTACCTCCCGGGGGCGGATGATGAATATTTCGCCCGCCTTAACCGGATATGCCCTGCCGCCGCTATGCAGAGTGCCCTTGCCGCTGACCACATAGTGTATCAGATAATAATCACGGATGGCCGGGCCGAAGGTGTGGCCGGGGGCGCAGTTCTCCCAGCCCAGATTGCAGGGGTTGACATCCTGTAGGCCGCGGTTTGCCAGCGGTATGGTCATATACACTGTGAGCCCTCCCCAATTTAAATTCCTAACGCTACCGTTCCATATAGTTATACAGAATCATCATGGCATCGGCACGCTTTAAGGCGGCGTCCGGATAGAACAGGCCGCCGTCACCGCCGGCCAGCTTCAAGCCGTAGGCCACTGCCGCGATGCCCTCATCCTCTGCCGCAATATCGGCAAAGGGGCAGCGGAAAATCCCGGGTATTTTCACAAACTCGCCGTAGCCCAGTGCGCAAAGCAGATAGCGGATGGCGTCAATCCGGCTCACGGGCTGCTCCGGTGCGGCTTCCTCCCGGGTGAGGATGCCCTGACGGATTAAGCGGCGGTATAACTCATCAGGATCGGACGAATAGCTGCGCCGCCAAATGACTTTGTCCAGCAGCTGGAAATAATCCAACTGGGTGATGGCCGCATCCGGATGCAGACAACCGTTTTCATCTGCCGGCAGGTAAATCTCGTGGCTCAGCAGCTTTTCAATGCGCTCCCGGGCATAATGGCCGTCGATGTCTGTATAGGTGGGGACGGTGGTATCTGCGGCGGGACGCAGACGGTAATCCAGAACCGTCAGGTCGTCGGCGGATAAAAGGGGGCGTTCCTCCAATGAATAAACCAGGGCGGCCTGCATGTCCTTGCCGTCCTCAGCAGGGACGGCCATGTACCGCAGTGCAAATTTGCCCTTTTCCATGGCGGCGGCGTTGGCGGCGGCCGGAGCAGCAGCACCGTCGGCAGCCGGGAAGTCCGCATCTGTCCAATTCAGGGAAAAGGAAATCAGTGCGCCGGTCTGGCTGTCATATTGCAGTGAGGCGCCGTTATTATATACCTTAATGCCGTTGACAACCCGCAGCAGCTCCAGGCCGGGCTGATCCTGCGTGAAGGAGGGTTTTTCCGTCATTTGCGCCAGCTCCTCGGCGTAATGAGCCTTTAAGAAGGCCTTGGCTTTGGCCTGCAGGGTTTCGGCAGGGATTTCTTTTTTTGCCTTTGTATCCTTATAGGGCGTGTATTCGTGGGTGTAATATCCAATCATCCGGCCGGTTTCTGCCTCCAGCAGCAGGCGTTTATAGCCGGTGTATTCATCCTCCTCCTTGTCTGTCCGGCGGTAGCTGAGGGAGATGATATATTTGCCGGTTTCGTGGCGGAACAGGCTGTAATCCTCCAGCTGATAGTCCTTTGTAATGCCCAGCTCCGACAGGCCGCGGGCGATTTGGTCTGCCTTCTCCCGGGAAAGCATCCGGGTGACCTGCTCCACCAGCGCCTGCTCCACAGCGGACAGAGAAGCGCCGCCGCCTGCTGCATCTGCCGCAGACTCATTCATAGCCTTGGCAGCGTCGCGGCCGATTGCATACACTTCCCGGTGCGTTACAGCTTCGCCGGTCAGCGCGTCAATCATAACGTTTTCATCATAGCGGCTGCGGTAAATCAGATGGGCTGTGTTTTCGTAATCCTCGCTGGTAATCTGATAAAACAGCTCGTAGCCGGCCTGGTCACAGTAGGCCTCTTGAGCCGCCTCCGGAGAAATCGGCGTGCCCTCTGCAAAGGCCAGAGGCTGCCAGACGGCATTGTATCCGGTTATTTTCAGCGTGTTGCTGTCCACCGTGCAGGTCAGAAAGTTTCCGGACACCGGGATATCGTTATGAACCCGGTTAAAGGAAACGGTGTATGCCCCGTCGTAATTTCTTTCACAGGTGCCGTCAGCCGTTTCAGCCAGCTTTTCGGGATCAATTTTTTCAATAAAGGCGCGGGCGGCTTGGGTGGCCTCCTGCTGTGTATATTTAGAAAAAGAAGGCTTTGTTTCGGTCTTGTCCTCATAGAGATAATAGCTTTGGATTATGCCGCTTTCACTGAGAACGACGTGGATATCCTTGTATGTATTCTCGTCCTTGGCCTCCCAGTACAGCGCATAGCTGTTTTCGCCCTCGGAGGCATTTAAGTAGTAGTTCCTGAACTCCATTTCATTGTCGTCAATTGCAAGCTTTTCCTTGGCGGTCAGAATCAGCTTTTCGATCAGTGCGCTGTCTGCAGCGTCGGCAAAGGCCGGCAGAACGGCGCCGATGGTTAACAGAACGCTCAGCAATAAGGATAGTATCTTTTTCATTTTTATAACTCCTTTCGGCTTTGAAAAATTTTCCTGTTACTGATTAGACGCTGAAAAATGAAAAAAGTTCCGTATCAGGTTAGGCAGACGATATGAATCCGAACCATATTGCCTAAAAAAAGCGGCGCTCTGTTGCGGCGCCGCTTTGCTTGCTTATTTTGCGTATTCAATCGCTCTTGTTTCGCGGATGACGTTGACCTTAATCTGTCCGGGATATTCCAGTTCGTTTTCAATCCGCTTCACAATATCTCTGGCAACCATTATGATGCCGTCATCCTTCACGTCGTCAGGCTTCACCATGATTCTGATTTCGCGTCCGGCCTGAATGGCGAAGGAACGCTCAACGCCCTCAAAGGAATTGGCAATTTCCTCAAGCTTTTCAAGGCGCTTGATGTAGGATTCGATGTTTTCGCGGCGGGCACCGGGCCGGGCTGCGGAAATCGCGTCTGCTGCCTGCACAATTACGGCAATCAGCGTTTCGGGCTCCACATCACCGTGGTGTGCCATGATGGCGTGAACCACATCGTGACCTTCTTTATATTTCTTTGCCAGCTCCGCACCGATCATCACATGGGAGCCTTCCATTTCATGGTCGGCCGCCTTGCCCAGATCGTGCAGCAGACCGGCACGCTTGGCAATGGTGATATCCGCACCCAGCTCGCCGGCAATCAGGCCGGACAGGTGGGACACCTCGATGGAGTGCTTCAATACGTTCTGACCGTAGCTGGTTCTGTATTTCAGCTTGCCCAGCAGACGAATGATTTCATGATGGAGACCGTGTACGCCGGTTTCAAACACAGCGTTTTCGCCCTCCTGCTTAATCTCACTCTCCACCTCTTTTTTTGCCTTTTCGTACATTTCCTCAATCCGGGCAGGGTGGATTCTGCCGTCTACAATCAGTTTTTCCAGAGACAGGCGGGCGATTTCACGCCGCACCGGGTCGAATCCGGACAGGATGACAGCCTCCGGCGTGTCGTCAATAATCAAATCGATTCCCGTCAGGGTTTCCAGCGTCCGAATATTCCGGCCTTCACGACCGATGATCCGGCCCTTCATTTCATCGTTGGGCAGGTTGACTACGCTGACGGTGGTTTCTGCCACGTGATCCGCCGCGCACTTCTGAATGGCGCCGGCGATGATATTCTTGGCGGTCTTTTCGGCGTTTTCCTTGGCCTGGGTTTCAATTTCCTTGACCATCAGCGCGGCCTCGTGCCGCACTTCGCTTTCCACGCTTTTCAGCAAAAACTGCTTGGCCTCTTCGGCGGAAAGACCGGAAAGCTTCTCTAAAACGCCCAGCTCCTTTTTCTTAACCTCCTCAATTTCGCTCCGGAGATGATCAAGCTCCTTTTCCCTGCGGGTGAGCTTTTCCTCCTTGTGCTCAATGGATTCGATTTTTTTGTCCAGGTTCTCTTCTTTTTGTTGAATCCGGCGCTCCTGCCGGGAAATGTCTCCTCTGCGTTCCTTGACCTCGCGGTCAAACTCCTGACGCTGCTTGTGATTTTCCTCCTTTGCTTCTAAAAGCAGCTCACGTTTTTTGCTCTCGCCTTCTTTTTTAGCGCGCTGTATGATTTCCTTAGCTTCTGCCTCGGCGCTTCCGAACTCGGCTTCGGCAATCTTTTTTCTATGGGAAACGCCCAGGCGGAACGCAATCACAGAAGCCAGGGCGATTAAAATTAAAGCGACCACAGCGACCACTATGTAGATAATGTTATCTATCTTCGGTACCTCCCTTTCAATAAATTTTGTTTATTATCATTTCGTTAAATAATGATATATAATAATTGTACCTTTTTTTTGCGGTTCTGTCAATGATAATTTCAAGATTTTGCAAAAAAAATCCGTTTTTCGGTACTTGTATATTGAAAATGGTTTTGAACAAAACGGCGGGAATGATTTTGTTAAAATAGCACAGAATTCTTGAAAAGTCAAGGGGACTATTGACAGATATGGCGAAAAAAATTATAATAAAGATAGTGAGGAGACGCAGCATGAAGATAACGTTACCGGAGGATGTTCTGTATATTATTCATACCCTGCAGGAAGCGGGCTGGCCGGCCTATGCGGTGGGCGGCTGCGTGCGGGACTGTCTGCGCGGGCGGGAGCCTGCCGACTGGGATATTGCCACGGCGGCCCTGCCGGAGCAGACGGCGGCGCTGTTTCCCAGAACCGTTCCCACCGGCATCCGCCACGGCACCGTGACGGTGCTTGCGGGCAAAAACGCCTATGAGGTTACGACCCTGCGGGTGGACGGTGTTTATGAGGATCACAGGCGGCCGGAGCAGGTGCACTTTACGGCGGATATTGTTCAGGATTTGTCCCGGCGGGATTTTACCATGAACGCCATGGCCTATCATCCGGACACCGGGCTGATTGACCCCTTTGACGGCCGCGGGGATATTGCACGCGGACTGATTCGCTGCGTGGGGGATCCCCTGGTTCGCTTTGACGAGGACGCCCTGCGGATGCTGCGGGCCGTGCGCTTTGCGGCGCAGACCGGCTTTGTCGTTAGTGAAGATATTATCCGGGCTATGACGGCGCGCGCTGAGTTGATTTGTGCCGTCAGTGCGGAGCGCATCCGGGATGAACTGATGAAAATCCTGCTGTCTGACCGGCCGCAGGCGTTGGAACGGTTGCGGGAGGCAGGCCTTTTGGCCTTGATTCTGCCGGAGCTTGACCGCTGCTTTTCGGTGGCGCAGCATTCAAAATATCACTGCTATGACGTGGGGCACCACATTATGGAGGTTGTCCGGCATGTGCCGCCGGAGCCTGCGTTGCGGCTGGCCGCCCTATTGCACGATATAGGCAAGCCGGACAAAAAAACAACCGACCCGGATGGGACGGATCATTTTAAGGGCCACGAGGCGGTCAGCGCCGCCCTGGCGGAGCAGATTCTGACCCGGCTCCGGCTGGATAACCGCACCAAGGAGGAGGTTTTGCAGCTGATTCGCTTTCATGACAGGCGGATGGCGGAAACCAAGGCTTCCGTCCGGCGAGCAATTTCGGCTGTGGGGGCTGATATGTTTCCCCGTCTGCTGTGCCTGATGCGGGCCGACGCCATGGGGCAGCATCCTGACCGGCTGGCAGACAGTCTGCGTCATTATGAGGCGGTGGAGGCGCTGCGGTCTGAGATTATGGCAGAAGGCGACGCTCTGCAGCTTTCCGACCTTGCCATTGACGGGCGGGATCTTTTGGAACTGGGATACCGGGGGCCGGCAATCGGCGCGGCGCTGTCCCGGGCGCTGGACTTTGTGCTGGAGCATCCGGAGCAAAATGAAAAGGCGCTGCTGCTTTCCGGAATAAAAAATAAGCTATTTTAAAATTAACTGATTAAGATATGGATTTAGGTGGTATATACTAGTAAACGGCGTTTTTCCGTGAGCAGATTCCCGCCGGGGATCGGCCCTTGTTGACAATTTCATACAGCTGACAATTTCCGTTAATTCTCCCTGTGGTTTTCAGGATGTAACCGTTTGTTTGATTGAAGGACTTGGTTTTTCTTGGTTGGCACGTGTAATTATATGCATTTTGCATGAGAATATGGAGGGAAATTGAATGAAAGACTATCCGGTAGCAAAACTCAGAAATCTTGTTCTTTTAGGTCACGGACGCGCGGGTAAAACCTCGCTGACAGAGGCTTTGCTTTTTTGTGCGGGCGCGTCTGAACGTTTGGGCAGTGTCGCTGCGGGCAACACCGTCAGCGATTATGACGCAGAGGAAATTAAGCGGCTTTGCTCAATCGGCGCATCCATGCTGCCTGTGGAATGGGGCGGCGGCAAAATCAATTTTATTGATACGCCGGGCTATTTCGACTTTGTGGGCGAGCAGGCAGAAGCCGTTGCGGCGGCAGACTGTGCGCTGCTGGTAGTCAGCGGGAAATCCGGCGTGAGCGTCGGCGCTGAAAAGGCTTGGGCGATTTGCGAGAAAAAAGGGCTTCCCCTTATGATTTTCATTAACAAGCTGGATGATGAAAAGGCTGATTATTACAAGGTTCTGAATGAATTAAAGGATAAATTCGGCAAACGGATTGCACCGTTTTTGGTGCCGATTAAAAAGGGCGATCAGGTGGATGGCTTTGTGAACGTTGTGGATATGACCTCCCGGCGCTGGGACGGCGATAAAATCGTTGACGGGCCGGTGCCCGAGGGCATGGAGGACGAAATTCAGCCGGTGCGCGATATGATTATGGAGGCCGTGGCGGAAACAGACGAAGACCTGATGAATAAATATTTTGACGGCGAAGCCTTTACCGCCGAGGAAATCCATAAGGGCTTAAAGCGCGGTACCGTGAACCGGGATATTGTGCCCGTGCTTTGCGGCAGCGCCGTGAAAAATCAGGGTACGCGGCTGCTTTTGGACGCCGTTATGGAATATATGCCCGGTCCGGACGCCTTTACCAAGCTGGCAGAGGACAGTGCCGGTGAGCCGGTTGAGGTTGAGCCGGAGCCGGCGGGGGCGCTGGCGGCCCAGTGCTTTAAAACCATTGCCGACCCCTTTATTGGTCGGTTGTCCTTTATCCGGGTATATCGCGGGACGCTGAAAAAGGACAGTGTGGCGTATAATGTCAATAAAAAGGCAGAGGAAAAAATCGGCCGCATTTATTTCCTGCGGGGCAAGAAGCAGATGGAAACGGATTGCCTGGGCGCAGGCGACATCGGCGCGGTTCCCAAGCTGAACGTTACTGCCACGGGAGACAGCTTGTGCGACAAGGCAAAGCCTGTTTTGTTTGAAGAAATCCAGTTCCCGGCGCCGGTCACCAGCATGGCCATTATGCCAAAGGCCAAAGGTGATGAGGAAAAAATCAGCGCCGGTTTACATAAGATGATGGAGGAGGATAAAACCATCCGCCTGGAGAATAATGTGGAAACTCATCAGCAGGTTATCAGCGGCATCGGCGAGCAGCATATTGAGGTTGTCACCAGCAAGCTGAAAACGAAATATGGCGTGGAGGTGGGGCTGGCCGAGCCGAAGGTTCCCTATCGCGAAACCATCCGCAAGACCGTTAAGGCAGAGGGCAAGCACAAAAAGCAATCCGGCGGTCACGGTCAGTATGGCCATGTGTGGATTGAATTTGCGCCCACCGATTCTGAGGAACTGGTGTTTGAAGAAAAGGTATTTGGCGGTGCTGTGCCGAAAAACTTCTTCCCGGCAGTGGAAAAGGGCTTAAAGGACAGTATGGCTCACGGCGTTTTGGCAGGATACCCGGTGGTGGGGCTGAAGGCGACCCTGTATGACGGCTCCTACCACAGCGTGGATTCCTCTGAAATGGCCTTTAAAATGGCGGCCAATCTGGCCTATAAAGCAGGATTGGCGCAGGCTTCTCCCGTGCTTTTAGAGCCAATCGGTACTTTGACGGTGACAATTCCCAACGCCAATATGGGTGATGTGATGGGGGATATTAACAAGCGCCGCGGCCGGGTGCTGGGCAGCGACCCCCAGGACGACGGCAACGTGACCATCACGGCCGACGTGCCTATGGCTGAAATGGCGAAGTTCGCCACAGATCTGCGCTCCATGACCCAGGGACGGGGCAGCTTTTCCTTCACCTTCCGCGCCTATGAGCAGGCGCCGGAGCATGTGGCGAAGAAAATTATAGAAGAAAGCGCTAAGGAAGCGTAGGGATACGGAACAGGATTCTGATACCCGTTATAATGCGTTTTCAGAGGCTGCGGCATTTTGCTGCGGCCTCTGTCATGCAGACGTTATGCATTTTTGTGCGGAAACTGCGCTCTGCACATTTTTTATAGTCCTATAATTACAAACCGAATGGAGTTTTTTTGTGTTTACGATTTTAACAACCGAGAACAGAGCCCGGCTGGGCGTTTTTGAAACCCTACACGGCCGGATTGAAACGCCTGTGTTTATGAACGTGGCCACAGCGGCCGCCATTAAGGGCGCGCTGTCGGCGGAGGATTTAAAAACAATTGGCTGTCAGGTGGCTCTGTCCAACACCTATCATCTGCATCTGCGTCCCGGGGACGAAATTGTTCGTGCCATGGGCGGTCTGCACCGTTTTATGAGCTGGGACAGGCCGATTCTCACCGACAGCGGCGGCTTTCAGGTCTTTTCTTTGGCCGCGATTAATCAGGTGCGGGAGGAGGGCGTTACCTTTGCTTCCCACATTGACGGCCGCCGGATTTTTATGGGGCCGGAGGAAAGCATGACGATTCAGTCTAATTTAGGATCTACCATTGCCATGGCCTTTGATGAATGTATCAACTCCCGCACAGGGCACCGGGAAACCTTGGAAAGCGTGGAACGGACGACCCGCTGGCTGGTGCGGTGCAAGGAAAAGCTGGCGGCTCTTTCGGCCGCGCCGGGCGCAGTGAACCCCCATCAGCTACTTTTCGGCATTAACCAGGGCGGGATTCATGAGGACATTCGCGTGGCGCATATGCAGGAAATCAGCAAGCTGGATCTGCCGGGCTATGCCATCGGCGGGCTGGCCGTGGGGGAAACCCATGCGGAAATGTATCACGTGCTGGACGTGGTGCTGCCCCATGCGCCGGAGGACAAGCCCCGGTATCTGATGGGCGTGGGGACGCCGGCCAACATCATTGAGGGTGTGGCCCGGGGCATTGATTTTTTTGACTGTGTGCTGCCGGCTCGGAATGCCCGCCACGGTCATTTATACACCCAAAACGGTGTGATTAATATTATGAACAAAAAATATGAGACGGACGGCCAGCCGATTGATCCCGGCTGTGGCTGCCCTGCCTGCCAACACCACAGCCGTGCCTATGTGCGCCATTTGCTGAAGGCCGGGGAAATGCTGGGGATGCGGCTGGGCGTGCTCCATAATCTGTATTTTTATAACAAGCTGATGGCGGATATCCGGGAGGCCTTAGCCGAAGGCCGTTTTGAGGCCTACAGGCGGGAGCATGTGGAGCGGCTGGCAAGAAGAATTTAAGGGGATCGCGCGAAAGTAGAGTAAAAGGGGCTGCAGCAAAACTGCAGCCCCTCAGACTGTCGAAAAAGGTTTTTTTCTGCAAAATAGTGTTAATTTTTTTAGCCAGGCCCCGTTCCGCCCGCCGAGCCCGGGCGGTCCTTC
>CAYUUO010000010.1:0-48528 GCA_964447945.1 uncultured Oscillospiraceae bacterium
TGTAAATTTCACACAAATGGTTTCGCAAAACCATTTGTTCAGTAGACATTAATTAAGCAATTAAACATATAGGAGGAAGGAACATGGCACACATCATACCCTTTAAGGGCATGCGGTTCAACACGGATAAGACGGGGGATTTACAGCTTGTTACCACACCGCCTTATGACATCATATCCCCCGAAGAACAGGAGGGCTTTTACCAAAAGCATGAAAACAGCGTGATTCGGCTGGAATTCGGTAAGGAGTTTCCGGAGGATACGGAGAGCAATAACCGCTATACCCGGGCAGCGCAGGATTTAAAAAGCTGGATTGACCAGCAGGTTCTGATTTTTGAAGAAAAGCCCGCCATTTACTTATATGAAGAGGTTTTCACGCTGAAAAACGGTGAAACCAAGGCCTTTAAGGGCTTTATGACATTGGTGGAGCTGGAAGAGTTTTCTAAAAAAATTGTGCTGCCTCATGAGGAAACCCTGTCTAAGGCCAAAACAGACCGTTTTAATCTGATGGACGCCACCCATGCAAACTTTAGCCCCATTTACTGTCTGTACATAGATGAAAAGCAGAAGCTGTCGCCGATTATCCGCGATATTGCGGCGAAAAAGCCGGACATTAGCTTTACTGCCGCCGACGGGATTTTGCAGAACCTTTGGATTGTGATAGACGAAGCGGTGATTCAGGCGGTGCAGGCAGGCTTTGCCGACCGACAGCTGTTTATTGCCGACGGTCATCATCGCTACGAAACGGCGCTGAATTTCCGCAACAAGCTGCGGGCGGAAAATCCGGCGGACGGCCCGGATGCGCTGTATAATTATGTCATGATGCTTTTGGTGGACATGGACGATCCCGGCCTGGTGGTTTTCCCCACCCACAGAATGCTGAAGGATCTGGCGCATTTTGACGAGGAACAGGTGCTGGCGGCTCTTTCCGATACCTTCCGGGCAGAAAAAATTATGACGGGCAGCGATGCCGCCGCTGATATGGAAAAGGCGCTGGCAGCCGCCCCCAAAAGCGATAAGGTCTTTGCTTTTTATACCGGCAAGGATTATTTCTATCTGCTGACCTTAACAGACAAACAAGCTATGTCTGCGGCCATTTCCGGCAAATCCGACGCCTATCTGGGGCTGGACGTTACCGTGCTCCACACCTTGATTTTGCAGAAGGTGTTCGGCATCGACATGGAAAATATGGCTAATCAGAAGAATCTGGTCTATACCAAGCAGGCAGAGGAGGCCGTGTCCTCCGTCCGCGGCGGCGGGTTCCAGTGCGCCTTTCTGCTGAATGCCACCAAGGTGCGGGAAATTAAGGATGTATCGCTGGCAAATGAAAAGATGCCGCAGAAATCCACCTATTTTTATCCGAAAATTATCACCGGTCTGGTTATGAATAAATTTTAAGAAGATGGGAGACAAAGGACATGAAGATTTCAAAAGAAGAGGTTCTGCACGTTGCCAAGCTGGCGCGGCTGAAGCTTTCTGACAGTGAGGCGGCGGCTCTTTCCAAGGATATGGAGAGCATCATCGGCTTTGCCAATAAGCTCAATGAGCTGGACACAGAGGGCGTTGTCCCCACAGCGCACGCCATCCCCATGAGCAATGCCTTTCGTGAGGACGTTGTGAAGCCCTCTTACGACCGCGAGGTGATGCTGCAAAACGCACCAAGCGCCGAGGACGGCGGCTACACGGTACCCAAGGTTGTTGAATAATACACTAAAGGAGCTTTGATTATGCATACATTAACAGCGCATGAAATACGTGATAAAATCAAAAACAAGGAGCTTTCCTCTCAGGAAATTACCAAGGCCTTTTTAGACAGGATCGATAAGGTGGAGGACAAGGTGGAAAGCTTTGTGACCGTTTTGCCGGAGGCGGCCATGGCTTCTGCGGCGGCGGTGGACAAAAAAATTGCGGCAGGGGAGCCTGTGGGCGCGCTGGCCGGTGTACCCATGGCGCTGAAGGACAATCTTTGCACCAAGGATATTCTGACCACCTGCTCCTCTAAAATGCTGTATAATTTCCGCCCACCCTATGACAGCACAGTGGCACAGAAGCTGAAAAATGCCGATACGGTGCTGCTGGGCAAGCTGAACATGGATGAGTTTGCCATGGGTTCCTCAACGGAAACCTCTTATTTTAAAAAGACAAAAAATCCTTACGATATTACCAAGGTGCCCGGCGGCTCCTCCGGCGGCTCGGCGGCCTGTGTATCGGCTGACGAGGCGGCCTTTGCTCTGGGCTCCGACACCGGTGGTTCTATCCGCCAGCCTGCGTCTTTATGCGGCTGCGTGGGCATGAAGCCCACCTACGGCACGGTGTCCCGATTTGGTCTGGTGGCTTTTGCTTCTTCGCTGGATCAGATCGGCCCGCTGGCAAAGGACGTGCGGGACTGTGCGCTGGTTTATGACCAGATTGCGGGCTACGACCCCATGGACTCCACCAGTGTTAACCGTGAATATCCATCCTTTGAGGCGGCTCTGACCGGCGATGTGAAGGGGCTGAAAATCGGCGTGCCGGCAGAATATATGGGCGAAGGCATCAGCGCACCGGTGCAGAAGGCGGTTTTGGCCGCTCTGGATTCCTTCCGCGCGCTGGGCGCAGACTATGAGGATATGCACCTGCCCTTAAATGAATACGCTCTGCCGGCCTATTATATGATTTCCTCCGCAGAGGCCAGCTCCAATCTGGCACGGTTTGACGGTGTGAAATACGGCTTTAGAGCTGAGAAATTTGACGATTTGATTGATTTATATGCCCAGACAAGAAGCGAGGGCTTCGGCGCTGAGGTTAAGCGCCGGATTATGATTGGTACTTATGCTCTATCCTCCGGCTATTACGATGCTTATTACAAAAAGGCTCAGCAGGTCCGAACCATGATTATGCAGGATTTTGACAAAGCCTTTGCAAAATATGACGTGCTGGTAACGCCCACCACACCCACCACGGCCTTCGGCCTCGGCGAAAAGACTGACGATCCTTTGCAGATGTATATGGCAGATATTTGTACGGTGTCTGTGAATATCGGCGGTCTGCCTGCTGTTGTGCTGCCCTGCGGCTATGATGAAAACGGTCTGCCCATCGGTCTGCAGCTGATCGGCAAGCCTTTTGGTGAAGCGGCAATTCTGAACGCGGCCTATGCTTTGGAGAAAACCATTTCCAAAGTTAAGCCGGTACTATAGGAGGACGGAACATGAAATACGAAACAGTCATCGGTCTTGAGGTTCATGCAGAGCTTAAGACCAATACCAAAATATACTGCGGCTGCAAAAACGAGTTCGGCGGCGAACCGAACACCCACACCTGCCCCGTTTGCTCCGGTATGCCCGGAACCCTGCCGGTGCTGAACAAAAAAGTGGTGGACTATGCCATTAAGGCCGGTCTTGCCATGAATTGCTCCATCACCCAATACGGCAAGCAGGACAGAAAAAATTATTTTTACCCCGACCTGCCCAAGGCCTATCAGATTTCTCAGTTTGATTTGCCCCTGTGTCAGCACGGCTATATTGATATTCTGGTGGACGGCGAAACCCGCCGGATCGGCATCACCCGTATCCACATTGAGGAGGATGCCGGCAAGCTGGTGCACGATGATTATGGCAACACTTCCATGGCGGATTATAACCGCTGTGGTGTGCCCCTGATTGAAATTGTCACCGAGCCGGACCTGCGGTCGCCGGAGGAGGCCAGAGTGTTTCTGGAAACCTTGAAGTCCATTTTGGAATATACCGAGGTATCCGACTGTAAAATGCAGGAGGGCTCACTGCGCTGTGATGTGAACCTGTCTCTGCGTCCCGTGGGACAACAGGCATACGGCACCCGCTGCGAAATGAAAAACATCAACTCCTTCCGTGCGGCGGTTCGTTCCATGGAATATGAGCAAAAGCGGCAGGCGGCCGTTCTGGATGAAGGCGGCGTGATTGATCAGGAAACCCGCCGCTGGGACGATGTGAAGGGTATCAGCACCGTGATGAGAACCAAGGAGGATGCGCAGGATTATCGGTATTTTCCGGAGCCGGATCTTCTGCCGATTATCGTGTCCGACGAATGGATTGAAGAAATCAGAAAAACTATTCCCGAACTGCCGGAGCAACGCCGGAGTCGGTATGTGGAGGCCTACGGTCTGCCGGAATATGATGCTTTTATTCTGACATCCTCTAAAAAGACGGCGGATTTCTTTGATGCAACCGTCAATCTGGGAGCAGCACCGAAAACCGTCAGTAACTGGCTGATGGGCGATATTGCAAAGCTTGTGAACGATCAGGAGCTGGAGCCCGGCGACATTCCCTTCACGCCGGCACACTTAAAGGCTTTGATTGCCCTGATTGAAAAGGGCGCCATCAGCAACAGCGCGGCGAAAAAGGTACTTTCGGAAATGTTCCGTCAGCCGGAGGAGCCGGAAAAGATTGTGGAGCGGCTGGGCCTTTCTCAGGTTTCCGATGAAGGGGCTATTTTGCAGATGGTTCAGGACGTTATGGCGCAGAATCCCCAGTCTGTGGCAGATTATAAGGCCGGTAAGGACAAGGCCATGGGCTATCTGGTGGGTCAGGTTATGCGCGTGTCCCGGGGCAAGGCCAATCCGCAGGTCATTAACAAGCTGTTAAAGGAAGCACTGGATCAGGCATGAGGCTCCATATCAGCGAAGTATACAAGGATATTTATAAACGCTTTGATGCCCTGACGCCGGTTCCCTTTGACTGCGGCGCCTTGTGCGGCAAGCTGTGCTGTCAGGGCGACGGCGAAAGCGGCATGTATCTCTTTCCCGGTGAAGAACGGCTTTTTGCCGGGAAAGAGAATTTTTCCGTTTTGCAGACGGATTTTACCGTAAGCGGCCGGGCTGTGCCCCTTTTAATATGCCATGGCCCCTGCAGGCGGACGGAACGGCCTCTGGCCTGCCGGATATTTCCGCTGGTGCCGTTGTATCGCAAGGGATCTACCCTGGAGATTATCCGGGATCCGCGGGCATCGTTTTGCCCGCTGACCCATCGGGCTGCGGCGGATTGTATCGATCCGCGTTTCATCCGTGAGGTGCGCCGCACCTTCCGGCTTTTGTTACATATACCCGCGGTGGCGGCCTATCTAGACGCTCTGTCCTACGTTTTGGAGGATTATCGGCGTTTGACACTGTAAACAGGGAGTGACGAACTTGAAGGAAACAACCATAGCGGCGGTGGCTACAGCCCCCGGCGAGGGCGGCATTGCAGTCATCCGCGTCAGCGGCCCGGAGGCCATTGCGGTCTGTGACCGGGTTTTTCGCGGCGCACACCCTTTGTCAGACAGCCGCAGTCATACCCTGACCTATGGACGCATTGTGCAGGCAGGACGGGTTTTGGATGAGGTTCTGGCTGCTGTGATGCGTGCCCCCCGTTCCTATACCGGCGAGGATGTGGTGGAAATCAGCTGCCACGGCGGGGCATATGTGACCCGCAGCGTTCTTTCGGCGGTGCTGTCTGCCGGCGCCGTGTTGGCAGACCGGGGCGAGTTTACCAAGCGTGCTTTTTTAAACGGCAAGCTGGATTTATCCCAGGCGGAGGCCGTGATTGATTTAATTCAGTCCGAGTCAGACGCGGCCGTATCCTTGTCGGTCAATCAGCTGCAGGGGCGTCTGTCGGCACCCATTCAGGATATGCGGCAAAAAATTCTGCATCTGACGGCCGGTCTGGACGTGATGGCCGATTTTCCCGATGAGGATGTGGAATCGGTTTCTATGGCGGAAACGGAGGCAACCCTCCTGCAGCTGATTGACGAGCTGCAGGCCATGGCCGGACAGGCGGAGCAGGGTCGGCTGATTCGCGACGGCATTAATACGGTGATTGTGGGTAAGCCCAACGTGGGGAAATCCTCGCTGCTTAACAGCCTGTCCGGTACCGAACGGGCGCTGGTGACCCAACAGGCGGGCACCACCCGGGACGTTATTGAAGAGCCGGTTCGTTTGGGTGAGCTGCGCCTGAATTTGTTCGATACGGCCGGTATCCGCACCGGCGCGGAGCCCATTGAGGAAATGGGTATCCGCAAGGCGAAGGAATATCTGGAAAAGGCAGACCTTGTTCTTTTCGTGCTGGATGCAAGTCGTCCCTATGACGAGGAGGATCAGGCGATTTTTAGGCTGATACGGAGCAAAAAAACCATTATTATTTTGAATAAATCGGATTTACCGCCGGCAGGCGGCCTGCCGGATTTTCCGGCAGATATGCCGCAGACGGTGTTTTCCGCTAAATATAACGACGGACTGTCGGACCTGGAGCAGGCGGCAGAGCAGCTGTTTGCCCTGGGGTCTCTGACCCGCCGGCAGGACGCGGCAGTGGTGAATCTGCGCCACAGGCAGGCAATCGGCGAGGCGATTTCTGCTCTGCAAAACGCGCTGGATACGCTGCAGGCCGGTATGCCGGCAGATCTGATGTCAGTAGATCTGCGCGCGGCGCTGGAGGCGCTGGGCTCTATCACCGGCCAGTCTGTTTCCGATGAAATTGTTAATGAAATTTTTTCCCGCTTTTGTCTGGGAAAATAGTCTATTCGTTTTCTGTGTGCAATAAAATGAACTGACGGAATAAATCGCATCCGGAGGGGCTTCGGATCCCGGGAGGTAAACAGCTTGAAAAAACAATCCTACTTAAAGGGAGCTGTCATTTTAGTGGCGGCCAACGCGCTGGTGAAGGTAATCGGTGCCCTGTTTAAAATTCCCCTTGCCAATATCATAGAGGAGGAGGGCATGGCGATTTTTAACACGGCCTATAACCTGTATGCCTGTATGTTTGTCGTCGCAACGGCAGGTCTGCCGGTTGCCGTTTCCAAAATGGTATCGGCCAGTCTGGCAAAAAACAATTACGCAGAAACAAAAAAAATATTCAGAGCCGCCCTGAGCCTTTTAACCCTGATTGGGCTGGCGGGTTCGTTGGTTCTGTTTTTGGGGGCGCGGCTGTTTGCGGTGCAGATCGTGAACTCGCCCTCTTCGTACCTGAGCATTATCGCCATTGCACCGGCCATCTTTTTTGTGGCGCTGCTTTCTGCCTTTCGTGGCTATTTTCAGGGCTTTTCCGACATGCTGCCAACGGCTCTTTCCGAGGTGGCGGAGGCACTGGGCAAGCTGGTGATTGGCCTTTTGCTGGCCTATATTCTGTTGCCGACCGGCATTGTGAATGCATCGGCCGGATCGGTTCTGGGCGTAACCGCCGGAACCTTTTTCGCCTGCGTCATTATGGTTGTTACCTATGTTGTCCGGCGGCATACCATGTATCCTGACGGACTCACAGCCCAATATATTGCCAATTCCAGAAGCACCAGACAGATTTTTCTGGAGTTGGCCAGGGTATCTGTTCCCATTACCATCGGCGCGGCGGTGTCCTCGCTGACAAACGTGATTGATGTGGTGATGATTCGTCAGCAGCTGCAAACCATTTCGGTGACACAGGAGCTGTATAACACCCTGACGGAGTTTTATGGAGTGTCCCCGGCGGAGGCGGTGATCGGCCACCTGATGACCGTGAAGCCCTCGGAGATTTTATACGGCGCCTATTCCGGCTTTGCCATTCCCATGTTTAACCTGCCGCCGACCATTGTGATGTCCCTGTCCATGAGCGTGGTTCCCTTCATATCCGGGGCCTTTGCAACGAAAAACTGGCCGGAGGTAAAAAAGCTTTCGGAATCTACGCTGCGCATAACGGTTTTGTTCTCCATGCCTTGTGCTGTCGGGCTGTCTGTTCTGAGCCAGCCGATTCTGACGGCGGTCTATAACAACGCCCGGGCGTCCTCCATGCTGATACTTTTAGCCTACGCGGTGATTTTTGTCAGCCTGGTGTCCGTATCGACGGCTATGCTGCAGGCGGCCGGCCGGGTGATGATTCCGGTGCGGAACATGGCGATTGGCGGCGTTGTGAAAATTGTTACGAACTATATTTTAGTGGCCATCCCTGCGGTTAACATCGGCGGCGCACCCATCAGCACCAACCTGTGTTATCTGATCATCACCGTGCTGAATATCATCAGCGTACGGCGTATTATGAAGGCGGAGCTGTCTTTTTCGGGCTTCATCCTGCGCCCGGTAATCGCCAGCGGTGCCATGGGGGTGGGTGCGTATTTTGTCTATCAGGCAGCGGCTAAGCTCCTGGATATTGCCCCCCTCTCTCTTGCCGTTAATTTTATGCCGCAGACGGCGCCGATTACGCCGGTGCTGTCCGCCGTGCGGCTCCGGGTGATTATCGCACTGGGTGTGGCTATTTTTGCCGGTGTGATCATTTATGCGGTGATGGTTTTTGCGCTCCGGTTGATTAAGCGCGACGATGTACTGATGATGCCAAAAGGGGAGATGCTGGCCGGTATTTTAGATCGGTTTCAGCTCCTTTCCTAGGCAGATGATACAAATCCGAACACCGATTTATATCATCTGCCTAGAATAAAGAAGAATAGGTGAGGGAATATGACGCAAGAGAAAAAAAGATACAGCTTTCAGGATTTACTGGCGATTATTGAAAAGCTCCGCGGTGAAAACGGATGCCCATGGGATCGGGTGCAGACCCACGAAAGTGTTAAAATGAATTTGGTGGAGGAGGCCTACGAGGCAGTGGAGGCCTTAGATACCGGCACGCCCGACCAGTTTGCCGACGAGCTGGGCGACCTGCTTTTACAGGTGGTTTTTCATGCCCAGATCGGTGCAGAGGCCGGTACCTTTTCCATTGAGGACGTGCTGTTTCATGTCTGCGATAAAATGATTTCCCGCCATTCACATATTTTCGGCACGGACACGGCGGAGACCCCGGAGGCCGTGCTGGATACCTGGGAAAAGAACAAGCGGAAGGAAAAAGGACAGAAAACCTATACAGAGGGGATGCAGGGCATCTGCGCCTATCTGCCGGCTCTGATCCGAGCGCAGAAGGTTCAGTCCAAGGCCGCTAAGGCCGGCTTTGACTGGGACAGCGCTGCAGGTGCTCTGGACAAGCTTCGTGAAGAGACCAACGAGCTGGCCGAGGCCGCGGCAGAAGGCAATCAGGATCATGTGAGTGAGGAGTTGGGCGATGTTCTGTTTTCCGCTGTGAATGTGGCGCGGTTTTTTCATTGCTCCGCAGAGGATGCGCTGAGCGGCACCATCCGGAAGTTTATCGATCGATTTTCTTCTGTGGAGGCAGCGGCGCAAAAGGTCGGTAAACGGCTGGAGGACATGTCCCTGGATGAGATGGATGCCCTCTGGGAGGCGGCCAAACGCCGTTAATATATACGAAAAATGGAAGGTTCCTTTGTTAACATTACATAAAGATTACATTTTCGTTAAAAAAACATTTCACAAATGAAGGATTTTGTCGTATAATAGAGAATAGAGTCATAGAAAGTCTTAAAAAAGGAGGGGAAATCATGAATAAAGCGGATTTGGTTGCTATTCTGGCGCAGAAGGCCGACGTTTCCAAGAAAGACGCGGAAAAGGTTTTGAGTGCTTTCGCTGAGACGGTTGGTGAATCCCTGAAGAAGGGCGACAAGGTTCAGCTGGTTGGCTTTGGTACCTTCGAGGCAAGGAAAAGAGCCGCGCGTACCGGCAAGAACCCCCAGACAAAAGCTGTTATCAAAATTCCTGCCAGCGTTGTTCCGGCATTCAAGGCCGGTAAGGCGCTGAAGGACGTTGTTTCAGGCAAATAAAAGAGACAGCATGTAAACGGAGCTGTTCCGGCCGTGAGCGCGGAGCAGCTCCGTTTGTTATATGCCGGAAGGAGAGCCGGATCGGCCGCGGCAGTTATCACATTGCGGCCTTGGGGCGGGCTGCTGCTTTGACGCAAGATAAGCCCGACAAATAGATTTGGCTGTCGGTAAAGGCAAGCCTGTCGGCAAAGGTCAGCCTGCCGGGAATCGTTAAGGCTTTAACCGCTGCCCGTCAGCTCTGACCGAAGCTTTAAAAGAATTTTCTTTTCCAGTCTTGAAACCTGCACCTGGGAAATCCCCAGCCGCCTGGCAATTTGTTCTTGTGTTTGCTCCCGGATATACCGCAGAAAGATCAGGGTGCGCTCCCGCTCCGGCAGGCTGTCAATCAGCTGGTTCAGTGCCAGTCGATCGGCAACATCATATTCCCGGGGCGGGGCGGCAATTTGCTCCTTCAGGGGCATGTCCGTGTCTTTCTGCGGTTCCTCTAAGGAAACAGGCGGCTGTGCGGCAGACAGAGCGACGCTAAGCTCCTCCGGCCTGACATCCAGCTTTTCGGCGAGCTCTCCAACGGTGGGCTCCCGGCCGGTTTCGGCAGCCAGACGTTCCCGCAGAGAGGCGGCTTTGCCTGCCAGCACCTTATAAGACCGGCTGACCCGTATGGGGGTGTTATCCCGCAAATAGCGCTTTACCTCACCCAGCATCACAGGCACCGCATAGGTAGAAAACCGGACGCCAAAGGCGGGATCAAAGGCGTCCAGCGCTTTTAACAGCCCTAAGGCGGCGATTTGAAACAAATCGTCCATTTCCACGCCCCGGTGCCGGAATCGGTTTACCACCATGTAAATCAGACCGGTGTTTTCGCGAACCAGCTGCTCCTTTGCTGTTTTATCTCCGGCGGCATTCTGCGACAATACATCAGATGGAACCATCAGAACGCCTCCTGTCTAGCAGGCACGGCTGTCGGCACCCAGCTGTTTTGTCAGCGTTACAGTGGTGCCCTGTCCCGGCGCTGATTCGACGGTCATGGCGTCCATAAAGGTTTCCATAACGGTAAAGCCCATGCCGGAGCGCTCACTGTCTGCAGATTTGGTATAAAGCGGCTGTATGGCCTGTTTCACATCCTCAATGCCGCGTCCCTCGTCGCGGATAATGATTTTGACGGTTTTATCCTCTTTAAGCTCACAGCAGACGGTCACCAGACCGCCGGGGTGTCCATAGCCGTGCACGATGGCGTTTGTGACGGCCTCGGAGACAGCCGTTTTAATGTCAGCCAGCTCCTCTAAGGTGGGATCCAGCTGGGCCACAAAGGCGGCCACCGCAGCCCGGGCAAAGCCCTCGTTGGCCGATTTGCTCACAAATTCAAGCTTCATTCTGTTTTCCATGCTTATCCCTCCTTCACCTGGCTAAGCGCCTGATCGACGCTGTTGTAAACGGTAATCAGCTTTTTAAGACCCGACATGGTGATCAGCTGCTCCATGCGCTGGCTGGCACACACCAGTGAAACGCTGCCACCCAAAGATTTAATCAGCTTGTAGCGTCCGATAATCATGCCGATGCCGGAGCTGTCCATAAAGGAAAGCTTTGAAAAATCAAAAATCAGATTCCGTACATCCCGATCCGTTATGGCGCGTTCAATCATCCCGCGTATTTGCTCCGCGCCGTGGTGATCCAGTTCGCCGGTCAGGCTTACAACCAGCGTCCTGCGGCGTAATTTTAGTGCGATTTGCAAAACAGTTCCTCCTCTCAGCCAAAGGATGGCTGCTTACGTAATTGTAAAATATTTCCTTTTATATATTCGATGGGCGACTTGAAAATCCTTCATAAAAAAATAAAAGGTTTTGTCGAATGGCGGTAACTTTTCGACAAAACCTTTTTAGCCGGCAACAAAACCGGGGGACTAATCGGTTAAAACGGTACGGAAGGTGTGGCGCAGCAGGAAAATACACATTGCCAGCGAGACACATTCTGCGATGGGGAAGGCCAGCCAGACCAGATTCAAATTGCCGGTTTTGGCAAGGAAAAATGCCACGGGCAGCAGAACAACCAGCTGGCGGGTGATAGAAATCAGCATACTCCATAGGCCGTTGCCGACGGCCTGAAAGACGGAGGTTGAAATGATACAGAAGCCGGCGAACAAAAAGCTCAGGCTGATGATCCGCAGGGCAATCGTTCCGATTTCCAGCATGGATTCCGACGCTTCAAAAAGCAGCAATAGCTGACGGGGGAAGAACTGCAGCACCAGCATGCCGACAAGCATCAGAGCCACGGCGTAAATAATGCTGAGTATGATGGTCTTGGTCATGCGGTCTTTTTTCCGGGCACCCAGATTATAGGCAACAATCGGCACCATGCCGTTGTTTAAGCCGAACACAGGCATAAATACAAAGCTTTGCAGTTTGAAATACACGCCGAACACGGCGGTGGCCGTTGCAGTGAAGGCCATCAGAATCTGGTTTAGGCCAAAGGTCATTACAGAGGCAATGGACTGCATGATAATGGAAGGGACGCCCACACTGTAAATCCGCTTAATGATATGCCCATCGGGCCGAAAACCTTTCAAATTAAGGGAAATTTCCTTATTTTTGGCTATATTGAAATACCATCCCAGCAGCATGGCAGCAATCTGACCGATGATCGTGGCCACAGCCGCACCGGCAACCTCCAGCCGGGGAAAGCCGAAAAGGCCGAAAATCATAATCGGGTCTAAAATGATATTGATAATGGCGCCAAGGCTCTGGGTAATCATCGTATAAATCGATTTCCCGGTGGATTGCAGCAGACGTTCAAAAATGATCTGTCCGAATAATCCGAAGGAAAAAATACAGATGATGGACATATAATCCGTGCCGTAATCAACGATTTGGGTAATGTCTGTCTGGGTGCGGAAAAACAAACCCGAAGCCGTCAGGCCAAAAAGGGCAAAGGCCAGATAGGTCAGGGCAAAGAGAAATATACCGTTTGTGGCTGAGGCATTGACGTGCCGCAGATTTTTTTCGCCCAGACTGCGGGACAAAAGCGCATTTACGCCGACGCCGGTACCGACGGCCGCTGCAATCATCAGGTTCTGAACGGGGAAGGCAAGAGACACGGCGGTCAGCGCATCCTCGCTGACCCGGGAAACAAAAATGCTGTCTACAATGTTATACATCGCCTGCACCAGCATGGAAATCATGATGGGCAGAGACATGGAAAGCAGCAGTCTGTTCACGGGCATTACGCCCATTTTGTTTTCTCCCTGAGGGAGTGTTTTTGTGTTTTGATCCAATGTAATATTCTATTCCTTTCAAATTTTATCTGGTGTCCGGGATCCCTGATCTAAAAACTGATCAAGAGAGTCTGTTTGTTCCGTTTAAGAACACAGCCTTGATTTTGGCGTCCAGAGAGAACAGCGTACCGGCGTGGATGACGATATCCGCGTCCTTGCCGGGCTTCAGGCTGCCTACCCGGTGGTCGATTCCAGCATTCTTGGCGGCATTAATGGTTATGGCGGCCAGCGCCGTGCGGGGGCTGATACCGCTTTGACAGGCCAAAGCGGCGCAAAGATACAGCTGATTCAAGGGAATTTCCGGATGATCCGTCATAATGGCAAAAGGAATACCGGCTTCTTCGAGGGTTTTATAAATCGCAAAGGTCTTGTTTTTCACTTCGGGCTTTGACCGTGCGCCAAATGTCGGGCCGATGGTGACGGGCAGCTTTTTCTCAGCCAGCAGCGGCGTAATTAAATGACCCTCGGTGCAATGCTCCAGCGTGACGGAAATGCCAAATTCTTCACCGATACGGATAGCGGTGCAGATGTCATCTGCACGGTGCGCGTGCACCTTCAGCGGTATTTTGCCGCGGATGACATCGGCCAGCGCGTCCATACGGAAGTCCGGCTTCGGCCTGTCTGTGGCATTTTTTTCATATTCGTCCCACTGACGGACATATTCCTTTGCGTTATACAAAGCCTCCCGCAGAATGGCTGCGGTGGCCATGCGGGTAATCGGTGCTTTCTGCTGCGTTCTGTATGCTTTTTTTGGATTCTCGCCCAAGGCAGCCTTCATAGCAACCGGCGCCAGAATAACCATTTCATCCACCCAGCGTCCATAGGTTTTAACGGCGGCAAACTGTCCGCCCAAAACGTTGCCGCTCCCCGGCCCCGTCACAGCGGTTGTAACACCGGCGGCCAGCGCTTCGGCAAAGGCCGGATCGGCGGGATTAATGCTGTCTATGGCCCGAAGCTGGGGCTGCAGCGTGCCGGTCATTTCATTGCCGTCACTGCCCTCTATACCGGCGCCCTCTGCCCACATGCCAACGTGGCAATGGGCATCGACAAAGCCGGGAAGCGCCATGGCGCCCTCCGCGTCATAAATCTCTGAAAAGGCATCGTCAGGCTCCGATAAATCGGTCATTGCGCCCAGACTGTGGATATGACTGCCATCAATTATAATATAACCATTGTCATAATCCTGACCTTCCATCGTTACAATTTTCGCGTTTTTAATTAGCTTCATAGAAGCACCTCATTCATACAATTATTTCATTCTTATTATAATGAATCAGAATAATTTTGTCAACTAAATTTGTCCAAAAGTGTTGACAGGCAGGCTTTTTATGTTTATTATATATAATGAGGTTTATTTTAAATTATGCTACATTTGGACTGATGATATGCGTGCGGCGTTGGCCGACTGTATAATCAGCACGTTCCTGAAAGGATTGGTCTATCAATGAAAGTTTCAAAAATGCTGTTTAAAACCCTTCGTGAAACGCCTGCTGAGGCGGAAACCGTCAGCCATCAGCTAATGCTCCGGGCCGGTTTAATGCGAAAATTGGCTGCCGGCATCTATTCTTACCTGCCGCTGGGGCTCCGGTCGCTGCATAAGGTCGAGCAGATTATCCGCGAAGAAATGGACGCGGCCGGCGCGCAGGAGCTTTTGATGTCTGCACTGCTGCCGGCGGAATATTATCAGGAATCCGGCCGCTGGGAGGTGTTCGGCCCGGAAATGTTCCGCTTAAAGGATCGGAATGATCGGGATTTCTGCCTGGGCCCCACCCACGAGGAGATTTTTACGCAAACCGTTAAGGGGGAGGTATCCTCCTATCGCCAGCTGCCGCTGACGCTGTATCAGATTCAGACTAAATACCGTGACGAGCGCCGTCCGCGGTTCGGTGTTATGCGCTCCCGGGAATTTATGATGAAGGACGCCTACAGCTTCGACCGGGACGAGGCCGGTCTGGATGCGTCTTATCAGAATATGTATAAGGCCTATTGCCGCATTTTTGACCGGCTGGGTCTGGATTATATTGTCGTCGATGCCGACAGCGGCGCCATGGGGGGCTCCGGCTCACAGGAATTTATGGTAAAGTCTGACTCCGGTGAGGCGGTGGTGGCCTTCTGTCCCCACTGCGGCTATGCGGCCAATGATGAAAAGGCGGCCTGTGTGCCGGAAAAAATGGCAGCGGAGGCGCCCCGAACAATCAACAAAATACATACGCCGAAGGCCGGAACCATTGAGGAGCTGGTGGACTTTCTGGGCACTGACAGCAAGCACTTTGCCAAAACACTGATTTATGTAGCGGCAGGACAGCCGGTGGCCGTTATGGTGCGCGGCGACCGGGAGGTTAACGAAACAAAGCTTGCCAACCTCTTAGGCGTTAACGAACAGGAGCTGGCCTTGGCGGAGGCGGATGTGGTGACCGAAGTCACCGGCGCACGTGTGGGCTTTGCCGGCCCGGTGGGGCTGTCGGTTCCTGTTTACTGCGATCTGGAAATTGCGGAAATGTACAATTATGTTGTCGGCGCCAATGAAACAGATTATCATTTTGAGAATGTAAACGCATCTGACTTTACACCGGCTGCCGTTGCAGATTTGCGCACCATCACAGCGGGGGACGTCTGCCCCCGGTGCGGTCAGCCGGTTCAAACCACCCGTGGCGTGGAGGTCGGGCATATTTTCAAGCTGGGCACCAAATATACGGAGGCCCTTGCCTGTACCTATCTGGATGAAAACGGTAAGGCGCAGATTCCGATTATGGGCTGCTACGGCATTGGTGTGAACCGCACGCTGGCCGCCGTGATTGAACAGTATAACGATGAAAACGGCATTATCTGGCCGGTCAGTGCCGCGCCTTATCAGGTCATTGTGGTGCCGGTTAACTGCAATAACGAAGAACAGCTGCAGCTGGCAGAAAGCGTGTACAGGCAGCTGACGGAGCAGGGGCTTGAGGTGTTGCTGGATGACCGGAACGAGCGTCCCGGCGTGAAATTTAAGGATGCGGATTTAATTGGCATTCCCGTTCGGATCACTGTCGGCAAAAAAGCGGCGGAGGGTCTGGTTGAATATAAGCTGAGAAAAGAACAGGAAAGCAGTGAGATTTCGGCCGATGAGGCTGTTCGGCAGGCTTGCAGCTGGATTCGCAGCGAGCTTGCTTTTGAAAGGAAGGATCGTTCATGAAACGCTTTTGTTTGGTCATACTAAGTGTGCTGCTGGTTTTGACGGTCAGCGCCTGCGGCAAAGGAAAGCAGAATCAGGCACCCTCTGCCGCACCATCGTCCTCTGCGGAGGCCCAAACGGGCGGCGCCGATGCGGCGACGTCAGAATCAACAGCGCCCTCTGCCGCAGCACCGTCTGCTACGCTGGCACCCTCCAGCAACAAAACGGTTGTTACAGCGGAAACGGCACCGAAGGTTTACTGGGCCATGGATATTGCTTATCACCTGAAGGATTGTCCGGAGCTGAAAGGCAAGGAATACACCGAGGTGGCCTGGGATATGGTTAAGGAAATCGGCCTTCGGCAATGCCCGGTGTGCAATCCGCCGCAGTATGAAAGCTACGTGGAAAATAACGATTAACAGGAAGGGAGCGGTGTAAAGCATGAATCAGAACTGGCCCGGCGGAAAAATTATCGCCTTGCTTTTATCCGCGCTTTTTCTATGTATCTCCGGCTGCCAGCCCCGCGTTCCGGAGGCTGACCAAACGCCGAAGCAGGTTACGGAATATCAGAATCAAAACGAAACACCTCAAAGCGGCGGCGTTCTCCGGCTGGCGCTGACAGGCACCAAGACCCTGCAGCCGATTTTGACGGAGCAGCAAAGTAATTTATATGTTTTAAAGCTAATTTTTGACGGTCTGTTTCGCACGGGCCCCAATCATGCGCTGGAATCTGTTTTGTGTGACAGCTATTCCATTTCGCCGGACGGACTGACCTATACGTTTAAGATTAAAGAGGGGGTCAGCTTTCATAACGGTGCCCGGCTCACGGCGGCGGATGTGGATGCCACACTGGCCGTTCTGCTGGCCTCAGAGGGCATTTATAAAGGGCGGCTTTCCTGCATTGCCTCGCACAGCAGCCGGGACATGACGCTGACAGTTACGCTGCATCGTCCCACCGTGAATTTTCCGGCTTTTCTAGACTTTCCGGTTTTGTCTAAAGCGGATTTGGGAACGGCGGCAGCGTCTTATGTCCCCAACGGCACAGGCCGGTATAAGGTGCAGAGCTACAAGCAAAGCAAGGAGCTTTATTTATCTGTGAACGAAAATTATCACGAGCCCTTTGCACCCTACATTTCAAATATTACCGTTTATTTGCTGAAGGACACGGCTACGGCGGTGTCCATGCTGGAAAACCTGCAGGTTGATCTTTTACCCTCGGATGTGATAAATTTATATGAATACACACCCAAGCGGAATCTTTCCTCTGCGGAATTTTCCGGCGGACGGTTTACCTTTTTGGGTATGAACAACCAGCGCCCGGCGCTGTTATCCGCTTTAACGCGGGCTGCGCTGGCCGTTTGCATTAACAGGCAGGCGCTGCTTTCAGACTGTACGATTCCCTATGCCATGCCGGCAGATTTACCGCTGCCGTCCGCGTCAGTCTGGAATAACCCGCAGTTGCCTGAACTGACGTTCGACCCAGAGCATGCCCGGCAATTATTGGTCGATGACGGCTGGCAGGATACAGACGGCGACGGCGTCCTTGAAAAGGACGTTTACGGCGAACAGACCAAGCTGTCCCTAAACATTTTGATTAACGAGGACAATCAGACCCGTTTGAAAATTGCCGCTCAGCTGAAGCAATATTTCGCCGATGCAGGCATTTCGGCTGCTGTGACGGCGGTTCCCTTTGCTGAATATGAAGCGCGCATTGCCCGGCGCGAGTATGATCTCTTTGTGGGCGGGGTTTCATTGTCTGAAAATTTTGATTTGTCCTTTTTGCTTAAAACAGACGAGAATCCCTGCGGTATATCAAGCGAGCGGATCGATCAGGTGCTGAATGCGCTGGTTCTTACAGAAGGCGCGGCGCAGAAGCAGGCACTGTTTTATGAGCTGTGTGACGTTTTAAAAACAGAAGTCCCGTTGACAGGCTTGTATTTTGAATACGATCTGCTGGTTTTTGACGGCAGGCTGAAGGGGAATATCACGCCCTCTGTCTCCGACATTTTTTATGGCATAGAAAACTGGTTTTTAAGCGGTTCCTGATACTTTGTCGATAACTGTAATATAAAAGTAAAATATTAGTAATTGACCTTTGCGTGATTAAATGGTATAATGTAATCATGGTATTGTGAAAATTTTATTAAACGGAGGGAGAAAAATGCAAAAAACAAGAAAAATCTTGTCGCTCCTGCTTGCGGTAGCCATGCTGTTTTCTTTGGCGATTCCGTCCGCTTTTGCGGCAGACTTCAGCGACGTCCCCGAAACCTATCAGTATTACGACGCTGTCCAGAGTCTGGTGGCCCGCGGGATCATTAACGGCTATGATGACGGCACCTTCAAGCCGGATGCGACCATTACCCGTGCAGAATTCTGCAAAATGGTTGTTTATTCGATTGGTTTAGGCAACATGACGGAAACCGGGGTGACGGAAACCGGATTCCCGGATGTTGCAGCTGAACATTGGGCAGCCAGCACCATTAAAACCGCTTTTGATTTAAAAATCATCAACGGTTATGATGACGGCACCTTCAAGCCTGATGAAAACGTTACATACGATCAGGCCTTGAAAATGGTCATTTGCGCTAAGTATGACAAGCTGGGCGAGGCTGCACTTAAAAACGGCGGCTATCCCGCCGGCTACAGAAAGATTGCCGGCAGCTACGGCTTTGTAAAGAACATTAGCGACGGCGTGTATGAGGAACCGGCTAAGCGCGGCACTGTGGCAAAGCTGATGGACAATATGCTGAACATCAAGCTGTCTGAAATCACGGACGATCCGAGCGTTATTGATACGGATCAGATGGAGGAAATCAAGGGGCAGGTTGTTGCCGTTTACGGTGCATCTCTGGAATCCGAGCTTTCCAAGCTGACGAAATATCAGGTTAAAATCCTGCTGTCAAACGGCAATACGGTGATCTACAACGGTGAAAACCTGAGCAACAGAGACAGTCTGCGGTCTTACCTGGGTAAATTGGTTGTGGCGTATTATAAAGAGGACATGAGTCTGGACCGGCAGGTGCTTTCCAGCCTGTCCACACAGAAGAACCGGAATGAAGAAACAACGGTGGATATGGATGCGGTTGTTTTGCCTGTTTCTGATTCGTCTCTGTCCTATGAGGACGAAAAGGGTGACACAAAGAAAATTTCGATTGCCAGCGGTGCTAAGATTCTGTATAACGGCAGCCTGGTTCCCGGCGGCACGACGTTTTCTAATCTGGTGGAGAGTAATATCAACAGTGCCGGCAGCATTCGGCTTCTGTCAACCTCAGGCTCCGGCGGCGCGGCTGATGTTGTGTTCTTCACCGTATATACCAACTATCTGGTAACTTCCGCGAACAGCACCAGTAAAACGGTTTATCTGGATAATGGCACTAAGGTTGAATCTAAGGTTATTAACGATGAGGACAGAAACAAATCAATTGTGATTATGAAAAACGGAAATACCGTTTCTTTTTCCGCCATCAGCAAAAACCAGATTCTGTCCATTTCTGAAGATCTGACCGGCAACTTTATGGAGGTTCTGATCGGTCCTGATGCCTTTACCGGCCGTGTGTCTGCCATGACACGCGACGAAGGAACGATTACAATCAGCTCCAAGGAGTATAAGTTTGCCCCCGGCGTTACCTTCGGTGCGGACATCGAGGTTGGTGCTAACCTGAAAATTTATCTGGATGCCTTTAATAAAATTGCCAGATATGAATTCCAGGCAGCTTCTACCAACTATACCTATGCATACCTGACGCAGATTAAAAACGTGGGTACCGGCATTGATACCGATGTTCGGATTGAGGTGCTTAACTTAAACAGCACATCTTTAAAGTCCTTTGACAACTATCCGCTGGCTGCTACGGTTAAGATCAACAACGTCAACTACAAGACGGCTACAGAGTTTGACGCGATTCAAGCACTCTTAGTCAATTCTGCACAACGGTATGTGTACACTGATCCTGCAAGTGGCAAGAGATTTGGTGCTGACGCTAACGGTGTTCATCAGCCGATTAAGTATTCGTTGACAAACGGTGCTGTCAGCACAATTCTTGTGGGCAAAGACAATGCGACAGATGCGGATTTAAAGGCTGACACATCAAACCTGACTAATGCTCAGGGTATCCGTTGTACAACGAATTACACGGGTCTGGCCGGTATTTATACCTTGAATTCCAGCACTAAGGTCCTGTATGTTTCCGACAGTGAGAATCGTACCATTAATGATTACAGCTTAAAGACCGGCACCAATTCCGGATTGAAATTTGGTAAATACTATCGTCTGGCGCTGGTTGATTTAAATAGCTCCGGTACGCCGGCAATGGTTGTGGTTTACAATATTAACTCTGAGGATATTGATGAAAATGCGAATGACTGGCGCAGCCGTCTGCCTGAGATTGTGACGAAGAAATCCTCTTCATCTGATTATAATGATCTGACTGTTCAGGGCTACAACGGTTCTGAAAAGGTATATCATGATGAGGAAACAAGCTTCTTTAATCAGGTAGAAGTCGGCGATGTCATCCGCGTTGCAGCTGATTCTGACGGTATTATTGACAAGCTCGAGATTGTTGCCAGAGCTTCTGATATTTACACCGGTACGAACTTTGTTCGGGTCGGCAGCCACCAATCTGACTTCACCAGTGATTATTTCATTGATAAATCCGGCAGCTTTGCCCGCCTGATTCGTGAAGGTGATCATCCGACAGAGGACAGAGCGCAGATATCTGTGATGGCCGGTACTGTCTTCAGCTACATCAATAATCAGTTCAGAATTGCCCTTGAATATGCGGATAGCGAAACGGCTTGGGATGATGTCAGCCTGGGTAACGAAAATCATCTTAAGACCATGAATGCGCCTGAAAGTGTTAAGGTAGTCGCAGTTAACTTTAATAAGGATAACACGATTAAATCAATTGATACAAATGCTTCAATCGGCGAGCTGATTCCTTACAGGGTTGAAGGTCAGGAAAGCGGCAACACCAGCGCAGACAGAGTATTTGTATATCGCGGCAACAACGATGCGAAACTGATTATCGTATATCGCGCGGCACAATAAATGTCATTGTTTTTTCACCCCGGAGTCATTTACTGGCTCCGGGGTTTTGCCTTATTATAGCCATCCGTCAGCGTCTATTGCAAGTCAGCGCAAAATGGGTCATTTGACTGCGATTTCTGCGATTTAAGGCAGTCAATGCGGATGGGCACTTGCCGTTTCTGCACACTTTTTTGGTGGGAGGGCACATACTCTGTAAGGACTTTAAAATATCAATTAAAATGTCATGAAAAAATTGACTATTCGACACAGATGTGTTAGAATACTAGAGGTCAAACATTATATTTTTCAACCCTAACTTGACAAAAGTCGAATTATGTCGAATAATGAGAAATTATGTTGAAAGGAATAGGTTTTATGACTAAAACTAAAATTAGAGTAAAAAGATTATCATGCATATTGGGTTGTGCCGCTAAATGCAAAATTGAAATGGATGGTATATGTGTTGGGAAAGTAGCAAACGGAAAAACTGTTGAATTTTGGGCAGATAAGGGTTTGCATACATTAAGCATATACTGGGGATGGAAGAAAAAAACTACTATAGAAATAAATGTTGAGGATAAAGATGAAACAATCAATCTAGTTGCAAAGTTGAATATTGCGAAAGATAGATTGGATTTTTATTCGGAAGATAATCAGCTTTTGAGCAAAGATTTGAACAAGGGTTCAATAGGTTCTACACTGAATCGAAAAGACGGTACAATTTTTGCTCGAAGAGATGTTGTTGTTCTTGTCAGTGCTGCAGTTGTCGTTTGTTTTTGTGTAGTAGGAATATTATTAGCAAGTAATTCAATGAATAGTGAAAACACTGATGTTGTTAATACGCAAAACGAAAATATAGCAGAAGAAAAAGCAGTTAAACAAAATGACAAAGTTATTAAATTAATAGTCAAAAAATGTAATATTCTACAAGAAGAAGCAGAACAAGTTAAAAAAGATTTCGAGTCTGTAGGAATAAATGAATTGACTGGATTTAATGAATTTGAGGGTGCAGGTGTTGAGGGCATGAAATCCTTTCAATATACCTCAAAAACTGTATCCGGTACGCTGATTTTAACGAATGATGGTACTAATTACACAACTAATTATATTAGTTCAGGAGATATTACTTTATTTGACTCATCTAAAGGAGGAGTTCTTGATAATATTTCTCGTTATTATCTTTCTGATGATGAAAAATCATTGTACTTATATCAATCAGAAGAATTGATTAAGCAGTGTCTTCGCTCTCCGTCTTCGGCAGATTTTCCCAATTGGTATTCTGGCTCTTGGCAAATCGGTCGAAGAGATGATGTTATTACCATTGTATCATATGTAGATGCTCAAAATGCTTTTGGTGCGATGATACGAAATAAGTTCGTTTTGCAGTTTAGTCACGCAAATCAATTATGTACATATTGCCAATTAGACGGAGAGGTTATTTCGGGAACATATAAAGAAGTTAAATGATTTTGTATTTAAATTGCTATGGAAATATTGTAAAATAGTGTGTGTTTGGTACAGAACAAATAAGGTGGAATTTATGTTAGAAAAAGTTACTAATGGAATAGCCGCAATAATAAATGATGCTAATATAAAAGAAATTAGCAAAAAGAGTGTGTTTGATTTTGCTAATATGGTTGTAAATAATGACCCTATTTCTTTGGTGGAATTTATTGACGACACAAAAAAACTTCTATGGCAAATTCCTAATGCGGTATTTTGGGATAAGATGTATTGTTTTATGATTGGTACTTACTTAGATTATGAATGTCAAGTAAAAATGTGCGAAAAGTTTCAAGTAGATAATAAAAGGGCTAAGGAATTTATAAAAAAACAGATACAGATAATAGAAAAGCTTGATTTTGATTGCAAAGTAATTTGGTTTTCAAATTTAACACGTGCATTTTTATTAGAGTTTATAAATGAGCAAGAATATTTTAAACTTTCATTTGCATTAAGAACGATTTCAGCAGAAGATATTGACTACATAAAAAGTATTGTCAATTTGAAGGATGTAAGTGAAAATAGTGTTTTGAATTTGTTTTATCAACACTCGTTGGTTAACAAACATACACCCAATACTTGTGGATCAATTAGTAGCGAATATAATATTTCTGAATTAGGTGAAAAATTTATTAAATACGGAATTGATTTTAATGGTGATTAATAGTTGGGTGCATCAAAAAAAGTATTTGGTGTGGTTATAAATTACTTGTGTCAAGTCCATACAATTTAAAAGAATAGTTTGCCGATTTATTATATTTACATATATCATCGGGAGCGAGAAAATCCAGTATTCTCGCGGGTTCTAAGGAATTTTGTTCAGGAAATACAGTTGAAAAAATAGGACAAAAATAGTAGGTCCTATTACGCTTTGTGTAACAAGGTTCTCGGGTACCCAACAGAAATCGGAGATTTCGTGTTGGGTGATGGTTCTTATTATTCACTGTTCTCCCCTGATGACATGAAAAATTTGCAAATTTGTTACTTTAACGGAAAGGACAAAAGCCGCATATGAATGATTACAAACAGTGTGTCAGTAAATTTGAGAATTTAATTCTTGAAACGCTGGATTATCTATGGAAGCATCCGGAAACCGGATATAAAGAGTGGAATACGCATCGATATTTAAAAGACTTATTTGTTTCGTTTGGATATGAGGTTGTTGAAGCGGGGAATATTCCCGGATTCTATGCGGAGGCTGACACCGGACGGGTAGGGCCTACAGTGCTTGTCTTTGCGGAAATGGATGGGCTGATTGTTCCCACCCACCCCGACGCTGACCCCAAAACAGGTGCTGTGCACGCATGCGGGCATTGTACGCAGGCTGCGGCTTTGGTTGGGTTGGCAGCGGCACTTAAAGAGCCGGGCGTGCTGGATGGACTTTCCGGCAAAATCCGTATGGTTGTTGTTCCTGCGGAGGAGGGAATTGAATGGGAATTTCGCAAGCAGCTCATGAAAGACGGAATCATCCGCTATAAAAGCGGTAAGGTTGAATTTCTGTACCGTGGACTGCTTGATAGCGGCGATTTGGCGTTTATGATACATGCTGATGTTGACGGAGAACACTGCGGCAGTATGAATGGCGGTTCCAATGGACTCATTTCAAAATCAGTTTGTTTTGAGGGTGTTTCAGCACATGCGGGCGGATTGCCTCATAAGGGAATCAATGCCTTGTATGCGGCCAATACGGCGCTGAACGCCATCAATGCCCTGCGTGAAACCTTTGAGGATTCACAGCATATACGTGTACATCCCATTATTTCCTGCGGCGACACTTCGGTCAATGCGATTCCTGACAGGGTGACACTTAAAACCTTTGTGCGTGGGGCAACTATGGATGCCGTTGTAGCGGCGAATCGTAAAGTAAACCGTGCGATTGCGGCATCGGCAGCCGCGATTGGTGCCAAAGTGCATATCAGTGATATTCCCGGGTCATGGCCGCGCTGGAATGACCGGGTTACCATGCCTGTGTTCAAGGAGGCCATGGATGAGGTTCTTGCCTCTGTCGATTGCGGACCGGAAAGATGGAACGCAGGCTGTTCCGACATGGGAGATATGGCAAGTCTAATGCCGACAATTCAAGCATATGTTGGCGGTGCCTGCGGCACGGAACACGGTTCGGATTATCGTATTTATGATCCGCAGACGGCCTGTGTTGATTCGGCGAAAATTCAACTGATTGCATTAAAACTCTTATTGGAAAATGATGCGCAAAAGGCTAAGGAGGCCATTGCTTCTTATAAGCCATACTTTAAGAATCGAGCCGAATATTTTACCTATATAGATAACTTAAACAAAGATTATGATGCGGTTACTTATGTAGATGACGGAAAGATTATACTGAATATAGGGTAATGATTTATGAAAATCGGATTAGTCTTAGAAGGCGGGGCTATGCGTGGCATGTACACCGCCGGCATCCTCGATGTGTTTTTGGACAATAATATAAAAGCGGACATGGCTGTTGGTGTATCTGCGGGGGCTCTGTTTGGCGTAAACTATCTGTCCGGGCAAAAAGGGCGGGTGATTCGCTATAACAAGCGATTTAACCAGGATAAAAACTATATGGGGCTTCGTCCTTTGCTTAAGGAAGGCAATCTTATCAATACACAATATGCCTATGAACAGGTTCCGAGAGAGCTTGACCCGTTTGACGATGAAACGTTTAAACGTTCAGGTGTGCCGTTTTATGCTGTCGTTACCGATATAACGGACGGCGAGCCAAAATACATACAGATTAAAAGCGTATTTGAACAAATGGATACTCTTAGAGCCTCCGGCTCTATGCCGTTTGTTTCAAAGCCGGTGGACGTTGACGGTCAACAATATCTGGATGGCGGCATTGCCGACAGTATTCCGTTTCGGTGGCTCAGCACGCAAGGTGCAGATAAAATTATTGTGATATTGACCCGTGATATGCATTATCGAAAGAAACCGATGCCGTCTGTACTTATTAAAGCCTATGGCAGGCAGTATCCCCAAATAGCTAAAAAGCTTGCAGAAAGACACGCTCAGTATAACAGCGCGGTTGAACTGCTAGCTGCATGGGAAGAGCAGGGCAAGGCTTTTGTGATTCGTCCGTCACAGCCTATCAAAATAGGCAGGATGGAGAAAAATCCCGAAAAGCTTCAGGCAGTTTATGACCTTGGCATCAGCGATGGCAACAAATGCTTATCAGCGCTCAGAAAATATCTCGAAGGTTAAAAAGCTTACGTTAAGCAGGAGAAAAATGAATTACACCTTTGTTTTAATGCCTGTCTGAAACTCTGTCAGCCTAACCAATATGTTTTACAATTGTTATTACAAGACATTGCTAGGAAAGGATGATTTTAATGGTTGAAGTATTTGAAAAGATTGAAGAGTTAACTGAAAAATTTATTGATATATGGGAAGATGTCTGTAATTTAGAAAGTCCGTCGGATTATAAAAAAGGTGTGGATGAAGTTGGAGCCTATTTTATCACATTAGCCCAGAGGAATGGTTGGAATGTTGAAATTTTCGAACAACAAGATGCGGGTAATGTAGTGTGTATTACGATGAATTCAAAATCTGCAAAAGAACCCATTGCACTTTCAGGACATATGGATACCGTGCATCCTGTTGGATTGTTTGGCAGACCTGCCGCACATCGGGATGATAAAAAACTTTATGGCCCGGGTGCGATGGATTGCAAAGGCGGAATCGTTGCTGGATTTCTGGCAATGCAGGCGCTGATGGAATGCGGTTTTGACGCCAGACCGATAATGATGCTGTTGCAGAGCAATGAAGAGGTGGGAAGCGGATTACATAATAAAGCTACAATTAACTACATATGTCAAAAGGCTAAAGATGTAATTGCTTTTTTAAATTTAGAAGGACATGAGAGTTGGTTTGAAGGGAAAGCATGTTTAAAGAGAAAAGGAATAGCGGGATTTTTGTTCAGCATAAAAGGAATAGAAGCTCATGCTTCATACTGTGCTGACGAAGGAGCAAATGCCATAGCTGAAGCAGCATATAAAATTATAGAATTGGAAAAGATTAAGGATTCTGATGGATTGACATGCAACTGTGGCATCATAAACGGAGGCTCTGTATCCAATACGGTTCCGGGAAAATGCGAGTTCAAAGTAGATGTGCGTTTTTCAACACAGCAAGAGTTTGAAAGAGTGTGCAATCGTATAAAAGAAATTGCAGATACTGTACATGTTCCGGGATGCACTTGCGAGGTTGTACAAACCAATATGCGTGTAGCCATGGAACTTAACGAAAAAAATATTGCCTTGCTAGAGAAAGTGAATTCCATATTTGTTAACGATGGCCTATCTGCATTGGAGATAGGGGAAAGACGCGGAGGTTCGGATGCGTCAGATGTGACGCACTATGGAATTCCTTGTATAGATTCTCTTGGAGTCAGCGGAGAAAGGGCACATTCCGTAGAAGAATATGGAGTACTTTGTTCGTTGACAGAGTCGGCTAAAAGAATTGCTTCCATAATTTGCGGCATTTAAAACTAAAAATAATTAAAAAGTATTTTTTAGTCCTAACTTGACACCGGCATATAATACGTTTGCAAGCAAACTTGATGAATCTATATCATTTAGTCACGATATAATACATAACATGCCCCCCCGTGGGGAGCGTGATACTATATTTTTTAGGGCGTCAGCCTGAACATTTTAGACAAGTTTCGGATCAGAACTTGTCTTTTTTTGTTTTTTCTAAAATTTTTAACAAAAACATTTGTATTATTTTGTAAGATGTGATATATTAGTTTATGTAGTTTTTTGGGCAATAATCCTTTATAACATGCCTATGTACGATTTTCAAGAGAAGGAATGATTTTAATGGGGAATTTTCAGCCAATGCTGCTGACAGACTTGAAACAATATGACAAAAAGAAATTTGTCAGCGATTTGGTGGCCGGCATCATCGTAGCCGTGATAGCCCTTCCGCTTTCTATTGCGCTTGCGATTGCTTCGGGCGTAGCGCCGGAGGCCGGTATTTACACAGCCGTAATTGCCGGATTTTTGACGTCTGCCCTTGGCGGAAGCAATGTGCAGATTGCAGGCCCTACGGCAGCGTTTGCCACTATTGTTGCTGGCATTGTGGCAAAAAGCGGTATGGAGGGACTTGTGCTCGCAACCGTGCTGGCCGGTATATTTTTAATCATTATGGGTGTTTTGAAGCTCGGCAATCTTATACGGTTTATTCCGTTTACCATTACAACGGGTTTTACCGCAGGTATAGCGGTGACCCTGGTTATCGGTCAGCTGAAAGACCTTTTCGGCATTACATATTTAAACGGCGCACAGCCTATCGAAACGATCGAAAAGCTTAAAGAATTTTTTATCAATTTTTCAACGGTTAACTATCAGGCGCTAACGCTGGGGCTGATATGCCTTGTTATACTGTTTTTGTGGCCCATGGTAACGGATAAAATTCCTGCCTCTTTAATTGCGGTGATTGCAGGGATTGCCATTCACCAGATTTTTAAGATGGACGTTAACACAATCGGCGATTTGTATACCGTAAGCGGCAAGCTGCCGTCATTTACTTTGCCGAAAATCACATCTTTTTCAGCAGTTGTTGCGGTCATTCCCGATGCCCTTACCATAGCAATTCTTGCAGGCATTGAATCTTTGCTTTCGTGCGTTGTGGCAGACGGCATGATAAACAAACGTCACAGATCAAACACAGAGCTCATGGCGCAGGGCGTTGCCAACATAGGCTCAGCTTTGTTTGGCGGGATTCCCGCAACAGGCGCCATAGCCAGAACGGCGGCAAACATCAAAAACGGCGGCACAACACCGGTGGCGGGCATAGTGCACTCGGTGACACTGCTTCTTGTGCTGGTGGCGTTTATGCCCTATGCTTCGTTTATTCCCATGCCGGTCATTTCGGCCATCCTTATCAATGTAGCATATAATATGTGCCAGTGGCGTCAGTTCGTGCATCTGACAAAAACATCGCCGAAAAGCGATATTTTTGTGCTGGTCATGACATTTTTGCTTACCGTGATTTTTGACCTTGTTGTGGCTATTGAAATAGGCATTGTAGCCGTGTGCATTCTGTTTATGAAACGCATGAGTGACGAAACAAATATCCAGCGCTGGCGCTATATTCAGCAGGATGATACAGATGTTACGGGGCTTATGGACGTGCCGAAGCACATTAGTGTGTATGAACTGAACGGGCCGTTGTTCTTTGCGGTGGCCAGTCAGATTCAGACAATTAAAATCAAGCATTTTACAAAATGTGTGATTTTGAGAATGCGGTCTGTACCGTCCGTTGATACAGACGCAATCCGAAACTTTGAAAAGCTTGTCAAATCATGCCGTAGAAAAGGCATTACGGTAATCTTTTCACACGTAAACGAACAGCCCATGCGAGCCATGAGAAAAGCGGGGCTTGTCGATTTGGTGGGAGAGAAAAACTTTTGTGAAAACATTGAAAAATCCATGGAAAGAGCGAAGGTTTTCGGCCAGGCATAACAATTTCACCGGAGGAGCAACATGCAAAACAGCAATAAAATTTATACAAATACTATATTTGTAACCATTGCGGCACTGTTGTGCTGTGCTTTGTGGGGGAGTGCGACCCCGTTTATTAAAATCGGATATGAGCTTATTTTGCCGGAGAAAACCGTGGCATCGACCATTCTTTTTGCCGGCATACGGTTTATGCTTGCAGGGATACTCACTGTGCTTATATACAGCCTAGGAAGAAGGAAATTCCTTTATCCCAAAAAAGAAAACATTTCCAAGATAGCCATTATAAGCGCATTTCAGACGGTTATCCAATACATATTCTTTTATGTGGGGCTTGCCAACACCACCGGCGTTAAGGGAACGGTGGCAAGCGGCTCGAATGCGTTTTTTGCCATTTTAATAGCGAGCCTTGTGTTTAAGCAGGAAAAGCTCACATTGAAGAAAGTTTTCGCGTGTATCATAGGGTTTGCAGGCGTGATTCTGATGAACGTCAAGGGCCTTGATTTTGATATGAATTTCTTTGGCGACGGCTTTGTGATTTTTTCTGCCATTTCCTATGCGATATCATCCGTCTTGATGAAAAAATATTCAAAGTATGAGGACCCTGTTATTTTAAGCGGCTATCAATTTGCTCTGGGCGGACTTTTTATGATCATCATAGGCGTCATTGCCGGCGGGCAGGTGTGTATTGAAAGCCTTGCCGCAACGGGCGTTTTGCTATATCTTGCCCTGCTTTCAGCAGTGGCCTACGCGCTCTGGGGCGTGCTTTTAAAATTCAACCCTGTGTCAAAGGTAACGGTTTTCAGCTTTATGATTCCTGTGTTTGGGGTCATTCTTTCAAGCCTTATGCTGACCGAGGAAAGCAATGTCGCGCCTGTCAATCTCCTTGTCACGCTTGCTTTGATTTGCACGGGTATCATTATTTTAAACTATAATAAAGAGTCATAATTTAATGACAAAACTAAACGGAGGGGTGCCTGTATGTTAGAAAAGTTAAACTTGACCATGCTGGTGGATTTTTATGAATTTACCATGGCTAACGGCTATTTTGTGGAGGGCTTTGAAAATCAAATCGCCTATTTTGACATGTTTTTCCGCAAGGTGCCGGACGATGGCGGCTTTGCCATTATGGTGGGTTTGGAGCAGCTGATTGAGTACATTAAAAATCTAAAATTTGACGATGAAGACATTGCCTATCTGCGCAGTAAAGGTATTTTCAACGAGGGCTTTCTGACCTACCTCAAAAACTTTGAATTTTCCTGCGATGTCTGGAGCATGCCTGAGGGTACGCCGATTTTCCCCATGGAACCCATTGTAACGGTACGCGGTCCGATTATTGAAGCCCAGTTTATTGAAACCATGCTGCTGCTCACGATTAATCACCAATCTCTGATTGCCACCAAAGCCAACCGGATTGTGCGGGCGGCAGACGGACGGAGCGTTATGGAGTTCGGCTCCCGCCGTGCCCAGGGCTATCACGGTGCAATTTTCGGTGCCAGAGCCGCCTATATCGCCGGGTGCAGCGGTACGGCTTGTGCCATATCCGACCGGAATTACGGCATTCCCGCGCTGGGCACCATGGCTCACAGCTGGGTGCAGCTGTTCGATACGGAATACGATGCCTTCCGTGCTTATGCGGAGATTTATCCTGATAACTGTATTCTGCTGGTGGATACCTATAACGTTCTGAATTCCGGGATTCCCAATGCCATACGCGTGTTTAACGAGGTCATCCTGCCGAAGGGCTTCCGTCCCAAGGGGATTCGTATTGACAGCGGCGATATTACCTATTTATCCAAAAAAGCCCGGAAAATGCTGGATGATGCGGGCTTTGCCGACTGTACCATTACCGCTTCCAATTCTTTAGATGAATATATCATCCGTGATACGCTCATGCAGGGCGCCCGGATTGATATGTATGGCGTGGGTGAGCGGCTGATTACCTCCCGGTCGGAGCCGGTGTTCGGCGGGGTGTATAAGCTGGCGGCCATTGAACGCGACGGTGAAATTATTCCGAAAATTAAGATCAGCGAAAACACGGCGAAGATTACAAACCCTGGCTTTAAGCAGGTGCACCGCCTGTATTCCAAGGAAACCGGCGAGGCCATTGCCGACGTGCTGACCTTGTTTGATGAGGAAATCCGGGATGACGAGCCTTATGAGATTTTTGACCCGGAGCATACCTGGAAACGGAAAAAGGTGGGCAACTTTACGGCGAAAAAGCTGCTTATTAAAATTTTTGACCACGGCAAATGTGTGTACCAAAGCCCGGATGTCCATCAGATTAAGGCCTATTGCGCAGACCAGATTGACAAGCTTTGGGATGAGGTTAAGCGCTTCGAGAATCCTCATCGCTATTATGTTGACCTGTCGCCGGCTCTGTGGAAGGTGAAGGAATCCCTGCTGGAAAAGTATTCAAACAATCTTTAACGGGCGGCTGCAGCTGACCTACAGGAAGGAGAGAGAAAAATGCGTGCATTAATCACGGGTGCCAGCTCCGGTATGGGACGGGATATGGCGCGGATTTTGTCAGCAATGGGCTGCGAGCTGGTGCTGACAGCAAGACGAGCCGACCGACTGGAGCAGTTGGCGGCAGAACTGCCCGGCAAGGCGGAAATCCTGTGCTTTGACCTGTCGAAGGAGGCAGATTGCTATGCCCTTTACCAACAGGCCGGGGACATCGATATTTTGATTAATAACGCCGGTTTTGGTGTTTTCGGCGATTTTCTGGAAACAGATTTGGAGCGGGAAATGGAGATGCTGCATGTCAACGCCCGAGCCATGCATATCCTGATGAAGCTGTATCTGCCTGATTTTGTCAAGCGTGACAGCGGCTATATTTTAAATGTGGCCTCTGCGGCGGCCTTCATGCCCGGCGGCCCTCTGCTGGACGGCTATTACGCCACTAAGGCCTATATTCTGAATCTGACCCGCTCCGCCGCCAAGGGGCTGAGAAAGCGAAAGAGCAGGGTGGTTTTGTCCGCTCTGTGTCCGGGGCCGGTGAAAACGGAGTTTGAAGCGGTAGCCGGTGTGGATTTTGCAACGGTGGGGAAGAAGAGTGAGGATGTGGCGCGATATGCGATTCGTCAGTTATTTCGCGGCAAACGGGTGATTGTACCGGGCATGATGATGAAGCTGGGTCGCTTTGGCACAAGACTTTTGCCGGACAGCGCTCTGCTGTCCCTGGCCTATTTAATTCAGGCGCCCAGAAGCCGCGCGCAAGAAAGGAAAAACCGCCATGACAAATAAAGAAGAATTTATTGAAATTTACAAAAATAACATTCATCGGGAGGGCGCGGATAAGCTGCTGGAGTATCTTTGCTCCGGGGCCAGTGATTTTTTCACAGCGCCGGCCAGCACCCGCTTCCACGGCTCCTATGCCGGGGGCTTGGTGGAGCACAGCATCAATGTTTATGACTGCCTGCAGGATTATCTGGCCCGGCCGCGGGTGCAGGAGCTGTACGGTCTTGAGCCTGAGCCGGAAACCGTTGCGGTTGTGTCGCTTTTGCATGATGTGTGCAAGGTGAATTGCTATCATGAGAGCACCCGGAACGTAAAAGACAAGGATGGCCGGTGGATTCAGGTGCCTTATTATGAATATGACGACGCCCTGCCTTACGGTCACGGCGAAAAATCTGTCTATATCATCACGGGCTTCATGCGTCTGAGCCGGGAGGAGGCCTTTGCAATCCGGTATCATATGGGCTTTTCCGAGGACGAGAGCAAGCGGAACGTGGGCAAAAGCTTTGAAATGTATCCGCTGAGCTTTGCGCTCCACACAGCCGACATGGAGGCGACCTATTTTCTGGAGGGAAAATGATTCCCTTGAAAACCCGTCAGTTATTGGTACGGGGCTGAATATCCGTCACGGTCAGCCGGTCGCCGTCCACGCAAAAGCGAACGGTATAGCCGGAAAAATCCATGGTATATACGCGGTTTTCGTCATGCTGATAGGCCGGACGCGGATCGTTTTCCAGCAGGCGGATCAGCGTATCTTGCAAATCGGACGCAACGCGGCTCAAAAGCGTCGGCGGACAGAGAACCTGTAGGGCATAATCCGTAAAATCCTCTGCAAAGCCGCTGACAGCATCAGGGTGACTGTCGCTATAGGCAATGTAGGGCTTAATGTCAAAAATGGGGGTGCCGTCCATTAAATCTGCACCGGATACAACCAGCACCGTCCCCTGCTGTTGGGTTTGCTCTATGCGTTCCAGCTTTACAGAGGACAGGCCGATGGTATTGGGGCGGAAGGGGGAACGGGTGGCAAACACACCCATCCGCCGGTTGCCGCCTAAGCGGGGCGGACGCACGGTGGGGTGCCAGGGTGCGTCAGCACAGGCGGAAAACTGCCAAAGCAGCCACAGGTGGGAATATCCTTCAAGACCGCGCAACGCCTCCGGCACACGATAGGGCTTTTCGAAAACAATGGTGGACAGGAGGGACTGCACCAGGCCGCTTTGCCGCGGAATACCAAATTTTTCATGAAATCCGTTGTGGATATGGGCAATGACCTTCAGGCTATATTGTTTCTCCATAGCGTCACACACCTGGCCTTTCTGCCGATTGGCGGTTTAAATCTTGCAATTGTCATGTCCCTGCCCGGAATAGGCGAAGGGGATATATATTCTCATTGCCTGCCGTTGGCGCTTAAGCGTTTCCTTTAGCTTAGCAGGCGTTGGCTCTTTCTTTTTATCTATACAAAAAAATCGGAACAAGTAAAACTTGTTCCGACGTGGTAGCGGCAGGTGGACTTGAACCACCGACCTAACGGGTATGAACCGTTTGCTCTAGCCAGCTGAGCCATGCCGCCATAAATAAACAACATGCATATTATACTACAAAAATAACGGTTTGTCAACTGTTTTTTTAATCAAAATGATTAAATTTTAATTTTTTTCACTTTGTAGACAATCACAACCTTTTAGCTGTAATCAGACTGTCGAAAAAACTCGCTTTTGGGCGCAGTGGAGCCGCTTTTTGCGGTTGTCTTTGTATTTTAATATAAAAGACGGCGTTTTGTAATACTTTTGTAAAGTATTTTTATTATAATGTATGGGGAGAGAATTCGATTATCGGTGTGCCGATGCAGAAATGGAGCGGATCGGCATGCCAAAATCATGCGGTTTGTTTTATCGCCGCAAAAGGAAGTGACAAGTTGCGCAGAAAAGAAACAGAAGTACAAGAGCATCAGAGCACCGGCAGACAGTCGAAAAAGAAGATCAGTCCGCTGCGGGTCATGAAGCGTATTTTTATCCTTTGTTGCATTCTCTTTGTTTTGCTGGCCGCCGTGGTGGCCGGTGCAGCGCTGGGTTTTATTGACAACAGCACGGATCTCATTGCACAGGAATATAATCTGGATTTTACCTCAGTTGTGTATTATATTGATGAGGAAACCGGTCAGCCCATGGAGTTGGACCGGCTGTATGCGGAGCAGAACCGGGTTTGGGTTGATTTGGAAAACACGCCCCCGCTTTTAAAATATGCTTTTATCGCCATTGAGGACGAGCGCTTTGAAAGCCACCGCGGCGTTGACTGGAAGCGAACCTTCGGCGCTACGCTGAATTTTGTTTTTAAGGGCAACCGTTCCTATGGCGGTTCTACCATCACCCAGCAGCTGATTAAAAACATCACCGGTGATGACAAGCGCTCGCCCATTCGTAAAATTCAGGAAATTGTCCGCGCCCTGAACCTGGAACGCAAAATGTCTAAGGATCAGATTGTGGAAATGTATATGAATACCATTTATCTGGGGCAGGGCTGTCACGGCGTACAGACGGCGGCCAACGTTTATTTCAGCAAGGACGTGTCGGAGCTGTCTTTAGCCGAGTGTGCCTCTATAGCCGGCATCACCCAATATCCCAGCAAATATGATCCTTTGCTTAATTATGAGGCCCACAAGGAAAAGCAGGAGCTTGTTTTAGGCAAAATGCTGGAGCTGGGCTATATTTCCCAGGAAGAGCACGATGCGGCGGTCAGTGAGGAATTAAAACTGGTGAAGGGTACGGCCAAAACAGAGGAAACCAAGATTCAGTCTTATTATATCGATCAGATCATTCTGGATGTGCTGAATGATTTAATGACGCGGAACAAAATGTCGGAAAGTGCCGCAACAAAGGCGATTTTCAAGGGCGGACTGAAAATTTATGCCAATGTGGATCCGGATGTGCAGTCGGCTATGGAAGCAGTCTTTACCAATGAACGGAATTTCCCCGGCTCCGGCGCAACAAAGCCGCAGTCGGCCATGGTCATGCTGGATCCCTATACCGGCCAGGTTAAGGGTATTGTGGGCGGACGCGGCGTGAAGGCCGGTAACCGGGTACTGAACCGTGCCACCCAGTCCCTGCGGCAGCCCGGTTCCTCCATTAAGCCTCTTTCGGTGTTCGCGCCGGCCATTGAGAACGGTTTGATTACGCCGGCAACTATTGTGGACGACACACCGCTGACCATCGGCGACTGGTCGCCCCGGAACTCGGATCATACCTTTATGGGCCCGATTACGGCTCGGGTGGCTTTGGAAAAATCCAGAAACATCCCGGCTGTGCGTATTCTGGACAAGCTGACGGTGGAGCGCTCCTTTGATTTTATGAAAGATAAGCTGGGCTTTACCACCCTCGTCAGCAGTGAAAAGCGGGAGGATAACAAAACCTATTCCGACAAATATTTGAGTTCCTTAGGTTTGGGCGGTCTGACTGACGGCGTGTCTGTTATGGAAATGACCGCGGCCTATGCGGCTTTTGTCAATGGAGGTATATATACAAAGCCTACCACATATACTAAAGTCATTGACGCCAACGGACGAGTTATTCTGGAAAACAAGCCTGAAACCAAGCGGGCCATGAGTGACACCACGGCCTATACCATGGCGCAAATGCTGTCCGGCGTCGTGCGGTACGGTACCGGTACGGCGGCGCGGCTATCCGGTAATGTGTTTGCAGGCGGCAAAACGGGTACCACCACAGACGATATTGACCGTTGGTTTGCCGGATTTACGCCCAATTATGTGGGTGTCGTTTGGTTTGGATATGATACGCCGAAAAAGATGACCGGCCTGGGAAACCCCTGTGTTTCGGTCTGGAAAAAGGTTATGGATTCCGTCCATAAGGATGTCACCGTTAAAACCCTTGTCCAGCCGCAGAATATGGTTGAGCGGGTGATTTGTCAGGTCAGCGGCAAAATTGCCACAGCGGATTGCGGCAGCAACGTGCGAACGGAATATTTTAAAGCCGGTACACAGCCGGGCAGCTTTTGTTCCTCGCATAAGACGGTGGAACCGGAGGATAAAATTGATGATAATATTCAGAATTCCGATCAGGGCCTGAATGATGTGGAACCGGGCACCGGAGCGAAAAATCCGCCGGTCGAGGGCGAACCCATTGCCCAGACAACGCCGTCGCCTGAAGCCGGAACAGCCACGGAAACCCAGCCGCCGGCTACAGCTGCGGCAGCTCAGGTTGCAGACGATGAAAGCCAGTATTGGTGGAGCGGCGACGAATAACGCTTTCTAACAGGCTGTTGTAAAGCCTCTGCGGGGGCTTTTGCGGTGGCTGTATGAAACAATCCCCAATGCCTTATTTTTGCAAGCAGAAAGCGATGAATCTCCCGATTTTAAGCGGGGTTTACGTTCCGGTGATGAAATCCGGACCGGCCAGGGTTAAAGCCCCGAGATCCAGGGAAGAAAAAAGACGAAAACTAGTTTTGTGTTTGATAGTATGAGCAAAAAGCCCGTGAAGGGCTTTTTTGCCGTTTGGGCGAACAAAGTTTAATCAGTGAAAGGATGAACCGGATGACAAACGATTACAAAGCACGGTATGAAGAATGGTGCCGGAAGGCAGATGCAGCCAGCCAAGCGGAGCTTTTGGCCATTCGCGGCGATGATAAGGAAATCCAGGAGCGCTTTTATAAGGATCTGGAATTTGGAACGGCAGGTCTGCGGGGTATTTTAGGTGCCGGCTGCAACCGCATGAATATGTACACGGTACGGCGCGCCACGCAGGGTCTTGCCTCCTATGTTCTGCAAAAGGGCGGCGATGCGGCTCGGCGCGGTGTGGCGATTTCCTACGATTGCCGTCATTTTTCCCGGGAATTTGCCTGGGCGGCGGCTTCGGTGCTGGCGGCCAACGGTATTCATGTCTGGATTTATTCTGAAATGCAGCCCACGCCGGCTCTTTCTTTTGCGGTGCGCCATTTAGGCACTGCGGCCGGTATTATGATTACGGCCAGTCACAATCCGGCTAATTATAACGGCTATAAGGTATATGGCGAGGACGGCGCACAAATGAACGTGGAAGATTCCGCCGCTGTGCTGTCCTTTATTGAAAAAACGGATTTATTCACCGGTGTTCGGGATATGGATGCGGCGCAGGCAGAGCAGGACGGTCTGATTACCGTTATCGGCGAGGACGTACTAGTGCCTTATCTGGAGGCAGTGAAGGGCTGTATTCAGAATCCGGCGGTGCCGGAGGAAATGGGCGGCGATTTGAAAATTGTGTACACCCCCTTCCACGGCACGGGCTATAAGCCGGTGATGCGCGCCTTGCAGGAAAGCGGCTTTACGGCGGTGTATCCGGTGGCAAAGCAGGTTGTGTGCGATCCGGATTTTTCCACGGTTAAATCTCCCAATCCCGAGGATCCCGAGGGCTTTGCCATGGCAATTGCGCTGGCCAAGGAAAAGAATGCGGATATTATCATTGGCACCGATCCGGATTCAGACAGAATCGGTGTTCTGTGCCGGAGCGGGTCAGATTATCAGGTGTTAAACGGCAACCAGACCGGCGTGCTGCTTATGGACTATGTGCTGTCTCAGCGAGCCGCCCGGGGACTGGTGCCCCAGGATTATGTGGTCAGCACCGTGGTGTCCACCAACATGGTGGAGCGGATTGCGGCGGCCTATGGCGTGAAGCTCTATCAGGTTTACACAGGCTTTAAGTTTATTGCCGGCATTATCAAGGAGCATGAAATACATCCCGATGGCGGCTCCTATCTCTTTGGCTTTGAGGAAAGCTTTGGCTACCTGCCCGGCAGCTATGCACGGGATAAAGATGCAGTCAGCGCGGCGCTTTTAGTTTGTGAAACGGCGGCCTATTATAAAAAGCAGGGTATGACGCTGGCGGATGCCGTCAGTCGGCTGCAGGATAAATACGGGTATTATCTGGAATATACAGAGTCGGTGTATATGGAGGGTTTAGACGGCATGGCGCGGATGAAGGCGCTGCTTGCCGAGGTTTCGGCTCACCCCTTCCGGCAGGTGGGGGATACAGCGGTTTTGGCTTTTAGAAATTATGTTGAGGGCTTTCGGTATGATTACCGAACCGGCGCCAAAGAGGCGCTGCCTCTTGAACCTGCCAACGTGCTGTATTTTGAAATTGAAGGGGGCGGATTCTTCATTCTGCGTCCCTCAGGCACTGAGCCGAAGATTAAGCTATATTTTTCTGTTGTGGGTGACAGTGCGGCAGATGCGGAGGAAAAGCTGTCGGCGCTGCGCCGGGCGGCAAAAGAACAGCTGGCGTAACGTCATTACGCGGAGAGTGGATGGATGTAAAATGCATTTTCCATGCTGTTTTGCGTCCATCCCCAAAGAGTTTGGAAACAGATTTTTTGCGTTAATTTCTCAGATTGTTGCATCAGTCATGGCGAAACTTTTTCGTAGCGGGCGGCTTTGCTTCGCTATCCGTTTTTAAAATCATTCTTCAAGCGCCGACTTTGCCGGATTGCCGCGGTTTTGATATGATGGCAGCGGCTGCGTAACATCAGACATCGGAGGGAGCATAATGAATTGCTACGATTTTGACAATACAATTTACCGGGGCGACAGCAGCTGTGATTTTTACCGGTTCTGTTTGGGACGGTATCCGAAAATGATGCGCCACTGGCCGGTACAGGCCTGCGCCTTTATGCGACATTATGTCCTCCACCGCATCAGCAAAACCCAAATGAAGGAAGTGTTTTACCGCTATTTTCAGGATCTTCCGGATATGGAGGCGGCCCTTAGTGACTTCTGGGAGCGGGCAATTCAAAAAATTCAGCCCTTTTACACAGCACAGAAGCAGCCGGATGATGTGATTATTTCCGCCTCGCCTGAATTTTTCCTGCGCCCTGCCTGTGAACGGCTTGGCCTTTCCGGGTTGATTGCCTCCCGGGTCGATCTGACCACCGGACGGTATGCGGGGGAAAACTGTCATGGTGAGGAAAAGGTGCGCCGGTTCCTGGCACTCTATCCCAATGCAACGGTAGAGGCTTTTTATTCTGATTCCCTGTCTGATACGCCCATGGCCCGGCTGGCCGAGCGAGCATATCTTGTCAAGGGAACAGCTATTGAGAGCTGGCGTTTTTAAGAGGGCTGCGCTAAATGCGACAGCCCCCTGTTTTTGTCCGCCGCGCATATCTATTCCGTAAAGCGACATATTTTATCTGCCGCAACCCGCTCGTTGGTGTACACGTAATGCATTTCGTTTGTGATCACCAAGTCCTCCGTCTCGAAGGTTGCGAGATTTTCGTGGGCATCGGCAATGGACTGATAGGCGAAGGTGATTCCGGTGCCCTGAGACACCAGATTTTGAATCAGCGTAAAGCTGGCGATGGTGTTAACTCTTTTAAACCAATCAATGGAGTAGCCGAAATCTGCCAGAACGCGCTCAAAGAGACCGCGTGTGCCGGAGCCTCTCTCCCGCAGCAGCAGACTTTCCTTAAACAGCGCATCCCATGACACTGTTTTCCCGGCAAAGGGGTGAGCCTTGCTGCAAATACCCAGAAAACGCTCCTTTTTAAACAGGCGGTATTGATATTTTGACTTGTCAAAAACGCCTTCAATAATTGCAAAATCCAGCTCGCCCTTGTCAAGCAGCGCCAGCAGCGCCGCCGTGTTATCCACAATCAGCTCAAGCTTGTTATTTTCCTGCCGGAGAAAGCGGCTGACCTGGGGCGCAATAATAAATTCGCCGATGGTTTTTGTAACGCCGGCTCTCAAATAAAACAAAGGGGAGGGCGCCAGAGCCTCACGCAGAGCTTTTTCATCCTGCAAAATCGCGTTTATGTGCCTGTATAGAATGTCGGCATATTTGGTGCGGGTCAGTTGTTTGCCGTCATAGTTGAAGAGCTTGACGCCGTAAGCGTTTTCCAGATATTGAATGTGCTGGGTCACGCCGGGCTGCGTCATGTTGCGTATTTCTGCGGTTTTTCTATAGTTCATTTCCTGATACAGAGTCATAAAGGTATCAATCCGGTGGTTCAGCATCATCAAGCACCTCATAAAATTGTATTATCGACTAATAATGATTTATAATTTGATTTTATCATATTTTTCTGCTATAATCAAGAGGAAGATAACAATACAGAAAGGATTTTATTCTATGATGAATCGCTTGAACAAAATTGTCGGCAGCGGCATTCACATTTTGCCCGGCCTGCTACTTTCCCTTGGAATCGCCGTTGTTGCACGGGTCATTGAAGGCCTTCTGCCGATTCACCTGATCGGCGGGTCTGTAATTGCGCTGTTTATCGGTATGCTGCTCAATACGCTCCTGAGCCGGTACGGCGTTTTTAAGCCCGGCCTGCAGTTCACCTCCAAAAAGGTGCTGAAATTTGCCATTATCCTGCTGGGGGCGTCTTTAAGCATGGGGACGATTCTGCACGTTGGCAGACTGTCGCTGACGGTTATGTTTTTCACGCTTTTAACCTGCTTTGGCGGCGGCTATCTGGTGGGCAGAGCCCTCAAGCTGAACTGGAAGCTTTCCAACCTAATATCCGCCGGTACGGGCATTTGCGGCGGGTCGGCCATTGCCGCTATTGCCCCCGTCATCGACGCAGAGGACAGGGACATTGCCTACGCCATGTCTGCCACGTTTATTTTTGACATGGCAATGATTCTTTTGTTTCCGATTATGGGCCGCGCCATGGGCCTGAGCGACATGGCCTATGGGCTGTGGGCGGGGACTGCGGTCAACGACACCTCAAGCGTTGTTGCCGCCGGCTATGCCTACACAGAGGCTGCCGGTGATTTTGCCACTATGGTGAAGCTGACGCGGACGCTATCCATTATTCCGACGGTGCTCATTTTTTCGCTAATCAATCTCAGAATCCGCAAAAAAAACGCCCTGCATGAGGGCGGGGGTAAGACTAATTTACTTTCGCTGTTTCCTTGGTTTATCCTCGGCTTCATCGGGCTGGCCATCGTTAACAGCGCTGGTTTCATTCCTGCTGCGGTATCGGCCGGTGCAAAAACAACCAGCCAATTCCTGATGGTAGCCGCTCTTGCAGCCATCGGTCTCGGCACAAGCTTTAAGGAAATAAAAAAATCCGGCGCATCTCCCATGGTTCACGGCTTTATTATTTCGGCGCTGGTTGTTGTTGTGGCGCTGCTTGTGGAGTATGGCATGGGGCTTGTTTAGCAGCTAAGCCTGGCTGACGGCCTGCCGCGATGGTAGGGCAGAAAGCCGTCAGCCGGACGAGGCTACCGGCTGAGCATTTCCTTTAGCAGTTCGGCAGCACTGCTGAACCAGTCGGCCGAAAGGTTTTCAATTTCGCCCTTGTCACAGGCGGCGGCAATGGCCGGATTGATGGGCAAGCGTGCCAGAACCGGCAGCTGATGCGCTGCGGCAATATCGTCAATGTGGCTGTCACCGAACACGGCATAGTTCTTGCCGTTATCGGGACAGGTAAAATAAGACATGTTTTCCACCAGGCCCAGAATGGGAATATGCATCATCTGTGCCATTTTAACGGCCTTTTCCACAATCATGGCCACCAGTTCCTGAGGTGAGGTAACCACAATAATGCCGTCGACGGCAATGGACTGGAACACCGTCAGCGGTACATCGCCGGTGCCCGGCGGCATGTCGATGAACATAAAGTCAATATCACTCCAAATCACGTCGGTCCAGAACTGCTTGACGGTTCCGCCGATTACCGGGCCGCGCCATACAACGGGGTCGGTTTCGTTTTCCAAAAGCAGGTTGACAGACATAACTTCAACACCGTTTTTGCTGGGCACCGGAAACAGCCCTAAATCGTTGCCTGTTGCTTTTTCGGTGATGCCGAAGGCCTTGGGTATGGAGGGACCGGTGATATCTGCATCGAGTATGGCGGTGCGGTAGCCCAGCCGGTTCATGGTGACAGCTAGCAGGGAGGTCACAAGGCTTTTGCCGACGCCGCCCTTGCCGCTGACCACGCCGATAACCTTTTTAATCTGGCTCAGGCTGTGGGGGTTTTCACGAAAATCCTGCTTTGCGTGCTGGCAGCCCTCACAGGACTCCTTGGAGCAGGATGAATTGCTGCATGATTTTTCCATGGTTTTTGCCTCTTTTCTTTCTACATAAAATTAAGATCGTTATCCCTATCATATCATAAGATATGCCTTTCGTCAAGCCGGACGCTTTACAGTGAGGGGTTTTTGTGATACAATATGCCCATATATATCATACTGTCGAAAAAGTTTTTTCTGCAAAATACTGTTAATTTTTTGGCCAGGCCCCGTTCCGCCCGCCGAGCCCGGGCGGTCCTTCGTTCCCCTTCGGGGAACTCAGGCAAAGGGGCTCTGCCCCTTTGAAACCCCGTAATCAACCGCATAATCAGGGGATTAATGCCATTGTGCCGTAAGGCGCAGTAGGGTTCAGCAAGAGAATGTGAGTTTTTACGCACAATAAAAGGTTTATCAATACGCCTTAATTATATATGTGTTAATTGCAGAAAATTTAAGAAATATTTAATTTTTACTTTAGAAATTTTCAACGCCCAGCCGTTATACTATAGTCAGACGGGAAAAAGTACCGTCCAAAACAACACGTGCGGCACGAAAAGGAAACTGGAGGGAAAGAAAATGAAAATTGGTAAAAAGGCAATGTCTTTATCCGCTATGCTGCTGGGTGCAGTGGTGTTCACCACGGCTGCGGCGGCAGATGTGGCTATGGGCTCCGGCTATGGAGGGCTGAAAAATGCGGCAAAAACCACCATGGTCAAGCTTTGCAGCGAGGTGGATAGCTTCACCGGGAACGCCGGCTTCTCCGTTCAGATCGACGGTCAGACCTATATGTCGGAAGAAGTTGTTGCCAAGGCGGATAATCAAATGAAGGCCCTGGAAACGCTGCAAACGAGCGTGGATCCAATAGGAGAAAACGGCACGTTTTACAGCTATACCGACAGTGAGCGGCGCATTTACAAGTCAGACGGCGACGATCAGTATTATGTAAGCAACCGCGGAGCCTTTGAAACAGAAGACGACGGGGCGGACACACTGATTGAAAACCCCTTTGAGGAGGAAGAGGTACAGGATCTGGAGAAGGTGTTGGATGCTTTTGTCGGCACCATGAAGGATACGGTGCAGGTTGAAAACAATGAGGACGGTCGGCTGTATATTGTTTCCATGAGCGACGCTGAGGTACCGGCACTGGTGAACGCGGTGATGTCCTTTGCGGTGAAATATGGCATGCTTGATTCTGCGCGCCGGGAAGAAACGAAATTCCCGCTGATTAAGAATGATTTATATGTCCGGACGGCCTCCGGCAAGGCCTTTGAAAACAATGAGGGTCTTTTGGAAAGTGTTATGGCGGCGGTCAGCTTAGCCGGTCAGGATGAAAACGGCGGCGAGCACGAAATTGTCATTGAGCTGAGCATGGACATTTCCGATATCGGCACCACAACCGTTGTGCCGCCGGTACTGACGGCGGAGAATTCCGTGGAGAGTAACGAAGGCCGATTTATTTTCGATGAGGCGTATGTCGGCACTTATAAAAACGATATTGTGCGCCGTGAAGGTGACAGCTTTGTGAAAATAGGTGAACGGGTTTTTGAAATCACAGAATGTGGTGACGGTACCTTTTCCGGCCGGTATCATGAGGACTATCGTCCGGGCTACGAGCCGGAAACGGCCAGAGCCTTTGACGTCATCGGCGTAAGCGACGGGGATTGGCACGGCGACGCACAGCTTACCTATATGGACGGCGGAGAGGAAAAAAGCGGCCTGATTTATACAGAAGGCGGCCGGGGCAACCCGAATCTGCGGCTGATGCTGGATGTAACCTTTATGGAGAACGGCGGCTATTCATGCGATTACCCGGACGATTTCGACGCTGCTTTTGTCCGCGTGCTGGAGTAGCATCCGGTCGATTTCATGGATCTGCGGCGCCGGACGGCTTCCTTTGCGGTGTGACCGGCCGCCGGGGCTATGAAATCGGAGGGATGGGCATGACACCGGCGGCACATCCTCTGACAAATCAACACATAAACACACAATGAACGCACAGGGAATGGCAACCCCCTTCTGCCATTCCCTGTTGGCCTATTCCTCAGCGGCCGGTGCTGCAGAACGCTTTTTGCGGCAGGCGGGTAGGCTCAACAACAAGGAATTTGTTTAAAGAAATGAGGAACAGTATGGATAAGGTGATTGTCATTAGCAATTTGACTAAAATGTATAAAAATAAGCGGGGTATTGCGGATATCAGCCTGGAAATCGACAAGGGTGATATTTTTGGCTTTTTAGGCCCCAACGGCGCCGGCAAAACCACGGCCATGAAAATTATGACCGGTTTGATGAAGCCGGATCGGGGCGATGTGGTCATCAACGGCTTTTCAATTCTGGACGCCTATGAGCAGGTTATGGCATCGGTGGGCTGTATGATTGAAAGTGTGGAGCCATTTACCTATATGACGGCGCTTGAGAATATGAAAATGTGCGGGCGGTATTACGAGAGCGTCGATGAGGACAGAATGGAACTGTGTTTGGAGCAGGTGGGTCTGCTGCCCTTTAAAAACGAAAAAATTAAGAATTATTCTCTGGGCATGCGCCAGCGGCTGGGCATTGCGCTGGCTCTTTTGTCAGACCCCGGGATTATGATTTTAGACGAGCCCTTAAACGGTCTGGACGTGGAAGGCATGGTAGAGATGCGGCATTTGTTCCGGCGGCTTTCGGAGGAGCGGGGCACCACCTTTTTCATTTCCAGCCATTTGATTCACGATGTGGAGCTGACCTGCAACAAAATCGGCATTGTGTACGGCGGGCGCCTGCTGTCTGTTCGGCTGACGGAGGATGTTTTGAAGGAATATGCGTCACTGGAAAACTATTATTTAAGCGAGGTGGATGTCAGTGAAAACGCTTAAGGCGGCTTACATAAACGAGCTTTATAAGCTTTCAAAAAAGAAAAAAATCGTTGTGGCGGCGGTGCTGTCCCTGGCGGCCGTGGTGCTGGCCGGGGTGATTACCATGGTGCTGAATAACTTTATGGGCATCAGCTTTATGGGGCGTTCGGAATTTTCCACCTTTGTGCTGACAATTTTAAATCAGACGCTGATTCCCCTGTTTATCATTTTTGTCTGTGCGGATATGTTCGCCGGGGAGTTTGGCGACCATACCATGAAGCAGACCCTGACCCGGCCGGTATCCCGGGGCAAAATCTATCTGGCCAAGGTCATGGCGGCAGGCAGCTTTATTCTGGGCAATCTGCTGTTTATTATGGTTGTATCCATGGTAATATCCCTGCTGATTCACACGGCCTCCTTTAATCCGCTGCGGGTTTTGGTGGCCTATCTTTTGTCGGCAGTGCCGCTTTTTGTGTTTGCCCTGCTGGTGTCGCTGGTGGCGAATCTGATGAAAAGCGGTGTGACAACCTTTCTTTTGTCGGCGGTTCTCTTTTTTGTCATGGCCGGGCTGGGGATGTATTTCTCCGGCTATCAGAGCTTTTTCTTCACTTCGTTTTTTAATTGGTTCACGCTGTTTATGGGCAGCTATATAAACATCAGCCGGATTATCCGCGTACTTTTGATTTTTGCAGGCTGCGGGACCATGTTTTATGCTGCCGGCTATTATCTGTTTGAAAAGCGGGAACTGTAGACAGCCGGTTTTGCGCTGTAGCGCAGGATGCGGCTCCGGGGACGCCTTCCGTTTCAGAAACTTAAGAGGAAAGGGGCATTTTTATGAAGCTGAGAAACCGATTGCTGGTGCAGAATTTTAAGGTGCTGACTGTCACGGTTTTCGTAACGGTTTGTTTGACCCTGATTGTCGGACAAATTTACATACGAAAGCAGGGGCCTCAGAATGGCGCCGGTTATCAAACGGCGCTTCTGATTGGGGATGAGGTTATTTTTGCAGGCCCGACTTTGACAGAATATCAGGTGCGGACGGTGCTCCTTGATCTGTCGCTGGACAAGACGGTGACAGAGCTTGCCGGACGGCGCTATGAGGCTTCCTTAGAGCAGTTTGTGGGACGAAACGGCACGCTTTACACCTTGCTGAAGCTGTGCCCTGTTTTTGCCGTCAGCGGCTTTTACAGAAACATGCTGCTGTTTATTATCATTGTGTTTCTTGTGAGCTTTGTTTTGTCTACGCTGGCGCTGCAGCGGCGGCACGAGCAGGACATCATCGCCCCCCTGGTGCGGCTGCGGTCGGCGGCGGATCAGCTGGCGGCCGGGGATTTGAACGCGGCTATTTTAGACGAGGGCGTGGGCGAGGTCAATGAACTGTGCCTGGCGGTGGAAAATCTGCGGCTTAAATTGAAGGAATCGGTTTTGCAAAATAAAAAATATGACGAAAATCGGACGTTTTTGCTGTCCAGCATATCTCACGACTTAAAAACGCCGGTAACAGCCGTGCGGGGCTATATTGATGGCGTGCTGGATGGTGTGGCAGATACGGCGGACAAGCGGCGGGCCTATCTTGAAAAGGCGATTGAAAAAATTGAGTTGCTCACTACCATGATTGACGATTTGCTCCTATATTCCAAGCTGGATTCAGGACAGATGCCCTTTTCTTTTTCCCGTGTCCCGGCTCTGGCATATATACAGTCTGTATTGGATGACAGCCGTCCGGCCTTTGAGGCAGAGGGGCGGCAGCTTGTCCTTTCTGACGAACTGAAAAGCACCGCGGTGCTGCGGCTGGATGCGGAGCGGTTCCGGCGGGTGGTGCAGAATATTTTGGATAATGCCAAAAAACACACGCAGCCGGGCACGGGCAAGATGACGGTCAGCCTGCGGGAAACGACCGCCAGTGTTGTAATGGAATTTCATGATAACGGTGAGGGGATTCCGGCAGCGGATCTGCCCCATGTGTTCGACCGGTTTTACCGGGCGGATTCTGCGCGGACAACAGGCGGCGGCAGCGGACTGGGCCTGGCAATTGCACGGCAGCTGGTCACGGGGATGGGCGGCCGCATCTGGGCGGTGAGCCGTCCGGGCGAGGGGTGCAGCATTTTGCTATCCATGAAAAAGGTCAAATTGACAGACGGCAAGACGGAGGCGTGAGGACATGCAAAAAATTTTAATCATTGAGGATGACAGGAGCATTGCAGAGCTGGAAAAGGATTATCTGGAAATGAGCGGTTTTGCCGTTGCCTGCGCCTATGACGGCACAGAAGGGGAGCGCTTGCTGCAAACAGAGGACTTTGATCTGGTGCTGTTGGATTTAATGCTGCCCGGCAAGGATGGCTTTACCATTTTGCGGGGCATTGCCGAGGATAAAACCATTCCTGTGCTGATTGTATCGGCTAAGGATGAGGAGCTGTATAAAATTAAGGGCCTGAATCTGGGGGCGGACGATTATATCACCAAGCCCTTTGGGATGGGGGAGCTGGTAGCCCGGGTTAAATCTCATTTAAAAGTGTATGAAAAGCTGTCCGGTATGGCCGGACGGCAAAAAAACCAGCGGATCAACGTGCGGGGGCTTTCCATTGATAAGCAGGACAGGCGCGTGTTTGTGAATGAACAGGAGGTCACCCTGAAGCAGAAGGAATTTGATTTGCTACTGTTTTTAGCGGAAAACCCCAACCGTGTCTACGATAAGGAAACGCTGTTTGAAAGGGTTTGGGGCTATGACGCCCTGTCCGATGCCTCCACGGTGACGGTGCATATCGCCCGCATCCGGGATAAAATTGAATCGGAAAGCGATGGAAACCAGTATATTGAAACGGTTTGGGGCGCCGGTTATCGGTTCCGGGTGTAAGAGGCAGAGAACGTTTTTGCGGCAACTAAAAACAAAAGGGCGGTATAAATATGCCTTTTGGGTCAATAATATCCTTGAGGTGATTTTTCATGGCAAAGCAAGGTATGAAAAGAATTGACCGCACGCATACACAACCCAAAAATGATGTGCCGCCGGTGCCGGAAATTCAGGGCAAAGCCAAGCACGGCAAGGCACACGCAAATCCGATAATAGAAGGCACCGAGGGGCCGTCGCTAAAAGTATATCATCATAGGCCGCATTCGAAAGAAAAACCCATATCTTCGGTATATCCTGTCATTGATACGGATCTGGCACGAGATAATATTGAAAACGACCTTTCACCGGCAGACATACAGGATTTATAAAAAGCTGAGCTAAAAAACAGACGAGTCGGACGTTTTCGACTCGCTTTTTTTATGTTATGAATGTTAAACATTCGTGTTTATAAACCCTTTTTTGTGGATATACTAACCATAAATAATGCCTACTGAACAAATGGTTTTGCGAAACCATTTGTGTGAAATTGAAAATTTCACACCTAAAAACAGCATTAAAATGCTATTTTTAGGTTCACGACATTGAT
>CAYUUO010000011.1:0-45949 GCA_964447945.1 uncultured Oscillospiraceae bacterium
TCGGGAGACGACAGCCGACACAAAGTGCAAGGTTTTTGACAAGAAAGGTACAAAAGCCTTGCGCCTGCACAATTATGAAACGCTTGCAAGCCGCCATGCGGCTGCGTTTCATAATTGTTCAGCAGTCATTAAATAATGAGATAGTTTAATCAGCATAACAAGGTAAGAATCTAAATCGTTACGGTTCAGACACTTACCTTGTTTTTTTAAAAATTTTAGGAAGGCAGTGCTGCAGACAACGGCAGTCCCCTTTGCCGATGGCACGCTGAAGTTTGTTGAAAACGCAGAGTACTTTCATTGGGAAGGCAGTGTTAGTCTTTTTCTGCATATTAAAAAAAGTACAATGCCTCTGCATTGTACTCATGGAGCTGGAGATGGGACTTGAACCCACGACCTGCTGATTACGAATCAGCTGCGCTACCAACTGTGCCACTCCAGCATGATTAAATTTTTAAACTAATGCTTATTATACTATGAATCCCGGTTTTTGTCAAGACCTTTCGCTTATTTTTTCCATAAGAGCGAAATTCCCTGTTGATGACTGTGCCTTTGGTGACGGAACCCGTTTTGGTGCACTCTTTTTTCGTCTGGCAAAATAGGAGGGGCTGTCGCAAAACGGCAGCCCCCGGGGGAGAGAGTATGTGAATTTTAGAAACGATCACCAATTAAACCAGTTGAAGAAATCAGAAGGAATCTGCTGCTGAGGCTGCTGGTTCTGTTCTGTCTGCGATTGCTGGGTTTCGGGCTTTTCCTCCAGCAGTGTTAAATCGGTTTCAACAGTCTTTCCGGCACGGTTCAGTTTAACCTTAATTGTATCGCCTACCTTGTGGGTGTCACGAATTTCGTTAATATCATCAATGGTTTTGATTTTCTGACCATCAAATTCCACAATGACATCGCCGACTTGAATACCGGCACGTTCCGCGGCACCAAAGGCCGTCACGGTTCTGACATATACGCCAATCGGCAGGTTGTTGGCCTTGGCAATGGCCTCGGTGATGGTCTGCCCGCCGATGCCCACCAGCGGCCGGCCGGTTACATAGCCGTTCTCCATGATGGACTGGATGACCGGCTTAGCCTCGTTAATGGGGATAGCAAAGCCCAAACCCTCCACATCGTATCCGGTGGATTTGGCCGTGTTGATTCCTATAACCTGACCCTTCATATTTAAAAGTGCTCCGCCGGAGTTGCCGGGGTTAATGGCCGCGTCTGTCTGCAGCATCGTCATTTGCTTGCCGTCGATGACCATCGAGCGGTTAATGGCGCTGATATAGCCAACCGTCAGGGTACCGGCCAGTTCCTCCTTGAGGGGATTGCCAATGGCCAGAGCCATGTCGCCCACGCGGATATCGGAGGAATCACCCAGTTCGGCATAAGGCAGTGCCTGATCGCTTTCGACCTTCAAAACAGCCAGGTCTGTCCGGGAGTCTGTGCCGACCACGGTTGCGTCAAAGCTTTGACCCGCAATGGTCTGCACCTTGATGGAGGCAGCACCTTCCACCACGTGATTGTTGGTGACAATATAGCCATCGCTGCGGATGATGATGCCGGAGCCGCTGCTCATGGTTCCCTGTGACTGGATATATCCGCCGCTTTGCAGGGTGCTTAAAATGCTGACAACCGCCGGGGAGGCCTTGTCATACACCTCCGGTATGGAGAGATTGCCGGCCGACGAGGTGCTGACCGTCTGCTTAATGTCGGCATTTTCGCCGCCTGCATTTGCCGCTGTTTCACCGGCCGATTGGGAAACGGGAGCCGGCAGGGCAGCGCTATCGCGGCTCATCGTAAAAGCAAAGGCGCCCAGACAAATGCCGCAGGTCACCAGCGAACTGATCACCGCCGCCACCACGGGCTGCCGGAAAAACAGCCGGGAGCGTTTAACACGCGGCGTATATACGGACATGGCCCGTGCCTTCGGTACTGCATTTTTGACAGACTGCTCAAAATCGTCGCTGTACCATTCCTTCTTCTGCTCGGGTTCCTGTTGGTTGTTTCTGATATCATCCATGTAAAAAACCTCCAATCAATGCTTCTTTTTTTTACAGTTTTATCATAAACCAAGATTATGACTCTGTTATGAATAAATTGTAAATCCTTTACCGTGTTCACAAAAGATTCAAAAAATGTATGATTTTGATTGTAAAGTTTATATGGACAAGTTTGTCGAATTATGCTATAATTGTTATGTTGACTTCATGTCAACATCTATTAAATAAGAAGTCTTTTCCTTTCGGCTATGATGCAGGACTTTTTGCGCGCTGTGTGTCATAGAATAGTGCCGGGGGTATTTTTACAGGCAAGGGCAGCGGCCGGGTGGCCGCACTGAAGGAGGGCAGGTCCATGAGCCTTAGCTTAGGTATAGATGTCGGCTCCACAACCGTTAAGGTGGCGCTGATGGAGGATCACAACATTATATTCAGCCATTATGAGCGGCATTTTTCCCAGGTGCGGGAGCGGACGGCCGCCCTGCTTCGCATGGCAAGCCCCCATATCGGGGAAAGACCGGTGACCGTGGCGGTTACCGGCTCGGCGGGTTTTGGCCTTGCCCGGGCAGCCCGGCTTCCCTTCGTGCAGGAGGTGTACGCTACGGGGGGCGCTGTCCGTACCTTTTTACAGGATATTGACGCGGTGATTGAGCTGGGCGGCGAGGACGCGAAAATTTTATTTTTAACCGGCGGGCAGGAGGAACGCATGAACGGCTCCTGTGCAGGCGGTACCGGCGCCTTTATCGATCAGATGGCGGTTTTGATGAATGTGACGGTGGATGAGCTGGACGCACTGAGCCTGTCGGCAGAAAAAATTTATCCCATAGCCTCCCATTGCGGCGTGTTTGCCAAAACGGATATTCAGCCCCTTTTAAACCAAAACGCAAAAAAATCGGATATTGCCGCCAGTATTTATCAGGCGGTGGTGGATCAGACCATTATCGGCCTGGCTCAGGGACGGCGAATTACCGGCCGGGTAGCCTTTTTGGGTGGTCCGCTGCATTTTGCCGAGGGGCTTCGGCGGCAGTTTCAAAAAACGCTGGCGCTGTCGGATGAAAACGCGGTGTTTCCCGAAAACGGACAGTTTTTTGTGTGTGCCGGGGCGGCGCTCTTTGCGGAGGAAAACGGCGAACCCTGCCTGTTTTCCGAGGTGATGGCTGCTGTTGAAAATGCTGCGGACGCCGGCGGCGAGCTGCACATTTTAGAGCCGCTGTTTGAAAATGAGGCAGAATATAATTGTTTTTTGGAGCGGCACCAAAAGGCCTCTGTGCCGGTTTTAGATCCGGCGGACTATCAAGGCGGTGCTTATCTGGGAATCGACTGCGGCAGCACCACGGTCAAAATCGTTTTAATAGGTGAGCAGGCACAGATTTTATATCAATATTACGGCCCCAATAACGGCCATCTGCTGGAGCTTGTCCGTTTGCAGCTGCTGGAGATTATGAAGCTGTGCGGCGACCGCATTATGATTCGCGGTGCGGCGGCCACCGGCTACGGCGAGGAGCTAATCAAAAGCGCTTTTCATCTGGATGACGGCTTGGTGGAAACCCTGGCGCATTTTCGCGCCACCCGGCATTTTGAACCGCAGGTAGACTTTATTTTGGACATCGGCGGGCAGGACATTAAATGTATGAAAATCAAGCATAACGCCATTGACAGCATTATGCTGAACGAGGCCTGCTCATCCGGCTGCGGATCCTTCTTAGAGACCTTTGCCCGGTCGCTGGGCTACACGGCGGAGGGCTTCGCTCGGCTGGGGCTGTTTGCCCGGCACCCTGTGGATTTGGGTTCTCGGTGTACGGTATTTATGAATTCATCGGTGAAGCAGGCCCAAAAGGACGGTGCGGGGGTGGACGATATATCCGCCGGCCTTTGCATCAGCGTGGTGAAAAACGCTGTGTATAAGGTCATTCGTGCCCGGGATATTAAGGAGCTGGGCGAGCATGTGGTGGTGCAGGGCGGCACCTTTTATAACGATGCGGTTCTGCGCAGCTTTGAGCAGGAATTGGGTCGGGATGTGGTACGTCCCACCATTGCGGGCCTGATGGGTGCCTTCGGTGCGGCTCTTTATGCTAAAGAGCAGGGACGCGACAAAAGCACTATGCTGAACCGGGAGGCTCTGGAGAGCTTTTCCTTCCAAACCAGTGAAATCAATTGCGGCCTGTGCTTAAACCGCTGTCACCTGACGGTGAACACCTTCCCTGACGGCAGTCGGTATCTGTCCGGCAACAAATGCGAACGTCCCAACCAAAAAAAGGGTGCCCTTGAGGTGCCGAACCTATATGAATTTAAGCGGCAGAAGCTGGCCGCCTTTCAGGCAGTCGCCGGCCCGCGCGGCAGGATCGGCATCCCTATGGGATTGAATTTATATGAAACCCTGCCCTTTTGGTTTACCTTTTTGACTGAACTGGGCTATGAGGTGGTGCTTTCGGAGCCTTCATCGCCTCAGCTTTACAGAAAAGGGCGATATTCCATCCCCTCCGACACGGTGTGCTATCCGGCCAAACTGATGCACGGCCATATTGAAAGCCTGCTGGAGCAGGGCGTGACGACCATCTTTTACCCCTGCATGAGCTATAATTTTAATGAAGGAAAAGGGGATAACCATTATAACTGCCCGGTGGTGGCCTACTATCCGGAGCTGCTGCGGGCCAACGTGGAAAAGCTTTCACAGGTGCAGTTTTTATATCCCTACTTTGGCCTGCATCGTCCGGCAGACTTTGTCCGCCATGCCTATTCCTATTTTCACGGTCATGACGCAGGCATCACGCGGAAGGAGATTCGGCACGCCGCCCAAGCGGCCTATCAGGCTTATGAGCAATATATGCAGGCGGTGAAAGAGGAGGGGCGGCGCGCTCTGCGCTTTGCCGAGGAAAACGGTCTGGATGTGATTGTGCTGGCCGGACGCCCCTATCATATCGACGCGGAAATCAATCACGGTATCGACCGGCTGATTACCTCGCTGGGTGTGGCGGTGCTGTCGGAGGACAGCGTGTGCGATTTGGCAGAGCCGCCCCATGTGCAGGTGCTGAATCAGTGGACGTACCATGCGCGGCTATACGGTGCGGCGGCCTTCTGCGCGGAGCATGAGGCCTATCTTGTACAGCTGGTGTCCTTTGGCTGCGGAATCGATGCCATCACCACCGACGAGGTGCGGGATATTCTGGAAAGCCACGGTAAGCTATATACCCAGGTGAAAATTGATGATATTCACAATCTCGGCGCGGTGAAAATCCGCATCCGCAGCCTGCTGGGCGCGGCACGGGAACGGCGTTTAAAGAAACAGGAGAAGCAATCATGAACAAGGATTATCCGGTTTTTACCGAAGCAATGAAGGAAACACACACAATTTTGCTGCCGATGATGCTGCCCATTCATTTTGCACTGATGCGGAACATCCTGCAGCAGTACGGCTACCGGGCAGAGGTGCTGGAAAACGATGGGCCGTCGGTGATTGATGAGGGTCTGCGCTATGTGCATAACGACACCTGTTATCCGGCTCTTTTGGTCATCGGCCAATTTATTGACGCACTGAAAAGCGGGCGTTATGATCCTAATAAGACAGCCCTGATGATTACCCAGACAGGCGGAGGCTGTCGGGCCTCCAACTATATTTTTCTGCTGCGGAAGGCGCTGCGCCGCAGTGGGTTTTCGCAGGTGCCGGTCATATCCCTAAACGCAGCCGGTCTGGATGATTCGCCGGGCTTTCGGCCCACCCTGTCGATGGGCCTGAAATTTGCTTATGCCGCCGTGGCCGGTGATTTTTTGATGCACATTGCCAATCAGTGCCGCCCCTATGAGCTGGAGGCGGGGGATACTGACCGGGTTGTTAATCAATGGATTGAAACACTGACAAGCCGCTGGGACGGCAAAAAAGTGGTCAGCTACCGGCATTTAAAGTCCTGCTTCCGCAGGATGCTGGCCGATTTTGACGCAATTCCCAAAAGCGGCGTGAAAAAGCCGCGGGTGGGTATCGTCGGCGAGATTTATGTGAAATATTCGCCCATGGGCAATAATAGGCTGGAGGAATTTTTGCTGTCTGAGGGCATGGAAGTTGTTCTGTTTGGTCTGCTGGATTTCTGTCAGTATTGTCTTTCTAACGTGTCGATCACCCGTGAACTGTATGGCGGTGGGTTCCTTGCCAGTCTGGGCAGCCGGATTGCCTATCGGGTGATTTTGGGCATGCAGCGGGATATGAACCGGGCGATTACCCGGCACGGTGTTTTTTGGGCACCTAATGATTTTAATAAAACCAGAAAGCTGGCGGAGCAGTATATCGGCAAGGGCGTGAAAATGGGCGAGGGCTGGCTGCTGACGGTGGAAATGGCAGAGCTGATTGAAAAGGGTGTGTATAATGTGATTTGTACCCAGCCCTTTGGCTGCCTGCCCAATCACATCGCCGGCAAGGGCATGATGAATACCATTAAGGCACACCACCCGGAGGCGAATCTGGTGGCAATTGATTATGACCCCGGCGCCAGCATTGTTAACCAGCAGAATCGTATTAAGCTCATGCTGGCGAATATTAGGGAGCAGGAGGCTGCGCAGCCGGAACAAGCGCGGCGGGCGCAAACAGCCGGTACAGGGCTTGAAGTATAGACCGGGTTTTCCGGTAACAGTTTGGAGGATGCTATGAGAAAGGGAGATTCCATTACAACCTACACCGGCCGTAATTTTTATGTGCTGGACCCCCGGCCGGAGGATGTGGCAGATGTTGATATTGCCCATGCACTGTCGCTTTTGTGCAGGGGAAACGGTCATTACAGGCATTTTTACTCTGTGGGACAGCACTCGCTGAATTGTCTGGAGGAGGCGCGGGCCCGGGGCTATAGCCCCCGTTTGCAAATGGCCTGCCTGGTTCATGACGGCAGTGAGGCCTATCTTTCGGATATCACGCGGCCGGTTAAGCAGTATCTGACGGCTTATAAGACCTATGAACATACCATTCAAAACATGCTGTTTGCCTATTACGGCGTAGACGGCCTGACAGAGGCAGAGCTCCGTCAGGTGGCCGCTGTGGATGATTGCGTGTTGTATTATGAATTTGAGGTACTGCATCAAAAAATGCAGCGGGAGGCGCCGGAGCGGCACGCTCTCTTTGATTTTTCCCTGCGCCGGGCAAAGGACGTGGAAAACCGCTTTTTAACAGAGCTGAATGGGCTGCGTTCGGTTTTAAAGCAGTCGGAAAAGAAGTGATATGCTTTCGACATTGTCGGCGGCAATAAACAAGGCCGCAGCATTTAGGCATTGCAAATTAGGATTTTTTAAGAGGCTGTCGCATTAAGTCAACAGCCTCTTTCATTGCTTGTTATTTTAACTGTGCACCGCCTACGCTTTCTATTTCGGCCAAGGTAAGCTTCACCGACCTGACCGCATCGTCAAGAGGCGCAACGGTGAGCGGCTTGCCTTCCTTTAAATGTTCCACGAAATACCGAAGCTCATTGTAATAGCCGCCCAGGCTTGAAAGATTGCCACCGATGTGATTGCTTGCCTCAAAATCAGGTTTAATTTCTATTTTACTGCTGCCGCCGTCGCGATAGTAAACCATAAGGCCGCCGGAATCCAAAACGGCTGTCGCCTTTTCAAACTTAACACGGAACGAGGCGTCAAATGGGAAATCTGCAGGATAATCCCAGCAGGCTTCCACGCTGACACCGGCATCTGCATAGGTAAAAGTCGTGAATATCTGCTCAATTATTTTCTTTTCGTTTCTCACCACAGAGGAAGAAAAGCTGTCCGGTTCGCCCATAAGATACCTCATAAAGTCCACATCATGTATATGCATATCCAGTGCTACAGAGCCGCTTTTGTCTGCATCGTGGAGCCAGTTCTCCCATCCCCACGTGGGAACGGAGCTCAGGCGTTTAAAGACTGCTGATTCGATTCTGCCGTAGGTCTTGCTATCCGTTACTTCCTTAAGCCATTTATATTCATCCCACAGTCTTATAACCTGGCCGACCTGAACCTTTGCGCCTGTTTCCTGCTGCGTTTTAATGAGCCGTTCTCCCTCCTCGGCAGTTAAGCAAACGGGCTTTTCAATAAAAACATTTCTGCCTTTTTTCATTGCTTTGATTGCATGCTCCGTATGAAGAAATGTAGGAAGACAGATATCAATGGCGTCAACATCTGCTTGTTGAATCAATTCCTCGCCTGTGGCATAAATTTGCGCTCCGTGGATTTTTGCCGTCTCTTCTGCTTTGTCTCTTCTCACATCTGCAACTGCGGTAACTTTTACACCCTCTATGGCCTGATAGCAGGCAGAGTGCATGCCGCCCATAAATCCACATCCGATTAATCCGATTTTCAGCATTATGATTTCCTCCTTAATATTTGATTCATTGCATTGGAAGTGTTATAAAGAATTGTCTCAGAATAATGTGTGTACGGCGGAATCATTTCTGCCGTTACCCAGCCGTCATAGCCAATTTTTTCAAATTGGTTCATCACAGCCGGATAGTTCACGTCGCCTGCCAGAAGATCAACGAAACCGCAAAGTCCGCCTGCTTCTCTTCTATAGTCTTTAAAGTGTACTTTTTTAATTCTTGTGTTCAAAATCTTGATCCAATGCTCCGGATAACCGATATACAGAACATTACCCACATCAAAATACGCGCCGACATATTGGCTGTTCACCTTATCAATGAAGTCTGCCATTTCCATGGGTGAAAGCAAAAATTTGTTCCACACATTCTCCACGGCAATGGAAACCTGTAATTGTTCTGCATAGGGCGCCAGTTCTTTAAGGGCTGCAAGTGCTCTTTCATATGCCACATCATATTCCACAATTTCGCTGTTGGGTTCAAAAGCAACGTTAACTGCGCCGGGAACAACCAATATGGTGTCGCAGCCGAGCCAGGAAGCAATGTCAAGCTGTTTTCTTGTTATTTCCTTTGCCTTTTCTCTGCTTGCCTCATTTTCAGATGTGTAATTATCTGTCCAGTAAAGTCCGCTTGCCACACTGTAAAGCTCAATGCCGACTTGATCGGCCATGGCCTTGATTGATAAAATGTCATCTCTGGTCGATTCCATTGTAACTGCACCCGTTGCATCCAGAGCGAGCTCCACCCCGTCAAAGCCTGCGTCTTTGGCAATTTCAAAGCATTTTTTTAAATTTGTTTCTGTAAAGGACCATATACTGATACCTTTTTTCATAGAGCCTCATTCCTTTCCATAATAAATCAAAAAACATATCTTGTATCTCTCTGATTATTATGTTATACTAAGAATAACCATAAGTAAATGGTATCTGTTATCCAAAAAGTGTATTTTTATAAACTAATATGTTCGGAGGAAAACAATTGTGAAAGATCAGATCAACCGTCCGATTTATATTAAGCATAGACTTTCAAACGTCATCAACATAAACAAAATTGTGACGATGCATTATTATGAATTTGACAAACATTTTCATTTTCCCGGAGAAAGTCATGATTTTTGGGAGATGGTTTATGTAGATAGCGGAAATATTCTGATAGGCGCTGCAAAAAATAACCATGTACTCCGTCAGGGGGAAATCATTTTCCACAAGCCGAACGAATTTCACACGATTTCATCTGATGGAAAAACACCATCCAATGTGTTTGTCATTTCATTTGTAAGCACTTCACAAAGCATGGCGTACTTTAAAAACAAAAGGGCAATGTTGCCGGAGCATTTAAGACCTTTTTTAAAAACGCTGATAAACGAGGGCAGAAAGACCTTTGTTCTTCCCTTTAATGATCCCGGCTTAAGAGAACTGAAGCTTTGCGCGACTGCGCCCTTTGGCGGGCAGCAGATGATCCGCACGACTCTTGAACAGCTTCTCATTATGTTAATTCGTTCTCAGGAGGCAAATGCAAAGAGCGTTCAGATTTTTCAAGATAAAGAAAGTATGGACAATCATCTGGCCCATTCTGTGATGACCCTGCTGCAAAATAACATTTATGGAAGACTGACCGTAGATGAAATATGTCGCAAGTTAAACTACAGCAAAACATATATTTCAAAAATTTTTAATACAAACTACCGCTATACAATTATTGACTGTTATACTCGGCTAAAAATAACCGAAGCGAAAAAGCTTATCCGCGAAAACACATACAGCATCACGGAAATTTCAAACATGCTTTGCTTCAATGATCCGCACTATTTTTCAAGAGTCTTTAAAAAGATTACAAACATGACGCCCCGCGAATATAAGCATTCTGTTTCTAAATAATGACTGCTGAACAATTATGAAACGCAGCCGCATAGCGGCTTGCATGCGTTTCATAATTGTTCAGGTGCAAGGTTTTTGTACTTTTCTTGTCAAAAACCTCTGCTGTTCAATGGATGCCTGACCAAAATTTCTCACTGCTTTATGATAAAATCCGAATGAGGGGCTATCGTGCAGGCAAAATTGCCGGCCTCTTTTAAGGATAAACGGATTTAGATGCAGAACGAACAAACTGAGTCCCTTTGCCATAGGTGCGCCCAAGCGGCGAAGTTTGTTTGTAGCTTTAAGGCATAAAAAAGAAGGAATTCATTTAAAAAAATGAATTCCAACCTCAAAAATACTTTTTATTTTCCTTATCCGGCGTTTTAACGGTATTCTTTGCCTTAAAGCGGTCTGCGCTAAATGCAACAGCCCCTTTATCCTTTGACATCCGTGAATAAGAAAACGGCATTTTAACAATTCAATCAGCGTTTTAAATCCTTACGGTTTTCTCGAATGGTTTCCACGGTGCCGATCAGGCTTTCTTCAATGGTATGTAACACACTGTCGGCATATTGATTGGCGCCCAGACGAATTTCGCGGGCGTGCTCCTGTGCGCTTTCCACGATCTGGTTAGCGTTTTCATAGGCCTGCTTTGTGATTTCGTGCTCGTTGATCATCGAAACAATTTTGTCCTCAGCGCCCTTAATGATCGCGGCCGCTTCCTTTTGTGCGTCTGCAATAATCCGCTGACGCTCATCCTTGACCCATTTGGCCTGCTTCATTTCATCAGGGTACTTAATTCTGGCCTCCTGCAGGAGGTCAAGCAGCGTATCCTTGTCGATAATGCCGCGTCCCACAAAGGGAATTGTGAAGCTATGCTCAATTTTATCTTCCAAAGCCTCAATAATTTCCAAAATTTCCATGATTACCGCCCCTTCTCAATCTTTTGTTTAACATCCTCATAAATTTCCTTGGGCACAAGCTCCGTAAAATCGCCGCCCAAATTTGCGATTTCCTTGACAATGCTGGAACTGATATACGAATAATTTGCATTCGTAACCATAAATAACGTCTCAATGCCGGGGTTTAATTTTTTATTTAAAAGCGCCATTTGAAATTCATATTCAAAATCAGAAATTGCACGCAACCCCTTGATCACAACCTTTGCGCCCTGCTGCGCGGCAAAGTCGACCAGCAGACCGTCGAAATGCACGGCGCGGCAATTGGGCAGGTCGGCAGTGGATTTTTCAATCAACTGAACGCGCTCTTCTGCAGAAAACAAAGGCTTTTTTGTACTGTTGTTTAAAACAGCAATAATGACCTCGTCAAACATGGTGCTGCCGCGGCGGATGATGTCCAAGTGTCCGCAGGTGATGGGGTCAAAGCTGCCGGGATATACTGCAATGCTCATGTCTACAACTCTCTTAAAAGCAGGACCCGCGCCCTGCCGTATTTTTTATCGCGAACCGTATAAAAGAGTTCCGTCAGCTGATCCGGCGGCGCAGCGTCTGTTTCGCAGTAAATTAAGCCCTCCGGCTTTAATAACCCGCGCTCTGCAATTTTGCTGAGTGCCGGTGCCAAATACCCTTCGCGATAGGGAGGGTCAAGAAAAATCAGGTCGAACCGGCTGCCGGTATCAGTCAGGTAAGTCAGATAGTCACTTTTTAACAGGGTTGCCCGTTCGGCCAGCCGGGTTTTTTTCAGATTACTTTCCACCGCAGCCAGCGAATGGGCAGAAACGTCAACAAAAACAGCCTGTGCCGCGCCGCGACTTAGGGCCTCAATGCCCAAAGCACCGGTGCCGGCAAACAAATCCAGAACCGCCGCATCCATGACCTTTGTGCCGAGCATGCTGAAAACGGCCTCTTTGACCCGGTCGTGGGTGGGCCGCACTGACAGCCCGTCAGGACAAAGGAGCTTTGAACCGCGAGCTGAACCCGAAATGACTCTCAATGATAACCATCCTCAAAATAATAAATGAATACTATTATCCATATATTATTTTACATGATTTTCTACAATTGTCAAGATATTTAATAAATTTTTCAATTAATTGTAACACGATTGTTAAACAAGACGTTAATTTTTTCGGAAAGCAACGATTTTTCTTTGCTGTCTGCCTGAAATTTTCCGGCCAGATAGTCCTGGGCGGCCTGGGTGGTTTCCTGCAAAAGCGCCATATCGGTGTAAAGGCTTGCAATGCGAAAGGCAGGCAGACCGTGCTGGCGGGTGCCAAACAATTCTCCCGGCCCGCGCTGCTTTAAATCTGCCTCGGCAATCTTAAAGCCGTCCTGCTGGGTTTTCATCACCTGCAGTCGGGCGGCGGCGGTTTCCTGATTGCCCTGTGAAAGCAGGATGCAGTAGGATTTGGCAGTGCCGCGTCCAACGCGTCCCCGCAGCTGGTGAAGCTGAGACAGACCGAAACGTTCAGCGTTTTCAATCAGCATGACGGTGGCGTTGGGGACGTCCACGCCCACCTCAATCACACTGGTGGCAATCAGAATGGACAGGGCGCCGTTTTTAAAGGCGGTCATCACCGCATCCTTTTCTGCCGCCTTCATTTTACCGTGCAAAACGCCGATGGGAGTATCAGGAAATGCCGTTTCCTTTAGCTTTTTGGCATATTTCGTAACGGAATGGAGGGTTGCATCGTCGGAATCCTCCACCAGGGGACAGACGATATAGGCCTGCCGTCCGGCGGCCAGTTCCTTCTTTAAAAAAGCGTAAATCCGCTTGCGGTAGTCCTCACCCACGGCAAAGGTATCAATTTTTTGACGGCCGGGCGGCAGCTCATCAATGATGGAAACATCCAGATCACCGTAAATAATCAGTGCCAGCGTTCGGGGGATGGGTGTGGCGCTCATGACCAAAATATGAGGATTTTCGCCCTTTTCCGTCAGCAGGCGGCGTTGGTTCACGCCGAAACGGTGCTGCTCGTCGGTTACGGCCAGTCCCAGCCGGTGAAAGCATACATCCGCGCTGAGCAGGGCATGGGTGCCAACGGCAACCTGGGCAGTGCCGCTTTTAAGACGTGCCAGAGCCTGCCGCCGCGCCTTTGCCGGCATAGAGCCGGTCAGCAGCTCAAGGTGTATGCCATGGGGGGCAAACAGCTTTTGCAGGCTCTCGTAATGCTGTCCGGCCAGAATCTCCGTAGGCGCCATAAAAGCAGCCTGGAATCCGCTTTGGACGGCGATATATACCGCCGCTGCCGCCACAACAGTTTTACCGGAGCCAACATCGCCGCAGACCAGCCGGTTCATGGCGGTACCGCGGCCAAGATCGGCGGCAATTTCGCCCATCACGCGGGCCTGAGCACCGGTGGGTGAAAAGGGGAGCGAGGCGATAAACGGCTCCGCCGGTGCAGCGAGGATCGGTGCGGGACAGGCTTTTTGGCGCTGCTTTAAGGAAAAAAGCGCTACCTGAAAAATAAAAAGCTCTTCAAAGGCCAAACGGCGGCGAGCCGTTTCATAGGCCGCCTGATCGGCGGGAAAATGGATGGCTGAGACGGCATAATTCATTTCGCAGAGTTTATATGTTTTTCGCAGAGCTTTAGGCAGCGGATCCTGCCAATGTTCGCACAAATCGAGAGCCTTGCGGACGCAGTCGGCGACAAAGGCGTTTGTCAGTCCTTCGGACAGGGGATAGAGGGGCATAATCCGGCCGGTTTGCTTTTGCGCCTCCGGCTGTTCGAAAATCGGCGTCAGCATCTGTTTTTTCGGCGTCAGCCGCACCTTGCCGTAAAATATGTAGGTTTCACCTTTTTTCAGTCGCGGCTCTAAAAACCGGTTGTTAAACCAAACCAACTCTAAAAAGCCGGTGCCGTCTGCCACACGCAGGGTGTGAATCCGCATGTTTTTCCGCAGAATTTTGGTTTGCAGATCGGTGGTGACCATCGCCCTAATGCAAACGGTTTCGTCATGAGAAAGCTCCATGATTTTTTTGCAGGTTTTCCGGTTTTCATAGCCCCGGGGGTAATGGGTCAGGAGATCCTTCAGCGTAAAAATACCCAGCCTACCAAAGGCGCCGGCACGTTTTGGGCCGACGCCTGCAAGCTGGGTAACACTCATTTGTAAGGGATGATCTGACATGACTGCAATTCCCCTTTAAAAGCGGCGTTTCTGTCTGCGGTGAGGGCGGAGAAAAATCTTTTACTCCACAGATACAATGTAGTAATACAAGGGCTGTTTACCGTTATGCACCAAAACATCACAATCCTGATAGGTGCTTTCGCAATAGGCACGGAGCTCGTCGGCCGTTTCGTCACTGACGTCCTCGCCGTAGAACACATTAATCACGGCGCTTTCGTCATCGACCATACCGCTCAGGAGATCCTTTGCCACCTGCATGGGATCGTCGCCGGCTGCCGCGATGCTTTTGCCGGTGAGACCGATAATTTTTCCCTTGGGCAACGTTTCGCCGTTGAACTGAAATTCACGGACAGCGTAGGTAACATTGCCGGTTTTGACCTGTTCGGCCGCCTCCTGCATGGCGGCGGCGTTATCCTCCGGTGTCATATCCGGCGAAAAGGCCAGCATAGCGGAAATTCCCTCCGGAATGGAGCGGGTGGGAATGACGCAGATGTTTTTTTCGGTCAGACCGCACACCTGCTCGGCCGCCATAATGATATTTTTGTTATTAGGCAGGATGAACACGGTTTCCGCATTAATTTTTTCAACGGCACCTGCAATATCATCAGTGCTGGGATTCATTGTCTGGCCGCCCAAAATGACCTGGTCGGCCCCCATATCCCGGAACAACGCCTCCATGCCCTCGCCGGCAGCCACGGCAGCAAAGCCGAAGGGAGCCGGGGGCTGGGCAGGTTCTTCAGACTCGTTGCCCATAACCAGATTGTTGTGCTGATATTTCATATTATCAATTTTAATGTTAATCAGAGCACCCAGCTTAATGGCTTCCTCAATCACATAGCCGGGGTTGTTGGTGTGGATATGCACTTTAATGATGGTTTCATCATCCACAACCACCATGGAATCGCCCTTTTTCTGAATATTAGCGGCAAACAGCTTGCTGGAGGCCTTGGGATTATTCTTTTCAATGATAAATTCCGTGCAGTAAGCAAATTTAATATCCGTATCCGCCAGCTGGGCACCTGCGGCCTTGGGAGCCGGGAGAACCTCGCCGTCCTTCCGTTCAATGACAGTGCCGGTTTCAAGGTAAGTATGGGCGCCCTCTAACAGGTACAGAACCCCCTGACCGCCGGAATCCACAACGCCGGCTGCCTTGAGTGCCGGGAGAATCTCGGGCGTTCTGTCAAGACTCTTTTGCGCCGCATCGATTACGGCTGCCAGCAAAGCGGTAATTTCGTTATCCTCCGCCAGATAGGCTGCGCCGCCTGCCGCACCGTCTCGGGAGACGGAAAGCATGGTGCCCTCCACCGGCTTCATAACCGCGCGGTAGGCCGTGGCTACGCCCTCGCTGAGCGCCTCGGATAAATCAGAAGCGTCGGCCAGCTCACAGTCCTTCAGCCGCTTAGCCATGCCGCGGAACAGCTGCGACAAAATAACGCCGGAATTGCCCCGGGCGCCGCGCAAGGACGCGCCGGCGATTACGTTCATCACCTCGCCCACGGTACTAAAAGAGCGCCCCGCAAGCTCAGCGGCCGCCGCCGTTACGGTCATGGACATGTTGGAGCCGGTATCGCCGTCCGGAACCGGGAACACATTTAAATCGTTTAAAATATTTTTATTATTAACGAGTTTGTTGGCCGCGGAGGTAAAGGCCTGAACCAGTCCCGCGGCATCAATTGTATAAATCAAGTTGCACACCTCCGAATTAATCCACGCGGATTCCTTCCACGTTGACGGTTACGCGGCCCACGCGGAAGCCGGTCATATTTTCCACACTGTAACGGACGCTGCTGATAATGCTGTCCGAAATGACCTTAATGTTCACGCCGTATTCCACAATAATATGCAGATCAATGCTGATCTTTTCATCTTCTGTTGAAACCTTGATTCCCTTGGTGATAGTATCCCACTTTAAAAGGCTGGCAAAGCCGTCACCGGCACTTTTATAGGCCATTCCCACAACGCCATAGCAGCCGGTGGCAACCATGCCGGCTATGTGCGCAATGACGGTGTTGCTCATGATAACGGCGCCTCGCTCGTTTTCTGTTTTAATAGCCATGGTACAACCTCCTTGTGTAAACATTTTCCTTGCTTTACCTTATAGTATAGCATACTTGCATGGAAAATACTATAGTAATTTGCTGTTTCATAGGAATTTACAATCAACAGGTTGTAACACTTGGGGGCGACAGCAGCCGGAGGGCGAATGCAGACGGGATATTTAAATATTTTGTTAAGTGCGGCGGAAAACCTTGTGATTTAGAGAAAAATGTGATATAATTCATAAAGTATACTTATTTATATGTGGAGAAAGGAAGTGCGGCGGTGAAATTTGTCCATTGTGCGGATTTACATTTAGATACAGCCTTTTCCGGCCTGCAGGACGGGAAAAGCGCGGCGATCCGGCAGGCAGAGCTGCGCCGGAGCTTTCTCTCCGTTATTGAGCTGGCCCGTTCGGCCGATGTTCTGCTGATTGCGGGGGATTTGTTCGATCAGGACTCGGTGGAGGCAGAAACAATACATACCCTGCGCGCGGGCTTTGCCTCCCTGACGGACACGCAGGTGCTGATTGCGGCGGGCAACCACGATCCGCTGACGGAAAAGTCCTATTATAAGCTGGCGGCCTTTTCGGATAATGTTCACATTTTCGGGCCGACGCTTGGCTGCGTTTCTGTGGCCGATTGCGACGTTTACGGTATTTCGTTCCGGCAGGCCGTGCAGGATACGCCGCTTCTTGAGAGCCTTCCGGCACAGGGCAGCCGTCCGGCGGTGCTTTTAATGCATGGCGATTTGGGCGGTGATGCCTATAATCCCATCAGCCGTGAAGCGGTCAGCCGATCCGGGCTTTCCTATCTGGCGCTGGGTCATGTTCACAGCCACAGTGAGGAGCGAATTGGATCCGTTCTCTGTGCATATCCCGGCTGTCCCGAGGGGCGCGGTTTTGATGAATTGGGCGACAAGGGCGTTCTTGTCGGCTCGGTGACGGCGGAAGGGGTCACAACGCAGTTTGTCCCGGTTTGCCGGCGACGTTACCGGGAGCTGCCGGTGGATGTGAGCGGTCTTCTGCCCCAGGAGGATATGATCCGGGCTATTGCGGCGGCCGGCGTGGAGCCAAAGGATTTATATAAGGTTATTCTGACCGGGGAAACGGAGCTTGCACCGGATACGGATGTGCTGGCCAGTGCTTTTTCTGACTGCTTTTTCCTCAAGGTATATGACAGAACCCGGCGGCCGGTAGACACGGCGGCTTTGGCGGCTGAACCGGGTGTTCGGGGCATGTTTGCGCAGAAAATGCTGGCGGGGCTGTCCGGCGATCAGGCGAATCTATACCGCCGGGCGCTGGCCTTTGGGCTTTCCGCCCTGGCAGGAGAGAAGGTGAGGCCGCTGTGATTATTCAAAAAATTGAAATCGAGCAGTTTGGCGGCCTGAAGGACTATACCTTGACTCTTTCTCCCGGCCTTCAATATCTGTACGGCGACAATGAGGCGGGCAAAAGCACCCTCTGCGCCTTTTTAGCCGCCATGTTTTACGGCCTGCCCGGCAAGGTGCGGGGCGGCGGCCTGCGGGGCGACAGCCGCCGGCTTTATATGCCCTGGGGCGGCACCTATATGGCGGGAACTGTGTATTTTGAGGACGAGGGACAGGCCTATGTGCTGAAGCGCCGCTTTGGCCAAACGGCGCGGGGCGACCGATGTTCGCTGCTTTCGGCAGCCGACTGGCAGGAAATTCCCGCCGACCCCGAAACCCTTGGCCAACGTTTTTTGGGCGTGGGTGAGGATGCCTTTCGCAAAACCCTGTTCATCAGCCAACTGGGCGCCGCTTTTTCAAAAGGGCGGGAGGACGAGCTTATGAGCCGGCTTTCGAACCTTGAGCACAGCGGAGACGAGGACGCATCGCTGCAAAAGGCGCTGGCGGAGCTTGAAAAAGCCGGCCATGAACTCATTACCAAAACCGGCCGGGGCGGCGCCGTGGTACAGCTGTCAGCCGAGGCAGAGCGTCTGGAGGCGGAGCTTGCGGCCGCTAAGCAGAAACACGAGGCCTTCCGGGGCGTTTTGGAGGATATTCAGCGGTTGACGGCGGAAAAGGAACAGGCGGCGGCTCAGCTTGCGGCGGTGGAAAAGCAGCGGGCGGCGGCCGCGGCCTTTGGGCAGTATCAGCTTCGGGAACAAAAGCGGCAGAGCAGACGGGAGCTGGAGAGCCGTTTGGAATCGGAGCAGGCCGCACTGACGAAGGTGCAAAACGACCTGTCGCAGCTGGCCGGGGAACAGGAAGGCCTTGCCGGTGCTGCGGCGCTTGCGCCGGATATTCTTCTGCAAATGGCAGAAAAGGATGCGGCTTGCCGCGTGCTTGAAGAAAAGGAAGCGGGACGGCAGGCGCTGGCAGAAGAAATTGACGGACTGCGCCGGGCGGCCGAGGAGGCCAGGGAGAAAAGCCGGGGGCACGTTAATATACCCATGCTGCTTGTGGCGGCGGTCGTGCTGGCAATCGCCATTGCGGGCGGATTTTTCCTGATGCCGGTTCTCTATGGACTGGCGGCGATTTCGCTGCTTCTGGGTATGGTGGCCTTTTTAGGCAGCGGCGGGCGGCGGCAGGCCAAGAAAGATTGGGAAACGCTTTCGGTCAGACTGCAGGCAAAGCAGCAGACCTTACAGGATATGGAACAAGCGGATTTTGCCGGTCAGCTGCGCGCTTTGCGTGAGGATATGCAGGCTGTGCTAGCAAAAGCCGGTGCGGCGGATCTGGCGGCACTTTCGGAAAAAACGGAGCGGGTACGCACCCTGCTGCACAGGGAGGAAACGCTGCAAAAGGAGGCCCGGCGGCTGGCCGACAGCCTGCAGGCTCTTGCGGCGGCTCTTGACCGCATGGCGGTGACGGCGGAAGAACCCAAGCCGGACTACGAAGGGCCGGATGCGGAAACGCTGGACAGGCAGCTGGCACGGCTGCGCGAAATGCAAATGGAGCGTGAACGCACACTGGCACAGCTGACGGCCAGAGCCGAACAGGGCTTTGCAGCCGACCGGAGCGTCAGTGTTATTGAAACCGAGCTTTTGAACACCCGTCAGAAAATGGCGGAGCTGTCGGAAACCCATGAGGCCATTGAGCTGGCGCTGCGTATGCTGGAGGCCTGCGGGGAGGAACTGAAAAGCAGCTTTGCGCCGGTCTTAAACGAAAAATCCGGCGCGTTGATTGCCCGGCTGACGGAGGGACGGTATCGCGAAATTAAGGTTACGGACGACTACGGTATGATGCTCAAGACCCCGGATGGCAATGAAATTGTGGAATCGGGCTATGTGAGCGCCGGTACCTGTGATTTATTATATTTTGCTTTGCGGCTGGCAGTTTTGCAGACGCTGTATGACCGTATTCCCCTTCTGATTATGGACGATACCTTCATTCAGCTGGATGCCGGACGGCAGCAAGCGGCTTTTTCCCTGCTGGCGGAGAATCCTGCGGAGCAGATTTTATATTTTTCCTGTCACCGTCCTGCGCCTACGTGGCCGGTGGGCACGGTGCGGGATATTGACAGCGGTCAATAACGGAGCAAGGCACAGAACAAAACAAGGAATGAGAAGGAGAGAGAAAAAAATGAACAACTATAAAAAAGAAACCATTTGTATTCAGGGCGGTTATCAGCCGAAAAACGGCGAGCCCCGCGTGCTGCCGATTTATCAGAGCACAACCTATAAATATGACTCAGCAGAGCATTTGGGCAAGCTGTTTGACCTTAAGGTAGACGGCCATATGTACACCAGAATTTCCAACCCCACGGTGGCGGCCGTGGAAAGCAAAATCGCGGATTTGGAGGGCGGCGTCGGCGCCTTGTGTGTGTCCTCCGGTCAGGCGGCCAATTTGTTTGCCATTTTGAATATTGCCAGAAGCGGCGATAATTTTGTCAGCGTTTCCTCCATTTACGGCGGCACGGTGAATCTGTTTGCTGTTACCATGGAAAAAATGGGGATCGAGGTGCGGTTCATCCGTCCGGGCGCCACTGACGATGAAATTGACGCTCTGTTTGATGACAGAACCCGGGCGGTTTTCGGAGAAACTGTGGCCAATCCCGCCCTGGACGTGCTGGATATTGAGCGCTTTGCGCATCTGGCGCATAGGCACGGCGTGCCGCTGATTGTGGATAACACCTTCCCCACGCCGATTTTGTGCCGTCCCTTTGCGTTTGGCGCGGATATTGTCACACATTCCACCACAAAATATATGGACGGGCACGCTCAGGTTGTGGGCGGTGTTATTGTGGACAGCGGCCGGTTTGACTGGACGGCCGGCGGCCGGTATCCGGAATTGACGGAGCCGGACGAGTCCTATCACGGTGTGGTTTATACCCGTGACTTCGGTGCGGCGGCTTATATCACCAAGGCTCGGGTGCAGCTTTTGCGGGATGTGGGTGCAACGCCCAGCCCAATCAGCGCATATCTTTTAAACCTGGGGCTGGAAACGCTGCATCTGCGGATGGAACGGCATTGTGAAAATGCGTTAAAGACGGCGGAGTTTCTGGAAAAGCATGAAAAAATCAGCTGGGTTAATTATCCGGCGCTAAAGAGCAGCAGCCAGTATGCGTTGGCGCAGAAATATCTGCCTGACGGCGTCTGCGGCGTGATTTCCTTTGGCGTGGCCGGCGGCCGTGAGGCGGCGGTTCGGTTTATGGACAGCCTGAAGCTGGCAGCGGTTGTGGTTCATGTGGCCGACGCCCGGACGTGCGTGCTGCATCCGGCCAGCACCACCCACCGTCAGCTGACAGATCAGCAGCTGGCCGATGCAGGCATTGGTGCGGATTTGGTGAGAATGAGCGTGGGCATTGAGCATATTGACGATATTCTTGCCGACGTTGCCCAAGCCTTAGAGCAGGTTTAATGCTATAAAAGGCCGCCGTTTATTTTTATGAAAAAAAGATATTCTTTTCAGTTATACGAAAAAGAATTGAATTTTTTTCGACAATTTGATATAATAATAAAATGGAGTTTACTTTTGGCCGCATTGTATCCTGTATAAACACAGACAGAACGGCGATTCTGTGTTTGTCAGAAGGTAAGGTATCGGGCGTGTGCGGCCAGCGCCTGACCCGGAGGTATATATGAACCAATTGACGATAAAGAGAACGTTCAGCCTGCCCATGATTGTGACCCGCGGGCTGGTTGTTTTTCCGAAAACCCTGATGCATTTCGATATGGCACGGGAACAATCTGTGCTGGCACTGGAGCAGGCCATGGTGGATAATCAGCTGGCCTTTCTCTCCATGCAGCGGGATCGGCTGACAGAGAAGCCGGGCGCGGAGGATATTGAAGAGGTGGGAACGGTCTGCCGGATTAAGCAGGTTGTGAAAATGCCTAATTCCATGGTGCGTGTTTTGATTGAGGGATTGTACCGAGCCAAAATCTGTAAATACATCAGCAAAGAGCCCTATCTGTCCGTTTTGGTGGAGGAGATGGTTTCTCCGGAGGATGAAACCGTTTCCGCCATTCGCTACGAGGCGCTGCAGCGCCGTTTGGTTGAGGAGTTTCAGAATTACTGTACCAGCAACCACAAAATTAATCCGGACATGCTGGCGTCCTTAGAGAACATTCAAAGCCCGGCGGAGCTGACGGATGCCATCGCGGCCAACATTCAGCTGAAGCTTTCCGACAAGCAGGCGCTGTTATCCGCAGTCAGTCTGCCGGAGCGGATGGAAATGCTGATTGGCCTGCTGATTCAGGAAACGGAGATTATGGACATCGACAATGAAATCAGCCTGAAGGTTAAGCGGCAGATGGATCAGAACCAAAAGGAGTATTTTCTGCGCGAACAAATGAAGGTCATTCAGGAGGAACTGGGCGACAAGGACGGCGTGGGGCTGGAAATTAAGGAATTTAAAAGACGGCTTGCAGAGCTCGAGGTGCCGGAAGAGGTTATGAAAAAATGCGAAACGGAGCTTGACAGGCTGTCTAAAATGCAGTTCGGCAACCCGGAGGCGAACGTTATCCGAACCTATGTCAGCTGGATTTGCGACCTGCCCTGGAATCGAGCCACCAAAGAGAACATTGACCTGGAGCTTGCCGCTAAAATTCTGGAGCGGGATCATTATGGCCTTCACAAAGTGAAGGAACGGATTTTGGAATATTTGGCAGTGAAGAAGATGACCGGCAGCATGGCCGGACCGATTTTGTGCCTGGTGGGCCCGCCGGGTGTGGGAAAAACCTCCATTGCCCGCAGCGTGGCGGAAAGTTTGGGGCGCAGCTATGTCCGCATTTCCCTGGGGGGCATTCGGGACGAGGCCGATATCCGCGGCCACCGCAAAACCTATATCGGCGCGATGCCGGGCCGCATTATGCAGGCTATGAAGCAGGCGGGCTCTAAAAACCCCCTGATGCTGTTTGACGAGATTGACAAGATGGGCAGCGACTACCGGGGTGACCCGGCGGCAGCCCTTTTAGAGGTTTTGGACAGCGAGCAGAACAACAAATTCCGCGATCATTTTTTAGAGGTGGATTTTGATTTGTCCGACGTGCTGTTTGTTGCCACGGCTAACACGCTGGAAACGGTTCCCCGGCCGCTTTTGGATCGTATGGAAATCATTGAGTTAACGGGATATACATCAGCGGAAAAGTTTCAGATTGCCAAGCATCATCTGTTGCCTAAGCAGCGGAAAAAGCACGGACTTTCGGCGCAGAATTTTAAGGTATCTGCCGGAGCCATGCGTGATGTTATTGAGTTTTACACCCGGGAATCCGGCGTTAGAGGCTTGGAACGTATGCTGGCTAAGCTGTGCCGGAAGGCAGACCTTGCCATGGCAAAAGAGGACGCATCCGTTGTCCGCGTGACGGAAAGAAACCTGACTGATTTTCTGGGTAAGCGGCAGTTCAGCTTCGAAACCGTGGGTAAGCGGGATGAAATCGGCGTTGTGACCGGCCTGGCCTGGACTCAGGCAGGCGGCGATACCCTGTCTGTTGAGGTTAACATTATGCCGGGCAGCGGCAAAACCGAGCTGACAGGCCAGCTGGGCGATGTGATGAAGGAATCGGCCAGAGCCGCTGTCAGCTATGTGCGTGCCAATGCGGCGCAGCTGGGTATTCAGGACGATTTTTATGAAACAAAGGATATTCACATTCATGTACCGGAGGGTGCAACGCCTAAGGACGGCCCCTCTGCCGGGATTACCATTGCCACGGCGCTGACATCGGCGCTGTCCGGCCGGTCGGTGCACCGCGAGGTTGCCATGACCGGGGAAATTACCCTGCGGGGACGCGTGCTGCCTATTGGCGGTCTGAAGGAAAAGACTCTGGCGGCCTACCGTGCCGGTATTAAAACCGTGGTCATTCCCGCGGATAATGAAAAGGACATGGATGAGCTGGATAATGTTGTGAAGGAAAATCTGCGGATTGTACCGGTACACAGTATGGACGAGGTGCTGGGCGTTGCGCTGAATAAGCAGTGAAGAGAGGCATACCATGAAGGTTAATGTAAATAACGTCAGTTTGCTGATCTCCGCGGTCAGGCGGACGCAATATCCCAACACCCATATGCCGGAAATTGCGTTGGCAGGGCGTTCCAATGTGGGAAAATCTTCTTTAATTAATAAGGTACTGAACCGGAAAAGCCTGGCGAGGGTCAGCGGTACGCCGGGCAAAACCGTTACAATTAATTTTTATAATGTCGATAATCAGTTGATGCTGGTCGACCTGCCCGGCTACGGCTATGCGGCGCGCTCCAAAAAAGAGGTGGAGGCCTGGGGCAGCATGATTAACGAATATCTGGAAAGCCGTCCCCAGCTTTGTCAGGTGGTACAGCTGGTGGACGCCCGCCACAAGCCCAGCCGTGAGGATATCGCCATGCAGGAATGGATTCAGGATTACTGTGCTTATTCCGTGGTATTTGCGACAAAATGCGATAAATTGAGCAAAACCCAGCTGGTGGCCAATCTGGAGATGATTACGGAGGTGCTCTCTCTGCGGGAAGGGGATATTCTGATTCCCTTTTCCGTGAAGCAGAACGAAAGCGCCGCCAGCTTCTGGGAATATGTGGAGGGCTGCGTGCTGGAGGACGAAACGCAGACAAAAGAGCCGGAGCAGGGAGGAAAATTATGAAAATACTGCGGTATACATATAAAGAACAAGGGGGCTATGGCGTTCTGCGGGATGGGACGGTGTACCCGATTGCAGGCGATATTTTCGGCGCGTTTACCGTTGCCGAAGCCGGCGTCCCTTTATCGGCGGTCAGTCTGCTGCCGCCCTGTGAGCCGACCAAGATTGTGGCAGTGGGTCTGAATTACAGCGATCACGCCAAGGAAATGCAGGAAACACAGCTGAAGGATCCGGTTTTGTTTATGAAGCCCACCACGGCGCTCTTGCCCCACGGCGGCACGATTATGCGGCCGGCAGCGGCAAAACAGGTGGACTACGAGGCGGAGCTGGCCATTGTCATCGGTCGGATGGCCCGGCAGGTATCGGTGGGGCAGGCCGGGGACTATATTTTCGGTTATACCTGCCTTAACGATGTCACTGCCCGCGACCTGCAAAAGACAGACGGTCAGTGGACCCGCGCCAAGAGCTTTGATACCTTCGCTCCCATGGGCCCGGTGATTGAAACGGAGCTGGATCCCAGCTGCCTTGCAATCCGGTTGGAGGTTAACGGAGAAATCCGGCAAGAGAGCAATACGAGCATGATGATGTTTTCCCCGCAGGCTTTGGTCAGCTTTGTCTCCGGGGTCATGACCCTCCTTCCGGGGGATGTGATTACCACGGGCACGCCGGCGGGCATTGGCCCCATGGCGCCGGGGGATACGGTCAGCGTGATGATTGAAAATATCGGCACATTAACAAATTTTATGGAATAAAAACCAGACAGGAGTGAGCCACATGAAAAAAATATTAGAGCTGTTGGAACGGGATGCCAGTCTGACCGCGGAGCAGATCGCCGTTATGCTGGATAGGGATCCCGAGGCGGTTCGGCAACAAATTCAGGACTATGAAAAAAAGAATATTATTGTGGGTTATAAAACCATTGTGAATTGGGAAAATACAGATTCCGAGCCGGTATCTGCCATTATAGAGCTGCGGGTCACGCCCCAGCGGGACGAAGGCTTCGACGAGGTTGCCAAGCGGATCTATCAGTATGAGGAGGTTTCCACCGTTTATCTTATGTCCGGCGGCTTTGATATCGCCGTGATGATTGAGGGAAAAAGCATGAAGGAGGTTGCGCTCTTTGTGGCGGAAAAACTGGCGCCTATGGAGCAGGTCATCAGTACGGCAACCCATTTTGTTCTGAAAAAATATAAAATCGACGGGATTGTGGTAAACGATCAGCCCCAGGATACGCGCGAGGTGATAACGCTGTGAATTATGAATCCCTGGTTTCGGAGAAGGCGAAAAGTATTCCGCCTTCCGGCATACGAAAATTCTTTGATATTGTGAGTGAGATGCAGGACGCCATTTCTTTAGGCGTGGGCGAGCCTGATTTTGTAACACCCTGGCATATCCGCAACGAGGCGATTTATTCTCTGGAGCGGGGCCGGACCTATTACACCTCTAATGCCGGCTTGATGGAACTGCGGCGGGAGCTTGCCCTGTATATGGAGCGCCGGATGCAGCTGTCCTATGACCCGGCCGGAGAAATTCTGGTTACGGTGGGCGGCAGCGAGGCCATTGATTTGTGCATCCGCGCGCTGGTCAATCCCGGCGACGAGGTGCTGGTGCCGGAGCCAAGCTTTGTGTGCTATAAGCCCTGTGCTGTGCTGGCCGGGGCTGTACCGGTGCCGCTGGTTACCAAAAACGAGGATCGGTTTAAGCTGACAAAGGAGACCCTTTTGGCGGCGATTACGCCCAAAACAAAGCTGCTGGTGCTGCCCTATCCTAACAATCCCACCGGCGGCGTGATGACCCGGGCGGATCTGGAGGACATTGCCCAGGTGCTGCGGGATAAGGATATTTTTGTTTTGTCCGATGAAATTTACGGTGAGCTTACATATGGCATGGATCACACCTCCATTGCGTCCCTGCCCGGTATGCGTGAGCGGACGGTGGTGGTTAACGGATTTTCCAAGAGCTATGCCATGACCGGCTGGCGTTTAGGCTGGGCGGCGGCGCCGAAGGAAATTATGGCGCTGATGATCAAAATTCACCAGTATGCCATTATGTGTGCCCCCACCTCCAGCCAGTATGCCGCCATTGAGGCCGTGAAAAACGGCGACGAGGATATTGCCCGGATGCGGGAGCAGTATAATTACAGACGCAAGGTGATTGTAGACGGCTTTAATAAAATGGGTTTGTCCTGCTTTGAGCCAGAGGGCGCGTTTTATGTGTTCCCCTCTATTCAGTCTACGGGACTTTCCTCAGAGAATTTTGCGGAAACGCTTCTGCGGCAGCAGAAAATCGCCGTGGTGCCCGGAACGGCCTTTGGCGCCAGCGGCGAGGGCTTTATCCGCTGCTCTTATGCTTACAGCATTGCCAACATCAACGAGGCTTTAGAGCGGATCGACCGCTTTATTAACGGGAAAGGGGCAGAGTAACCATGCCCATGAATATCGTGCTGGTGGAGCCGGAAATTCCGCAGAACACCGGCAATATTGCCCGAACCTGCCGGGCAACAGGCAGTGTATTGCACATTGTAAAGCCTATGGGCTTTACGGTTGATGATAAAAAGCTGAAACGTGCCGGACTGGATTATTGGCATGAGCTGGATATTCGGTATTATGACAACTTAGACGCATTTTTTGCAGTCTGCAAGGGTCCCTTCCATTTTTGCTCCACAAAGGCAAAAAGGCGGCACTCCGAAGCGCAGTACCGGGACGGGGATTATCTGGTTTTCGGCAAGGAAACCAAGGGTCTGCCGGAGGCACTGCTCCACGAGCGGTATGAGAACTGCGTGCGGATTCCTATGCTGCCCGGAATCCGGTCGCTGAATCTGTCCAACGCGGTGGCCATTGTTTTATATGAGGCCTTGCGGCAGTTGGATTACGGCGCGCTGGAGTCAGAGGGACATTTAACGCAATATGCGGATTAGCCTTTGCCTGTGCCGGAGGGGTTTTGTGCTTTTAGCCGGTACGAAAGCAAGGTTAAAAGGAAGGCAAGTCCAAAGGGCGGCATTTTAACAGATACAGGGCATATGAGGCTTGATTCTCGGGTGCCCGAGCGGGAAAGACCGCAGGAGGAGCATATGGCCGAGAAAAAGAGTTTTGAACAGACCATGGCAGAGCTGGAGGAGGTCGTGACGGCGCTGGAGGCCGGACAAATTGAATTGGATCAGGCACTTTTGCTGTTTGAAAAGGGCATTAAGCTGTCTAAGGCCTGCCAGAGGATATTGGATCATGCAGAGCAGAAGGTGACCCGGCTGACCCAGACGGCAGACGGTGACATGGAAGAAGAGCCTTTTGTCTGAAAAATTTGCCCCATAGGAGGTAAGTATGGAGTTTTTAGCGGAATTTGAAGCAAAAATTAACCTGGCAAATCAATCCCTGCAAAAATACTTTGTTAAAAAAGAAAATCATCAGATGGCTGTTTATGACGCGATGGAATATAGCCTGTTTTCCGGCGGCAAGCGGATTCGTCCGGTTTTGTGTGTTGCCTGCGCCGAGTTATTCGGCAGCGCAGAGGAGGCTCTTCCTTTTGCCTGTGCTATCGAAATGATACATACCTATTCGCTGATTCATGATGATCTGCCCTGCATGGACGATGATGATTTGCGGCGGGGCAAGCCCACCAACCACATTGTTTACGGTGAAGCCATGGCGGTTCTGGCCGGTGATGCGCTTTTAAATCTGGCCTTTGAAACTGTTTTGCAGCATTCCAAGGCGGCGCCGGCGCTGACACTGGAGGGTCTTAAAATTATTGCCGAGTCGGCGGGCACAGAGGGTATGATCGGCGGACAGGTGATTGACCTTGAATCCGAGGGCAAAACCATAGATAGCGTTACGCTGATGGCAATGCATGTGCATAAAACCGGCGCACTGATGATGGCGGCGGCCAAAACAGGCGCGCTCATCGGCGGCGGTACCAAAGAGGACGTTCTGACCATGGAAAAATTCGCCCGGTATCTGGGGGTTGCGTTCCAGATTAAAGACGATATTCTGGATGTGGAAAGCACTGCGGATGTTCTGGGTAAGCCCATCGGCAGTGACAGTGCCAACCAAAAAACGACCTTTGTCACCCTGTATGGTCTGGAGCAGTCCCGGAAAATGCTGGAGGATTATACGCAAAAAGCGATTGAAACGCTGGCAGAATACGGTGACCGTGCTGCATTTTTGAAGGAACTGTCCCTGTTTCTTCTGCGCCGGGACAGATAACTGTCACAATCAATACGCCTGCTTTGACGGTGTGGGCGATGAAAACGGTGATTATTTTGAAATTTTTAACAGAGTTATGCTCCAATAAAATACTGATTGCGGCAATTTTGGGCTGGATGATTGCGCAAATGCTGAAGGTTGTTATTGTCCGCATTAAGGATAAGCGGTTTGACCTGCGGCGAATGGTGGGCTCCGGCGGCATGCCCAGCTCTCATTCGGCCTTTGTGATGGCCACGACAACGGCCGTGGCACGCGAATGCGGCTTGGCATCGCCGATTTTTGCAGTATGCGTTGTGGTGGCCTTCGTGGTTATGTACGATGCTTCCGGTGTTCGCCGGGAAACCGGCCGGCAGGCGGAAATCCTGAACGATATTATTGAAAATATCGGGAAGGATACGCCGGAGGTAATGGGCAAGCGTTTAAAGGAGTTAATTGGGCACAGTCCCTTTGAAGTAGCGGTGGGTGCCGTGCTGGGGGTCGTCATCGGTCTGCTCCTGTATGTTTAAAAGACGCGCCTGTGCGGCCTTATCCGGCAGGCGGGAAAGTCAGACCGGCGAGAGAAACCGTTAAATAATCAGATTGGCTCTGCGCGGCGCAGATAATTAAAATGCAGACGCAGAATCAGCCTTTTTACACATTTAGAACCAGAATTTCGTGTTTTACGGCGTAACGATTTTATGTTACAATAAAATGCACAAGGGTGGTGCAGTATTCTAGTCAGCTCTGCTCATTCCCAGGACGGGCCTAAAAATCCGTTGAAGGGCACATCGATGAAGTTTCTGGTGCTTGCTTTCGACGCCCAGTCGGGGGTTGGTGCTGGGAGTTAAGGCTTAGGGGCGGCCTGCAATGGCATGTGGGATTCGACCCCTTTGCCGTGGAGACCTGTTCTTGTGTCCTGATGTGCGCCGTCAAGAGCCTATGCTCTTGCGGACGCGGAGGGATACGAAGCAGGATTAAACCTGTCATGCGGTGTGAATTTGCTTTTAGCAAAGGAATGCTGTGGGCAGCGTAGCCTGCCTTGAGTGGTATTGGCGGATAGCGGATCAGACACAAGGCCTTCGGCCAAAGGCATTGCGTTATCGCTGCTTGAAACCTCTATTGCAAAAGAGGCTAAGAATGAGTTTGACTGTTTGGGAAAACCTCTAGACTGTTCCTTTTGGAGATGCGCTGAGGATTGCAGTGCGGACTTAAGTGGCGATCCGGTTCCGCGGCGGGCGACCCCGCGGATTGAGCATGAAAGGGAAACCGCTGATTTGGCGACATTTCAGCTGCTCCTTGGGAAATCCTACCGGACCTAAACCGCAAAATTTACTCAGAGGCATTACCACTCTTTTTAATCTATCATCCGGTGCGCTTGCTGCGTCCATCATAACGGAAAAGGTGGTTAGCTTGACAGACGGCGATAAACAAAAAAAGAAAATTAAAATAAGAAGTAATAATGTGGGAAACAGAAAAATGAGTTACAAATGGGTGGTCACGATCATTATCTGGACCTTTTTCATCTCGTCCTTTATGCAGATGATTCAGGCCGGACTGATGAGCCGGGTCACCTTGCTTGTTGCTTGTTTACTTCTGTTTTCTTTTATTTTAGTGGGCATTATTTTTGATATTGTGGGCGTGGCGGTTACCGCTGCCAGCGAGGTGCCCTTTCATTCTCTTGCTTCCCGCCGCGTGCGGGGCGCAAAGGAGGCCATTCGCCTGATTCGCAACGCGGATAAGGTGGGAAACTTTTGTAACGACGTAATCGGCGATATTGCAGGGATTATATCCGGCAGCGCAACCGCGGCCATTGTGCTTATGCTGACTGCCTTTGGGAACGGCCGCCATGAATATATTCTGAACATCGTGCTGGCTGGGCTGGTCGCCGCACTGACGGTGGGCGGCAAGGCGCTGGGCAAGGGCATTGCCATTTTAAACTGTAACAGCATTGTTTTTGCTGTCGGAAAAATTGTCAGCTTTGTCCGACCGGTTCGGGACAAGGCTGTAAAAAAGGATAAAAAGAGGTAGAATTGTGAAGGATATTAGTGCAAAAACAAAACTAGCGGGGATTTTGGGCAATCCGGTGGGGCACAGCCTTTCGCCGGCACTTCATGGCTATTTGGCGGAGCAGACAGGGGTGGATTTGGTCTATCTTGCCTTCTGTGCGGAGCGGGAGAACCTGAAAGCCATTCTAGACGGCAGCCGGGCTATGGGTGTTCTGGGGTTTAATGTGACCTCGCCCTTTAAAATCGACGTGGTGAGCCTGATGGATGAGCTGGATCCCGAGGCGGAAAAAATGGGAAACATCAACACGGTTGTGAACCAAAACGGCAAGTGGATCGGTCACAATACGGACGGCGAGGGCTTTATCCGCGCTCTGCGCCGCAACGGCATTTCCCCGTCGGACAAGCATGTTTTGCTGCTGGGCACCGGCGGCACGGCACGCACCCTGTCCTATAAATTAGCGCAGAACGGTGCCAAGTCCGTGACCATTTCCTCCCGGCGCAACGATGTGCTGGCGGATATCCGGCCGGCCGTGGCAGACTTTCCGGCGACGGCGCTTTATGAGGGTGTGAATCCCGCTGTCCGGTATGATCTGGTTGTCAACTGTACGCCGCTGGGCATGGCGCCGCGCGCGGATCAGAACCCCATGCCGCCGGACGTTCAGTATCATGACGCCATGGTTTGCTGTGATTTAATTTATAATCCTGCCAAAACCCTGTTTCTCCGCACGGCGGAGCAGGCGGGCGCAAGAATTTTAAATGGCATGGACATGTTTATATATCAGGGAATTCTGGCTTATGAGTACTTTACCGGCATACGGCCGGACGAGACGGCAACAAGCGGTCTGTTTAAGAAATGGAGTTTCACAAATGATAGAACGGAAAACAATTGATTTAGCAGCGCAGCCTGTGTTTGCGCGGTATATTCAAAACGAGGAAAACTCAACCTATAATTTTACCAATATGTTTATGTGGTCAGGGACGGACAGCATCACCTACGCAGAAACGGAGGGCTGTCTGGCTATTTTCTTCCAAAACGGGCGCCAGCCGGTCTCCGTATCCTATCCGGTGGGCGGCGGCGACAGACGGGAGGCCATACGCCGCTTGTCAGGCTATATTAGTGATCTGGGATTGCGTCCTGTGTTTCGGAACCTCTCCGCGCCGATGGTGGAGGAGCTGCAGAGCCTGTTTCCCGACAGCTTTGTTTATGTGGAGGATCGGGCGGCGGCAGATTATATTTACGAAACGGAAAAGCTGATTAGCCTTTCCGGGAAAAAGCTGCATGCCAAACGGAATCATTATAATTATTTTAAAAATACCTATCCATATACCTATAAAAGCCTGGCCCAGTCGGACATGGCCGACTGTATGGCGTTATTCGACCGTTGGATCAACGAAAAGGAGGATTTGCGCTGGCTGGGCGATTCCCGGGAGGCAACGGCCAGACTGCTCCAAAATTTTGATCAGCTGCCGGTTCGGGGCGGCGGCATTTATATTGACGGCGAAATGGCCGCCTTTTCCATCGGAGAGTCTGTGTCGGCTGAAACGGCGCTGATTCATCTGGAGTTTGCGGCGGATATGCGGGGTGCCTTTAACGCCATCAACCGCGAATTTTGCGCCAACGCATGGCAGGACTTTCGATATGTGAACCGGGAGGAGGACATGGGCCTGCCCGGTCTGCGTCAGGCCAAGCAGGCCTATCGGCCGGTTCGGCTTTTGGAAAAATTTAATGCCGTTCAAACGGCACCGCTTCTGCAGCGTGTTTAGGCTGCCGGCGGGACATGGGAAACAGTTAATCAATTTAATTTAGGAAGTGTCGATATGGATATTGCAAAGCTGGACGAAAATTTTACCGTATGCCAGGCTGAGGGGGTCAATTACCGTCTGTATTCGCCGCAGGCGTTAGGGCTGGAGGGATTTTGCTGGGAACAGGAGAATGAAAAGCCCTATTACCGCTTGCCTGACGCCATCATGCCGGAGTTAAACGACAGGTTGGCTGAACTGCGGCAATGCTCGGCCGGCGGTGTGATCCGCTTTCGGACAGACAGCAAAGCACTTTTGCTGCAGGGACGGTATCTGCCCTTTGCTATGATGCCGCATATGCCGCTGACGGGTCAGGCCGGCTTTGACGTTATGCTGTGGGAAAATGGTGAAAACAGGCTGATTATGAATCACTGTGGCAATCTGGAACAAATCATCCGTCAGGATTTTGATTTTTCGCTGTCCTGCCCCCTGCCCGGCGGTATGCATGAATATCGGATTTACATGCCGCTGTATGCCGGTGTGGAAACGCTGGAAATCGGCTTAGAGGAGGGCGCAAGGGTGGAGCAGGCGTCGCCCCACAGGGTTGAAAAGCCGGTGTTGTTTTATGGCTCCTCCATTACCCAGGGCGGATGTGCCAGCCGTCCCTCCAACTGTCATGCGGCGCTGCTGTCTGCCTGGGTGGATGCGGAGCAAATTAACCTTGGCTTTTCAGGAAACGCCAAAGGTGAGCTTTCCATAGCGGAGGCAATCGGTGATCTGCCCCTGTCCTGCTTTGTTATGGACTATGATTATAACGCGCCGGATGCGGCCCATTTGCAGGCTACCCATGAGCCGTTTTTCCAGACGATTCGCGCCAAACAGCCGGAGCTGCCGGTGATTTTTATCACAAAGCCGCTGGCCAATCCGGATATTCTGGAGGAGGCGGAAAAACGCCGTGATATCATTATGCAGACCTACATACATGCGAAAGACCGCGGCGATCGGCATGTCTATTTTGTAGACGGCATGCGGTTCTTTGATCAGAAGGCACGGGAGTTGCCCACGGTGGATCGCTGCCACCCCACGGATTTAGGCTTTTATCTGATGGCGATGAACATCGCACCGGTTCTGCGTCTGGCGCTGGGGTTGTAACAGTCTAAGGTCTTGCTGAATACTATGGTATTGGACGATGTGATGCCTGCACCGTGACGCGTAGTACGCTGCGGTATGCTTGCTGAGCGGTTGCGTTTGTGAGCGGAAAAGTCCTGCGGCACAGCTGCTGATTATATCGTCCGGAGTCTGATTCAGCGAGGAGTATAATATGGGCAAGCAAGGATTTTTAGGGGATATATTCAAAAGTCTTGACCAAATGGAAAAAGAGGTGTGCACCCTGTGCGGATGCCTGCAAAAGCCACCTCCATGCAAGGAGGAGCACGATGACTGTCCGCATCACCACCGGCCGCCGTGCCATCGGCCGCCTGAAAACCGGCCGCCATGTCACAGGCCGCCGGAGAAACGGCCGCCATGCCAAAAACCGCCGGAGGATTGCCCGCCCTGTCACTGTCAGGGCGCGCCGTGGCACTGTCCGCCGCCTGATTTCCGGCCGCCCTGCGGACGGGAACGGTGCTGCTGCCAGCAACAGCGGTGTGACTGAGTACGGAAGGGGCTGTCGCATTAAGTCGACAGCCTCTTTTTTGCATACGTAAAATTTCTTTCACGTTTATAAAAAGAATTTGCAAAATCCTTTAAAAGGACTTGACCTTCCACTAAAAATGTTATATAATAACATAGGATTGAAAAAAAATCACATTTTTGTGTTAGGCGGTGACGTTTTGCTGAAGGACAGACGGCAGTCTATTTACGATATTATTGAGCAACGCGGCGAGATCAGTCTGCATGAGCTGGAAACGCTTTTCCCCGATGTTTCTTCCATGACGATCCGCCGGGATCTGGATTTTTTGGAAACCGAAAATAAAATTGTCAAAATCAAAGGCGGTGCTAAATCGCTGAGTCATCTGTCCCGCAGTTTGTTTCAGGATATTGAGGGCGATTACGGGCAGCGTGAAATCGTCAATGCCGATGGCAAACGGATTATCGCCGAAAAGGCTATGCCCTTGGCTGAACCCGGCCGCAGCATTTTTATTGACGCCGGTTCTACCATGATGCAGCTGGCGCGGCGCCTCAGAACAGGAAGGTTTTCTGTTGTTACCAATGCGGTGAATGTGGCGCTGGAGCTGTCTAAGAACCAGAACGCCACCGTCAATTTAGTGGGCGGGGAGCTGAACCGCCGGAATTTGTGCGTTTCCGGGGCAGGGGCCTTGGAGCATGTGCGCCATATCAACATTGATATTGCTTTCATGGCGGCCAGCGGCTACAGTTTGGAGGACGGCTTTACCAACGGCAGCTTTGATGAATATGAACTTAAGCGGTTTATTATCAGTAAAGCCAAAAAAACCGTTATCTTAATGGATGCCAGCAAGCTTGAAAAATCCATGCCCTATACCTTTTGCACCCCGGCAGATGTGGATGTTTTAGTGATGGATCAGCCGCCGGCAGAATCTTTGCGCCAGGCAGCGCAGACGGCCGGTATGAAAATTTTGTAGTGTGAAATATTCAAAAATATATAACAGTCCCGCAGTATACGGGGCGGAAACGGAGAGAATTTATGAAAGCAAAAGCGGTTAGACTGTATGGAAAAAACGATCTGCGTTTAGAGGAATTTGAGTTGCCGGAAATTAAGGACGATGAAATCCTTGCCCATGTGATTTCCGACAGTATTTGCATGTCTTCCTATAAGGCCACCATTCAGGGTGGCGACCATAAGCGCGTGCCCAATGACGTGGCAGAAAACCCCATTATTATTGGTCATGAATTTTGCGGCGAAATCGTTCAGGTGGGCAGCAAATGGCAGGGTCAGTATAAAGAAGGCCAGCGGTTTGCCATCCAGCCTGCCATCAACTATAAGGGTTCTTTAGCGGCTCCCGGCTATTCCTATCAGCACATCGGCGGCGGCGCCACCTATGTGATTATTCCCAACGAGGTTATGGAAATGGGTTGCCTGCTGTCTTACGGCGGCGATGCCTTCTTCTACGGTTCTCTGGCAGAGCCCATGAGCTGTATTGTGGGCGGCTTTCATGCTAACTATCACACAAAAGCCGGTTCTTACGTTCATGACATGGGTACGGTTATCGGCGGCAACATGGCGATTCTGGCCGGTGTGGGCCCCATGGGTTTGGGCGCCATTGACTACGCCATCCACAATGAAAGAAAGCCGAAGAAGCTGGTTGTTACGGATATCGATCAGGCTCGTCTGGATCGTGCAGCCTCAATTTTAACGGTTGAAGAAGCAAAGAAAAACGGCATTGAGTTGGTTTATCTGAATACCGGTAATATTGAAAATCCCGTTGAAAAAATGATGGAACTGTCAGACGGAAAGGGCTATGACGACGTTTTTGTTTTCGCCCCCGTTAAGCCGGTGGTGGAAATGGGCGATCAGATTCTGGGAAAAGATGGCTGCTTGAATTTCTTCGCCGGGCCTACCAATCCCGCATTTTCTGCTGAATTCAACTTCTATAACGTGCATTACGCCTCTACCCATATCGTGGGTACCAGCGGCGGCAACACCGATGATTTGAAGGAATCCATCAAAATGATGGAGGAGGGCAGTATCAATCCGGCTATGATGATCACCCATGTAGGCGGTATTGACGCGGTGATTGACACCACTATGAATCTGCCGAAAATTCCCGGCGGCAAAAAGCTGATTTATTTGAATATTAATATGCCTTTAACGGCTCTCAGCGATTTCGGTACGTCAGAGGACCCTGTACTGCGCGAAATTGCCAAAATGATTGAAGCCAACAACGGTATTTGGTGCAAGGAGGCCGAGGCCTACTTGCTGTCTCATAAATAAAAACGGCCTGGGGCTGTTTTAGGACAGGCAAGGGCTTCGACATTGCTCCGGCGAGAAATGCCCTGTTAAAGTGCCGGATATTCGATGTCCCTTTGCCTGTGATACAAAAAGGAGGAATTTCCATGAAGCTGTATAAAATCGCACCGGCGCTCCGTGCCGCCATGGGTGCGGCGGTGCTGTCCTTTGCGGAAACCGGCACGGCGGAGGTTACGCTGGCAGGCGTTACCGAGGAAAACGTTGTGGAAAAGGTGCAGGCGGCATCCCTGTCCGGCAAAAAATCGGTTGAGGTTGAGGGATTAGGCGTTTTTACCGCTCAAACCGCTGCGGCAGCCGGCCGCTTGCAGGGTAAGACCGCGATTGTCACCGGCTCTGCCCAGGGGTTTGGTCTGGGTGTTGCCGAGGCCATGCTGGCCGAGGGCGCTTATGTTGTGATTGCTGATTTGAATTATGAGCTGGCAAAAACCGTGGCAGACACCCTTTGCGAGAAGAACGGCGCCGGTCGGGCTGTGGCCTGCAAGGTGGACGTTTCCGACGAGACATCGGTGGAAAATATGATAGAAACCGCTGCCGGATTTTTCGGCGGTTTGGATATTTTCGTGAACAATGCCGGCGTGCTGAAGGCAGGCGGCCTGGAGGAAATGGACGTTAAGAGCTTTGAGTTCGTCACTAAAATCAATTATCAGGCCTATTATATCTGTACTAAATATGCGTCCAGAGTCATGAAGCTGCAGCATGCTGTTGCGCCGGATGCTTTTTATGACATCATTCAGATCAACTCCAAGTCAGGGCTCTCCGGTTCAAACAAAAACTTTGCCTATGCCGGCGGTAAGTTCGGCGGTATCGGCCTGACCCAGAGCTTTGCCTTAGAGCTGGTTCCCTATCATATTAAGGTCAATTCCATTTGCCCCGGTAACTTTTTCGACGGGCCCCTGTGGTCCGATCCTGAAAAGGGTCTGTTTGTCCAATATTTAAAGGCAGGCAAGGTACCCGGCGCGAAAACCGTGGCGGATGTAAAGGAATTTTACGAGGCAAAGGTACCCATGAAGCGGGGCTGCGAAACCATAGACGTGGCCCGGGCTATTTTCTATATTGTGGAGCAGGAATATGAAACAGGCCAGGCCGTGCCGGTTACCGGCGGTCAGGTCATGCTGAACTAGTTAACAAATCTGTTATATATAAAGGAGAGGATTTTATGGCAACACCGGTTATTATGCCCAGACAGGGTCAGTCCGTTGAAAGCTGTATCATTGCTAAGTGGCACAAGCAGAAGGGCGATCAGGTCAATGTAGGCGATCTGCTGTTTACCTATGAAACCGACAAGGCGACCTTCGACGAGGAGGCCACTGTGGCGGGAACATTGCTCGACGTCTTTTTTGAAGAGGGCGACGATGTGGAATGTCTTTTAAACGTTTGTGTAATCGGCGAGGCAGGGGAGGATACCTCGGCCTTTCGTCCTGCCGGCGACAGTGAAGAAGCGCCTGCGGCACCGGCCGAGGCAGCACCGGCAGCAGCCGCTGCACCTACGGCAGCAGAGGCACCTGCGGCTAAGGTTTCCGATACGGCTAAGGATCACATTTTCATTTCTCCCAGAGCTAAAAACCATGCAGAAAAGCTGGGCGTTGACGTTCGCTTTGCAGAGGGCTCCGGCCCCCACGGCAGAGTGATTGAACGGGACGTGGAGGCACTGGCTCAGAGCGGTGCGGCCTTTACCCGTGCGGCGCAGGCAGAAGCGGCCGGCAGCACGGATAAATTTGAGGGCACCGGCATTGGCGGCCGCGTGACCACAGGCGATTTGAAAAAACCGGTGGCACAGGCTGTTGCCGAGGCAATGAGTGCACAAGAAGGCGTAGCCTACACGGATGTACCGCTGACCAACATCAGAAAGGTCATTTCCAAGGCAATGCACAATTCGCTGGCCACCACGGCACAGCTGACCTTGAACACCAGCTTCGACGCCACTGAAATTATGGCTTACCGCAAAAAGCTGAAGGCTAACGCAGAAGCACTGGGTCTGGGCAATATTACCTTAAACGATATTGTTTTGTATGCGGTTTCCAGAACCCTTTTGGCTCATCAGGACTTGAACGCCAACATGATCGACGACAAAATGCGTCTGTTTAATCATGTTAACCTGGGTGTTGCAGTTGACACACCCCGCGGCCTGATGGTTCCCACTGTATTCTGTGCAGAGCTTAAGACACTGTCTGAAATCAGCGCGGAAACCAAGGAACTGGCGAAGGCCTGCCAGGGCGGCACCATTAACCCCGACCTTTTAACCGGCGGCAGCTTCACGGTTACCAATTTGGGTTCCTTCGGCATTGAGTCCTTCACACCGGTCATCAATGCACCTCAGACCGGCATCTTAGGTGTTGACACCATCACGCAGAAGGCTAAGGAGAAGGACGGCGAAATCGTATTTTATCCGGCTATGGGTCTGTCTCTCACCTTTGACCACAGAGCGGTTGACGGTGCGCCGGCAGCGAAGTTCCTGCAGGATTTGAAACTCAATCTGGAAAACTTCAGCGTTCTTCTGGCTAAATAATTACCTGGTATCTATGCTGTCATTGGCAGTGAAAAGGTATTTATAGACAAGATTATCTTAGAAAGAAGGCATTTACAATGGCTTATGATTTAATCGTGCTGGGCGGCGGTCCCGGCGGTTACCTGGCAGCGGAGCGGGCCGGCCATGCGGGCCTGAACACCCTGCTGATTGAAAAACGTTTTTTAGGCGGTGTTTGTTTAAACGAGGGCTGCGTACCCTCCAAGGCACTGCTGTATTCTGCAAAAATTTATGATTACGCACGGTTTTCCGATCATTACGGCGTAACCTGTGATGGCGTACACTTTGACCACAAGGCGGTGCTGGCCAGAAAGAACAAGGTTGTTAACACGCTGGTTTCCGGCATCCGCGCCCAGATGAAGGCCAATAAGGTTACGGTTGTCGAGGGCGAAGGCGTGATTGACGGTAAAGAGGGCAATGAAATTGCTGTTAAGGTGGGCGATGAACGCTATACCGCGCCCCGACTGATTATCGCAACGGGCTCCATGCCGGTTATGCCTCCCATCCCTGGCGTGAAGGAAAACTTTGAGGGCGGCACAGTTCTGACAAACCGTGAGATTCTGGATTTGGAGGAGCTTCCGAAGGAGCTGGTCATCGTCGGCGGCGGCGTCATTGGTTTGGAAATGGCATCTTACTTCAATTCTGCCGGTTCTAAAGTAACCGTTGTGGAAATGATGGATAAAATTGCCGGCCCCACAGACGGGGAGATTTCTAAGCTTTTGATGAAGAATTATGAAAAGAAGGGCATCACCTTTAAGCTGGGCGCCAAGGTGACCGAGGTGAAGAAGGACGCGGTTGTGTATGAAAAGGACGGAAAAACCGAATCTGTTCATGCCGACAAGGTGCTTCTTTCCATTGGCCGCCGGGCAGTGACTCAGGGCGTGGGCCTTGAGTCCTTAGGCGTGTTGACCGAGCGGGGCGCTATTGTGACCGATCGGTTTATGAAAACCAACATCCCCAACGTCTATGCAGTGGGCGATGTGAACGGCCGCTCCATGCTGGCGCACACGGCCTACCGTGAGGCTGAGGTGGCGGTGAACAACATTCTGGGCAAAAAGGATATCATGCGCTACGAAGCCATTCCGGCCGTTATCTACACCAATCCCGAGGTGGGCAGCGTTGGCGAGACGGAGGAAACAGCCAAGGCCAAGGGCATGGATGTTGAGGTTGCCAACATCACCATGAATTACAGCGGCCGTTATGTGGCTGAAAACGAAGGCGGCAACGGGATCTGCAAGGTCATTGTTGACAAGAAAACCCGCCGCATGGTGGGCTGCCACATGCTGGCCAACTATGCCTCTGAGATTATTGTTTCTGCCGGCATCATGATTGAAACGGAAATGCGGATTGACGATATTAAGGAAATCGTATTCCCCCATCCCACGGTTTGCGAAATCGTAAGAGAAGGTATTTTCCAGCTGTAAAGCGCAGATAAAACATATTAACGAAAGGAAGTTTATTATGCCAAAGTCACAATTTATGGATCCTGATGTGCTGAGAAAAAGCGGATATGTTGAATTTGAACCGATTCCGGTTAACCAGTACAACAAAACCGTTAAAGAGGAAAGCAAAAATTTCTCTAAGGATGATTTTATGCGGATTTACCGCGATATGGCGATCATCCGTGAGTTCGAACAGATGCTGCTCGATATTAAAACCAAGAGCGAATATCAGGGCATTACCTATAACAACCCCGGCCCTGCGCATCTGTCCTTAGGTCAGGAGGCTTCTGCTGTCGGTCAGGCGTATCTGTTAAACAAGAACGACTTTATCTTTGGTTCTCACAGAAGCCACGGTGAAATTCTGGCCAAGGGTCTGTCCTGCATCCATAAGCTGGATGACAAAGAGCTGCTGGCCGATATGGAGGGCTTTTTCGATGGCCGTACCTATAAGGTCGTTGAGGGCAAGGAAAAGGACAAGGGCAATGTGAAGGATTTGGCCATCGACTTTTTGCTGTATGGTGCGCTGGCAGAAATTTTTGCCCGTGAGACCGGCTTTAATAAGGGTCTTGGCGGCTCCATGCACGCCTTCTTCACGCCCTTTGGTATCTATCCGAATAACGCCATTGTCGGCGGCAGCGCGACCATCGCCATGGGCGCCTCTCTCTTTAAGAGAATCAATCAGAAGGAGGGCGTTGTCATTTCCAACGTCGGCGACGCGTCCTTAGGCTGCGGCCCTGTTTGGGAAGCGCTGAACATGGGCGCTATGGATCAGATTACCCAGCTGTGGGAAGAGGGCTATAACAAGGGCCTGCCCATTATCTTCAACTTCTTTAATAACCTCTACGGTATGGGCGGCCAGACCGTGGGCGAAACAATGGCTTATAACGTGCTGGCTCGTGTCGGTGCCGGTGTCAGCCCCACCCAGCTCCATGCTGAGCGTGTTGACGGTTATGATCCGCTGGCTGTGATTGACGCCATGAGAAGAAAGCTGGATATCATCAAGACGCAGGGCGGTCCTGTGCTGCTTGACACCCTGACCTACAGAATGACCGGTCACTCTCCCTCAGACGCTTCTACCTACAGAACCAAGGAGGAGATTGAGAAGTGGGGCGAGCATGACGTTCTGGTGAACTATGAGAAGAAGATGATTGCCGCTAAGGTTGCCAAGGCTGATGAATTTGCTGCTATGCGTGAGGAAATCAGAGAGCGCATGATTAAGATTGTTAAGCTGGCAATTGACGACAGCGTATCCCCCAGAATGGATTTGGTGAAGAATCCGAATATCATTTCCGACCTGATGTTCTCTAATCAGAAGATTGAAAAAATGGAGGACAGAACGCCTGACGTGCTGATTCCTAAGGAAGAAATCCCCCGTGTGCAGAAAATTGCCAAGAAGGAACGCTTTGGTATTGATGCAAGCGGCAAGCCGGTTTCCAAAAATAAGGTTTATCAGCTGCGTGACGGTCTGTTTGAAGCAATTGTTGATAAATTCTATGAAGATCCCACACTGGTGGCTTATGGTGAGGATAACCGTGACTGGGGCGGCGCCTATGCCGTTTATCAGGGCCTGACCGAGGCGCTGCCGTATCATCGGTTCTTCAATGCCCCGATTTCTGAGGCAGCTATTGCCGGTTCAGCAGTCGGTTATGCCATGAGCGGCGGTCGTGTGATTGCGGAAATTATGTACTGTGACTTTATCGGCCGTGCCGGTGATGAAATCTTCAACCAGCTGGCAAAATGGCAGTCCATGAGCGCCGGTATTCTGAAAATGCCTGTTGTTATCCGTGTGTCTGTGGGTTCTAAATACGGTGCACAGCATTCTCAGGACTGGACCAGCATGTGTGCGCATATCCCCGGCCTGAAGGTTATTTTCCCTGTTACGCCTTATGATGCAAAGGGTATGATGAACGCTGCGCTTAATGGCACCGATCCCGTTATTGTGTTCGAGAGCCAGAGAATTTATGATGTTGGCGAACAGTTCCATGAAGGCGGCGTTCCCGAGGGCTATTATGAAGTGGCTTTGGGCGAGCCCGATGTTAAGAAAGAGGGTAAGGACATCACCATTTTGACCATTGGTGCCACCCTGTACCGCGCTTTGGATGCGGCTAAGGAGCTGGAGGAAAAATATGGCCTGTCCTGCGAAGTCATCGATGCCAGAAGCATCGTGCCCTTTAACTACGAAAAGGTGCTGGAGTCTGTGAAGAAAACCGGCCGTATCGTACTGGCCAGCGACGCCTGCACAAGAGGGTCCGCTCTGAACACCATCGCCCAGAACATTACAGAGATGGCCTTTGATTATCTGGATGCACCGCCGGTTGTTGTGGGTGCTCAGAACTGGATCACACCGTCTCATGAGCTGGAGAACTTCTTCTTCCCGCAAAAGGATTGGATCATCGATGCCATCCATGAGAAAATCCTGCCCCTGCCGGGTCATGTTGTAACGCATAATTTTACGGAAACTGAGCAAATCAGAAAGAATAAGATGGGCGTGTAATCATTCATAGAAAAGGGGCTGTCGCATTAAGTCGACAGCCTCTTAATTTTATTTGAAAATATCGGTGAGCCCTTATGCAGGGCTCGAATATTTTGTGTTACATGTTCGGACAAACGAAAGCACAGAGCGCATCAATCGGTGGCGCCCTGTGCTTTAATATGTTTTTTCTCTTACTTTTCTTCCTTGTCCTTCAGCAGCCTGCATAGGATTTTGACCGCCAGAAAAATCGCCGTTATCACAACAAAAACGCCCAGCATGCCTGCACCGGCGATGGGCAGGGCCTCCATAAAGGTATCAATATTCAGCATGATATGCGTCCTCCTATTTCAATAAATTCAGCAACAGACCGCCGGCGATAACAGAGGCAATCTGTCCGGAAACGTTCACACCCATGGAGTGCATCAGCAGGAAGTTGGTGGGATCCTCCTCCAGCCCCAGCTTGTGCACCACGCGTCCCGACATGGGGAAGGCAGAGATGCCGGCCGCGCCAATCATGGGGTTGATTTTCTTTTTTGTAAAAAGATTGATTATTTTGGCAAAGAGCACGCCGCCGGCTGTGTCAAAAATAAAGGCAACGAGCCCCAGGCCGAGAATCAGCAGTGTTTCCGGCTGCAGGAAGGATTCTGCCTGCATTTGAGAGGCAATGGTGATGCCCAGCAGCAGCGTTACAAGGTTGGCCAGAACCTTTTGTGCGGTTTCCGACAGGGTGTTTAAAACGCCGCATTCGCGAATCAGGTTGCCGAACATCAGAAAGCCTACCAGTGCAACGGAATCGGGGGCTACAAGACCGGCAATTACGGTAATCACAATGGGGAACATAATTCTGGTGGCCTTGGATACATTAGCCGGCTTATATTCCATGCGGATTTTTCTTTCCTTTTTGGTGGTCAAAAGCTTGATAACCGGCGGCTGAATGATGGGTACCAGCGCCATATATGAATAGGCCGCCACCATAATGGCACCGATATAATTGGAATTCAGCGCCTGTGCCACAACGATGGAGGTGGGGCCGTCTGCCGCACCGATAATGGCAATGGAGGCTGCATCCTTGAGATCAAAGAACAAGGAGGCCGTACAAAGGGTGAAGAAAATTCCAAACTGCGCCGCAGCGCCGAAAATCATCAGCTTCGGGTTCGATAACAGCGGCCCGAAGTCAATCATAGCGCCGATACCGATGAACAGAATCAACGGGAACAGCTCATTGGCAATTCCTGCGTTATACAGTGTGGTTAAAACGCCTCCCTCGCCGATAGCACCGGAGCAAGGCAGATTCACCAAAATGGCGCCAAAGCCGATGGGTAGCAACAGCGTTGGTTCCATATCCTTTTTGATGGCCAGATAGATCAGAATACCGCCGATGGCCCACATAACCACCTGCTGCCAGGTAATTAGAGCCAGATTTTCAAAAATAACCTCCATGTTTTCTCTCCTCACATTTAATTTTTGCATTAAAAAAGACCTTTATTCAAGCAGAGCACAAGGCATGCTTCAATAAAAGTCTTGCTTTTTATAACACCTGCGGGCAAATGCCGTATTGACGCAAAGTGTGCCGGTCGGCGACCGGAAGCTACTCCCTTTTATTGTCATTTTATGCAGTCAGGGCCACAAGGATGCCTGTCAGGACTGCTTCTACAGAAAATTATAACAGGAACAGCAGGAATTGTCAAGTGCTTATTGATTAATCGGCGTCTGTATTGATCAATGTGCGGACATGTAAGAGTTAATCAGAGGTCGTTCCCGTCCGGAGCGGCAGAAACCGCAGCGAATCCGTTGACGGTAGGCGGAAAAAATGCTATAATATTACAGTAGCAATCGGTGAACAAAGAGCAACGCGGTTTTTTACGGCGCAGGCCTGTCCGGTCTCGGCATCCTCGTTGGCGGCAGTAAGTCCGGCTGCCTTGGCAGTGCACCTTTTACCCGCGAAAAACGCCGGAGGACTTTTGTGGCGATACATGATGGGGGCTGCCATCAGCCCGGGAACGCTTGCGGACTGAACAGCCGACGCTTTCGGATGTAGAGCCAATAAAAAAACAGACGCCGGGATCGACCCGACGCCTGCCTTTTCAGATATTAGTCGCAGCAAGGCTTACAGCCATGGTCATGAACCTGACAGCAGCAGCCCTGGCCGCGGCTGCTTAAAAACTCATCAACCAGGCAGTGAGCCTTCTCGGCGGCAGCTTCGGCACACTCGGCGGCTCTTTGCGCGTCGGCAGCGGCGCACTCGGCTGTTTTGGCAGCCTCACAGGCTCTGGCAGCGGCAGCTTTTGCTTCTCTCACTGCGTTCTTCAAGGCGCAGGCATCGAATGTAGACGGACAACAACATTTAAGCATAATATATATACCTCCAAATTTTTATTGAGGATGTCTCCTCAGTTTCATTATATGTCAGCCTGTGTCGAAGGTGCGGAGGTTTTGTCGAAATATTTCAAAAGAAAACGAGATGAACAGTTATGACGGTATATCAGAGAGAAACCGTCCGGCGGCGGCAATGCCCGCGCCGTGGAAAAAACAAAAGGAAGGCAAGAACGAGACTCTTTTGGACAGCACTTTTGCCGGCTTTGGCGGTGGCCATGTGGTGCGGCCTGCAGAGCGGCGATCAGGCACCGCCGCGGAATAATCTGGACGCGCCCTGTCAAATCGCCCATAACCGGACGGCCCTGACCCGGTCGAAGGAGGATATTCGTTACATTGTCATTCATGATACGGCCAACAAAAGCCGCGGCGCGGACGCGGAAAATCATTTTGCCTTCTTCAATCGCGAAAATCAGGCGTCCAGTGCAGATTTTTTTGTGGATGATGAGGAAATTTTGCAGGTAAACGATTATTACCGTTACTATACCTGGCACTGCGGCGACGGACAGGGCAGGCAATCGGTGACGAATCGGAACAGCATTGGGGTGGAAATTTGCATAAACAGAGACGGAAATTATAAGAAAGCTACACAAAACGCTGTGTATCTGGTGAAACGGCTGATGACGGAGCTTTCGGTTGATGCCGATCACGTGGTGCGGCATTATGACGCCAGCGGCAAGGCCTGTCCCGGCTCCATGGCGGGGGGCGATTGGAAAAAATGGCAGGCCTTTCAAAAAGCCATTAGGGAAACGGAGTAACGCTGCATGAACGGTGTAGCCAGCGCAGCAGGGTTCGGCAAGAAAATATTTACATATAGTATCAGGTTGATCGACAAGCTGGGGGCTGTCGCATTAAGTCGACAGCCTCGGTTGAGGCTGAACGGATTTAGATGCAGAACAAACAAACTGAGTCCCGACGGCGTAGGCAAAGGGAACTTGAATCCCTATTGCCTGT